>JBEPVL010000021.1:0-44298 GCA_041691035.1 Chlamydiota bacterium
GCCTTTGCCCTTGCCTTTGCCCTTGCCTTTGCCCTTGCCTTTGCCCTTGCCTTTGCCCTTGCCCTTGCCTTTGCCCTTGCCCAAAAAAAACAAAAAGGCCCTTTTTCTTAATTCAATTTTTAGTAAAAAGTTTCATTTTTCAAAACCTTTGGTCATTTATGAAAAAATACGAAGCTGTCAGCAAAAGAGCATATTTAAGCGATCAGCTTCAGCGTGCAGCTTTATCAATATCATTAAATATTGCAGAAGGCGCTGGTGAATATGCTGTAGATGAAAAAGCTCGATTTTATCGTATGGCCAAACGATCTGCTACGGAATGTGCAGGAGTTTTAGATGTATGTCAACGGCTGCGGCTTATAGAAGAGAATCGATACATAAAAGGGCGAGAATTATTGATTGGTATAGTCTCTATGTTAATTAAGATTGTCCAGAAACAGCGTTAATCGGGCACGCGCACGGGCAAGGAAATGAATTATTGCAAGATGTTCATTCATAAAATATTTATAACGAGATTTTTTTGTGATACCACAGGAGCCCTCAAAATAACTACATTTTTGTTTTTAGTTGACTTATAAACAATAAAATATTATCATCTTGTTGATTATTAAATAATAAGGAAAAACAAAATGAGCGCGTCTTTTTATTCATGCAGATTAGCAACGTATGCATTATCTTCTGCAACAATCTTGGAATTAAAACGAAGTAATTCACTAAGGAATCCAAAAGATAGGGTAGGCCATTGTATGGGCAATATCTATACAGGGCTTACTCTTGGGCTGATAGCTATGTCAGCTATGGAAGTAGTTGATCCATATGCCAATACTCCGTATTCCAATACCGTGGCTATTGCGCTAGTCGGTGTTACAGCGCTTTCAATAACGGCTTCTTTGGTAGCAAGCGGAATCGCTCAATATTGTACAAAAAAAAATATTTATCCAAACACATTGGGCAAATCTGATATAGTTTTGTCAAAATGCATGATTATTATTCAGAAAGTAAGTTTAGTTGCAGTTCTTTTATTATTGGTTCCTAACGCAAAACAAGATCCTATTAACTTTGGTCTATCTACTATTATGGTTGGAGCTAATTTACTTACCTGATTATAAAGAATAAAGAAGCTCGTTTGCCACTAAAGTGGAGCAAGCGAGGCTTTGATTATCTGAACAGGTTCTAAGGCGAACGTAGCGTAGATTTAGCTATTTGGTTTCATCCAAGGGAAGTACAAGACATCACGAATAGAATGAGAATTCGTCAATATCATCACTAAACGATCGATTCCTATTCCAAACCCACCAGTTGGTGGCATTCCCTGACAGACCGCTTCTATGAACTCTTCATCGAGAGGACTTGCTTCCTCATCTCCAGCATCTTTGCGAGCTGCTTGCAACTCTAACAAATCTCTTTGAATAAGGGGATCATTCAATTCGGAGTAAGAGTTACAGACTTCTTGAGTGAGAATAAAACTTTCAAATCTCTCGACAATGCCCTCATCCTTTAACTTTTTATCTCTATGTGGCTTGCAGAGAGGAGTTGTTTCAATCGGGTGATCATAGATGTGATGTGGCTGGATAAGATGCTGTTCGACATAAACCTCAAACATTGCTGCAATGAGAAGTCCCCGACTTAAACTATTGAGCTTTTTAGGGTCGCAATGACCGCTTTCTAAAAGCATCTTTCTCATGTGTTCATCTTTTAGTGCATCCACATCTATTTGAGCATAGTGTTTAATACTTTCTTTCATGGTCATTCGAATCCAAGGCGCCTTCATGTCTACTGAAATAGTAGACCCATCTTCTGGGTTTGTATAAGGAACTAAAGTTGTTCCATAAAGCTCTAAGGCAAGGCTTTCGAAAAGGTTTTCAACAAACTTCATGGTATCCTGATAATCCCAATAGGCGGCATAAGCTTCAACCATTGTGAATTCAGGATTATGTGTACGATCGATTCCCTCATTCCTAAACACCTTACCCATTTCAAAAACACGATTCATCCCTCCGACAATTAGCTTCTTAAGTGGAATTTCAAGGGAGATTCTCAAAAACATTTCCTGATCGAGTGCATTTAAATTAGTGATAAAAGGGCGTGCTTCGGCTCCTCCATAGATGCTTTGAAGAACTGGAGTTTCAACTTCAAGGAAATGGTTGCGATAAAAATAGTCGCGAATATGGACTAGAATTTGACTTCTTGTGCGAAACAATGTGGAAATTTCGGGATGGGAGATCAGATCTAACCATCTTTTACGGTACCGTAATTCTTTGTCGGCAAGGCCACTATGTTTATCTGCAAGTGGTAAAAGCGTTTTGCATAAGAGAGTGAGCTCCTTGACAAAAATAGTAAGCTCCCCTTTATTTGTGTGAAATAAATTTCCTTTTACTCCGATGATATCACCTAGATCGAGTTTCTTCTCGATAAATTTCAAAACATTTCCATCGGCTTCCTTTCCATCGGGATGAAAACCTGAAAGGTGCGTAAGATCTCGATTAAACATCAGTTGGATACGGCCGAAACTATCTTGAATATGAGCAAAAGCATTCTTTCCCATAGCTCTGAATAAAACCAACCTTCCAGCTACTGTGACAGAAGGTGTGGTTCCAGAAGCAGCATCTTCACTATGTCCTACTTGGGCTTCTTTAAAAGCTCTTTCAAGTTCCAAAGTTGTGCTGTCGGGATTGAATTTGTGAGGATAAGCCTCGATGTTATATTCACGTATTTCATTAAGCTTCCGCAAACGATTTTGAAATTCTTCATGCTGATGGTAGTCAGGCTTTGTCATAAATGTCCATTGAGTTTAGGATTCATCCGGAACTTGATCGCGAATGATAATAGGTTTAGAAATATAGCTTCGACTATACTCAAGACGAGCATATGCCTGCACCGTCGTCCAGAGGATAGCGATCATATAAATGGCAATTGTTAGAATGAACCACTTTGTTTGTCGATTTGAATTAATAAATTTTTGGAAAGTTAAACGCATAAGCCCCCAGTAAATGCCTGAAATTGACGAAAAAACCGACAATAAAGCATTTGGGAATTAACTCCAATAATGAGGATTAGAGCACTCTACCCACCAAATCATAATCAGAAACATCGGTGATTTCTACATCATAAAGTTGACCGAAGGCCTTAACCTTGCGGCAGTCATTAATAATAACCTGTCCATCGATATCAGGGCACTGACCTTGATGACGGCCAAGCATGAGAAGGTTGCTTTCGGGGTGATATCCTTCAACAACAACTTTCAATGTTTTGCCTAATAACTTTTTCTTGAGTGTCTTTTTAACGATTTTTTTCTGCACTTGCATTAAGCGGTGGTATCTCGACTCCTTAACGTCTTCATCGATTTGATGAGGTAAATCATAGGCATGAGATCCTGGCTCTCGTGAAAATTTAAATATCCCCACATTATCCAGAGGATATTCCTTTAAAAAGGTGACGAGTTCTTCAAATTGCTCCTCGGTTTCGCCAGGGAATCCAACAATGAGACTGGTTCGAATGGAGATATTTGGAATTGCAGCGCGCAATTGAGAGATGACCTGTTTAATCTGTTCCCCGGATGTGGCTCGACGCATTGATTTCAAAAGAGTGTTGTTGATATGTTGGATAGGCATGTCAAGGTAAGGACAAATTCTAGGATCGCTTTTCATGAGAGCAATTAAATCTTCAGTGATTTCATCGGGATAGAGGTAGAGAAGACGAAGCCAAAATTCCTTCTCGACTTGGAGTAGATCTTTGAGAAGGGCTAAGAGTGCGGTTATCGACTTCCCTCCTTGATCTTTTCCGTAGTCCCCTAAATCTTGAGCAATCAGAATCACTTCGGAGACTCCCTGATTCAAGAGAAGATTAAATTCTTTTAAAACTTGTTCTGGAGATTTACTTTTAAGAGGTCCTTTGATGATAGGGATCACGCAGTAAGCACAACGTTTGCGACACCCCTCAGCTATTTTTAAGTAGGCAAAGTGTTTCGGTGTGGAAAGTCGCCTTGGAACCTCGCCAGCCTCTAAGTAGCTACGTGCAGAGGTGATGATTTCGCCCTGAGAAGTCGACTGGACAGCTCTGAGAATACCCTCTAAGTCACCTGACCCTAATAGATAGTCGATTGCAGGGTAAGTTTCTTTGAGAAGAACGCTATGAGTTTGCACCATGCAGCCGGTCACAATCAATTTAGCTGAAGATTTTTTTATTGAAAGGAGCTCTCCCACGGTATCCATGGATTCATTTCTTGAAGCTTCTAGGAATCCGCAAGTATTTAAAACAAGAAAATCGGCTTCTTGGAGATCTCCGATCTCATATCCTGCTTTTAACAAAATCCCTAACATCACCTCGCTATCGACTAAATTACGAGGGCACCCTAAGCTCGTAAAATTAATTCTATTCCCTTGTTCTGGGATGTTAAGTTTTCCATTTTGGTCTGCTGGTGACCGAGAAAGGGCCTTTTGATTATCTTCGTTGTCTTGAATGACTTTTAACATGATTGGTTACGATCCATTAAAATTTCTAAATAAAAAAATTGTACAAAACCCTGGAATTATTTAGCAATCACAAATAAGTAATTTTTTTTTATATCTCTTCTATTAATTTGATTGTTTAGTTTTTAAAGAGTATAATTAATTATACAAACGTTGTTTTATTTAATTTTTAATTAAAGTTATTTAAAGAGTGATTATTATGACAAACCCAAGTCAATCTATTAACAAAGTAGTAAATCAAAACGCTTTTGAACAGTTTACTATCAATCCAAATGGCAAAATCATTCTCTCCAATGGACAACGCTTTGTCATCAAACGAATTTGTCTTGAAGGACAATACTACTCTATGGATCATCCATTTACCCTTGAGCAAAAACAAGCCATAAAAAAAGTAATTAAAAACACGTTTACTAAGGAGTTCATCTCCGAAGTGGACGAGTTAGATCAGGTAAAAAAACTAACCATTTCACAGTTTAAACCACCTGCTAAATCTCCAAAGGTTGAAGTTAAAGTCAGCCATTCTGAGGGAGAAACTATTTTCCAAGCCGAACTTCCCCTGGTGCAGTCTCTTTCCCAGATGACAAAAATTTTTGAAGATTCGCAAAAACCGGCAGATCGATTGATTGAAGATACATATCTAGTTAAAAACTCTCATCATTATACCGACTCTTTCACGGAACGCCTCACTAGGGAATCCACATTGTTAGAATCTTTAGCATTTCATAGGGCTATGATTGCACAAATTAAGGAAAAAAATGGCAAAAAGGCTAAAGAACTTACCTATCATGAAAATCAAATCGTATTAATAGAAAACTATTTAAAAGAAAATAAACAAAAAGACTGGTTACCCTCACCCTATTTTAGACAGATATTGAGTCAACAAAAAAAACTCAATTACCCTAAAGCTAGTCAACAGTGCATTGCAGCACCGGTCAACATGCGCTACCATGATCTTTCACTAAAAGGGGAAAAGCATCTTGGATTCTATCAATTAGGAGTATTCTCCGATATGCGAAATGGCTGGTATAGTCTTAAAGACTTAAAAAAAATGTGTGCTGAGAAGGAAGTTGAAAAAAAGCACTTCAAAAATATTGATCGTTTCAAAAAACCTTTGACCTCCAAATTTTTGACTAAAAAGCAGATTGAATCTGCCCAAGATGCCCATTTAAAATTAAACGCCATCAAAGACGAACTCAGCATAGGTAAGAAAACTTTAGTCAATGAGATGATTGCAGAAAGAAGACTATTTCTCCAAACGCAGATGGTACAGCTCATTGCTGCGCAAGTCAAAATGAACCCTGATTTAATCAAAGATGGTGAATTTAATCTTATCCATCTTTGCTGGCTCAACCACACCCTAAGTTCACTAGATCCCACAGGATGGATGCATGATGAACGCGTTGAAATGGAAGACATGGCTGAGATATTTAAGGAATTCAATGGCAAAAAACTTATTTTTGATGGAAGTGGTCCTCGCATAGACAGCAGTACTATTTATCTTCCCCTTCAAGAAGGCGTCAGTAATACAGACCCCATTAAATTGAACACCTTCTTTTTTTCCACTACAGTACAGAAACATATGAAAAATGATAAGGAACAAGCTGATATTAACTTAGAGGCGCTACGTGCTATTAATTCTAAATTTCCTGGATTTTTTAAGGAGACTGACTTAGAAAAACGATTGCAGCCAGGAAACGTATCCAATTATAAACTTGCCGAAGATTTAATGTATCATATCTTAAAATCTAAAAAATTTGCTGTTTCTGGTGGATGCCTCAGTGCCAAGGACCGCACAGGGTTCATTACAGCTAGAATCATTCAGCGTTTTATTAGTGATTATATACTGACGAAAGTCAGTACATATAAAAATAATTTCAAAAATAAAGTTCTCTTAAAGAAAGGGATAGCTCTTTCAAATATAAGAGAAAACACACCTGAATTCAATGGAATAAAGGTTGATGTAAGAAGTGATCTTCCTGGTTTAACTGCAATGGATAGATTGAATATCCTTTCTACCCAACTAAATGGAACCATACAAGCTAGCTTTTTTTATTCTTTAAATAAACAAAACTCTCAAACACCACCCGAATTCAAAAATAACGCCTATGAGTTTCTAAGTAGTAATATCAACCAGGAAGCGATATAAACAAAAAGGTAATTAAATATAAAGGAGTTAAAATATGTCATATTTTGACCCAAATAAACCTAAACCTCCTCCTGAAGAAATCCCCTCTTATTCTAAAACACTCCCTTCAAAACCAGCCGTTCCAAAAAAAGAGTTGCCCGCCACACCTCAAAATTTAAAAGAATTGGTGAATCAACCTCTTTCTAATCAAGGAGCATCAAAAACCTTAGGAGAGCATACTTATTTTCCTGCGAAACCTCATATGCGTCCTCTACCACCCACACCATCATCAAAACCTACTCCTATCCCTAAAGAATATGAAGAATTATTCTCTACCTTCAGAGAAAATATGCAAAAATTTATCAATAAAAAAGATGAATATGAAAAGGCAAGCAACCAAATTAAGCCAGAGGATCGTGCTTTATATGACGAAGTGATTAAAAGATTTAATCAGATTGAGAATTCATCTGCAAAAGTAATGACACAGATGTTCGAAATCGAAGAGATGGTGAGAGCAAAAGTCGATTCCAGCTATATTTTTAATCGCTTTAGTGATTTATTTAGCTCTGCAGAATTTGAAACACTGTTAACAGACATTATCGAACTCAATAACATCGGGATGGTAGCAAATCTCTTTCTTTCTTCAAAAGACATTTCGACAAGTCCAGCGACCCCAAATGTTGTCACTGTTTCAAAACTTACTGAGCAAAAATCCGATGGAGGGGAGTTTCTAGCTCTCATGCAGTATGCAGTCAAACTTTCAATTCTTTTTAGAGAAATTGAAAAGCTGCCCCAATCTGAGGTTTTACAAGATAAAGCAAAAGAAACCAAGGATATCCTTGATCAACAACTTTCCTTGATGAATAAAAGAGCTCATAGTCCCCTTCAAACAGCAAAAGAATTTCTAACTCGACTAGAAAAAGGAGAGTTTAATACTCAGGATAATGCTGCAATGAATGACTATAGGAATAACATTGGAAAATTCGTTAACAGATTAAAAAATGATGCAGAGAAAAGTAAAAATGGAGATGCAGTCAAAGAACTTTATAGACTCGTTACCTCCAATAAAGATAGGTTGCTTGCCTTTATTGACAAATCTGATTACATCGAATTAAAATCCGTATTATCAAAAAGAAGTTAGTGTTTTAACTTTTTGTCTACAAAGTCTCTCAACGCGATGTGAACAGAATCCGGAAGGATTTCGCCATCAAAAGAAGTTAGGCATCCTTTTTCTTGATAGTACTTAACAAGAGGTTTTGTCTGCTCATGGAAAACACGCAACCTTTCCCGAACTACATCAGCATGGTCATCTGAACGACAAAAAAGCTCTCCATTACACGCATCACAAATATTCTCAACTTTTGATGGGGAACCACTCACATGATAGATTCTACCACAATCTCGACAGACACGTCGACCTTCAGCGCGTTCGAATAGAATTTTGTCATCGACATTGAGACAGAGAACATGAAAGTGAACATGCGGAAAAATTTTCGCATCGATCACTTCTGCCTGGTAAAGTGTGCGTGGAATCCCATCTAAAACATAGCCATTGCGACAATCTTCTTTTCTAACACGATCAAAAAACATCTCCAGAACAACATCATCGGGGACCAAAGAACCAGCCTGAATATATTCTTTGGCTTTTATACCAATAGAAGTAGCATTTTGCATATTTTCACGAAATAGATCTCCGGTAGAAATTTGAGGGATCTGATAATGTTTTGCTAGTTGCTTTGCTTGCGTCCCTTTTCCAGCTCCAGGTGGACCTAACATTACAAGAACAAGAGGTTTGGATTGAGTGTGGGATTTGGAAAAAAAGTTAATTGCCATAAGGAACTCTTAAGCTTGGTGAATGTTGACGAAAACAGGGCAAATGTAATAAACTGAGTTTTAGGTTTTCTGCCCTTTGGCTAGAGTGAAAGCTCTTACGAATGCAAAGTCATAAGCGAGACTAATTTTCTAGTATAGACCCATTTGTAATCTTGAATTCCCGAGACTTTGACTCAGCCTAAAGCGCAAAAAAAACCAAAACTCAGGTTAATATATTTTCGCCAAAAAAATCAACAGAAAGTCATCCAATGCCAGAGCAAACATCCTCTTTGGATTCCGTTCATTTTATGAAGCAAGCTTTGCTATTGGGAGAATCGGCTCGTTTACGAACTCCTCCTAATCCTTGGGTGGGGTGCGTCATTGTTAAAGATCAAAAAATTATTGGAGAGGGAAGTACCCTTCCTCCAGGACAATCCCATGCTGAAGTGATCGCTTTGCAAAACGCTGGAAACAACGCAAAAGATGCTGATCTCTATGTTACACTTGAACCTTGTTGTCATTTTGGTCGCACACCTCCCTGCCATCAAGCCATCATAAAAGCAGGGATTAAAAGGGTATTTATCGCACTGGAGGATCCAGATCTTCGAGTTGCTGGAAAAGGGATTCAAGCATTAAAAGAGGCCGGAATTCAAGTCATTCCAGGACTATGCGAGTCAGAAGCCGAAGAAAGTTTAAAACCTTATCTCCATCAAAGGCGAACACAACGTCCTTATACTATTATTAAAGCTGCTATAAGCCTAGATGGACGAATCGCAGCTCAGGATGGAACTTCTCAATGGATCTCTTCAAAAGAAGCACGCGTGAATGCCCATGAGTTGCGAGCACAATCACAAGCAATTTTGATTGGATCTCAAACAGCTATCGTTGATCGACCTTCTCTGACTGTACGATTAGATCATTTTTCTCCATTAAATCCTCCCCTGCGCGTTGTTGTTGATAGCCGCGGAAGGCTTTCTCCTGTGGGCCCTTTATTCGACATGAAGTTAGCCCCCACTCTCATTTTCTCATCGCCACTTGCCTCTTCTAAAAGAATAGCTGAATGGAAGGAAACGGGAGCTGAAGTTGCGATTCTTAAAATAGAAGGAGAATCTGTCAACTTAGGTCAAGTATTAGATGATTTGGGGAAACGAGGCATTTTGCAACTTTTAGCGGAGGGGGGCTCTTCCCTTCATAGCTCACTCATTTCGCAATCCCTTTTTCAGCAACTCACTCTTTATTCGGGTCCTCTCCTCCTAGGCTCAACAGGCTCTCCTTTTTACACAGACTGTATGGAGACTCTCCTTCAAGCTCCTCGTTTCAAACTCAAGCACTGCCAATCTCTTGGCGACTCAGTTCGCTGCGATTACTCTCCCATTTTGGTAACTCATCTTTAAAAATCTGATATTTTCTGATTTTTTCTCAAGAGTTAAAAATAGATTGTACAATATTTATTTGAAATTTGTATAATGAATATTAACAATAACAAACATAAATAAATACACGAATAGAACAAGTAATTTAAAATATTAATAGTAAACAACATCAAAATCCTAATTATAAAAATTGAGGTTTTATGTCATTTTCAGAAGAACTACCAGTTTATTCTAGAGGAAATTTTTTCCCAGAATCCCAAAATAATGCTGAAATAAACTCACCTCCTATTTCTATTCAACCTCCGGTATATAGTAGTTTAACTGATATTCATTTCATTCAAGAAAAATTTAATCAAAATAATGAAACGCCTACACCTATCTCAAATCATCAAATTACCACGCAAGAAATCATTATAAATGAACGAACAATAGAAAACAAACTTGCTATTTTAAATAATAAAATTAATACACACAGAATTTTAACTAACCCTTTAATGGAAGAAATCTCTCATATAATTAAGGATATCAATAAAGTTCTTTTAGATTGCAAGGATACAAAACTTGTTAAAAATTTTGAGGAAACAGTAAGGAAAATTAATTCCATATTAGAGGAAAATATTAATAAAAATATTAATAACCCCAAGTCTATATTTAAAAAAGAAAATCCTCATATCAAGGCAATTCATGTTCAATCAAATGTTCGATTTATCATCTGTTATTTAAAAAAAACCTATGGTGGATTAGGTGATATAAAGGTAACTAAATATAATTACAAGAATCTCGATGCTAATTTTGAAACATTGAGTGACTTTTTTCAAAAGAATTCGATAGAAAAATACAATTCAATAATTCAATCTAAAAAATTAGAAATCACAGAAATAAAAAAAATAATTGAATCTGAAACCGATTCTTTGAAATTCTTAACCTTATTAAGAGCAAATGACTTTAAAGGAATTGCAACACAGATGAGTAAAATTAATGAAAATTTTATTAACCTGAATAGGAAAGATATTTCAGATTTATTTAGTCAATTAGATATTTCTCAAAGGGAAAAACCTGAAATTAAGAATCAATATACTATATTTTTATCAATTTGCAGAATGAAAGATTTTTTAGTTAAAAAGCAACAAGTTAACGAATTTAATTATAAAGAAATTGGCAGTGATTGTGTTAATCTGCTTAAATTTATTAATGATTCCTCTATTCCTATAAATGATTTCGGCCTACTTTTGCAAAAAATTCAAATAGATACCAAAGAAATTGAAAAGGAAGTTGAAAAAAATAATTGGATACAAGATCTTAATAATCTAAAAATTCAAATAACTAGCACAAATAACTTACCACATACATTAAAAGAAATTAACTCTAATTTAATTAACTTAAAAAATATAAATCAAAACTCAGTTAATTTGATTAGGGAATTAGAAATTGAAATTAATACATTAGACGTTAAAAATCATGACGTCAAAAATCAAATAGAGATTTTTAAATCTATTAATGAATTATTGAAAGCATCTAACTTTAACATAAACGCTTTAGAAATAACAAATAAAAATTATCAAGTTTTAGAAACTCATATCGATAGGCTCATTGAGTTTATTACTCCAAAATCTATTAATAATGAGACATTAAATTCAAGACTTTCAATATGTAAATTTGCAATTACGAATCTTAAAAATATAAAATCTAATGAATTTAAAGATAAATATGAACAATTTAAAAATATAGCTAACCAAAATCCCATCAATCAGATCCAAATATTGGATCACATTAATAAATATTTACTAAACCAACCATATGACTCTAAAGAATTTACACAAATATATGATTTATTAAAAAATATAAATACAAAAGAATCAAATGTTTTAAAAAGAATAAATATTGCAGATTCAATATATAATATTAAAAAAATGTCAAACAACGGATTAAATAAAATTCTAATTTCTTCAGATAACTATATAGAAATTGAAAATCAAATAAATAAATTATTCGAAACCGGAACTCCTCTCGACATCCAATTATTTTCAACTTTACAAGATGCAATAATTGACATCAGCATTTTAACAAATCAAAATAAAGTGAATTCAGGTTCAAATTTGTTAATGAGTAATTTAAAACTCTATTTTGATAATCAAAATCCTGATGAGGCACTCTATCAAACAATATTATTTGATCTAAGTTATTTAATGAATACAAATCCAGAAGATTCAAATTTTCAAAAAAAGGAAACGGAATTTTTAGGCAGATTGAATGACACTTCACAAAATATGGAAGTAAAGGGTAAAGGAAAAAAGCGAGATTATATGGAAGATTTGCAGAAAGATTTGGTAATTGTTAATGCTGCAAAAAATCAAATTATGGAGTTAGCTAAATCCCTGATAGAAAAGAAAATTCGTCGGTCAAATAACAAATTAGGTACACTAGAGGAAGAAATAGTTAAAAAACAAGCCCGTTTAAATGAACTTTTTGATCTACTAGAAGATGTTGATTTACAAAAACTATCTAGTCCAAAGCTTCAAGGAGATATAGCAACTTTGATATTAACAGAGGACAGAGAAGATCTATTATACAAAGCAAAATTTAGGGAATTAATAGAAGAAATCGGGAAGTAAACTGTATAATGAACTATACTGCTTCTATCGCAGATCGCTATACGATAAAATTGAGCTTTTCATCTACATCATTATTCACCAGCTCCCTGCAATATTTAATGATATTGTGATAAAGCAGCACGCTGAAGCTGATCGCTTAATAATGCTCTTCCTGAGGAAAATGATCTATCACTTCATAGCAAGTATCACAAATTCTAAGGATGAAAGTTTGCTCACAACATCGTATTTTTCATAAAAGAACAAGCTTACATCCCCCACAGGGACTACTTTTTATTTAAATTTGCTAAAAAAATTTTCTTCCTCTGATGATATAAAAAATCAAAATCAAACAAAACAAGCCATTTATGATTTAAAAATAATGTGCGATAACGATTTTTCTAAGTTAGAAATTACATTTGATAATTATCAAAAAATTAAAAAAAGTTTAAATCTATTAAATAATTTAATACCAAAAAATAATGAATTATATAAAAAAGAAGGAATTGACATTAAAAATAAATTAAATGAGATCAATTTAATGGAAAATCACCAAAGCCCCGACTATTTAATTAAATTTTTTAATTTAAAAAATAGTTTTGAAAATAAAAATTTGAGCTATGAAGAGGTTTTATCTGATTTAACTTTTTTAATGACAACCGACCCATTTAGTAATGAATTTAAAAACAAAATGCTTAATTTACAATCAAAATTAAATTCTCTTCCAACTTTTGATTCCGATTTACCTTTTGATGAAGTTACGCAAAGAAATAAACGCGATCTTGGGGCTCTAAAAAATGATTTAACTATAGTTAAAGCAAAAAATCAAATTATGGAGTTTGTTAAAACTTTGATAGAAATGAAACTTAGTCGCCCAGGCAAAAGCAATTTCGGCACGGTAGAGGAAGAAATGCTAAAAAAACAAGAAAATCTAAATGAACTTTTTGATCTACTAGAAGATGTTGATTTACAAAAACTATCCGATTCAAGCATTCAAAAGAAAATAGCGGATTTGGTAGTAACACAAGACAAAACTACTGATTTTTACAAAAATATATTGAATGAATTAAGTGACTCATTAATGCTGTAAGTTATAACGAAGACACGCTATGGGACTACTCTTTAGGAAATTCGTATACCGCGCGTGTCTATCATCTTTTTTTACTCTAGGTAATGTCATACTCACATTAAATTTCTTTAAGAAGTTTTGCATACACCAACCGGAAATTTCTAATTTATTCTAATTTATTCTTACATAATTAAGATTATAATTATATAATGTAATATAGTAATAAGTTTCTTTTATGTACTAATCTATTAAAAAAGGAATTATCATGGTTACATTGTATCCAAATGACGATACAGGTCAAATTAATAGAGATAACACAGAAATTAATAAAAATCAAATTTCTATACTTGATTCAACTCCAAAAAATCCAATCACTCAGACCATGACAAATATACTTCATTCTGAGGGTGCAACTAATTCTTCCTCCACAAAATTAAGCGAAACGCATAAATTTTTTACAAAAGGCACAGCGTTTACTGAAAATTTAGAAAAATTGAAAGAAAAAGATGCTGCGACTTTACCTACTTTACTGAAGGATATTAATAAAATGCTTATAGGGGCAAACAGGGAGAAATTTGCCGAAGCAAAAAAACAATTAGATGGAATTAACTACGAAACTAGTGATCCGAATACCAAGGAACAATTAGATATTTTTAGTTCAATGTATGTATTGAACTTTATTTTTGAAAAAAAAGGATTAGAATTGGATTCAAGTAATTCCTCCGATATGAATAAATACCTAGAAAATACTCTTAAATTTATCAATGATGTTGACCCTGAAAATAAATTCAAGTCGGAGATAGAAAACAAACTAAAGTTAAGTAACGAAATAATTGAATTTAAAAATGAGATCATCTTAGGAGTTGACAGTAAATTAAAGGAAAAATTTCCCATAACATCAAATGTAAATGACTCCCACCATGGGAGTTTTTCAAAGTTAAAAGATAAAAAACCTGAAATTTTAGAAAAATTATTAAGTAACGAATTAAAAGGAATATCTACAAAACAAATCAACGAAAATAAAGAAGCAATCATTGATCTTGTTGTATCTGATGAAAAATATGAATCAAATTTAAAACTTCTTCAAGAAAAATTAGGGATATTAAAAGAAAATTCAGCTGAAACACAAAAACCTGAGTTAACTAAAAATCCTAAGGCTTCTTTAGAGGTATCACCGGAAGCATTACCGTCGTTGAACTCAGGACCTTTAAATGAAATACAAACCAAACTCAAAAATCAAGTTATAAAAAAATATCCTCGTGTTGATGATAATGCAAGAATAAAACCCACAAAGAGACTTCTTGAACGATTAGATTCCTTGATTAAAGAAGAATTAAAAGACATCCCTGAAGACAAACTTAAAAATAATGATGTTCAAAATTTAATTGTTGATCTTGTCAATATTCCAAGAAGTGATGGAGATCAAATTGAAAATAAATTATGGGATATAAACCAATTCCTAAAAACACTTAATAAATAATAATTGTAGATTTGTAGCGTACACTAAAGAGGCAGTTGCAAAAATATTTACCACAGAAAAAATCTCTTTATAAATATTTTGTATAGACCGGAGGTCTCTGGCACTCCAAAGACCTCCGGTCTAAGTATGTGCAACTGTCTCTTTAGTGTGCGCTACAAGAATTATTGAACTTGTCAAGATTCCAAGAAATATTGTAGTAGACCGAGAAGGACAAGAGCAAATAAGGCTAGAATGTAGCGTACACTTCAGTGTGCGCTTGTTTTTGCCGGATTTATCCGGCACATAAACAAAAAGGGAGAGAAGATCTTTTCTTATAATTTAGGGCTTTGGGTAACAAACAGTTCGGGATACATAGGAGAATCTAGAAAAAACTGGGTTGCAAAACTGGCAGAGGCGATGGAAAGCTGATAATATTTAAGCTTTTATTAGAATCAGGTCGAGACGACCTGATTACCTTTTTCGAAATCCGGCAAAAACATGCGCGCAGTAAAGTGTACGCTACAATTAATCAATTGCAAGTAGTAGGCTTTTTAGGTAATTTCCTTCGGGGTGGAAGAGGTTGATAGGATGGTCGAGGGCTAATCGATGCGTGCCAACGATACGAACCTTTCTTCGCGCTTCAGCTGCTGCTTGGAAGACAACTTGTTGAAATAGGGTTGAATCGACATGATGGGAGCACGAGCAGGTCAATAAAAGAGAACCCGCTGGCATTTTTTGCATTGCGATCCTGTTAATATCCTTATAACCCCGGCAGGCAGCTATGACATCTTTCTTTTTTTTAGCAAAAGCTGGTGGGTCTAGGATGACAAGATCATAGCCAAGTTCTTTCTCTCTTAAAAATGTGAAGACATCCTCGCTATAGAATCCAGTATTGGATAAAGAAAAGCCATTTTCCAGAACATGTTTTTTTGCTTGTTGGATGGCTTCTTCAGAGATATCGACGGAATCCACATGCTTAGCACCTCCTGCTAAGGCATAGACAGAAAATCCTCCTGTATAGCAAAAAGCGTTCAATACGCGTTTATCTTTAGACAGCGTGCGTATCCATTGCCGCATTTCCCGATGATCTAAAAAAAAACCCGTTTTTTGGGACTGCTCTAAATTTGTCGTAAAGGTCAGACCATTCTCCAAAAATGCAATCGAATCCTCAATTTTTCCATAGAGTAATCCTTGGAAGGGAGCTAACCCTTCTTCTTTTCTCACGGGAAGATTGGATTTTTCAAAAATGGCAACTGGTTGGAATTGTTTTTGAATCGTATCCACCAACCACCGTTTAATCTTATCGATTCCTTTTGTGGCACTCTGTAGCACAAAAACTTTACTGTAGACATCGATCACTAGGCCTGGGATACCATCTCCTTCTCCATTGATCCAGCGAAACGCATTTGTACTTTTTGTATCAAACCAGTTTTGACGCCACTTCCAAGCATTTTTGAGGCACTCTTCGATACATTCTAAAGGAGGCGTTTGATCAAAGGCAATGACTCTTCCGGTGATTCCTGATTTATTGGAAAAATAGCCGGAGCCTAAAAACTCCCCTTTTGAGCTGACAACATTGAGGAAGTCACCATCTTCAAATTTGGGAAGTGATTGGATAGCACCGGAGAAGATCCAGTGGTGCTTATTTAGAATAGGTTTTTCTTTACCTGGTTTCAGAGTTACAGAGGGAAGCGTCATTTTCTTTATCTTTGGTATGTCCCAATGAGAGTTGCATTTTCAATGACATGGCCTTTAATGGCAGTTAAAACATCTTGCTTTTTTGAGTTTTGAGGAAGTGTAAGGAGGATATCAATCGCATACAATTGAATATAATAGCGATGAGGCTTTCCTGGGGGAGGGCAGGGTCCATTATAGATATTCTTACCATAGTGGTTAATGCCGCGGCCAATCTGCTGGGTTAGTTGTTCCAATTCAGGGGCATGATCCGACAATTTCGTCACAGAAGGCGGAATATTCCAAACAATCCAATGATCGAATGTTCCATTTGGCGCGTCTGGATCGTCCATAATTAAAACAAGGCTTTGAGTGGAATGAGGAATATCGGAGAAGGTTAGGGCAGGAGAGATGTTTTCTCCTTCACAAGTATACTGTTTTGGAATAGGCTGATGGTCTTCAAAAACTGATGTGATTAACATAATAAACTCCTTTGCTCTTTTCCTGACTATGCCATTTTTATATCAATGATCAAAGAGAAAAATATTTAGGTGATTAGGCGCGGCAGATAAGGTGTAATCATTGATTTCCTTGAGTTCAGCAATCCTGCCTGAAAGCGAAGAACGGCAATTGAAAGACCATCTTGAGCTTCGGAGGAGATCACCTGAGGAACCTCAGGGAAAAGCTGCATAAATATGGCTTGAAGTTCCTGTGCATGGGGGCCTAGAAATTCAAGGAAGAGCGACTCTTTGATATTTTTTAAAGCATTCTGAAATCCAGATAAGAAGCTTCGCAAATGATTGTACCCTTGTTGATGGGGAGGTGCCCACAACCATAATTCATCAAAATGGAGATAATCTCCCGCTTGATTATTATAGACCTCTTCTGCACTGGCGATGGTGCTGATCATATGGATGTGTAAATCGATTTCTGGATGATCCTTAAATACCTCTTTCGATTTTTCGCACCAAATCGCTCTCACTTCGTGAACGTGGGAGAGAAAGAAAGGAAAATTAGAAGCAAAAAGCTTTGTTTGACCTACACGTGCGCAGCCATTTTGTTCTTTTGCATCAAGGAATATATTTGAGTATTTGCCGCCAATACAGGAGCTTAAATTGGATTCGACTTCGAGCTCTCTGAAAGAATAAATTTGCTGATAAAGAGAGTACATATCATCTTGACGTAAAATACGCTGCGCAGCGGTTCTTGCAAAGTTTTGATCGCGTGGGATATCGTCAAAATGGATGATTTCCACCTCTTTTTTGAGTGATAGCGATTTTAAACGGTTGAGTAGCGAGGCAATACATTCCATATCGCGGTCGGTGACCTTTGTCAGGAGATCTGTATCATCAAGAATGGCGTGGACATAACTTAGATACTCATAGAATTCTCGTTTCGGATGAATAAAGAAATTACGCGTATCCATCGATGCAAGGCTACGACTGATTAATCGTTTTAAAATGCGTTTTTCTGACTGAGTTGTAGGCATTCCAATAGCTTTAATTTGATCTTGGATTGATTCTCGGGTCATCCCCCCTAAGCTGTACCGATCATTAATAATGAATGCTTGTTCTGCCACGAGGACATTAGTTGACTGTACATCTCCGATCAACACACATGGAGCTGAAAATGAGCGGAATGAGGATTTGTGATGATCAACAACACTAACAACTTCTAGGTAAGAAGCCATTTTAACTTCTTCATGATTGCTGAAGTCTCTTAAAGTCACCGTCCCTAGGCAGCTTCGTCGCAAATCAGAGGCGCGGACAATACCGACGGGAAATAAGGATCCATCTTGTTCTGGAACGACGACGGTAAGAAAATCATAATTTTGCATTTTTTGACGGATTTCTTCTACATCGCTGTTTAAGCTGACATAGGTTTGAGGGATTTCCAAAACGAAGTGTTTGATTCCCAATTCCATATCTAAGCGCTCGACATAATTTCTTACATCATGGATGGCTTGATCCAAGTCACTGATAATTTTCTTTAGGTAGAGAAAAATTTTGGGTCTATCTTCTTTTAAATGACCTTTTGCATCAAATAATCCACTTTCGGATAGAGATTCAATAGTTTCTTTGAAGCGTGTAAGATCGGATATACCAAGTCTTTCAAGTGCACGGATAAGGTCTCTAAAAGTCCCCATCAATCCATTTTCTATGTACAATAACTTAATAAAAAAACTATCGAGATCGGTTTTTTGTTTTTGATTAAATTCAAGGGCGGGTTCGCATTCCTGGATAACGCTATCAAAAACGTCGGAGTAAAATTGTGGAAGGTCTATAATGCTCAGGTTATTTTGTGCAAAAAGGGTGATCAGTTTGGTATGAAGGTTATTTTCAAACCATCTTAAACAAGATTTAAATAAGATATTAATATGGCGCACTGTTTCAGCATCGGAGCTTCTCCAATCGCCTAAATAGTGGCCTTGTTCGTTGACGAGA
The DNA here is from genome assembly GCA_041691035.1 of Chlamydiota bacterium. Taxonomy (GTDB): domain Bacteria; phylum Chlamydiota; class Chlamydiia; order Chlamydiales; family Parachlamydiaceae; genus JBEPVL01. Next base: position 19,011 of record JBEPVL010000021.1, read on the forward strand.
ATGATGGCATTTTCATTTGTTCCATGGTCGATATCGCTTGTTAAGGTGGCTCCCGATTCTTTGACCAGCTTTTTTTGGGTAAGCATATCCATCGCTGTCAGGGAAAGCGTTTGCGTGGTTCTCGATGTTGAATGAAAGAGACCTACTCCTAACATATCAGCAAAAAGACGGGTCACTGGGGAATCTGGCGGACCACCAGGAAGACACCAAAGGTGAAGTCCGGTTCCAATACGAGCAGCGAAAGCATCCATCCATCCCCAAAAGGATGCGATCATTGTATCTACATCGGGAGAAAGATGGGCCGCGACGAAATGGGTGCCTGGGTAGACACGTCCCATTCCGATGGGGAAGAAGGCTTGGTAGTCACTTCGAGGAATGCGTTTCCCAACAATTTTTGCACGGATATGGTCATTTTCTTCATCGGAAACTTCGGAAAAATTATTTAACCAGAATTCGAAAGAAGAGAACTGGAGGGATTCGCTGAAAATTTTTGCTTGGTTCAAACGCTGATAGAAGTCTAGAACATCGCTAAAGAGGAATACATCTTCTGGAGCCTCTTTAATAAGAGTAAAAAGTGCTAAGTTAATTTTTTTAAACTTTTTCCTGAGTGGAAGAGTCTGAAATTCAGAACTTTGAAGCGCAGTAATGATTGTTTGCACGTCAGGGAAAGATCTAGGCTTAAAGGAAATAGAGTCACTCAGAAGCTGAGTGGGAGCTTCGGTTGGTTTCTTAGTGGAGCGTTGTTTTTTTTGTTGAATCATACTTACCGGTAAAAAGAATGGACTGAGTAGGACTCGAACCTACGACCACCCGCTTAGAAGGCGGGGGCTCTATCCACTGAGCTATCAGTCCTTAGCTATTACTATCAATTGCCTTTAAACAAGCATTTACGATTTGTAAGGCGTCAATAAGAAAGGGACATTGTATTTATTGCCGGTCTTATTTTCAAGTACAATTTTCTCATGTGAGATAGTCATGGAAAAAATCTCGTTATTTTTGTATAAGTGTACTCAACATTCTCAGAATTGGAGGTTTATGAAACGCATTCCCTTTAAGTCATTTAGCATTGGACCTGATGATTCCCTTACAGTTATGTGTGGCCCATGTGTGATTGAAAGTGAGCTTCATTGTCTTCGGGCCGCCGAAACATTAAAATACCTTTATGAAAAGGTTGGAGTCAACCTGATTTTTAAATCCAGCTATGATAAAGCCAATCGCACCTCTGACGAATCGTTTCGCGGTCCTGGTCTGCAAGAGGGACTCCGCATTTTGCAAAGAGTGCAAAACGAATTTGATCTTCCTGTTGTCACAGACATCCATTCCCCTGAGGAAGCTAGAGCCGCGGGAAGTGTTTGCGATATGTTACAGATCCCGGCTTTTCTGTGTAGACAAACCGATTTAGTTGTAGCTGCAGCCAAAACAGGGGCGATTATCAGTGTAAAAAAAGGACAATTTCTTGCTCCCTGGGATATGGGTAACATCGTTAATAAAATCACTAATGCTGGTAACGATCAAATCATTTTGGTGGATCGGGGAACATCTTTTGGGTATAATAATCTTATCTGTGATATGAGGGGCATCCCTATCATGCAGCAGTATGGATATCCGGTCTGTTTTGATGCCACCCATGCTGTTCAAAAGCCTGGTGGATTGGGGACTTTTTCTGGAGGAGAACGACAATACATCCCTGTCCTAGCTAAATCAGCTTTAGCAGCAGGTGCAAATTGCCTTTTTATAGAAGCTCACCCCAATCCTTCAGAAGCTAAAAGTGATGCTGCATCGATGCTGGATTTCCAGAGCTTAGAAGTCCTTCTACCCCAACTTAAGGAATTGTATGCTCTCATTCAATCCCAAAATTCAATTAAATTGACTCAAGGACTTACATGAAGTTTAAGTCCTTTGCCTCTCTTTGCCTCTTTTTATGGATGATGACGGTTTGCGGAACGCTATTATACTTTAAAATTCATAATGAAGAGGAAAGTGGCATTTATGATTCCTTAATGGGAACTGATTCAGAATCCAAAGACATTGTATTAAATACTTACCAACATCGGGACAGAATTTCTAAGCAACTTCTTTTTTTGAATGAAGGAGAACGCCTAGAGTGGCGTTTAAGAAGCGACACCTCAACATTTCATCTGATACGTTCAAAACAGGATTCAAAACTCACTGAGCACCTTGAAAATGTTTTTGCCCTGTTGCAGGAAAGACTCTACCCAATGGAAACAGGATCTTCTGAACACCAGCTCATTCGTACACTAGAAGCGGATCATGCCATCTATGATTACTCCCTTCATCATCTTTTAGCAGATGATGTGAACCTGAGCACCTTTTCAGGACCTGGCAATCATATCATTGCACGAAAAGACATTTGGAACCCGCTTATGGTAGGGCGAGCAAAACGTCTTCAAATTTCTCGAAAAAACAATATCCCCATTATCCACGCGGAAGACTTTAAGGGAACCCTCACAGACTGGCGAGAATTATCATTATGAAGAAAATCTCTTATTTCATCCTTTTTTTTATGTGCTCCTTCCGGTTGCAAGCTATAGAAACGATTGATCCCACCACCATTCACTCTGGGGAAGCCTCCTACAATGGTGAATCCCTTTCCTTAACAGGGGATGTTGTCCTTGAACACCCTTTAGGAATTATTTCTACGAAGAGACTTACAGCTTACCCTGATGCAGCAGGAAATAAAAAGATAAAATTTTCATTCCTTATTCTTGAAGATGATATCTCGATTAAGAATGAATATGGCTTCTTAAAATGTCAGAAGGCAGAGTTGGATTTTAATAAGTTAGAAGGTATTTTTAAAGGTCATGACAAGGAACCTGATGTTTTATACCAGCAGCAAATTCAAGAAGATCCTACACAATCACCTCCCCTACTTCAGTTGAAAAGCCATTTAATGCAGGTAAAACTAGAACAGGCCGATAGTGGTGGAAAAAGAAAGGTTCAAATCGCTTCTATTCAAGCTATTGATGATGTCCGCGCCTCTTGTGGGGAAATCAAATTCGCTACCCCTCATACACTTTTTATGAGCCTAGGTGAACGCGGAGGTAAACGCATTGTCCATTATCTAGAAGCTCCACGAGAGACAACTATGATCTATCCCGATAAAAACAATGGTGTGTCCCACAAAACGATGGTGCATGGAATCACACAGTTGGATCTCTTTCAAAGAAGAGCCTGGTTAAAGAGTCCGTTGAATCAACAAGGAGAAGTTGAAGAAGACAAGCAAGTCTTCATGGAAAATTCCCTTGGAGAAATGTATGCTGATGAAGTTGAAATTGCCTTTACTGAAGATCTTCGCTCACTGACTCCATCAAAGATTTACTTAAAAGGGCATGTCAAAATACAAAATCGTTTTGCTGGCCATCTTGAAGAAAGTAGTGGCGTTCTGCAATATGCTTTAGCTGATCAACTTGAATATGATCCCATCCAACAAGAAGTCTATCTCCACTCTAATCAAGGCAATCGCGTGCTATTTTTTGATGCTGTGAATAATGTTCAGATGAGTGCACCCGCGCTAAAAATTATCAGACGTTTGCAAGATGATAAGGCAACCATTCAAGGTGTAGGCGATGTGAGATTTACTTTTTTAGAAAGAGAGCTGAATCTTCTACAAAGTAGTTTTCAACTTAAAGACAGTTCTGAATCATCCAAAAATTGAGGCTTGAAAATACATGTCATCTAAATCCCAATCCCCTATTCATCTAGATGTGCAGAATCTTTTTAAGAGCTATGGGGGAAGGAAAGTTGTAAATGGACTTTCTTTTCAAGTCAGACGCGGCGAAGTTGTCGGCCTTTTAGGGCCTAATGGAGCGGGTAAGACGACAGCATTTTACATGACGATTGGACTCATTCGCCCTGATGCGGGTCACGTGATATTTGACTCCCATGAAGTGACTCTAGCTCCAGTTCATGAAAGAGCATATAAGGGTATGGGCTATCTTGCACAAGAGCCCTCCGTATTTAGACAGCTGACTGTAGCTGAAAATATCCTTTGCATACTGGAAACCCTTCCTTTATCTAAAGTGGAACGCAAAAGGAGATTAGAAGAGCTGCTTGGAGAGCTTCATTTGGAACATTTGGCCGATCAGAAAACCGCTTCACTCTCCGGTGGTGAAAGGCGCCGTGTGGAAATCACTCGAGCTCTGGTGACTAATCCCTCTTTGCTCCTTCTTGATGAACCATTTGCAAATATAGATCCCCTATCTGTTCAAGATGTTAAGCACCTCATCAAACTTCTTTCTTTAAAAGGAATTGGAATCTTGATTACAGATCACAATGCGAGAGAGATTTTTTCTATTGTTGATAAGTGTTTTCTTGTTCAAGATGGAACAGTCACTTTTGAAGGAACTGTGGATGAGATCATCAAAAATGACGAGGCGCGCCGTTCCTATTTAGGTACTGACTTCCGCATGTAGTGATTAGATCTTGTATAATTCTTGCCCTTGCCCTTGCCCTTGCCCATGCCCATGCCCTTGCCCTTGCCTTTACTTGCTTGCCTTTACTTGCCCTTGCCCTTGCCCATGCCCTTGCCCTTGCCCTTGCCTTTACTTGCCCTTGCCCTTGCCTTTACTTGCCCTTGCCCTTGCCCTTGCCCTTGCCTTTACTTGCCCTTGCCCTTGCCTTTACTTGCCCTTGCCCTTGCCCTTGCCCGAAAGGCTATTTCTGGACCATCTTAATCAGCATGGAGACTATACCAATCAATAATTCTCGCCCCTTTATATATCGATTCTCTTCTATAAGCCGAAGCCGTTGACATACATCTAAAACCCCTGCACATTCTGTAGCAGATCGTTTGGCCATACGATAAAATCGAAATTTTTCATCTACAGCATATTCACCAGCGCCTTCTGCAATATTTAATGATATTGATAGAGCAGCACGCTGAAGCTGATCGCTTAAATATCCTCTTCCTCGAGGTAGGTGCTCTATCACTTCATCAGCAAGTATGACAAATTCTATTGCAATTTGATATACAGTTAATTTTTCATGATCAAAAAGAACTTGCTTTTCGGGTATTTTGATCTCGGTCGTCATGGTTCAACTCTCAAAAACAGCGTTAATCGGGCAAGGGCAAGTAAAGGCAAGCAAGTAAAGGCAAGGGCAAGGGCAAGGGCAAGGGCATGGGCATGGGCATGGGCATGGGCATGGGCATGGGCATGGGCATGGGCAAGGGCCAAATGGTTAACGTGGAAAGAAGAACCCAATTTCACGCTGAGCCGATTCAGGGCTATCTGAGCCGTGAACGGAATTCTCTGTCACTGACTGGGCGAAGTCTGCACGAATTGTTCCTTTCATAGCTTTTTCTGGATTAGTGGCTCCCATAATTTCGCGATTTTTGGCGATTGCATTATTCCCCTCTAAGACTATGACAACGACAGGTCCTGAGGTCATAAACCGCACTAAATCATCATAGAAAGGCTTACCATGATGCTCGCCATAAAATTCTCCTGCTTGACTAGGCGACAACCTAACCATTTTTATCTCAGCGATCTTTAACCCTGATTTTTCAAAACGGGAAATGATATCACCAATATGATTCCCCTTCACTGCATCTGGTTTAATGATCGATAAGGTTCTTTCCTGATTTGTTACAGGCGTCTGGACAAACTGTGAACGTGCAGAATCTGGGTATTGCTGAACTTGCAGCTCTAACTCGGCTGAAAGTACTGAAATGAAGGCTACACTGCAGGCAATAATTGAAATGATAGATCTCATAGATATCTCCTTAAATAGATTAATGGGTGCGCTGACACACTTCTTTAGGACTAAAGAAGTAGTTAATCTCAATTTGAGCATTTTCTTTTGAATCGGACCCATGAACTGCATTTTCATCGATAGAGTCGGCAAAGTCAAATCGAATCGTACCAGAAAGAGCTTTTTTAGGATCAGTTGCTCCCATGAGTTCGCGGTTTTTATTGATTGCGTCTTTACCTTCGAGAACAAGGATTAAAACGGGACCTGTAATCATGAATGAGACTAGATCTTTAAAAAAGGGACGTTCTTTGTGGACAGCATAAAATCCCTCTGCATCTTCTTTGGATAGCTGTTTCATTTTTGCTGCAACAATAGAAAGACCAGTTTTTTCAAAACGAGAGATGATATCTCCGATATGATTTTTACCTACAGCATCTGGTTTTACGATTGAGAGTGTGCGTTCATTTGACATTTTAAAACTCCTAATTTTGACAATATAAAGATGGCTTTCACTATAGCATCCCCTCAAATAAAAGTAATGGAGATTCGCGAACTTATTTGTTAACCTGCGTTATTAGCGTTGTTGATTCTGCCATCCATTCTAAATAAGAAGCATTTCCCCCGTCGATAGCAATCCAAGTAATTTCTGGAATCTCATATTGACAGTTTTGCTCGATGACTTGTTTGATTGTTTCGTAGGCATCTGCACGCGCTTTGAAAACGATTTTGCTTTCTTGGGTCGACTCCAATTTATTATTCCATAAGTAGTTGGATTCAATCCAAGGGATAATCTGCGCACAAGCTACAAGACGTTCCTGCACTAAATATCGAGCAATTTTGCGCGCTTCATCAAGTGTGCCACTTGTCCAGTGAATCTCTATAAAATCTGTTGCCATCTAAAACTCCTGTGATTTGAACTAATCTTGTTAATTTTCACGCTTTATCAATGCAAGATGAGGGATGCGTTGGTCGATAATTGTTAGACTGCAAGCCTCTCCGAGAGAACTCTTATTTTTTTCTAGTGTGAGCAAGTTTTGCAGACATTGATGATACTGTTCAGGATTCCATCTCAATAAGAAAAGTTGATCCTTTGTTGAGGGGATGATGTCTTTCGATTTTGCATGCAGTGTGACAACTATTTGCCGTTTTCCCCTTTTTTCTGAGAATGCATCTACAAGGTCGATCGATTTAATTTCGACACCTGGAAGATGTGCTTGAGAGAGATCGTGATAGATGTTCTTTGCTAAAATTAAGGAACTAAGATCATTTAATTGATCTCCCCATTGGAAATCATTTTCAGCAATACCAAGATAAAATACAGGTAAATTTTTTGGTGTAAAAAATGGTGTAAAAGGGAAAAGAAAGCCTTCTTCATCAATCACAGCATTTTTAAAATCGCCAATAAAAGCAATGGGGGTCCGCATTTCGTAGTGGACATAGAGTGTGGCAGGCTGAATTTTTTGAATCGAAGCCTGCTTGATCAAAGGGCAATTAAAGAGCTTTTTTTCACCTTGTTTTCCGTCAAACTGAAATAAATTTGTTGGGCGATTAAAGGAAAGAGCTAATAACTCAGCAAGATAAGCCGTCTTTAAAGAGTCTTTACCCCTACATGACTGGATGAGGGCGCTGATCTCATATTGTGGATCGTGCTTTCTTCTTTCTTGCTGACGATCAAAAAAAAGCCATATCGTCAGTGCTAGTCCCGATAGAAGGAAACCTAGAAGAAACCACTTGAAAAACCTATGAGAAAGGATCCTATTCATTATCCTCGTTCATTTACAAGATAGAATTTCATCAGAAATTTTAGTCACATCCCCTGCTCCTAAAGACACAATCAAATCCCCTTGTTTGATTTTTTTTCTGACATAATGCGCTAAATCCTGCCTAGGGGCATACTCTACTACTATGTTGGAAGCCGCTTTAACTTCATCGATGATTTGATGGACGCTGAGCCCGTCAATTGGTTTTTCTCCCGCTCCAAAGATATCGGTAAAAATCACGCAATCACATCGATTGAAGATGTGGCCATATTTCCCCAAGCAGTTCTGTGTGCGTGTGAAACGATGGGGCTGGAATATTGCTAATAAACGCCTAGAACCGTAGGCTTTTCTTAATCCATCTAGAGTCGTTTCAACTTCAGTAGGGTGGTGTGCATAGTCGTCGATATAGAGTACATCGTCAACTTCAGCTTTAACTTCGCAACGACGTTTTACTCCTTTAAAAGCATTGAATGCCTGCCTGATCGTAGTCTCATCGATTCCTAATACTGACGCTAACCCAAAAACAGCAGCTCCATTTAAAGCATTATGTTTTCCTTTTAAAGCGAGATTGATATCAGCATATATTTTCCCATCGCAATTGATATCAAATAAGATCCCTAATTCACTAGAACGGATATTAAAGACCCTCCACTTGCTCTTGTTATCTTCTCCATAGCTATTTTTTGAAGGAGCAATGGAAGCTAAAATAGGATCATCCTGACACCAAAACAAATATTTTTTATTATCGACTTGATCACAGAATTGCTTGAAGGCATTTTCAAGGTTCTTCATTGAGAAATCATAATACTCAAGATGATCGGCATCGATATTCGTGACGATTGCCCCAGTAGAAGAATATTTCAAAAAGGATCTGTCGCTTTCATCGGCCTCTAAAACAAAATAATCACCTGTGCCTGTGGAAGCATTGGTATTTGTTTCAACTAGAATTCCTCCAATGGCATAAGTGGGCTGCATCCCTGCATGTAATAGAACAGATGTAAGCAAAGATGTTGTTGTTGTTTTTCCATGCGTCCCTGAAACTGCAAAAGAATGGTAATCTTGAATTAAGTAAGCAAGTAAATCGGATCGATGCCAGAATGTACAGCCAAGCCGTTGAGCCGCTTGAAGTTCAGGGTTATCTTCTTTGATGTCTGTGCTGTAAACAATTGTCATTGAAGGGTCAATTCGCGCTGACGAGTGGCCATTAAATACAGTGATTCCTTGCTCCTTAAGGGATTCAATCACTGCGTTGGTGGCAATATCAGATCCTGAAACAAGGATTCCCTTCTGTTTTGCGATTCGTGCTAATCCGCTCATTCCGATGCCACCAATTCCAATAAAGTATAAATGATTAACCATTTTTCTCTTTTTCCTTTGATAACTGAGTAAGAACAAGATCCAATAAATTCATTCGATTTGGTCGCAGTTGATAGAGTTGTATCTGCTTTTGAAAGCGTTCTAAGTTTATTGGATTCATAAATGTATTAATAGATTCAGCGAGTAAAGGACCTGTTAACTGATTTTCCGAAATGGCAATTCCGCCCTTGACAGTGTTCACTAGAAACTGAGCATTTTTATCTTGATGCAAATCTGTAGCAAAGGGAAAAGGGATCAAGATTCCAGGCTTTTCAAATTCCATAGCTTCGGCAAGTGTGGAAGCGCCGGAACGTCCAATAAAAAAATCGGCAGCAGACCAAGCCCTCTCCATTTTTGATTCAAAAGCTTTCACACAAGCAGCGATATTAAGCTCTTTATAACGCTTTGAAACGGCTGCCACTGCATCAGGAGATCCAACAAGGTGGATGAGTTGCAAGTCTCGATTTTTAAAGAATTCCATTCCCTGACTGACGATCGTATTTAAAGACTTAGCCCCCTGTGAGCCTCCGAAAATGAGGAGTGTGCGCTTATTTTTTTCTAAACCAAAATAATCTCTTGCTAATTCTTGACTAATGACCCCGTTTGAATAGCCCTCACGTAGAGGGAGACCAACCTCGAAGACATTTTTTTTAAAATAAGGAATTGTGGAAGGGAAATGCACCCCTATACAGGATGCCAACGGAGCTAGCCATCGATTTGCTTGACCAGGGATGCTATTAGCTTCATGGAGTAAGATAGGAATTCCTTTAATTTTTGCGGCCAAAATGATGGGGACAGCGTAATAACTGCCAAATCCAATCACGAGATCGGGTTGAAAGCGATTGATAATTTTGATGCTTTGCGCGACACCCCTTGCAATGGCACCTAATCCCAAAATAAATTTTAAAGGTTTTTTAAGAGGCAATGAGCTAGAAGACACTTCTTCAAATGCGAATTTATCCCTTTGAAAATACCGATTTGAGGACAACCCTCCAGCCACAAATAATACTGAAGGTTCGGAAGCAAGCTTACTCAACTGTTCTGCGAGCCCCTGCGCTGGGAACACATGGCCTCCAGTGCCGCCTGCAGCGAGAATGATCTTTGTGGGGCTATTTAAGGAATCATCCATCATTGATACCTAAACTTGAAATTTTTGTGATGACTTCCCATTCCTATACTGAGTAATAGACCTAAACCCATGATGTTGGCCATTAAAGAAGTTCCACCTTGACTAAATAAAGGAAGATTTAAACCTGTACTTGGAAGCAGTCCAGAAACAACTCCAAGATTCATGAAAGCTTGAAAAGTAAATAGGAATGTGATTGCTGTAGCAAGTTCTGCTGAGGATCTATCTGGGCAATGGAATGCAATGGAAAATCCGATAAAACCGATGGTCATGTAGAGCAGAATAAGTGAAACCATCCCAAAAAAACCAAATTCCTCTGCAAATATTGCAGCAATATAGTCATTTTGAGCTTCAGGGAGATAACTGAGTTTCTGCAGACTATTCCCTGGGCCTCTTCCCAAGAACTGTCCCGATCCAGCAGCAATTTTGGCTTGATAAGGCTGATGTCCTTTACCTTGTGGATCGAGCTCAGGATGAAGGTAGACGTTGATTCGAGCAGATACATAGGGCAAATGAAAAGCAGTCACCCCTCCAACTAGAGAAAAAGCTGCCAGAGGAACAACCCAAAATTTGAGTGGAATTGCAGTCACAATGCACATGATGATGACAGTTAACCCGATCACCCCTGCAGTCCCATTGTTTGGCTCTATGAAAATGAGGAGGATGGGAATCCCAACCAATCCTATGAGCTTTAAAAAAAACTTTAAAGTGATCGGAGAGCCGGACAGTCTCCCCACCTGATGAATAAAAAAAGCTGGAACAATGTATTTAACAAACTCAGAAGGCTGAAAAGATACCCCACCAAATCCAAGCCACCGTCTTGATCCATTCACCTCCTTGCCAATTCCAGGAATGAGCGTCAGCACCAGTAGAAAAGAACCTAAAAATAAAAGTGTAGGAGATAAGGCAAGTAAGCGTTCATGTCCAATTTTCCACAGTCCGTAAGCAAGAAGCAATCCAAAAAAACCATACATGAGTTGTTTAAATAAAGCTTGGCTTGTATTTCTGGACAACTCTAGATCAATCACCTCTGCAGAGGAGGTGTTGAATATCATAACAAGCCCAGTAACGAAGATGAGGGTCGCACAAATAGAGAGTAGGTAGCAATGAGCTTTGAACATTATTTTACGCGAATCCGATCCCCAATTTTCAAATTACGTGCTTTGTCTTCATCTAGCTGATTAAGTTTAAGGATGTCTTCATATTTAACATTCATCTGCTTTGCAATTTTCCAAGGACTATCCCCACTTTTCACTGTATAGTATACAGGCTCAGATATTGCCTCCACACTCTTTTCAGGCTGTTTTTTTACATTTGAAGTTGGTGTTTCGGTACTTTGAGCAACAGTGACGTCTTTAGCAGCAGGCATTTTTAAAACTTGACCGACATTCAATCTCTCATGATCGAGCTGATTTGCTTTTTTAATCGCCCGTACAGTTGTTCCATTTGCCTTGGCAATTTTTTCTAAAACATCACCCCTTTTTACAACAACCTCTGAGTGATTTTCCTTTTGTTTCGGAGCAATGACTAAAGGCAGATCCTCTTCTTCCTCTTTTTCATCTTTAACTTGAAATCGAGGCTTGCTTGTTAGAAACTCATTTTCTTCATGGAGCTCCGGTCCACTTTCCTGACCCCCAGCGGCGTAATATTTAATAACCGATTCCTTATCATCCGCATTAGTCGCTACAAGTGATTTAGGGGGAAGCTGAGAAGGTTTTTGATTTTGAACAAGCTGTCCAGTTGATTGGATAGAAGGTGCAATTTTTTCTGTATCATAGATAACGGCCGCGGCGAAAAGCAAAGCTAGTAACCCTGCGTTGATGACGACAGCCACAAGGATGGTATCTTTTCTAGTCATTATTTTTAGTATCCTTCACTAAATCATTTTTTGAAGAAAGACTTTTCACTATACTCTGAAACTCGCAACCACGATGAGCATAATCTGTAAACATATCATAACTGGAACATCCAGGCGACAATAAGATCGTATCGCCCCGAAAAGCCTGATGATAGGCCCCTTCTACAGCTTCTCTTAGAGTCTTATAAAGTGTCACTGGAATAGATTTGGATAAGTCACAGTGCAGTTTTTCTGCTGCCTGACCAATCGCACAAATTGATTTCACTTTCTGATTGAAGCTTTGAATCCAAGGGGTATACGCTGCTCCTTTATCCACTCCTCCCGCGATTAGAATGACCACTCCCTCCACAGATTCTACAGCACGCATCACCGCATCGAGATTCGTTCCTTTGCTATCATTGATAAATCGGATCCCATTAAGATCCCGTACAAATTCAATCCGATGAGGAGGTTTTTCAAAAGTATGGAAGGCTTTCAAGAAATCTTTACCTTTGATGTCAAATTGGGAACATAAAGCAAAGGAAGCTAGAAGATTCTCTACATCATGGCTTGGTCGACCTTTGAGGATCTCTGGCAATTCAAATACAGGATTCCCCTGTAAGAAGACCTCTTTGAGATCTGTCCCAATAGGATGATTTCTACCTATTCCGTAAGTCACGTTATTAGACCCAATAAGTAAGTCAGAATAGTCTTGATAGGTTTTCTCTTCAATAAAAAAGGGTTTATGCTGCTTTAAACTCTTTTTCAAATTACATTTTGCTTGAGCATAGTGCTCCATTGACCCATAGCGATCTAAATGATCTGGGGTGATGTTTAACAATACAGCGCTTTCAAAAACAGGATTGGATAGTCTTTCAATTTGATAAGAACTGAGTTCTACAACAAGAATCGTTTCAGGATCAATATCTACTACTTCAGAAATCAAAGGAACCCCCACATTCCCAACAGCTTTAGCTTTTAAACCACAAGCTGATAAAACATGTTCAGTTAAAAGTGTAACCGTTGTTTTACCATTCGTTCCAGTAATGGCTATCATAGGATTAGTCAAGAGTTGACAAGCCAACTCTATCTCACCTAAAATAGGGAAACCTTCTTGTTCTGCAGATTGAATAATGGGATGTTTATTCGAAATGCCTGGAGAAACAATTAAACAATCAAAAGAATTAAATAAAATAGGAAGCTGATCGGGAAGAATATTTAAGCCTAAATCGAGTAACTCCTTCACTTCAGGATTATCGAGAAGAGAGTTGCTTTTATCTAAACCAACGACATCGATATTTTGATCCAAAAAATAACGGGCAACTGCACGGCCACTTAATCCCAAACCCAAAACGAGAACTTTCTGCTTGTTAAAGTCCATTCTTCTCACCAACACTACTGAAATTTAATAGAAGCGATTCCAATGATAGCCAAAAGCAATCCAATAATCCAAAAACGGAGTACAACCTTTGTTTCTGCCCATCCCTGATATTCAAAATGATGATGAAGGGGCGCACAAAGGAAAATGCGTTTTTTATTCCGCAAACGAAAGCTTGCCACTTGAAGAATCACTGAGATTGCCTCCATAACAAAAACCCCACCAATAATTGCTAAAAGGAATTCGCGTTTTAAAAGCACTGCTGAAACACCAATGATTCCACCCAAACTCAGAGACCCAATGTCTCCCATAAATAGTTGTGCAGGGTGACTATTGTACCAAAGAAAGCCTAAACAAGAACCCACGAGAGCAGCCATATAGATAGCGATCTCCCCACTTCCTTCGATGTAAAGAATATTGAGGTAGTGTGCGATCGACAGATGATTGGATAAGAAAGCAATTAAACCGAGGGAAGAAGCGACCATAATGATGCATCCTGTCGCCAATCCATCTAACCCATCAGTAAGATTAGTCGCATTAGAAGAACCTGTAATAACAAAGAAAATAAAGAAAGCCATCACTACTAATGCCGGTCCTCCAAAAGTAATGAGAGGATCCTTAAAAAATGGCATGTAGATACGAGAAGCATATTCCTGAAGAGTGAGGTCTTTTGATATCTGACCTATAGTATTTCCTTCTATTGACTTCACAGTCACACTTTCTTTGACGACAGGGGGATGAAACCAAGTTCCCGACCCCATCCATTGACTGACTCCTGGAACAAGGAGGTAGGAAGCGATGATGCCAGAAAAAAATAGCTGGAAGATCAGTTTTTTTTTTGCAGAAAGACCTTTGGAATTCTTATATTTAAGCTTAAGATAATCGTCCCAACCTCCCATAAATCCCAACAGCACCGTCGTCATAAGAAGAATCAAAGTAAACACATGTGAGAGATCCATCCAAAGCAAAAGTGAGATGACCATAGAAAATAAGATTAAGATCCCACCCATTGTAGGTGTATTTTGTTTTTTTTCATGTAGCTTTCCCAGTTGTGGGCATTCTTCTTTGCGTATCGGTTGACCGATTTTTAATTCGTATAGTTTTCTGATGAAATAGGGACCAAGAAAAATAGATAAAAGCAAAGAAGTGACCGCAGCAAGGATCATGCGTGTGGAATAATAGGAAAAAACGTAAGGTATCTTCAACCCAAATTCATTCCTAAGTGCTTCAATCAGAAGAAGTATCATTTTTAAATATCCTCAGCAGATGTCTCAATTTCTTTTAAATCATCAAGAACTTTCCATAACTCATGTGAGAGAGAGCCTTTTAACAAGATGACATCAGATGGGGCAATGATTTTGTTTAAATGCCTTGAAAGAGCTTTGCGGTTTGGAAACCATTCAAAGGAGAGGTGACTGTGCTTCAAGGAATCAATGAAAGGCAAGAATTCATCCCCAACAAAAAAAGCGTGTGAAAAATATTTTTGCACTGCTTCGATAATATTTTGATGACATTCATGCGAAAAACGGCCCAATTCTTTAACGCTTCCTAAAACAGCAATTTTCCTTCCTTTTCCTTCCGGTTTAGGTAAGAATTCCATGGCTTTAGTGACTGACAGTTCACAGGCATTATAGGCATCATTGATAAAAAGAATTCCATTAAGATAAACCGGTTGAAAACGTCTCTCAGGTGAATCTAATAATGGAATCGCAGTTCTAATCAATTCCCACTCTACACCATAAAATCTTGCTGTTAGGATAGCAGGAATAAGATTATGGATTAAATGCTTTGCAATTAGAGGAAATGGAGGAAGATGAACAGTTTCATCATAAATTTTGAGAACGATGCCCTCTTTATGATCAGCTACTAAAAAACAGTCTGCGCTGGAATTTTTCAAAGAGAAGGTTGTTTTTTGACAAGACATCGAGGCATAAAGCGATTCAAAATTTGGAATTTCTCGATTCACTATCCCTAGACGGGTATGAGGGGAAGAGAAAATTTCCGCTTTAGCAGCACCTATGGCGTCTACACTTTCAAATGAGACTGCATGAACAAGTTCGACAGTATTTAAAATAGCCACATCTGGGGGTGCGATTTCCACTAGTCCTTTCAGATTGCCAGGATGAGTCATGCCCATCTCAAGAATTAGAAGATCTTCATCACCTGAAAAATGATTCAGAATTGTTAAGGGCAATCCTATTTGAGAATTTTGATTCCCCAAGGAAGCCCCCACCCGAAATTTTGTTTGTAACAGCGTTTCTGTAAAAGCTTTTGTTGTGGTTTTTCCGACTGATCCTGTGATGGCAATAATCTTCGATGGTGATTCCCTTAAACTAAGTTTTGCAATGAGTTGCAATGCCTGCAAGGGATTTTCAACCCTTATCAGAGGAAGAGAAAAATTAGGACCTTGGTAGGTGCTTAAAACAACAGCTCCAATAGCTCCCTTAGCAGCAACTTCATTTAATAAAGTGTGTGGATCTACGCGTGTCCCTGGAATGGCAAAAAAAAGATCTCCGTAATTTAACGTACGCGTATCAACAGAAATGCCAGCTAGATGTTTCTTTAAAAGATGGGGCGGAATATGATGAGTCGTATGGCTCAGATAACTGCAGATTTGCTGTAGCGTTACTTTCCGTTTCATTTTGTAAATCCATAATGACTTTTGCTTGATGTGCCACAGATTAAATGAGTTGACAATTTAGAACAAGGACTTCTAGATAGTTTACTAACAGTTGTACGATCAGCTCTGTTTTTGGAGTAGTTCTTATTAAACTTCTTCCTTGTCCATGCCTTTGTAGCGTAGGCTTTAGCCTACGCTTGTTATTGCCGGATTTATCCGGCACAGTCAAGAAAAACAACTGTTGCCTTTTTTATTTGCAAATTGTTTCGTTTGTCATTTAGTAGTCGTTAAGCTATAATGACTTTCGTTTGAGGTTTCACATTTAATGAAACTTAGCTAGTATCAGTCTTAATAAAAGGTGCACTATGAGAGAAACAACATTTAACTGGGGTCCAGGCTTATTTTTGATCATCTATCAATCGCTACTGATGATCACTTTGCCGATTTACTTCTATTACTACACCCCCAGCATTTCGCTTATTGCCATCTCCTTTGTTTTACTCTATCTCACAGGTTTGAGTATTACAGCAGGCTACCACCGTTTCTATTCGCATCGTGCCTATAAAACCCGACCCATCATCGAAACTATTCTTCTTTTTTTTGGATCTATGGCAGGACAAGGGAGTGCGCTCCGTTGGTCTTTCGATCATCGCCTCCACCATGCGCATGTCGATACGGATAACGATCCCTATTCAATTAATAAAGGATTTTGGTATGCACACTTCCTATGGATACTTGAGAAACCAAGAGATATTGATCCAAAACTAGTTCCTGACCTTATCCGCAATCCCCTTGTTCAATTTCAACACAAGCACGCCCCTTTGTTAATGCTTGGAACAAATGCACTCGCTTTTCTTGTTGTGGGCTTTCTCTTAAACGATTACATGGGAGCTTTTTTTATTGCACTATGGCTAAGGTTATTTGCACTTCACCACTTTACTTGGTTCATCAACTCGCTTGCTCATACCTGGGGAGATAAACCTTTTTGCCACGAGCAAACTGCAGTCAATAATTACGTCATTGCCTTACTTACTTTTGGAGAAGGTTATCACAATTTCCACCACACCTATGCAAATGACTATCGAAATGGGATTCGCTGGTATCATTTTGATCCTACCAAATGGCTGATTTGGGGATTAAGCAAATGCGGCCTGGCGACTAACCTTAAAAAAGTAGATCCCTACACAATTAAGAGACGGATGATCATGGAACGTAAGCGACTCCTCTTAGAAAAATCTGAGTCACTTTGGTACGTGAAAAAATCTGAAGTTGAGCAAATCATCCATGAACTTTCTGATAAGCTCGTTACTAAATTCAATGAAATCAACGTACTCATGGAGAGCTATCGTCAATACTGTCAGGAAGGGATTGAACGTGCACGCAAAAGAGAGATCAAAATGGAACTCTCAAACTTAAAGAAAAGTATTAAGCAAGATTGGCGTGTATGGAAAAGAGTATCTAAAGAACTTCTAAGACTTAAACCTGTAAAGGTTTAGTAATACAGAAGCGCACGCTTTAGCGTGCGCTTCTTTCTCTCTCTTCTACCGACAAGTTATTCTCCTTGAATTTGCATAGCAAACTCTAGAGCTGTCTGTTTACCAAAAGCTCCTTCGAGTTTCTTTTCGAAAGCTTTTGTCTCCCTAGGACCACACTTCTCATTCTCAATTTTTTCTGCGCTGCTTTTCTTTTCAGCTCGCGCTTCAGGTAAATCAAACAAACTAGAGGGTAATGAAACTGAAAAAAGTTCGTTTCCACTTTTAGGCTCGGATTTAATTCCATCAGCGTTATTGGAATTAACAACGGGATTGGGAAGATTATTTATATGCATAAAGCCTCAATGTTAATTTTGTTTATTAGCTTTAAATTCCCTTGAACACTGAGAGACTTTTTCTGGAGCTAATAGTTCGTGAGCCCATTTTTGAAAGTAAATTTGTCTTTTTAAATCGCTAATGATCTTGCGGTATTCGACCTTTCCTTCGGGAGTGATGTGTTGAAGACAAAGCTCTAAAGTTTGTCGAGCTAATTCTTGCTTACCTGCCTGAATATAGATTCCAGCAGCGTGAAGGTGTGGAACCGGATTTTTCAAATCGATAAGGGAAGCCATCGCAAAAATACAGACTGCTTCGAAAAAATCTCTTGTTAATTCGTAGGACATCCCTAGAAATAACCAAGGTTCAAATTGATATTGGTCAATTAGAGTGAGAAGTGCAAATATCACTAAGGATTCTTTAATCTGATTTTGTTTCAGAAGTTGGCATCCGTACACATAAATTAAATGAAACGTTTCCTTAGAAATGCCTAGCCAATCTTTAATGCTGTCAAATCTGTAGGAATCTTCGGGTGTGATGTCAGTGAGTTCCTCTTCTCTCGCCTTCAGTATTTCGTAAATTTTGTTTACATCAGCACTGGAGGTTGGATTGGTTACAATTAAGTTAAACGCTTGCTTGACCTGCAATACTTCATCTTTAACAGACAGCCACTTCATTAAGACAGAGCGTGCTTTATCGAGATTTCGTTTTTCGGATTCCTGACCTGCAGCAACGACACTGGGTCGAAGTCCCCTTATTTTAATTGCATCAATGATGAGATTCATGATTTTTGAGAGGGGATCGTCATAGAATGATCTTTCCGGCTTATCCATTTCCTTTTCTGATCGATCATGTTGAGTTTGCATAGGGTGCTCTCCTATTTGAATGAAGCTAGTAAATTACAATTCTATTATAAAACTTTTAATTATTTAAACAAAATATATTAAAACAAAAAAGTATATAATTAAATTTTTAATTTAAAATAATAATTTATTTTTACGATTCTTTTAAGTAAAGTAGAGGCTCAGCTCTCAGGATATTCTTATTTTGCTTATCCTGCCCGTCGCACCTGTCTAGGTGTTTTCCCCATTTGCATAATTTTTATTTGACACTTCTGATTTTTTTTCGTTTACATAATACACTTAATGTTAGTGGATTAAATAAAAAATATGTAAATTATTAATTCCCCCTTGACTCTGATTTCATAATTACGTATAACTCTATCTTCGCAAACACGGTGGCATAGCCAAGTGGTAAGGCAGAAGCCTGCAAAGCTTCCATCCCCCAGTTCAAATCTGGGTGCCACCTTTTTTTTCTGTTATCCTGAGTTTTGGATTTTTCTGCCATTTTGACTTAGTCCAAAAGGCAGAAAAATCCAAAACCAGGTTCTTATGTTATATTTAGTCGCAACGCCGATAGGCAACCTTAAAGATCTCACATTCCGCGCTATTGAAATCCTCAATGCGTGTGACCTTATTCTATGCGAAGACACTAGACATAGTTTGGGGTTACTAAAACATTATGACATTAGTAAACCCTTAAGAAGTTATCATCAATTCAATGAAGCAGCTTCTCTCGATAAGATTTTAACTGAACTTAAGCAGGGCAAAGTTCTGGCACTGATTTCTGATGCTGGAACACCAGGTGTAAGCGATCCAGGGGAAAGACTGGTCAAAGCATGCATCGAAGCGGAAATCCCAGTTATCCCCATTCCCGGTCCTTGTGCTGCAATCGCAGCCTTGAGTTGCTCCGGATTACCGACACACCTTTTTCAATTTGTTGGTTTCTTACCCCGACAAAAAGGCGAATTAAGATCTCTTCTCAGAGAGCATCTCGAATATAAAGGAACTACTATTTGTTATGAGGCTCCCCATCGATTGCACACATTTCTCCAAACACTGGGAGAGATGGCTCCCCACCGAATGCTTGTAATTGCACGAGAACTGACAAAAAAATTTGAAGAGTGGAAAAGAGGCACTGCTGCCGAACTTTTAACACACTGGGCCGAACCGCATTCTATTAAAGGAGAGATTGTTCTCTTGATTGCGCCCTCCACAGAGAAAGGACCTTCCAATTGGGAAGACTGGTCCCCCCAAGAACATGTGGACTGGGTCCAAAAAACTTTTTCTATTTCTCTAAAGGATGCGATAAAAATTGTTGCTGAGATTCGGTTAGTCCCCAAACGGATCCTTTATCAAGCTATTCACATCAAAGAAGACAAAATCTAGCACTAGGATCGTTATTTTGCTAAAAAATAATCAGGAAGGACTTGCAAAATTTTGTTCGTGTCGTTATGATCCTTTCTTCAAACACTCTGTTAAGTAACCTAAGTCATACAAATCGAGGATACAGTATTATGTCTACACCTAAAGAAATCGTTTTTGAGGAAGAAGCAAGAGAGTTTCTTCTGAATGGAATAAAAAAACTTGCAGACACCGTCGCGTTTACTCTTGGACCTAAGGGCCGTAACGTAGGACTTGAGAAAAGTTGGGGTCCGCCTATGATTACCAACGATGGTGCGAGCATCATTAAAGACATCCAGCTTCCCAACAAGTTTGAGAACATGGGCGTTGCTATGGCTCAGGAAACTGTAAAAGAAGTAAAAGAAAAATGCGGCGACGGAACAACAAGCGCAACCTTAATTCTCAGGGCCCTTGTTGTTGCAGGACTTAAAAATATTTCTGCGGGTGCTAGTCCAATTGGTCTCAAAAGAGGCATGGATAAGGCTGTGGAAGCTATTGTTAAAGAGATTGAATCCAAATCTATTCCAGTTAAAACCCGTGAAGAAAAAAGAAATGTCGCGACAGTGTCCGCTTCTGGTAACCAGGAAATTGGCGATCTAATTGCAGATGCAATGGAAAAGGTCAATAATACTGGCGCAATCACCATTGAAGAAGGAAAAACGACAGAAACGACGATTGAAGTGGTTAAAGGGATGAAATTTGATCGTGGCTATGTAAGTCCCTACCTCTGCACGAATGTTGAAAAAATGATTGTCGAGATGAATCATGCGAGCATCCTCCTCATCGACAAGAAGATTAACAACATCCATGAGCTCCTCCCTATACTACAAACAATAGCGACAACAGGCAAAGAACTCTTCATCATTGCTGAAGATATTGAAGGAGACGCTCTTTCTACAATCGTTGTCAATAAGCTCAGAGGTACTTTAAAGGTCGCAGCCGTAAAAGCTCCTGGCTTTGGTGATCGAAGAAAAGCAATGCTAGAAGACATTGCAGTACTCACAGGTGCTACAGTCGTTAGCGAAGAACTCGGAATGTCCCTTAAGGAATGTGATGCCTCAGTTTTAGGATCAGCTGAAAAAATTACTGCTACAAAAGACACAACCACAATCATTGGCGGACAAGGAACGACAGCTACTATTCAAGCAAGAGTCAAACAAATTGATGCCGAAATCAATGAATCTAAAAGCACCTATGATATTGAAAAACTGCAAGAACGAAAAGCAAAACTAACAGGTGGTGTCGCTGTTATCCGCGTTGGAGCGGCAACAGAAACCGAAATGAAACAGAAAAAGCAGATGTTTGATGATAGCCTGAATTCAACTAAAGCTGCACTTGAAGAAGGGATCGTCCCAGGTGGAGGAATTGCTCTGCTCAACGCTTCCAAAACGATTGAGTCTCTTAAATTAGAAGGAGACGAAGCGGTAGGCGCAAAGATTGTACTACAAGCCTGCGAAGCCCCTGCTCGTCAGATCATCGAAAATGTTGGCTTAGATCCGAGTGTGATCTTAAAAGAGATTTTAAAATCCCCTAAAAACTTTGGTTTTAATGCTATCAGTGAAAAGGTTGAAGATCTTGTTGCTGCTGGTGTGATTGACCCTGCAAAAGTTATTAAAAACACTCTTATACACGCTGCTTCGACAGCAGGCATCGTTTTATTATCAGAAGCTCTAATCGCAGACGCTGATGAAGACGAAGAAGACGCGGGTTAAAAGCCCACGCTTATTCTGAGCGTTTTAACGCAAAGGCGCAAAGATAGATAGAGAATTCAGATCGGGTTTTTTAACTCTGGTTACTTACTTAACTATCTCTTTGGGTCTTTGCGTCCCTACTTTTACGCATAAGTTTTTTTGACAAAAATAAATAAACCTCTTGCCTAACCAATTGAAACGCAAAGGAGCGAAGAAGGGAAAACGAAATTTCACAGAAGATTATTAGAGCTGCAATTGAGGTTCATGGGATTGTAAGAGGAATTAAAAAGAACCTTTATTGATCATTAAAGGCCTAACATAAGTCATATTTATGTTGGTGAATTAAGTGTAACCCATATTGCCGATTTGACTCCCTTCTTTGCTCCTTCGCGTTTTTGCTCCTTTGTGTTCAATGGGTTATGCAAGAAGTTTATAAAAAGTTATGCGTAAAAGTATGTTTGAGCCTTTGCGTTGAAGGAAGCCATGAAGCGATACTCTATATTTATTTCTATCTATGTATTCCTCCCCTTTTTAGTTTTGAGTTGGTGGGCATGGGTTTTTCATTTTCGCATTCCCCCGGTGTCATCGCTCGTTGGTCACCCAATTATTGCTGGTGATTTAGCTTTACGCACCCATGAGCTCCTTCCTTATCTTTCGAGCTTTGAACGCGATTTTCTTCTCAAAGCCTTGTCTGGCGATTACAAACTGATGATTCAGTTGATACGTGCATGGGATGAAGATGCGAACACTCTCATTGGAATGGGACTCCAGGGTATCCAACGTCTTACTTCTGATGGACTTTTTCAATCACAACTGATTGCACATCTGATCGAAACAACATCTTCCGAACAACTCGAACAATTTAATATCCAACTTAGCCACAAAACCCTCTATGATGATTTATCTCATGCGATCACACCTAAGCCAAAGATCTCCCGTTTTTTACCTCAAAGTTATGTCGCTACAAGCATGCTCCTTGCTATTCTGCCTTATAAACAAATTATAGCTATTCCTGAAGGATACAAGACCTTGACCGAACTCCATTCTCCTCAACTGCTCAATGCTTTTGCCTCTGCTGAGACTTTTAAAGGCGAGAAACTGTTTCTTTCAAAACCTGATCTTGCATTTGTCTCACACTACTCCCATCCACAAACTGTTGAAATGCTTAAAAACCAATCTATAGAGCTCTTTACAATCCAACAAATCAATACACTTGCCGATATTCAATCCACAATCCTCAAAATTGGACATGCAGCCAAACATCCGCTTGAATCGCAACTTCTCGTTCATTTTATGGATGCAACCTTGAAGGCGATCGACAATCGGCTGGTGGCAATCAGTCAAAATGTCCATGATGATCAATCCTTCAATCGTTTAATGTATATTTGTTATCATCACCACAACCTTATTCCTACTAAAAATAGTTTAACCGGACAATTATTGCATCGCATCCTAACCTATCATCCGAAGCTCAACTGTCCCATTCCGGAAGCGGACTATGAATGGCGAATCTCTTGTGAGCAGGAGAATTTACTGAATTACTCCCCAGACTGCATTGTTTTAGCTCTACCTGGCGGGAAGATTGGATTCAAACGCTGGTTGGATGAACATCCTGTTTTAAGGGATCTAAATGCTTATAAACACAATCGCATCTTCATCTTAGATGAATCATTGCAAGAGTTCCCTTCGCATCATATTTCTCTTGCCTATTTTGATCTTTACCAAGCCATCGCAGCAGCCTATTGCTTATGAAAAAGACACATCACTTTTATCTGATATTCCTTGTCTTGCTTCTTTGCATGGCGATAGGAACGATTCTTCAGGGTGAGACGCCCTGGGAAACAGTTTGGAACGGTGTGCAGGGGCGATTTATGAATTTAGATACCCAATGGAATCCTTTACTCGACGATCGTCTTCCCAGGCTTATTGTCCTCTGCTGCACAGGTGCTTCATTAGCAGTTTCTGGTGCTGTTATGCAATCATTATTTCATAATCCTCTTGCCTCCCCCAGTGTATTAGGAATCAGCTCGGGAGGCTGCCTTGCTGTTATCCTTACATTTATCCTTGAATTTCGTTTTAATTATCCCTATGCTATCCCTCTCGCAGCCTTTTTAGGGTGTTTTTTAACTTTATGTTTGGTCTACGGTTTTTCACGTTTGCAAAGTGGACATCATCTCAGCAATCTGATTCTTACAGGAATAGCCGTTGCTACCATATTGACTGCTATACAAGGCTTTGTTCTCTATTTACTTAGAAATCAATGGCAGCTGATTCAAACCATTACTGAATGGGAAGTTGGATCTACGGCTGATCGGAATTGGCAACATGTTCATATGCAACTTCCCCTCACTCTTATTGGCCTTCTAGGATGTTGGATTTACCGCAAAGAAATCAATATTTTAGCATTGGGCGAGGAAGAGGCTTTAAACCTTGGCGTTGATGCTTCAAAAGTGCGCTGGCGCCTTTTTTTATGCATTGCATTGCTCACGGGAGGGTCATTAGCAGCTTTGGGGATGATCCCCTTTTTTGGACTTATCCTTCCCCATATTTTGCGAAAACTCCAAGGTTCTAACCATGAGACATTACTTACTCTATGCATGGTTGCAGGAGGAGCTACGTTGACAGGAATCGATTTGTTTCTGCGCCTACTCCAATTGCATGAGCTATCTGTTGGAAATTTTTCCGCTATCGTTGGAGGTGTCTGCTTTCTTTTCCTATTATTTCGTTCCCCCCGCAGTATCTACACCTAGGTATTTATGACACTGACTCTTCGTGAATTATCTTATCTCATTAAAGGACGCACTCTCGTCGACCGCATCTCTCTGCAATTAAAACCAGGATCCCTTTATGGGCTTATTGGTCCAAATGGCTCTGGCAAAACGACTCTATTAAAAACAATGGCAGGTGTTCTTAAACCAAGTCATGGCTCTCTTGATTGGAATGGCAATAGTCTCTTAGACATGACAAGACGAGAAGCAAGCCGACTGATCACCTTAGTTCCTCAAAATCCTCATCCCCTCTTTGACTACACCGCCTATGAGATGGTGGAGATGGGACGCTATCCTTATGGATTTGAAAGAATGAGGGATCAATCTATTATTCAAGATGCGTTACATCAAGTTGATGGATTTATTTTGAAAGATCGACCCGTCACATCTCTTTCTGGAGGAGAAAGGCAAAGAATATACATTGCACGAGGACTTGTAACTCAAGCTCCTGTTATTCTTTTAGATGAACCAATCGCTCATTTAGACTTGAAACATCAGCTAGAGGTCTGGAAGGTTCTCAAAAAACTTGTAGAAAATGGCAAGATCATCGTTGTCGCCTTGCATGATCTGATGATGGCACGCAACTATTGCAATTCACTCATCTTAATCCATGAAGGAAAATGCATGCAGACGGGAGCTCCAAAAGATGTTCTCACTCCTGATAATTTAGAAAACTTTTTTGGAGTAAATTTAAACATCCTTCACGCAATTGAGAACTAGGGATTTTATTCATTTCCTTGCCCCTGCCCTTACCATTACCCATTTTTTTAAAAATTAAATTGTAACGTAGGCTTTAGCCTGCGCTTGTTATTGCCGGATTTATCCGGCACAGTTTATTAGATAAAAAAATAAACTACCACAGAGACCACAGAGACCATAGAGAGAGGTCTTATAGTTGAGGTGTAACGCCACTAAAATTTTTAAACAAATAAAATGTAGCGTAGGCTTTAGCCTGTACCGTTTAATGACAATTGACCAAATTCCTGCAT
>JBEPVL010000022.1:0-42310 GCA_041691035.1 Chlamydiota bacterium
TTAGGCAAGGGCAAGGGCAAGGGCAAGGGCAAGGGGAACTCCCTCTTTAGTTTACTCTATCGAAAAAGGAAATAGACCCCTCCAATAGCGATGATAGCAAAAAAGGTGGAGAGAAAAACGGATAGCCAGGATCCGAGGAGAACTGAGGGCAGCATCGTTATCCAATTGTATGGCCAAGACCATTCAATTGTTTCCCTTGCATGGAGAGGAACCCTCATAATGAGTTCTCCATTGGCAGCAAGAACATCAATATCAGCCACTATTTGATCTTCTTGGATGGGCATCGTCAAAGGCTTCCAGTTTAAAATACACTTCACTTGTGGGTCTTCTGCAGGGTAGTAATCTAAAGCGATCTCCTCCTTCAAGTAAGCTTTCACAGGATGAGATCCATTAGAGATGGGTAAATCGAAGGGTTGATTCCCTGCTGCTAATAAAACCCGATGAATTTTAGGTTGATTAAATGCAGTTTCAAAAAGGTCTCTCGCCTCTTCAAATAAGGATTTCTTATTTGCATATCCAAGCATGACTAAGATTAATGTTCTCCCATTAGAACGAGCCGCTCCAACAAAAGTGCTCTTTGACTTGGAGTGAGAGCCTGTCTTCACTCCTATGGCTTTGGGATAATATAAACTCCCTGGCCGTACTAAACGATTTGTCTGTAAAAGACTCACAGACGCCTGTTTATTTGTCTTTGGTCTTACAAAACGTGGCTGTAAAACAATTTCACAAAATAAAGGGTCTTTCAACGCCTCCTGAGTCATCTTTGCCAAATCAAAAGCTGTTGAAATATGATCAGGATGATGCAGACCATGTGGATTAAGAAAATGGGTATTGAGACACCCTATTGACTTTATATACAGATTAATCTTGTTGACATATTCTGGAACGGACTTTCCTAGATACTGAGCAATCACATTAGAGGCATCGTCTGCTGAGACGATCATCATCCCCGCAAGTAAATCTTTCAGTGTCATCTGCTCCCCTTTTTTTATCCCCATATGGGAGGCATCTGTCTCTAGCCAATGGGAGGGAAGCTTAAAATTTGACTTGATTTTTGCTTCTGGCGTTATAGAAGCCAAGGAGTCTTGTTCAGCTGTAATGACTGTATTTAACTCGTCGCGATGAAATTTAAGGGTATAAAGAGCTGTGGCAATCTTCGTTGTGCTTGCAGGATATAAAGGGGTATATGCGTTATTGGCATATAAAATAGCCCCCGTATCGGCATTCATCAAAATGGCAGCGTTGCCGGAAATAGAAAATGAAAGCGGCTCCGCTTGAGCATAAAAAGAACAACAACAAAAACCTATAAGGAGTTTCACAACAGCTGTTTTTAAATTCACAATACACATAGAGATGTTTCCAAATCGTTTTGAAAAGCTTTAACCTGTTCCACAACACGAAGCACATTTTCTTCGGGGACTTCTGGCATCACACCATGTCCAAGATTAAATATATACCCAGAAGAACCCTGCATTGAATCCAAAAGTTTTGAGACCTGGCTTTTTAAAATCGAGTGGGGAGCAAGTAAAAAATAAGGATCCAAATGTCCTTGAATCGCAAACTGATATGGTATAGCTTTACGCATTTCGGGTAAATGAGCTTTAGAATCAAAGCCAATAACCTGAATATCAAGATCCATTAACAGAGGGTAAAATACAGAGTTAGCTAGTCCAAAAAGCGTAATTGGCACATGACTTGGGCGTTGAATTCCTTCGATCACCTTCTTTAAATAGGGAAGTGCAAGTTCAATAAAAAGTTCTCTTGACAACACACTCATCCACGATTCAAAAAGCTGAATCGCATCAACTCCAGCCATAATCTGCCGATTTAAATAAAGAATCGTCGCATCTGCAATGACGTCTAGAAAACGATGCATGAGATGAGGCTGAGAAAAATAGAATTTCAAAACGGTGTTGAGGTCATGTCCCTTTCCAGATCCAACACAATAGGATGCTACAGTGAAAGGACCACCTGCAAACCCTATTAAGGGAATGTTTAATGGCTTTAATTGTGCCTGAGTAAGCCGGATGGATGTATACACATATTCTAAACGTTCATGAAGACAATTTAAATCAAGAGCATCGATTTGAGCCATCGTTTCAATGGGTCTAGAAAAAACGGGACCCTGATTCTCAATAAAATTTAGGCCTAACCCTAAGGCATCTGGGATCACTAGAATATCAGAAAATAATATCGCTGCATCCATTCCAAAAGCAGTAATAGGCTGTAAAGTTACTTTAGCAACAATTTCAGGTGTTTTAAACATCTCCACTAAAGGATAATGCTTGCGAATATTTTGATATTCCCGCATATAACGACCTGCTTGACGCATCATCCAAATAGGGAAACGTTCCGTTTTCTGACCTAATGCTGCTCGAATATAAAGTGAGTGTTCCATAGTTCCTTCTTAACCAATCCATTCTTTGGGGTGACGGATGACTTGCATTAATTTTGCTTCTGGACTCCCTTCATCAGGGTGAAAATGTGAGGACCAACACACCTCGGGAGGCAGGGACATTAAGATATTCTCCGTATTCCCTTTGGATTTCAATCCAAAAGCTGTTCCTACATCATACATTAAATTAAATTCTACATAACGTCCTCGTCGGTGCTTTTGCCATAATTTTTCTTTTTGCGTGAACGTTTGTGTCTGTCTCCTTTCGACTAGCGGGAGATATGACTTTAAAAAGGCATGTCCGCATTGATTGGCCCAGTCAAAGATAAGTTGTGGATCCTTATCGAAATATTTCAAAGAAAAAATCCCTCCTACACCACGATGCTCATCCCGATGAGGTAAATAAAAATACTGATCACAGTCCTTCTTTAACCCTGTATACAGTGTGGAATCATGAGAATCACACGCCTCTTTTAAAGTCGAGTGAAAATGGATCACATCTTCGTCATAAAGATAATAGGGGGTTAGATCGGCCCCTCCGCCAAAATACCAATTGAGAAGTTTACCCTTTGAATGAATTTCAAAATAGCGATAATTCATATGCACTGTGGGAATATGCGGGGAATGAGGATGCATGACAAGGCTAATGCCTGAAGCAAAAAAGGTAAAAAGCTCGTTGTCTAAGGGAACCTGCATGCTACTTTTCATTTCGGGAAGAACTTCCCCATAAACTTTAGAGAAGTTGACGCCTCCTCTTTCAAAGATGGCACCAGAAGGAAAATGGCAAGCACAGCCGCCGCCGCCGCCTTCTCTTTGCCAGAGATTTTGAGTAAACCCTGTTTGATTTAAAGAGGCTATGGCCTCGCAAATGTCTTTTTGAAGGCCTTCAACAAAGTTAACAAATTGATTTTGTAGCATATTTTCCCATCATTGAACTAACATTTCTCACGTATCTCTGTGCCTCAGTGATGTATTATCTCCAATGAAGGAAACTCTCTAAATTCATCACATCGTGAAAGACTTCTAGAGTCCTTTGAATATCTTGCTCGGTATGTTGAATTGACATAAAATTGGCTTCAAATTGAGAAGGAGCAAAATAGATCCCTCTTTTTAACATTTCATGGAAGAAAAGAGCAAAGACATCGGTTCTACAGGTTTGTGTGTCATTGAGGTTATGGATAGGTTGTGAAGTAAAATAGAGAGTAAACATCGTTCCTATTGCCTGAATTTGAAAAGTAAACCCTCTTTTTTCAATAATAGCCTTCATCCCCTTTGCGAGATCTGTTGTTCGATTTTTTGCGATTTCAAAAAGTTGCGGGTCATTTTTGAGTAGGTTTAGGGAAGCAATTCCCGCTGCCATAGTGACAGGATTACCGCTCAGGGTCCCTGCTTGATAAACTTTACCTACAGGAGCAAGCTGATTCATAATTTCTGCTCTTCCGCCCACCGCTCCGCAGGGAAGTCCTCCACCAATAACTTTACCTAAGCAAGTCAGATCGGGTTGAATGCAATAGAGTGCCTGTGCACCTCCTAAATCAACCCTGAAACCACTCATGACCTCATCAAAAATTAACACTGAATCATGCAGAGAACAAAGATACCTCAACCGTTCAAGAAAATCTTTATGAGGTAAAACAAGTCCCATATTTCCAGGTATTGGTTCAACAATAATACCTGCAATATCATCAGGATGATCGATAAACAGTTTCTCTACTGCTCTAATGTCATTAAAATCAGCTAATAAAGTATGCTGGACAAATTCTTTCGGAACCCCTTCACTGTTAGGCATATTAAAGGTCAATGCTCCAGACCCTGCTTGAACAAGTAACGAGTCGGAATGCCCATGATAACATCCTTTGAACTTTATTATTTTATTTCTCTTCTTCCACGCACGAGCTAATCTAAGTGCTGCCATCGTCGACTCGGTTCCGGAATTGACAAACCGAATTCTCTCACACGAAGGATAAAAGTGTTGTACGAGTTCTGCAAGTTCGATTTCCAACTTTGAAGGAGCCCCAAAAGAGATTCCTTTAGCAGCAGTCTGAGAAATGGCAGCAGTCACATGAGGGTGGGCATGTCCTAACAATAAAGCCCCCCATGAAAGGACGTAATCAACCAACTGTTGGTCGTCTTCTGTATATAAATAAGCTTGATACGCCTTTTTAATGAATAAAGGTGTTTGTCCCACAGCTTTAAATGCGCGAACTGGACTATCAACTCCACCAACAAGAAGTCTTGAAGCTTTTTGAAAAAGAGAAGCAGAATTTGGACACTCATAAGTCGTACAAAATTGAGCATGTTTCATGTCAGTCTCCTAAAATAATATTAGATTTCTTTTGAAATTCCATTTGATTGCTAAAAAGAAGTCTATTGAATGTTTTGAGAATAGACGTCAGCGTAGTAAGTGATGATAAAATCAGCTCCTGCTCTACGGAGAGCGATTAACGTCTCTTCAAAGGCTGCAGCCTCATCCAAAATCCCAGCTGCTGCCGCTGCTTTAATCATCGCATACTCACCTGATACCTGATAAGCAGCTAATGGAAGCAGGGTCTTTGATCGTAGTTCGCTTAAAATATCGAGATAAGGCAATCCAGGCTTAACCATGAGATAGTCGGCACCTTCTTCGATATCAAGTAGGGCCTCGCGAATCGATTCCTTCTTTTGTGTATAAGCTACTTGATGATGTCTTCTATCGCCTTTAAAAACATCGACGGATCCAGCGGCTTCGCGGAAAGGACCATAAAAATTTGATGCAAACTTAATCGCATAAGACATAATACTGACCATCGTATGCCCTTGTTCATCTAAACCCTGGCGAATAGCTCGCACCATTCCATCCATCATCCCTGACGGAGCAATGATATCGACACCCTCTTCTGCGTAAGATAGGGCTATTTTTTTTAATAATTCTAAGGTTTGATCATTCATCCATTGCCCGTTTGAATATAAGCCACAATGCCCATCTGCACTATATTCGCATAAACAACAGTCTGCGATTACAATCATTTTTGGAAACTCTTGCTTAATGAGACGGATCGCTTGTTGAATAATTCCAATTTTTGAAAAGGCGCCAATAGGATAGGGCAATTTTTCCAATGGAATTCCGAAAAGCAGCAAAGTCGAAATTCCTAAATTAGCCAATCTCTCTACTTCAGGAAGCAAAGTCTGAATAGACTGCTGGAAAATATTAGGGAGTTGTGGAATGGGTTTCTTATCTACGATTCCTTCACGGATAAATAAAGGCATAATCAGGTGTCTTACATCCAAAAATGTCTCTGCAAGAATTTTTCTAATTTGAGGTGTCTGGCGATAGCGTTGCAAACGAACAGCAGGGAAAGTCATTACTTACTCTATTATCCTTAAGATTGACGTATTTCATTGAGAAGATACAAAATTAAGAATTGATTGAACAATAGATTTTACAGATGCCTCCTCAGCAATTGTGATTTCCCCTTTATAATATCTTTGAACCGCTTGACACGAAAATTCCCCAATGCAAAAAAAATGAACGAAAGGCAACGGCTTAGAGATAGTTAAAAAAAAAGATTCTACAATAGAAGGACTCGTCATCACTAGGCAATCTTTCGGCTGAAGGTATAGTCTTTCTGCTGACAGCGAAGCTGTTTCATAGATTTTTAATACGGTAACATCTGCTCCTCGACTTCTCAGCGTATTGGGTAAAAGCTCTCTTCCTAGGTAAGCCGATGGGATTAAAAAACTTTGTCCTTCCAAGTCCCGATCCATTTCCTTCAGAAGGCCTTCCGAAGAAGCAGTTTTGGCCGTTAGAGCTACTTTTAGTCCATAATGAGCTAAATACTGAGTGGTTTGCTCACCTATAGAAAAGATTTTCTTCTCATATATCTGCTCAAAACACCTATTGTTTAGACTCGCTTCAATAAAAAAGCGAACTGCATTCACACTTGTGAAAATAAGATTTTGATGGAAACAAAGATAATCACTTGTGATGCATGCTAATGTTTTATTAAAAGGATTAATTTTTATGAGCGGAAAGGAAACAGGTTCTCCACCTAATGCAATTACGGCTTTGCATAGCTCTTTAGATTGCTCAGGAGATCTAAAATTGATTACACGAGTACCCTTAAGAGGGTGGGTAAAACTCTCATGCATCTGCATTTTGTAACCAGTGAAAACATTCCTTACCCCATTCCTTAGCCATTTTTATGCGACTAGATAGGTTTGTTTTTTTCTTATCAATAAGCGCTTTTGAGAATGAACCATTGGAAAGAAAGAGCCGGAGTTCGATTTCATCTCCATCTATCTCTGAATACATCCCTAGAGGCACCTGACAGCCAATCCCTATTTCTTTCAGTAAGGTCAACTCCATCGAAGATTTATAAAACTGTGTGCTATCATTAATGATGTCACAGCAGGCTTTAATTTCCTTATCCTCTTTTCGACCTTCTAATACGATGACACCCTGTCCAGGGGCAGGTAAAAAAATATGGGGATCAAAACGAAAAGAAATCAAATGCTCTAACCCCAAACGGATAATGCCAGCTTCAGACACGATCAGTCCATCCAACTTCTGTTCATGCATTTTTTTTATTCGGGTCAGGACATTCCCTCTGATTCCGATGGTCTTGAATTGAGGGTAGTAATAATGGAGAAGCGCTTTACGACGCAGGCTGCCTGTGCCAAAGACGGAGTGAGCATGGAGATTTTCAATTTTTAAAGCGGGATCACGCAGAATGAGACAATCTGCTGAAGATTCCGCCTTTAGGAAAGTTTGGATCTCTAATTCATTGGGTAATTCACTTGTGACATCTTTCAAGCTATGTACAGCGAGGTCAATTTTATCTCTTAATAAAGCTGTTTCTAGATCTCGAATAAAAACCCCCTTCCCACCCATTTCATAGAGAGGAGTCGTTAAATCCTTGTCGCCTTCCGTTTCTATGGGGATGATTTCAATAGGAATATCTGGAAAAAATGTGTTGAGCTTATTCTTGACAAGATGGGCTTGAGCTAGTGCTAAATCAGAACCTCGAGTTCCCAAACGAATAGGAGAAAGAATCATAGTTATCTAAACCTTAGTGTCAAGAATCACTTCTATTGTATCGGGAAATTTGCGGAAAAAATCTTTTTTCATCACGACTTTGAAAGGGATTTTAATTCTCCCATCATATTTCTCCATCTGCAACTCGTCCCAAATTTTAGCTTTTAGCTCATCGGTGACGGGCTCGTTTCGATATTTTAAAAGAATCTTCCTAATGTAAGCCTGCTCTTGATCAGGCAAAATTTCCACACCATAAAATGGGTGTTCTTCTGGGTCTTCATGAAGCATCCATACCCCCAAACATTTTTAGTCGACTGAATAAATTATTGCATAGAAGAATAAAATTTGCTACTATTTGAAGTTATCTTTAAGAAAATCGTCACGCCACCATAAAGGAAGCCATTATGTATAAAGACACTACATATAAAGAAAAATTTACCATTCTTAAAGAATGGATTCCTTCCATTATTAACGAAATAAAAAAAGATTTAAAGAATGATCATCTAAAAAAAGATATTTATTTTGTTAAAAAATTTCTTCCAGGAAAAAACATTAACAAAATCACCAACGAAGATCTCATCGACGCCTATAAAGAAGCTGTCGCTCAAGAGGAAAAGGGCGAAGAAATAGCCGAATTTATTGCTTCCCGTTGGCTTCTCAAAAACACTGATCTTTACGACTTTTTTGAAAAACAACTAACTTTGATCAACCCTAACTTCACTGATCTCGATCTCCTCTCTCACGAAGAAGCCAAGGCTATGATTCACAAGTCTCAAGAACATTACGGCTATGCTAACACCTACCTTTTCTCCGTTCTAAATTCGGTTGTATTTCCAAAAGAAATTTTTGATTTCCTCGAAAAACAAGCTCACAGCACACGCCACGAGCAAGAAGTTAAAGATAAAGTCGATCAAGAAAACAAATCAATTGATTCTCTCAAGCAGGAATTTGCGTTAAACCTTGCTAGAATGGAAGACAAATATGAAAAGAAATTGAGCGGACTTCAAAAAAAATATCACACTGATACCGAATCTCTTAAAAAGCAAATCGGTGTTTTACAAAAGAAGTTGCATTCTCAACAATAATTGCATGCGTTATGAATTTTCCTTATCAATCGTTGATTCCTCAAAATGAAGATGAACGCTTCATGTTAGAGGCATTAAAGGAAGCTTGGAAGGCATTTCAAGCAGACGAAGTACCCATTGGTGCCGTTCTTGTCAAAGAAAAAAGAGTCATTGCTAGGGGACATAATCAGGTGGAGTTGCTTCAAGACGCTACTGCTCATGCAGAAATATTATGTATAACAAGCGGGGAAACGGTTTTAGAAAATTGGCGTTTATCTAATACAACTTTATACTGCACTATAGAACCCTGTTGTATGTGTGCAGGAGCTATTCTTCTTAGCCGTGTTGACAATTTAGTTTGGGGCGCACCAGACATCAGACATGGGGCCAATGGAAGCTGGATCGATGTTTTTTTAAGCACCCACCCCACCCACACTGTCAACATCAAACAAAACATACTGAAAGAACCTTGTGCAGCATTAATTAAGGATTTTTTTTCGATTCAGAGAACTAAAAGAGAAAGGAAGAACGTCAATGACAACATCTCATATCAACTGGGAATCAATCCAGACCTGCCTTAAAGAGCTTATTCTGGGTCAACAGAACCAACTCTTGCAATGCGGTCGCCGACTAATTCCAAATCTCACTCCAGAAGATCTCCTTCAGCCTAATGATTTTAATGAACTCGAATTTCACCCTATATTCAGATATGAAGAAGGCATTCTTGCAGGGATGCAGACAGTTCAAATGGCATTACAAGCCCTAAACTCTGAAATTTATCATTAAAAAATAATTTTCATTTAACATAGGAACAGCGTGGAAAATTCAAGAACAGTGCAGATGACCCCAGGTCAATATTATTTTTATGAATCTAGCAAGTTTTTGTTCGGGAGCTCAATACGTCTCATTGCCTTGCAGCAAGCCATACACGCTGGAGCACGCATCTCCGAAGTCACCCTTCGCCATGTAGAGTTTATTAAAGCCATGACATTCGGAACACGGCCGCTAGCCCTAGAAAATGATGGTCATGTGTCTGAATCATTTGTGAATTTTGGAAATAAAGTTCTTGTCCATTTTAATTACCGCACTTTTGCTAATGAAACAAGCCTTAAACTGGTTAGTGAAGCGATCCCTTTTGCAATTACATCGCTGATAGCTTGGGAAGTAGCAAATTATTTTTTTGATAAGCCAAGTCCCTTTTATCGTATTTTCAGCCTATTACCCATCAATGTCCGTTTTCAAACTTTAGGCGAAGTGATTACAGCGGAAGGTGGCCTTCGAAAAACAATTACAAAATGGATCAATCGCGTCTGTGCAAGAGGAGACTATGCAAATGGCTGTAGCTCAGCTGAAGAGCTAAAAAAAGAAATGGCTGTTAACTTTCAAAAAGAAAAGGCAACCCTGATAAATCATGCAATCGATGAAGCTGAAAAAGTAAGAAAAGAGCGAAAGGAAAAAGGAAATGCTACGGATGATCGCCTCACAACAGGTCAAAGAATTTCTCTAAGTGCATTTAATTTCCTTTTTGGTGGATCCCTGCGTCTTGTTGCTTTACAACAAACATCACAAGCTTCATTACGTGTTTCAGAGGTAGCCTTAAGAATTTTAGATATAGGAAAACATCTCATTTTTGGAGAAAGGACTGTTTCTCTGCCCGAAAACAGCATCCTCCCAGAGCCAGTAGTTGGCTTTACAAATACCATTTTAAAACAATATGGCTATAGAAGCTTTAGTAACATCGAAGCTTTACAGCTAATCAAAGATAGCGCTCCTTTCGCATTCACTGCAATCGTGTTATGGGAAATGGCCAACTTTTTATTTGGTCCACCAACGCCTCTTTATAGTTTAATGAACATCCTTCCCATCAATGTACGTAAAACCACTTACCAAGATCTCTTCCAGCGTCATGGGGGATTTCCCACACCAAAATCTATATATAGACAAATCATGGGAACTCACTCTTTTATGAATGATAAGCGTTCAAGCATCGAAATCCAAAATGACATTACTAAAAAATATGGACGCGAGGGTTCAGAGGCCATTTTTGCGGCTATGCATAATAATAACTAATCGGATCCAGTCTGTGCAGTGGGACAGAGCTTGTGAAATATGTAGCTCACTTCCAGATTTCAGAGTTCCGTCGGACTTTAAACATTGTTTGTAAATTTCCGTGATGTCACTTCTGTATTTAATTAAAATCAAATTATCAATTTGATTTTAATTTTTTTTAAAAAAGAATTTTCTTAAGTCCCTCTTTTTAATAAACAAAAAACTGACAATAACTTCAACTTACTTTTTTGCTTTTAAAGTATTCAGACACTTTTTCTACATATCCATTTGGTATGGTAAAAAACGTAGTCCTAAAAACATTTTTAATACAATTAGCAAAAACGTTATTTATTTCATTTGGATTATTATTTCAAATCAAGTTAAATTAGGTTTATTTACTAAATTTTCCTTAATCCAAGCCCTACGACTACTGACTTGTATAATTAACATTCTAATTTCATGTAATTCCTGAGATTTCTCTAGAGGATATCGATCTACGAAAAAAAGTCTATCTTTTCCACTTAAATTAAGTTGAAGAGAAAAAATTAAATCTTTGATTTCCGATTCGTTCAAGTTGTGGTTTTTAATTTTTGCCTCAAAACTATTTAAAAAAGTGGCTATTTTTTTTTCATCCGACCTAGGAGAAAAATTTACAATTTCGTCAAATAATTTTCTTGTATTATGAAAATAGTAAATTATTCCTAGGAATTATTTAAGGGGAAGCCAATTGTCTCTTACATTGAATCGTTTATTTACATGCCGTTTTCTTTCATGTTCAATTCTTCTATCATCCTCAGGTGTGGTTACCTCTTTACCTCGTAATTCTTTTTTTAATTCCTCAATTCTATCTTTTAACTGAAGAATTTGGCTCCATTCCAATTCACTAAATTCCTCAATAGGTCTTGAAATGCGGAAAAGAAACTCTGGGTCGATATCGAGACAATCAAACAAAGCTCCATCTTTTTTTTGAATTCGTGTGAGTTCATTTTTAAAAGAAGAGACAACTTTGGAAACAGTTTTTGTTAATTTTTTATTTCCCTTAATCATATCTGCTAAGGAAGCTAATTCATTTAACCGATTGATAAGCAACTGCAACAAGGTGCCGGCTAAATCATTTTCAATTTTAACATAATCTATTTTCATAAAACCTGAAAAAAAATAAAATCTATTTATTCCTATTATACTAGGTTAATAATTTTCGAACTACATACAAATAGAGGTGTGTACGAACATTTTGATACTTCCGCTTTTTCTCCAAGATAGAAGTATAAAAATATAGCGTACGCCTTAACTTGCGTGGCATAATTGATATTTTAAAGACCTATTCCTTTTTTTCTTTTTTCTGTTGGTGTTTTATTTGCAGTAATCGGTACTTGCCGTAATTAGTGGGTAGATGAACTGTAGAGAGAGAGCGGGCCGGTGAATGGTAAAATGTTTCTTTACTTTGATCAAGTAAATCTTCTTTATAATGGGCAGAAGTGATTTTCGTTATCTTCCAAGCCAGAATGGAGATATTAGCAATCAATTTAAAAGGCAGGGACAGGATTCCAAGAGGAATATCTTTGATTGCATCAAAAACATGATCTCTTCTGAACCTCTTATACAATTTATTTATTTCCTCTTCTGTAAGGTTTTTAAGCTGCTCATCAGTAATCCACTTAATGTCATCTGGATGATGCAGTTCTTTCACCTGATCTGAACGCATCTGCTTCACTCTCTCTTCTCCCAGTTTTTCATCCCCTATTAATTTAATATGATCCCGAGTGAGACCCAAACTAAGATTTAATGGCAATTTTAAGAGAAAGTCTTTCAAAGAAATCGTCGCATTTTTCCAATTCTCTTCATTTAAATACCCGATATGAAATGGTTTTAGATACTCTATAAAGCCTTCTTTTGTAGGATCACTTGAGAGGAGTTCAACGATCTTTTCTTTAGCTACCCATGCCTGGGTTTCATTTAAACCTAATAATAAGTGAGCTGGGATTTTTTTGTCTGAATTCATTAATTGAATAAGCCTGATTTCGCTGACTTTCTTAAAAGCTTCTTCGCTAAGATGAACTAATCCTTCTATGGGCAATTTTTGTAAAAGAAATTCATTATCAGGAGAAATTTTACTCATGTGTTCAGGTTTTTTAAGAAGTTCTGTCAGAGCTTCATCATTACTACCAATTAGATCCCTTCGGGCATAAACAAAATTTTCAGCCGAGAGTTTCAGCACCTTGAAGGAATTTGAGATGAGAGAAATCTGATTTTCAGTTAGATAATCTATTAAGTGATCGGGGATAGAGCCAACATCTAAGTTA
This sequence comes from Chlamydiota bacterium, assembly GCA_041691035.1. Lineage (GTDB taxonomy): Bacteria > Chlamydiota > Chlamydiia > Chlamydiales > Parachlamydiaceae > JBEPVL01. The sequence goes on from JBEPVL010000022.1 coordinate 12,826, forward strand.
GTCCTATAGGTATCTCTGATATGCTTTTTAATCATTTGCTTTTGACTTTCCTCTAGAATATCAAATTGTTCCGGATTCAATTTTAAAAGTAATTTTGGCTTTTTGATGCCTTGTATTTGTTCAATTGAGAGGAATCTCAATAACTCAGGTCGCTCTAGCGTTTCATCAATTTTTTCTGGAGGAATAGAAGCAAAAAAATTCTGCAAAATCTCTTCTTGCTCCTGGGAAAAATCTGAAAGAAGAATAAGCAAATCTATATTAGTTATTTTGGCTAATCGTTCTTTCGTGATCGAATTATAGCGATCTTTGGAAATCTTTAAAATCTGATCGCTGCTCGTGTAATCTAAACAGGCGTCTGGGAGATGTGCTAATTGTTCAATGGTTAATTTTTTAATGAGCTTAATATGACGTGCCGAAAACTGATTGATCTGATTTTTATCCAATTTACTAAATAAATCGTCTTTCAGACTTTCAAGAATACCCACTTCATGAGGATCAATTTTATTTAATTGGTCTTTGGAAATATAATTTAAAAAAACTGGGTCTAAATTTAGAACATAGTTGGCATTCAAATTCTGAATAAACGGTTTTACTTCTTTTTCTTCAAAATTTTTTGGTGGGGGAGGGAGATTCCTTATCTGGTCACTAGAAAGACTACCCCATTGATTCGGTAACAAGGACCATAATTTTGGGTATGGAATCTCATTTATACGATCCTCATTGACCCATTTCAATAGCAAATTATCTAATTGGGTGATTGGAGTTTCTGCTAAATAATTTTTAAGTAACTCCTTCATATCCAAGTTTAATTCATTCATTTGTGATTGATTAAAAAACTTTATAATACTTAAATTTGTTTGGAAATCATTGATACTTGAAATTTGTTTCTGAGAGAGATGCTTAACACCTCCGACTCCTAACATCATGAGGCGATTTTGAGGGAGTGCTCTGATTAATTCAGGGTTCTCTAAATCTTGAATTCTATTATCCGCTACACCCTTTAACTGAGCGGGTTTAATCGAATTAATTAAACTTTTTGGTAAGGCATTGATTTGTTCAGGTGTTGTTAATCTATTCACTTGATTTGCTCTATAATCCCAAACAGAATCCAATTTGATATCTGCAGTTTTTTTTCTTCGGCTTAGAAATTGATATACAGGGGAGGTATTGATAAAAAATTCGCTAAATTTTGGTGTGTGTGTATGGAGAGACTTTAATTCGAAGTATTTTTTCATTTCCTCTCTGTTTTTTGAAATCATAGCATTGGCTAAATCAAAATCCTTCTCAAATAATTCAGGATTCCCGTCAAAAAACTGCGCGCTCCATAGTGCCTCTTTAATTCTTTCTAGGGGAACAGGACGAGTTGTGCTTCCAGGTCCAACCCCCTCTCCTTTGATATCGATAAGCCAGCCTTCTTTTTCTGGGTTTTTTATGCTGTTCTTTAAACAAATAGCCTCAGCTAAAGATAGGACTACAAGTTCAAATGTCTCTGGATGAATATAAAGAAAATTAACTTGTTTTGTGGATAAACCTACAAGTGAATCATGTGAAGAGGTCAGAAGAAAATTGTTGGAGCAGCGAAGTTTGGGACTAAAACAAAGAACAAAATTTCTAAACGATTCATCCGCTCTAAACACATCTTGCAATGAAGCAGATATTTGCATAACTTGTTGAGGAATGGGGTCATCAAGATTTATCTTAAATTCATTTTGATTTTTTGCCGTTGCTGTGCTGAAATCCTGTTTTTGCTTATCTATCTGAGAAAGAAGTTCTTTATTCACATCTACATTCTTTTTCACTTCTGACTGTAATTGGATCGTTTGATTTTTTTGTGCCGTTGTTTGGACCGTAGCATTTAAATTCTGGCTCGATCCTTGTACCATTTTTTCATCTTCAGGTATCTTTTTGAATCTCTCTTTTAACTGATCCAGTTCCTTAATAATTTGTGGGAGGAATTTAAAATCGGGGTCTGTAGATTGAATAGTCCTTAACATGTTATCAATATATTCAGAGAGAACTTCCGAAGAGGGCTTATTTTTTGGGATGCGGCCATATTGAAAATAAGGTCGATCCTCAAATTCTTGTAGAAGAAATTCGCGATACCGATTTCCTTCTTCTTTGATCTGCTCAATGGGAAGGTTTATAAGATATTCCATGATATAGCAACGAACCACATCATCAACCTGATTGATACGAGCTCGATCTAACTGCTCTCGAATTAAAATTGCTTCGTTATCGCTCCACGTGCGTTCTAAATCTTCCATGGTTTTTGCATTATTATGCATTTGATTTCGACCTCTGGAGGTTACGACATATTCCACTTGCTGTTGGTCAAAAAACTCACGTGCACGCAACGTTGACTGTAGACCTGTTTGCATAGACATCTTAGGATCCACAGTGATGAGAAAAAGGGCTTGACTCATTGTTTCCACATCTGTTCCTGTAGCCCGTAATTCATCGAATAAATAGAGAAAGTCATGTGGATTAACATCTCTTTCACCCGCCTTGCTTTTAATTGCATTTTTGAGATCCAGTTGGGGGTTTAATAAATAACTAGGTTCTTCCATTGGATCGAAGAGGATTGCAAAACATTCATTGACTCCACGAACCTTCGCTTCTTCTTTAGAAAATTTATGAACGTACACAATACCCTTAATGGGAGGTCCTCCATTATCTTTTTCATTATTAAAAAAAGTCAAAAATTCTTTAGCCTGCTGAGCACTATTACTGTCGGTAGAAAATCCCCCTGCATCAACTACAGCACGTAAGTTTTTTTTATTTGGATGGTTACTTATGACTTCTAAAAATGATTGAAGTGATTTAGAATCGGTTTCATGAATAATTGAGCCTAGCTTCTTCTCTCTTAAATCAAGTTGGTTTAAAATTGCCCCTTGGGCTGCTTTATCTAGTCGAGGGTTTTGAAACCGACGGTGATAGACTTCTGGCTCTCCAATAGTTCCAGAGCAGGCAAACGATTTATTAAATTGACTTACATTATTGATGGCAGTACTACTTATATTTTCGGTATTGTAGGTCACATGGAAAGGAGCGACTTCAGCTTCAAAATTAAGACGACGCTCAATATGTTTTGGGTCATTGATATAGTGAAATGCCTTTTCAAGTTTTGCTTCATCATCAATTTCTAAGAGGGATATCCCAGTTAAATCTTCAAAATCCTGAGCTTCTAGCTGAGAGGATACTGGGGTCTTGCTTTTTTGACTAAAATACTGCGCCGACTCAAGCATCTTACTTGCTAAGAATTTAATTTCTCCTTTGCTGATTTCTTGATTGATAGCAGATTGAAAATGGTAGGCTAAAGCTAAATAAGGATTCCCAAATTCGGTTGAAGCTGGTGTATCGACCGCGAGATAAGGGATCACCCGCCCGTCATCACTTTCTAGATCTCTTCCATAATTACGGTTATATGTACGCCCTAAAGATGTCTGCAAAATCTGCCTTAGCATGCTAGATAAGGCGATTAGATGGGCCATTTCCTGAGCTTCTAGATTCGGAGATGCAACCAAGGAGGCCAGAGAACGAAGAAACTCTATGTTCTCTTTGCTTTCATTAGAACATCGTGAAAGATCACTAGAATAGTCATCTGCTAATTCTTGATCTTCAACAGAAATACTCCCATTGACATAACGTTTAAAGGCTTCTTTTTCATTTTCGGGGATATTTAGCACTGTTGACTTTGAAAACTCTTCAGCTAAAAATGCGCTTATTTCGCCCAAACTCTCTTTCGATAAATCTTCTGCAGGAGCATCTTTGGATTTTAATATTAAAGGAGCAAGGTTAGAGTTTAATAATTTAACATAGATCTCCTTGACGAGGTCAATGCGATTAGGTTGAAGACATTTCTTAGTTCCACTTGGCACGATGACATCCATCAATATAGAGAGATTTAAATGACACTCATCGTAAATACTCACAGATTCGTTTTTGAAGATTTTTAATATTGTTTGTAGCTTCTCAATCATCCCAGTACTAGATCGAGGTGCAGATATCAAAGTAATGAACTGAAGTTCAATAAACTGCGGCAGAGATGTACTCATAATGATGGGACAGCGATTTTTTTTTGAATCTTTTAAAATTTGAATGATGCTATCCAAGTTTTTTTCTTCCCCAAGTTCTTTCATTGAGAAAGCGATTTCATAAACATCTTTATTAAAACGTTTAGATTGAAAACCTGCTAAGTTACTCTTTAAGGAAGTAATTTGTGAAGGATGGCTCAAAATGATGGGGATAAACCCTTCGTCGGAAATCAATTCCAAAATCATGGAAATAATAGTGCTTGTTTTCCCGCCTCCCATGATTAACTGAAATATCTTTCCTATTTTATCAACATCGTTAATAGAAAGAAGGACGTCATAGATGAGATCGACGATATCTGCCTGTTTGGTTCGCACTCGCATGCCAGAAAGATATTCAAAATAGAGTGCAAAAGGTTTATGTCTTGGTGAATAGCTCCTAAGCTCGCCTAAAGTTTCTGCAACTTTCTTATAGTCAGCAGGAGCCTTGCTTTTTTTCACTAATGGTTCTAAAACCCGTTTGATATGCTGTATGTGAGTGACTTCAGTCATATAACTCACACAAAGAATTTGTAGATTTCTCGCCTCCTCCTCTGAAATGGCTGGATTCATTTTCTGAAATTCATTAATGGCATTTTCATGGCAGGCGATTTTTAAAATCAGATTAAATTCTATTGCTTTTTTGGCTCTCCCAAGAGTTTGTGCGTTGTGTTCAAAGAGTTGTTTCGGATCCATACTAGATTGGAAAGCCATCCTCTGGATGAGACCTTTAAGCTCCTTTTCTTTTTGTTGACCTGCTTTTAATTCGTTTTCTAGCTCATTTTTGAGTTGATTATAATCCGCCTTACTCTGAAATACTGATTTATTTTCATGGCTTGCAATACGCTTATCTTCTTGAACTTCTTCATAATGCCGACCAAGAAGTGAGTCATCCGAAGGGCTGCTTTCAGGCAAGTCATCCTTTTCTCCATTAATGAGGTATTTTTCCTTTAAATTATAAAAAAACTGATCCTGGTCTAGTCGAATGGAAGTATCTGCCATATGAGGGGTTAAGCGAGAAGGAGCATTCATGGAAATATGTATGGGCAAGAGATAGTTATCGCTCTTTCGATTTTTTGAAGTGGTTTGTTGTAAATCGGGTGTATTATGGTTTTTACTGACAAGAAAATTAAAACTTTGAATATTTGGATTCGAAGGAGAGGGTAACTCAGGCAATAGATTTCCTTTATTTTTTTCAGATAGACAATGATATAGAAATTGAATTTGATTGTCCGCAACCTCTTTAAATTTGATATGGGCGGTATTGAGTTGGTAGAAAATATTCAAAACCTCTGGAGAATAAATTGAAGATGCTTTCCTTAATGTTTCGTACCATTCTTTAACAAGTTTTGAACCGGGATATCCTTTGGAATCCATGACATTATTTAAACTGGCTTTCAGGGAACCAGTAAAAAAATCTGCGAAAATTTTGGATAAAGCCTTATCAATAATCCCTGTTTCCCTTTCCCTGCCTTTTTCTTTTATGAGTTCATACCGCGTTGGACTTGGAGTTTCAGTAAGTATTTTTTCTTTGCGATCTATAACAATTTTGGAAATTTTAATCTGGTCAATAATAAATAGTTCTTCATCTCTATCTAAAATCAATGCGTCTGATAGTTTATTCGATCCTCGAATATACTTTTCATATTCAGGTAACCCGTGCGACCATTCATCAAAACTTCTGTTTTTCTTACAAAAAAGATAATACGCATATAAGCGCACACCACAGGCATTAGGCGATAAATCATGAAGTTTATCACTTGATTCAAGAAGCGTCTCAATGAGTTGATTAGCCTTTTCACTCAACCCCCCCGATTTAGAAATTGTTTTAAGCGTATTTTTAGCAGAAATATAATCCTTTTGTGCTAAATAAAGATGGGCAAGAAAGATTTTAGATTCATCTGTTTTCCCCTTAAGAGAAAACCCACTATCTAGCTCTGGATTAGGTATACAATCATATTCGAAATACTCCAAGCTCGCTTTTTGATTATCAAATCCGTCAGGCACTTTTACATTTGCAATAGGGGTATACCCCTTAGCTAATACCTCTGCCTGAGGGACAAGTATTTTTAATTCACCACGATCATTTTGCAAAACTAGACCACGATCCACTTTAAACCCAGGTATTTGGCGATCAACGAGGAAAAAATGGGGATTGTTATCGAAGGTCCATCTTATACTCTTCTCCTCCTTAGAGAAATTCAACACTTCGCCTTTTTCATTTATAAATCGAGGAAACTCTATCTTTGAGTCAGTGTTCGATTTCCAATAATTCATTTGATTGACATCGTCGAAGTTTGAAAAACTTAAAGACTTGACTTGTTTAAACCGATATCCTGAGGAATTGATGAGATGTTGACCATGAAAACGCGCGATCTCGTTGCCTGTCCTTAAATCGGCTATGAAGCACTCTTTTAAATCATTCACCCCAAACCAAATTGCATTCCCATTGAGCAATGCCTCATTGATCGACAACCCGTCTAGGAGGCTTTGAGATTTAGGCAAATACTGGTACCACTTATTATTGATTTTGCGTTCAAATAGTTGGCTTTTAGAATCATTTTTGTCTTGAATAATACGCAGGCTGCCCCACACAGAATCCTCAAAATAGAAATTGACGGAATGTTTATCTTCTGTCTGTGTTGTTTGAGTATTTTTTCTGTTCCCTAATAATCTTCTATAATCATCAGAATCTCTATCGATTTTTATGACGTCTTGGATGATCTCGCACCCATCAATAACGATACGGATGGACTTAAGGTCAATTTCGAATGTATGTCCCCCTCCAGTACCTATAAGACGCTCTTCTCTTCTTTCCCATTGAACTTCATGAATATTAGGAATAAATAGGGAAATGATATGATTTCCTAATTTTGAATGATCTAAATTTGAGCTTCTCAAAACCTCTATTTTTAAGTCATTGAATCTCCCATGACAATCTTCCAAATAACTCACATCTTCTAACTCTTTATTTTGGGGAATAAGTTGTTTGAGGTAGTAATAGGAAGCAAAAGCTGATCCTGCAAGTTCTGGATCCACTTGATTAAAATTGATCTGATTTAAAAATAATCCACATTTTGATAGATGGATTTCTTTTTTTAAATTTTCTGGATAATCTTTTTTTAGTTCATCACCTAACAACATATTTATTGAACGAATAAAATTCGGATCTGGATGTTGATTTTGATTTGCATATGAAAGTATTTTTCCATATAAATTAACAGTAAATAAAATGTTCTTTAGGCGCTTTGCCTTGTCATTATCTTCATTAAAAACCTCTAAGTGTCCTTTAAAAATTTCCTCTAACTTTTTTAAAGAAGCAGGATTTTTTAAGTAGTCCTGAATAGGAGAAATTAATCCATTAGGCGTCTCCACTGTTTTAAAAAATGCCATGTTAAAAAATTCACGGCTGTCGGGATCGCTAAATGGAGTTTTATTATCAATGAATTCCCTTAACAATATCTCTACCTGTAGTTCAGGGTGAGCGAGAGCTAAACTTATATTTTTTTCACTATTTGGCACACCTTTGGAGCAAATAACAGCATTTTCACTATTTTTAGAAATTTGTTTCTGGATTGCATTAAATTTGTTTATTTTTGGATTCTTAGATTCGTAAGTATCCCTATCGATATAGGTGTTGCCTCTATTCTGGAATATAACTGCTTGACTATTTGTTAAAACATCGTCTACAGCTACTTCTGTATTAGAATTAAAATTCAAACTTAATTTTTCCGTGATTTCATTATTTTTTTGATTGGCTTTTTTTGAAAATATCTCCAAAGAATAAAATACGCTTTTTTTTAATAAATTTAATGGCCTTAACTCCTCTATAGACTCATCTAAATGATAAAAATGAAGCCGATAAAGCGCTTTCTTCCCATTTTTTGAATCTTTCTGGTGAATGTCTGTTAACCGCATTCCATTGATGGAGCCACTTTTAAGTTTATCATCAAAATACTGGTTCACTTGTTTGGATTGAGTTGCATACTGTTCATACATCGATAGGTCAAAACTTTCTTTCCAGGAAACCTTAGGATCGAAAGAGCAGATTTGCTTTTTATCTGTCTTAAAAAAGTTCTCTAAACTTTTTCTTTGTTCAAAGATTTTCTGGTCTGCAGTTGAATTCAAGGGATTTTTGTTAATCAAATTCATAAAGTGATCGGAATAAACAGAAAATGAACCCACTATTTCATATTTATCTGCTTTGGTAGCTAATAAATAAGAGAAGGCAACAAACTCCATTACGGTATTTTGCTCGCTCAGACTTGCCATTCCCCCTGAAGAATATTTCGCATCTAGTGAGTCATGATATTTTTTTTGCAGATCGATTAATTTTGTTTGTAAGCGGAGTGCTTGCTCTAGCGTGATATTTGAGGGCATTGCTTTTAGAGAACTCATTTCCCTAAAAGATGTTTCTATCGAGAGAAGTTGTTCTAAGGGATTATCAAAGACCTCTATATCAAAAAGAAGGTCTATAGTTTGTTCAAGTGTTCCCCAAGAAGGAGGGGGAGTGGCTATTTTTGAAGATGACGAGGCCTGGGTAATCTCTTTATCCCCCAGGTATGCCGGTTTTAAGAGGTTTCTTTCAATACCCTTCGCTTTTTTTAATGTGATCTCAATTTTTTTTGACTCTTTAATACAGTCTTCGTTCAGACCATTAACTCTTTCCATCAAATCAAAGCAAGTCGAACAAGCAACTCTAAACGTTTTAAAATCCACCCATTCTGTTGTCTTATAATTGCGGTATAGATTCTGTAGAAATCCCTGAAGAGATTCCTTCATCTCAAATACTAATCTTAGCTTTTGATCATTGCTCAGATTATTTTTGTTTCTTTCATACTCCTTATAGAGATTTAAAATCTGAATCAACCGATTATCAAAAGAAAAGAGTTTAAAATATTTCATTCCTTCATTAGGAAAAGCTTCTTCCAAAAGATCTAATAACAGACAGTTTACAGATTTAACTGCACAGTTCCCAGATTGCTGGGTGGAAATAAAGAGGCGTGGTAGTTGACCTGTATCCTTCACTTGTCGATGCGTAATATTTTGAAAACAGGTCGTCACATCTTCGTAGGTTGTTTCTTTTGTGTTTTTTTTAAGACTATGGAGATTCGTAAGAAAGCTTGAAGGATCGTTAATTCCTTCATTAAAAAACAGATCTTGGTGGGTCACTCCTTTATAGCAAAAATAGGGATGCGCCCGTGATTTAAATCCTTCCAGGACCTCTCCACCTTGTTCTTCATCGGATCCTCTTTGAGCGTTATAAATGTGAATGGAGTATGTACTGTCTTTTTCTCTTTTAAATCGATAAATCATTGCATGGTTGGTATGCCCTCCTTTAATGACATAACTCTCCCCTTCTTTTAAATTCCAAATGGCCTGTTTATTTTCAGTAGGACTGATATCAGCAATTTTTAATGCAGAAATAATTGAGCGGATCTCCTCTGGAAAAGGCTCTTTGAAAAAAATATTTTTTCCCTCATCAATCGTATCAAGAATTGTTTCATCCAAGATTTTTGCATACTCAGCAATCCTCCATCCTTCATGAGTAGTATTTTCTGCTGAGAAGCCTAGATTTGTTAAAACCAAAGCTCTCTCCAATGTTTTCATCCTGTGATGAACGGGAGGACTGTAACTGTCAACTATTGAATTGGCTGCAATAAGGAATTCTTTGTTTTGTTCTAGCTTTTCAATGGCCTCTTTTTTCTGGGTCTTTAGATTTTGTACAGGATCAGTTTCATTGGCATTCGAGGTCTCTTTTCCCGTAAAATCCGGGATTGGACCAAATACAGTAGTAGGATTAGTTCCAATTTTTGGTTCGCTCATAAAAAAATTACTTAGTTGTGTATCTCGTTACTTATATTATTATACAAACTAGTGTAATTATCTGATAATTTTGTTGGTTTTAATATGGTGGTTTTAAAATAAAAATTTCACTGGAAATTAGCAGAGCTAAAGCTCCGGCAATCCAAAGACCTGCGGTCTAAGTATATGAATGGATTAATCTACACCTGCTTTTTACAAGTGATCTTTGAAGGTGTCGCCTACGCGAATAAATGTTTCTATGGGGTTTCCTTCCCAACATTCTTTTCCATCTATCACCTGAATGAGGTCTTTTTTTCGTAAAGTTTCCAATAGTATCTGTTTTTTTTCTTCGGTTGGAACTTGAAGCCCTAAAATATATTCAGGCGAGATGCGATGTTTAATGCAAACTTCATTATACCATTGTGCTGATGAAGGGGAAGATAGCTCTTTTGTCAGGTTGATTAAATTCTGACGTTCCTTGTAGGGGAAAGAGAAATTGTTTTGAGGACTGGCTGTTTTCGTTCCATAGTGATCATATATAAAACCATATCCCACTCGGTCTAACAGAGAGAGGTCGAATATAATTTGAATGTGGCCTGAAAAAAAAATTTTTTTAATTGAAACCTTTTTAGCCCAAGGAGAAATAAGCAAGCGACAAAACACAGAATCTCCTCCACCGCATTCTACATCTTGATGTGAAGAAATCCCCTCATGAGCTATCCCAAGAATTCGGCGATCTAGTGTAGAGAATATCCCAACCTTTAAAATTTTTGCAATGTGATTTGTTGCTGTTTCAAATTGCATTTTGACTTGCACATCATCATCATTTTTAGCCCAGGGATTAAATCCAATACAACCCACGCCAGTTATGAGATAGTTTGCTCCTTCCGCCTTCATTTGATGAGAAAAGTCTTTTACCGACCAGATATTAAAATTTTTATACACCTCTTGAGGAACAAGAGAGTCCAAGGAATGAAAGATCTTATTGGCTTTTGAACGCTCATAGTTGGAAACAGATTGAATCATTCTAGTTTTCAGATCATTCAAGGGTATTTCAAAGGGATCCTGAGCTCTTTCAAAAGGATAGATTTCTTTAGGAAAATAGGCCCTAAAAAGCTGAAAAATTTTTATTCGATCGATATCTACAGATCTTTCTGCATGAGCAATCTCTCCTAATCCCATAAAGGCAAGCATTGAATAAAAAAGCTCTGGGGCTTTATTGGTAGAAATAAGTGGATTTGACTGTATGATAAAACGAGTATGCTGACAATAGTGATTTTTTTCACCAACTAACAAATCTCCTATTCCTTCAAAATTAATGTGAGTGAATTCGCTTTCTGTAATAATGCTCCTGAAATTTGCCGGATTATTGTCTTTTGGGGGAGAGAAGTCCCATATCTTCTTTACCTTTATTTTTTTAAAAGGACTAATCTCTAGAGAGTCAGATTGCGTGCTTAGGAAAGCTATCAAACCGTCCAACCTGCTTCTTGCAAAGTGAGTTAATCTTCCTTCTAGACGGAAGATTGAGTGATCTTTAACAGCAAAAACCCTGCCTCGTAAAACGTGATGTTTTAAAGTTCCAGCTCCTAAAGCATTAATAAAGACATCAAAAAAATCATTGGTTTTTTGCAGGGTGTCTGCAAATGAAGAAAATTTGGAGCAGGGCGAAAGAGTATTGCAGGCTTTTAATCTGATGCTAACAGCCTTTTTAAATTGATTCTTGGCTAGATATCGCTCTGCGGTCTTTTCGTACAGAATAAAGAAAGTTGTCATTTTTTCTTCAGTGAAGATTAATTTTTTTTCTGCAATTCGATCCAGGCAGGTTTCCAATTCTTGACCAAGAAAGATGTTAAATTGGGTGAGATCAAATGTTTGAATGTCGAAATCCTCTTGAATGAATTCTTTTTCAAATTGATTGAGGGTTTCTAAACGACAAATCCTCTCGTATTCTGCTTTTTCCGCTAATTTTTTCCTTTTTTCCTCTTGTTTAATTTCTTCTTCAGCAGTTCTCTGTTTTTCTTTTTTTATCCAATTCAATTGGTTTTCTAATCGGCCTTTAAAATCTTCGGTGGTTTTTAATAATCCATCTTGTTGACTTTGAAAACCAAATAAACGAGCAAATAGTCTGCAAATTAGATTAAGTTGATGATATTTTTTTTCTCTAATTTCAATGATCTTAGTTAAGCCATTTATAAGAGTTTTTCGAGCCTCCGCACAATCCCTTGTTAGGGTTTGCTTCTCTGTAAAAACATGACTAGTAATGTATATAATTTCATTTAGAGTTAATTTTTTTGTCTCCTTTGTAGCCTCAGAAGAGGATATAAAAGCATAAGTATTATTTTTGCTAATTACTATCTGCTTCCGCGAATCCTTTTCTTGCCAATGTTCAATTTCTTGAAAAAAGTTAATCCAATCTTCCGATTTAAGATATACATAACCTAGGTTGTTCATAAATTTGCAATTTTTTCTAATAAGTAAAAATAATTAATTCAATATATATACTATAAAAACCGATTAAAATCAAGAATAGTATAATATGTACAAGAACAAATTAGACAATGGTGTCAACTTAAGAGATGAGTCAAAGGAAGGCGGCTGACCTTGAATGTACGACAAGTCGCACCATGGGAAAGCGGTGACGAGTCACCCGCACTCCAAATTATACCTCAATATCGTGTTCCAGAGACCTTTTGCCCCTTAAAGGCTTAGGCCTTACGAAATTTGTTCAAAATGTGCATATAACCTTCTTTAAGCTGTATAGGGTCAGGACGATTTTTCGCCTCTTGAAGAAGGATTTGAAGGGAATAGGCTAAGAGCTCCCTATCTTTTTCTGGGAATCTTTTATTAGAAATGAAAGCTTCAATTTTTTCTTGTGTCTGTTTAACATCGAGAAAATAACTGATCTTAACAGATATCAACTCTTTATGTTTACATTCCAAATAATTAACTAGGGACATCACAATACAGGGAATTGATCTCGTCTTTTGTGACGGCTCGCTCAAAAAATCAATTTTGGATAATGTACCCGGAGTTCTTAAATCCGATTTTCCCTCAGGCGATATTTGGCGTTTTTTTCCATTTTCATCCAAAAAGACGCCCTCTCCAAAATCTAGAATTTTGAAAGCAGAATCAAAAAACCCAACATTCTCAATTTTAAAGTCTGTGTGGATGTAATGAATGCGATCGAGGTAAATATTTGCGTCTAGAAGAGTGATAATGAAGTCATCTTGATATTGATTAATAAAATGGATACCAATAGAGGAATTTAACCATTCGAAGACATCTTTTCCACAATAAGGCTGAATTTGAATCCCCCTCTGTTCAGTAATTGGAGAGTACATACTATCGCAAAAACAATACGGGAGCATCCCATTGTCTTTTTTTAATAACTCAACAATGGCTGGCTGGCTATTGGTGACTGAAAAGGGATTAGTTCCCATCTCTCTAATACACAAATTAACCCGAGATAAAGTCATCTTCGCTTTTATAGCAATAGGGACTTCATCGATAATTAAAGTTAATGTCTTATTAGAAATCTTACTTATTTTTAAGATATGTGAATAATCCTTATCTGTATGATAGGTTTTCAGTCGAATAATAAAATTATAAGAGCCACAACTAATTACTCTAACTTTTCCAATCAATATTTTCTCAATAATTGATGATAGTGTGTAATGGAGGGGGATGCTTTCAATTTTTTTCTTTTGTGTAATTGTATTTTTCTTCCGCATGAAGAAATATTTAATTTCGCCTGTCTTACCTTCATAATAACCAATCCCCTGATCTCTATTCTCAAGCAATTCAAAAACCCTGTTTTCGATAGACTTAAAAAAATGCAAACGTTTTACCCCTAGAGGTTTATTTAATTGAAACTTAAATTCACTCTCCTCCACATTTCGAACTAACCACCCGAGGGGATTAAATCGAAGCAAAGCAGTAGTACACCCTTTTGGTTTGGGAATCCAATCTTTGAAAGTTTCCCAATAATTTTCCTGATTGCGAACATCCATATGCTTACCTATAGCTGAAGAATTGGTTGTCGTGACATATCCGTACCGCTACTTATTATCTATACACATCTACTCATAACAGAGGAGAGTGATAGAACGCTAGCCAAGCAGTTTTGCTACCGATTCACGTACTGGATTTCGCCAGTAAAAATCAAGAGTTTCCCATCACAAGAGTCGGATTAAAGGTGTCTATTATAATGGGGAGATCATGAGCTTAGGATCAACAATCCGGTCAAATTCCTTTTCGGAGAGAAAGCCCAAAGCGAGAGTAGCTTCCTTAAGGGTTGAATTTTCTTTAAAAGCCTTTTTGACGATTTGAGTAGCCTTATCATAGCCGATAGCTCGATTCAGTGCAGTGGCTAACATCAGAGACCGATTCAAATGCTCAGCAATGCGCTGTTCATTAGCTTTAATTCCTACAAGACACCGATCGGTGAATGAAGTCACAGCATCGCTTATAAGCCGAATAGATTGAATCAAATTATAAATAATCAAGGGGCGATAGACATTTAACTCTAGGTTGCCTTGAGTGCCTGCAATGGAGATGACTTCATCATTCCCAATCACCTGAATGGATGTCATCATCAAGGCTTCGCATTGGGTTGGGTTCACCTTTCCTGGCATGATTGAAGAGCCCGGTTCATTTGCAGGGAGGATAAGTTCTCCAATCCCGCAACGTGGTCCAGAAGCTAGCCAACGGATGTCGTTTGCGATTTTAAATAAAGAGACAGCAACCCTTTTCAAAGAGCCACTCACTTCCACAAGTGTGTCATTGCTTGCTAAGGCTTCGAACTTGTTGGAAGCAGATACAAAGTGATATCCCGTGAATTGACTAATCACTACAGCCATCTTCTCAGCATACTTTGGAGGGCAATTTATCCCTGTCCCCACAGCAGTTCCTCCGATAGCCAGCTCAGCAAGATGAGGGAAACAATTCTCTATCCCCTCAATACCATGCTGAATTTGAGAGGTATAGCCTGAAAATTCCTGACCCAAAGTAAGAGGGGTGGCATCCATCAGATGGGTGCGACCAATCTTGATAATCGAGCTAAATTCTTCAGACTTCGATTGGAGAACCGACAAAATATGTTTTAAGCTTGGCAACAACCTTTGCGATAAATCCAGCTTCACTGCAATGTGCATGGCTGTAGGAAACACATCATTAGAGGATTGTGATAAATTCACATGATCATTGGGATGAATAGGATGTTGACTCCCCAATCCGCCTCCAAGAAGCTCATTGGATCGATTGCTGATGACTTCATTGACATTCATATTGGTCTGCGTCCCAGAACCCGTCTGCCAAACTGAAAGTGGAAAATGTGTATTCCATTTCCCTTCAATGATTTCATCACTCACCTGAACAATCACCCGACACTTCTCTTCAGATAGAATACCCAACTCGCAATTGACGCATGCAGCTGCCTTCTTAATGATGGCTAGAGCTTGAATCACTTCTATAGGCATTTTTTCAATCCCTATAGGGAAATTTTCCAAGGATCGCTGTGTCTGCGCGCCATAATAACAGTCACGTGGAACAGCGATCTCTCCAATCGAATCTCTCTCAATGCGAGTGACCATTCAATCGTTCCTGATTACATAATTAGTAGAGCAAAAACGAAAGCAAAAAGGGCAAAGGATTCAATAATACCGATAGCAGCAAAGCATTTTCCATAAACGGCTGGCTGCTTCACAGAGGCTTGAATCCCAGTAGCACACACACGCCCCTGAAAAATAGAAGAGAACACAAAAGCCATCCCACAAAATAAGCCAATAGCGATTCCAGAGATGGGTGACAATGTTCCAGCATTAATCGCTTTACTCATCTGCAGCATCAAAAGAAAACCATAAATCACCTGAGATGACGGTGCAGCAGCCATCCCAATAAATTTACCGTGACCTTCCTCTGTTCTTGCCATAGCTGCATGAGAGGCAGCTCCAGCAATCCAGCAGCCGACGCAACACCCCATACAACTTAAGCCCAGCGCAATGGCTGGCCCAACCATATTGAAATCCATAATTCTTCTCCTGAGTTTATTCCATTTTAAGTCGTTTAAGCGGATTAAACAGCTTTCCTCCTCCCTCAAAAGAATAGTGATACCATTCCAGGAAGTTAAGTCGCAAACCGTGGATCACCCCGCTCATCGTGCTTAAGACGATGTTGATGAAGTGAGAGACCAGCACCAGTATTGCTCCAATGATAAAGGGAAGCCCGCTTGATATTTCATTGACCGTGTGGGCGACGATAGCCCCAGCAAGTCCCAAAGCATATAAACGTAAATAAGAGAGCGTGTCGGCAAAGACTTGGATGACGGTAAAAACTTCGAAGATCCCTTTCCAACCGTAAACAAAAATCGCTGAGATCCACGCAAAAGCAATCCCGGCAATCATCAGTTGCGCACCAATGGTTCCGCCTACTGCTAAATCGATTCCTCCCACATAATTCATGATGCTTGGAATCTTTAAATAATTGGCAAAATAAAGATAGGCGCCCAATAAAAAGATCGCCCATCCTATATTCGGAATAGTACGCCTTCCATAACGAATCATGGAGATAATGAGGTGAAGACATCCAATGAATAAAGCCATCTCAAACATAATGTTGTCGGTAATTCTGCTATGAATGACTCTATGCTCATGGGCCGCAGGATCATTGTAATTTAAGAATGTTTTGGCATTTGTCGCAGTGGCTAAATCTGGATATTTTGTAACCCATCCTTGATAAGACTCGTCCTTGTGTGTAACACTGTAACTAACCTTTTTCTCAGCAAGCCAATCGATCAATGAAAGCTTCCTTATCGGGTTATTGGGATTGATCTCCATTCCAAAAAATGAAGTTGTCAATATCCCCCATATGATACATCCGATACTTAAAACAGTAAATAGACCTAAAATACGTTTGGAAAGTCCTTTTAAATCAGGGTATTTATACCGTAAAAATAATGCCAATCCAAGGTAAACAAGACCATATCCAGCGTCGGCCATAATGAAAGCAAAGAAAAGAGTAAAACAGAATAACACCCATGGAGAAGGATCTTTATCCGTCGCAGAGGGTGTGTCATAAATATGAACCAAATCCTCTCCAATACGTTCCATCCCATAGTTTTCGAGATAAGTCGGAACAATGTCGGTCGGTTCTATCTCAATTTCTTCTGCATACACATTCATGTGGTCTGTGAGCTCGGCGAGCTTCTCTTTTTTATTTGCAGGAACCCAACCTTCAACAGCAAATAAAGCCCCCTCCATTGCCTCTTGTACATATGTCTGTACATCTTCAAGGTGGTATTGATTCAAAGCTTCAATCAAGCAATAATGAAGAAATCGATTGTACTTCGCAAATTTTTTTAGTTCATGGTCAAGTTCAGAGTGCTCTTCATGAGACTTCTTTAAGGAATGTTTAAAATCACTGAGAGATCTCTCAATTTTGATTTCCATCATCTTGCTATAGGCAACAGGTCGCTCGTTGATGGCCATGAAGTAGTCAAGACCGTGGTTATTGGTGATATGTATCATCTCATCCGGTAAGTCAGATTCATGATACAGACCCTCACGCGATGCAAAAAATTGAATGTTGCGTTGCGTCTCTTTCTCAATATAAGCGATATCACTCAAAGAGAAATTTCCAAAGACAGCAATGCGTGCGATCTCAAGATTCAATACACGAATGTTCTCTGAAGCCTCTTCGCTTTTTCTGTTTAAATCAAGGATGGCATGAACGATCTTCTCACCATTCAAATGGTGAAAGTTTTCTTCTTGTTCCGTGGGAGGCAATCCTCTAAGGATTCTGATCGCATGGCTGATCTGTTCCACCTCTGGGGGAAGCGCTTTTTTTTGGGCGGAAACAGGATCGATAAAATGGACCAAACCGACTTCTTGAGCCCTTTTTAAAAATAGGGTCTGATCTTCAGAAGAGCCCAGAAATAAAATTTTTTTTACATCTTCACGCATAAGCCGATCCCTCTAGGCCTAGAGATTTTATCTGAGCTGCCAGCTTCCGATCTTCAATTTTCGTTTTAGCCACTTTTGCACGACAGACAGCCGCAAGTTGCTGATCTCCCAAAAACACTTTAATCGTGCGGATATTCTCAACAGCCCGTGGAATCAAAATCTTTTCAAAAAGGTTCACTCGAATGGAGACTTCCCGTAGCTCTCTTTCCAGAGCTGCTTTTTGTTCTCGCACAACCACAATATGTTCGCGCATGGAAGCTAAGGCTCTTAACTCCACGATGGCGGCATCCACCCATGGAGGCGTTTCGAAGAGACTATACTCTAAATCTTCAAACTCTAAACTCTCAAATCGAGGCACATCCACTCCCGCAATATTCTCATGAAACTTCACGATCTTTTTGATTCGGATGGCTTGAAGTGGATCTATCGTCGTCTTTGTTGTCAGAAGAGAGCTAAACGCCTCTACCTGCTTCTTCTTTTCGGCCATGACTCTCTCTAACCGTTCGATCTCAATGCGAGTCTCTGACACCTCAGATTGAAGCATAGCCTTTTTTAATTGAAGCGTGGGCAAATACTTCTCTAACTGTGCAAGAGAGTTCTGCTGATTTCTCAATTCATTTTTTGTCAGTTTAACATCAGCCACAACAATTACCTTACTTCACTAATGCTGGTGATTTAGGCCAATATTTTGAAACTAAAGCTTGCTTAATACCGGTTTCATTCGATTCAAAACACTCTGCGAGTGTTTCCCAACCTAATTCAAGCGCTTCTTCTAATGTGTAGTTGACTTCCAAGTTCATCATCCTATCTTCAAATAGGTGAGAGTAGGCCAACAGCTTTTCATCCCATTTCGATAACTTAAAGCCCATCGCCTGTCTTTCACGTGCCTTCTTGGATTCAGCATAGAGTCGTATCATCGCATTAGCTAAATCACCATGATCTTCTCTAGTAACCTTCCCAATAACCAACTGCTTTAAACGGGATAAAGAACCAAATGGATCAATGCGTCCATGATGCAAGTAGAACTGACCTTCGGTAATATAACCGGTATTATCTGGAACAGGATGCGTGACATCATCACCTGGCATTGTGGTGACACCAATAATAGTGATAGATCCGCTTCCTTCAATAAGGACAGCTTTCTCATAACGCGATGCTAAGTCGGAATAAAGAGACCCAGGATATCCCCGATTGGAAGGTACCTGATCCATGGTAATGGCAATCTCTTTGATCGAATCAGCAAAAGCTGTCATATCCGTCAGCAAGACCAAAACATTTAATCCATCGGTAGCAAACTTTTCAGCACAGGCTAAAGCCATATCAGGGACTAAAAGGCATTCTACAGCAGGATCGGTCGCTCGATGAATAAACATCACCGTCTTATTCATTGTTCCGGCTGAATCGGCATTGTCAATAAAGGCTTGGTATTCTTTAAATGTAAGTCCCATCCCCCCAATAATCACCACATCGGCATCAGTTTGATTCGCTATCCGCATAAGGAGTTGATTATAAGGTTCACCCGGAACTGAAAAGATAGGAATCTTTTGCGAACGCACCAGACAGTTGAAGACATCAATCATCGGGATATTTGTGCGTACAATTTCTCGAGGGACAACGCGCTTCACAGGATTAAAAGATGTTGACCCAATTGCAATAGCCTCACCAACAACTTCAGGGCCACCATCAATAGGAACACCAGAACCGCTTAGGCGACGTCCTAAAAGCGAATCGCCGTAAATTGCTTGCATCTCCCGACCCAAGAAGGTGACTTTATCTCCTGTAGAAATTCCACGAGTGCTTTGAAAGACTTGTAAGGTCACCTGATCGCCTTCAATGCGCAATACTGAGGCATAAACAAAGCGCCCGTCTTTCATATCGACTCGAGCTAACTCACCTAAGCCCACACCTGTAGCCGTAACCGTAATGAGGTTACCGCGCATATTATTGATTCTATCGTAAACAAATTTCATCTGAATCTATCTCTCATTGCCTGTCGTTTATTTTCTCGCGTTCTCAACCAGTTCTTTAATCTGATCGAGCGTATTACGGTATTCTCCTGAATCCATAACCATGCAATTCATATTTTTAATGCGATTTTGAAGATCCAAAAAGAACTTCCGAGCCTCGTCATGTGACTCAAAACCAAATGACGTATCAAAAATGGAGTGGATCAACTGAAACAAGGGAATTTGTCGCTTTAAAGGGCAGTAGGCATCTTCTTTGTCAAAGGCATTTTGCTGTAAATAACAAAAATCATAGAGTTCCCCTTTCAGATAAGTGATCATGTCACTCAAGGCAATGCCTTCTTCGCCTACAACTTCCATCCTTTTCCCAATATCATAGCTAGCAAAAAGAATCTTTCTGGCCTGTTTGACCATCTCGCCCCAATTTTCTGCCTGATGACTCAGCTCTTCAGCAACTGTATCGATATACTTCGACCAAGATTCTAGAGGGTTGATCGCTGGATAGCGTCTTGAGTCTGACCGCGCACGAGATAGACCTAAAAAAGCACCTACAACCGCTAAAGTCGCTTGGGTAACAGGCTCTTCAAAGTTACCTCCAGCCGGAGAAACTGCACCGCCAATCGTCACGGATCCAGGTTTGCCATTTTTAAGGGCAATTAAGCCCGATCGTTCATAGAATTCGGCAATCCGAGACGCTAAGTAGGCAGGAAACGCTTCTTCTCCAGGGATCTCTTCCAAACGTCCAGACATTTCCCTGAGCGCTTGAGCCCAACGAGAGGTAGAATCAGCCAAAACCAAAACATCCAATCCCATTTGCCGGTAATACTCAGCAATCGTAATCCCCATATAGATTGACGACTCCCTTGCAGCTACTGGCATCGAAGAGGTATTGCAAATAATAACCGTACGCCGCATCAACGTATCACCTGTATGGGGATCAATGAGATGCGGAAACTCTTTTAAAACCTCGACAACTTCACCTGCGCGCTCACCACATGCAATAAAAAGAACGATATCCACAGAAGCATATTTGGAAAGATGGTGCTGTAACACTGTTTTACCAGCTCCAAAGGGACCCGGCGTACAAAAAGTACCGCCTTTCAATAATGGAAACTGTGTATCGATGATTCTTTCACCTGTATCCATCATCCGCGTCGGCTTAATCTTCTCGCCCTGCATCAAAGCACTCTTCACAGGCCATTTTTGAAGCATGGTAAAAGAATACTCTTGGCCATCTTCACTCACTGCCTTTGCAACAACTGTTTCAACGTTATACGATCCAGAAGCTATCGTCCAAGTGATTCTATAATTACCATAACGGGTAAATGGAACCATGATAAGATGCAAAAAACGCCCTTCCCGAGTCGTACCTAGGGTGTCGCCTCGCACCAAAACGTCTCCCACTTTTGCTGTGGGCTCATATTCCCAATTTCTTTTTCGATCTAATGGATTTAAATAAATGCCTCGAGGAAGAAAGAAACCAGAGACATCCGCAACCTTCACAAGGGGATTCTGTAACCCATCAAAAATGGAAGAAAGAAGGCCTGGCCCTAATTCAGCTTCAAGTAGATCGCCTGAAAATTCAACGAGGTTACCTAAAGTAATGCCTTTCGTATCTTCAAAAACTTGAATTTTTGCTTCATTCCCAATAATTTCTATCACTTCAGCTTTTAAGCGAATATTATTCGTTAAAACCATTGCCACTTCGCCTTGTCGAATGTCTCCCTCAAACACAACTTGAATGAGATTTCCAAAAGCTTTCACAACCTTTCCTGTTGCATGCTTTTTTTCTTGTTTTTGAGCTACATCTGTCATAATTTATACTTCCTTCACGATAGTGTCGACAATGTTTTTGCCTTCCTTTTCATCCAATTCAAACCATTTGTTAACGATGATAAATTGAATCACATAGGCAAGAATACGCGTAATCGAGAAAGAATCGACTTCCTCTAATTGGCTTTCAATTGCATTAAAACGGTAGCCATCAATCTCACGTTGTAATCCCATGGGATCATTAAAATGCTTTTCAAAGATATGCTTTAGATCTTCATATCCCTCAGGCGGCTCAAACACCTTTTCATCCTTTTGAGCTAATAACTGCGCGATAAAATCTTCTTCTGGATCCTCATACTGGAGTTCTACACTCAAATCTTTCCCTAGCTTCTTTGCGCGAAATCCCACAAGAACCAATCGAAGCTTTCTTTCAAATTCCAAATACCATTTTAAAAAAGGGTCGTGTTGAAATTCAGAATTTTTAAAAAATTTCGTCAAAAGTGAAGGAAAATGACGGATCCGATCCTCATTCTTCTCATAAGCCAACATAAAGTCATAAACGTATTCGGGAAGTCCAATCCCCGATACCAACGCATCCTTAAGTAAGCCTTCATCTAGTTGCCCATAAGGATCAATCGGCTGCTCTAACCAAATCGACCGTAAATTGAATAGATCATACAACCTTCGAATCGAACGCACTTTATTGAAATCGTATTCACTCAAATTATCGCTCAGCAGCGTTAATAACTGCCAAAAATTCAACTCAGGCTTCGTATCAAAGGATAGGGTGGGGAGATAGGTTCCCACATAATAATACTTCATGGGGATATGCATGCTAACGCCCAAAGATCATTTGTCTAAAATCCTTTCTGACATAGGTCGCCAAAAGTTCTTTAACCGTTTGATCACTCAGGTCTAGAGTCAACCGCTTCCCGTGCAGTTTAACCTGAGCTCCCCCTTTAAAATGACCTATTTCAATTGGCCTAGTAGCAAGCTTCTTCCGGACTTGATCCAGGAGAAGTTGACTAATTTCCTCGGGAGTCGTTGAGTTTGCAATGACAGCGCTGAGATCTGTCGTCAATCCATCTTTTTCTATAGACTGGATCATGGAATTAATCAAATCAGCGATTATCTGCGGATTAGAAAGCTGCTTATCCAAAAGGAATTGGAGTTCTTCATTAAAGAACTTAAGCTCCACTTCCTGTCTTAACGCCTCGACTGCCTGCTTAGAGGCTTGTTGTAAGGTAGAATGAAAAACGTTCTTCTCCTGCTCTATCTGACCCCTTGCTTGCTTAATTAACTGCTCAGCTTGTTGCTCAGCCTCCTGAATAATCCCTTCAGCGCGCTGAGTCGCCTGCTGAACGATCTCTTCCGCCACAAGTTTTGAGGGTTCTATCGTTTTGCGTCGGATAATGTCGCAGATTTTCTGGATTTTGTCCTGTCCTTTTTCTAACGATTTCATAGTTATCTCACTGATTAGGAATGGATTTGAGACGTAAAACTTTAAGGATGAATACGAAATGACCATCGTCTCATACAAAGCATAAGTTTGTAGCGTACGCTTTAGCGTATACTTGTTTTGTCAGCTTAATCGACATTAAATATTAAAAATCTTCTAAAAGATAATCGATTACTTGTGACTGACTATAATCTCAGTCTGTAGAATTGTCAAGACTTACAATACTAGACCATGCGTAATTCATTTCCTTGCCCATGCACTTACCTCAGTAAAGGTCAGATCAGGTCGCATGGGAACAAAATTAGTGCTATATAATACGCTTGCAGGATCAGTCTAATTTATTACCCATGTGACTTGGTAGGCCCGGTCTTTATGTTGGTCTGCTATTATACATGTAAAGATAAGTTTATCAAAACAATAATTTTTTATTAAAACCACCCAGGATAGATTCTATAATCTATCGATATGTTATAATTTATAATGTAAAACAAGTAATTTACAAATTAACATTTAATGTAAATAAGGTTTTTAATATGAATGCTGATTCTAATTTAGGTCATGGTTCTTTCCTAATTCGAATAGAGGAAGGCTCTCCCATAAGAGCTCCAATCATTACAGACTTTAAAGGGAAAACAACTGAAGAAATCTCAGAATTAAAAACTGAAAAAAAACTTGGTATAGAGAAAGAACTTGCTGGTTTCGATAAAGAAGAAGAAAAGAAACATATAATAGGCACCTTTTTTATAGGATCCAAACAATTTGATATTAAACAAATAGGAAAACCTGACCAACCCTTATCGAAATCAGTGAAAGCAGAAATCATAAATCAAGTTTTTAAGGAGTTTATTTATAGCAATTCGTTTAATCTCGCACTTCTTTCTAGCGGACAATTGAATCGCCTGCCAGAAATGAACTTCCATGCTGAATATGATACTAAAAATAATTATATTTTTATTAAAGAAATTCCAACAGTACAAATTAATCAGGATCGAAAAGTACAAATTAATCAGGATCGAAAAAACGAAATCGATAATGAGTTAGCTATTAAAACAGATGCGCTCATGCTAGAAAAACCCATAAATATTAAAAAAATTACAGAAAATCTATTTATTATAACCGACTCACTTTATATATGCTTAACTATTAATAATTTAAAAAATATGGGTTTTCCACTAACCAAAGAATTAAAAGATCATTTCGACGATTCCGTTAAAAGTCTAAGAAAAGATATTTTTGATGCAAACCATATCGTTGAAAATTACTCGATATACAAAGGCCAATTCATCAATATACTCGATGAAATGAATACTTTTTTAAAGCTACCTTCGAGTGAATTGAATAAGGTAAAAACAGCAGTAGGTTATATAAAAGAATTTGAAGAAAAAATTATTCCAAAAATTAAAAGCTTTGACTCGAAAGATGAACGAGAAGCCTTCATGATCCAAAAGCTCAATGTATGTAAATCATGGGTAGAACAAGGAAATATGAGTCCTGAATTTTATAACTTCGTCTTTGAAGCAATGAAAACACTTAGGAATTTGGCTGACCAAAAGCAGAAAATACATTCAGTGTTCAATCGTTCCGAACCTAAAGTTTTTCTTGATAATGTACATAATATCGAAGCCAAACTTCTCCATGTAATAAGCAATCCAATGTTATTTCAAAATAAAGAAATTCAAACGCTCAAAGAACTTACTGCCTTTTTAAGTAAAAATGGTGCAGAGTTTAAAGAAATTCACAAATTTAAAAACCTGCTTAAAGATGCTTCAAATATTCTTATCAAAGGGATGATCAGCCAACCCGATGTCAGTGCAAAAGATAAACTAAATGCTTTAAAGAAGTTCGAGGATCAGGTCAATAAAGTCCTTCCTGAAAAAAATCCTCCCAAGTCATTGATGAAAAGGATGTATGTCTCACTTAAAAATCAATTTAAAAGCGAAACCACTCCTCTATCTGTACAACAAGTCATTAACGCTCATAAAACAAAATTAGACGCACTTGTCAAACTAGAGACAATTGAACAAAAATTAAATCATAACCAACAACAAATCGAGACTGGAAAAATAAACTACATGTATTATGATTTAGATAAAATTGAAATGGATTTGGAGAGCCTAGAAAATTGGGCCAAGTCAAATAATCATAACATTTCTGCAGATAATAAAAAAAATCTTTTTAATAAGAGAATAGAAGAAAGAATAAATACTAATCAATATCGAGAAGTCATTAAAGAACAAAGAGAAATGGTATCTTCTTCCATAAAAAAAAAATATTATCCAGAAATTAAAAAAATTCATTCAAGTGATAACTCTAATAAAGTTAAGTTAGATAATTATAATGAGATGCTTGATGGAATTCGTTCTGATTTAATTCAAAACATCCAGAACAAATCCCCGAACAAAATTAAAGCAACTTTTGATGTTATCAAAGTAATTCAAGATGCTCAACTTGAAATTTCAAAATATGAACCCTTTGAAACAGAGCAAGTAAGTCATCGAATAATGAGTAATCAAAAATACTTTGAAATGGCTTCAAAATTAATTTTTGATGAACCCGCTAAAGCTCTAGAATTTTTATCAAATGTTGAAGCTACAGATGATGTGAGTAGTTCAAAAGAAATTAATAACCTTTTAATCATCGCCTTATATCAACTAGGATGCAACCCAGAAAAACCCGTAACTTTACTAGCGATTTGTTATCACCATACTAACCTCAAGGAATTATTTCTGGATCCTATGAAGCCTTTTCTTAAAAATTATATTGAAAAGCAAATAGAGACTTACCTGAAGGGATTACTAGAACTTGATATTTTAGAGGACAACTTGTATCAAGATTTTCTTAAATTATTCGATTTCATCGAGAGCAAACCCCCTAATGATTTCAGTCCTAAGATTTCAAAACTGCGAGAGGATGTGCGCTCTAAATTTATTGCACGATCAGAGTTTCTCGAATATGCTTTCGATAGTGATAAAGAATTCAATATTAGAGAAGATAACATTCATATAAAAAAAAACTATATAATAGATTTATTTAATCCCTTAACACCAAATAAGGAACGGGCGAATTTTATTTATATGCTTAATAATGGACGTATATACCTTGAAAAAAAAGGATATCTAGTACCTTTTCTTAATTGCCTAAATAATACAACGGAGAGAGAACGCCAATCTTTTTTTATAGATCAAGTACTGGGTACTGGAGTGATTTCATATGATGAGACGTCAAACCTCTATGTACTCACAGAAAATAAACCAATTCAGGTCAATGTTAATGAAATCGAAGATTTTCCATCGTCTTTTACAAAAAATGATTATGATAAAAAGATGGATCAATTAGAGAAAGGGGAATTAAATAAAAACGAAATTAAACAATTTGCTAATGACATGGCAGAATCCCTTCACTCTTACACCCTTGATTTAGCTCAGAAAATCAACATCATTGACATATCTGGTGGCAAATATGAAGATCCTAATTATCAAGCACTCGGCGACCTCTCCCAAAATTTAATCGACCAACTTTTCCCTCATGGGCTAAAAAGGGAACCTGACAACCACCGACATTTATTTCGTTATTACTTAACAAAAAAGTTATTTGAACTCAATGACCTTCTTCTTTTAAGTACTATTCCCGGCCGTTCTCCTATTGGCACGAAATCAAAACATACAAAGTTTTTTAAACAAATTGGAGATATTTTTAGTCCTTTTGATAATTTTAAAAACTACTATAACCACGCTGCTAGTCTCGAGAATTATATTGGATTATCGTCCCTACAAGAAAGAACTATTGTTGGGTCTGAAAGCGCTGCAGAACAATCACAATTTGATCATATACACTTTTGTGTAAAGGCAGATTTATCATTTAAGGAGCCATTGCCCCGTGACATTAAACCTGACCAAATTAAATATCCAGTAGATATTATTTTCGGAGTCGTTGATTCACCCCAAAAAAAATTATATGATTTACTTGTGGAAGTTTCTTTAGAAACTGTCAGTTTCAATGCTAAAACTTCAAAAGCATTGACTATTGTCTTGAGTCAAGTACATGATAACTCAACAGAAGTTGAGCTTTTGCGTTTAACAAGAGGTTTATTAGATTCAAGAGATGTTTCACCAAAGCGGAAACTTTCCTTACTTGACGGATTATTAAAAATCCATGCAGTAAAGTTAATCCCTAAGACTAATATAGATTCTATGGGTGATAAAGGTTTATATATAACTGAAGAACAATTCGAATCTGTCGTGAATGATTTTCTTAATAGTGGAATTGAATGGAGAGATGAAGATACTGATGAATACTTTCTGCATAATTTGGGCTGTTTGGAGACGTTTTTTAATAATTACACTAAAATCCTTGAGAAAAAAAATATAGAAAAACAACTAGATCCTAATCAAAGCATTATTCAAGCAATAAATAACTATATTGAAAGTTATAATAAAATGCATCCTGGAGATCAAGAGGTTATAACACGTTTTGTTACTCACTTAACAAAATTTATAGGCCATAAAAATATCACAAACAAATTGGGAGACGATCTTTCTGCATTATATTTGAAAATAATAGAAAGAGTTATTGAGAAAGCAGATAAACCCACATTGGGAACTTTAGCAAATGTATCCACACTGATCTCAGGAAAAGGAGATGCTGCTTTAAGAATAGGAAAAGCAATTGTGGATCGTCTTAAGCAGATAAATGCTGAAAATGAGGACTTAGAATTTTCTGAAGAAGATGATGATGAACTTTATGATCCACGGGTGAAACAAGCGACTGAACGATATTTTCCAAAGATGGGTCCTGTTACCAATCTAGATAACGTATCTGTATTCGATAGAGATGTATTTGATGACTCCCGCCCTGAGAGTGTCTATACAGTCCATAGTACCGGTTCTCGTACACATAATGATGGCGCAAGGGATTCGAATGCCGACTTTGACCTTGATTTAGAGATCGAGAGGGAAGTAGATGAGGGAGAATCATCAGATGGAGAAAGTGTATCATCAGATATTCACTCTATTTTAAACCCCTTTGAGAGTAACGAAAGCATTGAATATGTAGCGTACAAAGATGTTGGGGAGTTGCTAACAAGTAAACTCAATCAACTCGGCGAAACAAAGATAGTACTCGAAGACAAGGAAAGGGTTCTTCATTATTACCCAGCTGAATTTATGGAAATGAAGGGTAACACTCCTATAGCCGATAATGAAATTCGTATTATCCAAACCAAACGAGAAAAAGACGGCGAACTTTATATTTCTTATTCTCTGGAATATAAAATGCCCAATGGAGGAACAAAGTCTGAGGGATTCACATCTCAGATGAAGGACATTACACAAGGAAAAGGTAAGTTAACATCTCAATCGAAAGAAACCCTATTCATAAACGCAATCCAAAAAGTCATGAGTGACTGAGTTCAAGGGCGTTGCAGCAGCAACGCCCTATTCATTAACCCAAAATAAACCGCTCATCATAGTCAATCCCTAATTTACCTAGTAAATTCCTCTATTTCTGCTAAAACATTAATTTTTTATTGATAAACAAATCACCCGCTAATTAGTGTATTTGTCGCGGAGCGACAACCTATCAGTAGCCCGGGTTGGTCGAGGATTGACCTTGAACAGGGAAATCTATCGGACTACCCTGGGAAAACCATGAATAAAAAATAATGCGTTGCGGCAGCAACGCCCAAAACCACATTAAGACATCATGACACATACCTATTCCAAATCAATATTTCATCTTGTTTGGTCAACAAAAAATCGATACCCATTTATTGATCAGAATCTAAAACCTCAACTATATCGTTATCTTCATACAATAATCGAGAATAAAAACTGCAAATCCTACATTATTAATGGAATGCCGGATCATATCCATATTCTTGCAAGCTTACCCTTAAATATAACAGTTTCATCCTTTGTTCAGCAGGTAAAGGTAAGCTCTACACGATGGATTCGAGGACATTTTTCCAACCATCAACACCAACTAAACCCTCATTTAAATTCCAAATTAAACTCTTTTTCTTGGCAAGAAGGATTGGGGGCATTTAGTGTGGGATATTCTCATTTAACCAGTGTAATCAAATATATTGAAAATCAAGAAAAGCATCATGAAAAATTGACGTTTGAGCAGGAATACAGGAATTTACTAGTCAAATTAGGAATTAACTATGATGAACGATTTATTTTTGGTTGATGTGTAGGGCGTTGCTACCGCAACGCACCATTTTTTATTCATGGTTTTCCCAGGGTAAGGTCGAAGATTTCCCTGTTCCAGGTCAATCCTCGACCAACCCTGGGCTACTGATAGGTTGTCGCTACCGCGACAAATCGAATCGAAATATATGTTGAAGAATTCGGTTCTATTATCGCGGTAACGAAACAAAACACTAATTAACGAATGATTTGTTTTTTAATAAAAATTGTTGATTTTATTCCAAAAAGGATTCGAACTCCATATTGA
>JBEPVL010000023.1:0-39774 GCA_041691035.1 Chlamydiota bacterium
TTGTCGGATTTATCCGGCACTAAAAGTTTTGATCATTTAATTCGAGACGATGTAGATTTACGCGAAAAACGGGAGTATATTAAATAAAAACGGAAAAAGCAAATTTAGTGAAGAAGGCAAAAGAGTATCAATTTAGCTGTTTTTATAATTTAATGTCGGATAAATGCAATTTGTAGCGTACACTTTAGTGTGCGTTCGTTTTGTCGGATTTATCCGGCACTTGAAAGTTTTGATCATTTAATTCGAGACGATGTAGATTTACGCGAAAAACGGGAGTATATTAAATAAAAACCGAAAAAGCAAATTTAGTGAAGAAGGCAAAAGAGTATCAATTTAGCTGTTTTTTATAATTTAATGTCGGATAAATCCGACAAAAACAAGCGCACACTAAAGTGTACGCTACAATGGTTCACTAAAGTGTGCGTTACATCTATTAGCGACAGAAAATCCAGTTGTTTTTTATTCTAGCTTGACTTTTACGACGTCTTTCCACTTTTGCTGGATTTTCTATATTGGTGAGAGCTAAGGAGATTTTTGTATCGATTTGTTGCTTAACATTTTGAAGTCCATCCCAAATTTCTTGAGGGAATGCATCGGGACTTTCTTGATGCTGGTTGAGGTCATCTTGAGTGAGGCCAAGGTCGTTGAGGAGATCTTGATATCCTGCTTCGAGTCTTTCCAAACGAATTTGGATTTCTTTCATTTCCAGGTGACGACGCTCAGTTTTTTCTTTATTAAACACAACCGCTCTCCTTTGTTTAAGGTACAATTGTAAACAAATTTTTATTTATAGTCAATTATTGATTTAGTTGATTTTGTTTTCTTTACTCGAAGGAAAGAGAATAGACCCTATTATAGCCGATCCAATAAAGAAAATAAGAAGTCCAAACGTCACAAGTGTAGGAATTTCTATAAAGTCTTTGATAAGCATTTTTATTCCAATAAAGGTCAAAATCAATCCTAATGCATGATGGAGGAGATAGAAACGATTCATAAACCCCTCCAAAACAAAGAAAAGGGATCTCAACCCCAACACTGCGCAAATATTTGATGTATAGACAATAAACGGATCTGTAGTGACACCCAATACAGCAGGAATAGAATCGACTGCGAAGATGACATCGGTGAATTCGATGAGAATAAGAGCCAGAAAAAGGGGAGTCGCAATCCATTGATGATTTTCTTTAATGAAGAAAGCTGAACCTGTGTAATCAGTGCGAATATTTAATTTCTTTGTCAGCCAATGATAGATAGGGGAAGTTTCTGGAGACTGACTTTCACGTGATGAACTCAAGGTTAATTTTAATCCGGTATAAATCAGAAAGAGTCCAAAAATATAGAAAGACCAGACAAAATAATGGATCAGCGTCACCCCCGCGAGGATGAAAAGGGCTCTCAAAATAATAGCGCCTAAAACGCCAAAAAATAAAATGCGATGACGTTTTGAGTGGGGAATGTTTAGGTGTTTAAAAATAATAAGGAAGACAAAGAGATTATCGATGCTTAACGATTCCTCGAGAAGATAGGCGGTTAGAAAGTTAAGACCAGCTTGTTTTCCTAAAAAGAAATAGACCCATGCATTGAAGACAAAGGCCAATGACATCCAAAAAAAAGTTGCCAAGATGCTTTGTTTAAAGGTGGGGGGAGTCTTTTGTTTATAAAAAGTCCTTAAATCCCGGGCAAGAAAGATGATGATAATTAAATTAAAAGCAATCCAATGAAACCACTGGATTTGCATAATTATTTCCTTAGTTCTATTTTTTTATAGAGAGCGTACGTGATGTTCCAAATAGATTCCGCTCGCTTTTCTCGCTTCGATTTCTTATCCAATGCGTCGCCACCAGGAAACGATTCCATATCGATTTCTTTACCAAAAGCAAGATGAACAGATGTAAAGGTGGGGTGGCGTTCTTCCCCTATTTTTTTTTCAATTTGTTGAGGAGGCGGTAAAAGCGCATACGTAGCCATCGCTAAGGGATAAAAGTGGGTGGGATAGTCTGAGTATTGGGCCAGCAAATAAAATAACTCAATGCTCTGAGGGTCAAAGAGAGCCATCTCAATTTCTCCCTCTGCATTAGTTCTATCACGTCCTCCACTGGGAGCAACATAAATACATTGACCGCCCTCCGATAATAATTCCTGAAGCTTTGCCAGAGTTTTTTGATTATGGGCAATCTTTGCATTCTTTTCAGCTGGAGGGAAGGAGATGTGTTTTTTTGAAAATACTGTGAGGAGGCGACGTCCTAAGCTAAAAGGAACCGCGAGTGGATCGGTTGTCACACGATGGCCCGCAATAAAGATCATCTGCTTTCCTAAGCCGGGCGCATGCTTTTCTATAAGTAAATCGATGATCTGGGGATCGGGCTCGGTTTGATGATTAGCAAACAAAATCACATTTTCACCGGCATGCATTTGCTCCTGAATCGTCTTTAATTGGGTGATCCCTTTAACAGAAGACTTTTTAAAATCAATGAGGGGACGAATAAAATCCATACCAAATTGATAATAGTCAGAAGGAGAGAGGACCGGTTCATGAAAAATTTCAAAAGAGTAAGGATCTTCGACCTGTTTGGAGGTAAAGGCAAAAAGCTGTTGGACGATCTGACTCGCCTCACTGGCAGAGAGACCTCCTTTTTGCGACTCTTTTATATAGCACTCGCAAAGAGTGAGAAAAACTTGGGCCTGCTCGTTTGTAAGAAGACCCTTCTCAGTTACCTGATTTAAAATTTTAACAAAATTCGAGTCCATACTTATAAATCAATGCGTTTATTTGTTACTGTAGAGTAAAAATGGAAATCATTAACATGCAGCCGATCATCAGTTTCACAGTGCAACTTCGCATTGACAGATGCAGCAATTTTATGAAAATGTTCTTTATCAATCACTTCCAAATAATGATTGAGCTCAGGATGTGTCACCAGCCGTAGAGCAAATTGTTCATGGCAGTTGATGATCTTCTTCAGTGCTCGTTCAATTTCAATGGAGATACTTTCATGGGATTTGATCACTCCGCTACCTGAACAATACGGACAGTGGGTAAAAATTGTTTGCAGAAGAGAGCCTCGGTTTCTTTGACGTGTCATCTCAACAAGACCAAACTCGCTCATTCCCAAAATAGTGCACTTTGCGGAATCATCTCTCATACAGTCTTTAAGCTTTTCAAGGACGCGACGCTGATTTTTTCTTAATCGCATATCAATAAAATCGCAGATAATGAGTCCGCCTATATTTCTTAATCTCAGTTGTCGCGCAATTTCTTCTGCAGCTTCAAGGTTAATACGGACAAGTGACTCTTCTACATCCGATCGTTGCGTTGTACTTCTGCCCGAATTCACATCAATGGTGTACATCGCTTCAGTTCGGTCGAAAAAAAGATACCCGCCACTAGGTAACCAAATCTTTCTTCGTAGAGATTTCTCAATTTCCTTTTCAATATTAAAACGCTCGTACATCGGAATTTTATCACGATAGTACTCGATCCTCAGGTTATGTTCACCCGAATAGCGGCTGTACAGTCTCTTGCAGGTTTGGTAGGTTGGATAGTCATCCACCAGAAGGCGGTCGTAACGTTTATCAATCGCTGTGAGAACTGCGCGTTTAATGAGGTCTGATTCAGCATAAAGAAGCGTGGGCTGGGTTGCTTTTTGGAATCCCTCCATAATATTTTGCCAGGTCTGAAGGAGGTCATGAGCCTCTCCAATAAGCATCTCTTCAGTCGCTATCGCGCTGGCTGTCCGGCAGATGAGTCCCATGTCCTGTGGCATTTCAAAGGCTCTGATGAGCTTTTTTAGTCTCTCTCTCGTGTTTCTATCTTCTATTTTTCGAGAGACTCCTCGATGAGAGGAGTTGGGTAAGAGAACGAGATAACGACCCGCTATTGAGATATTGGATGTCAGCCTGGCTCCCTTGGATCCAATCGGCTCTTTGACAACCTGAACAAGAACAGGTTGATTAAGTTTCATGACTTGTTCGATATCGAGAGTCTGCTTTTTTTCAGAGACTTCCTTTATATCGTAGTCGAGATCGAAATCCATGTCGAACAGCTGTTCGAATTTCTTGGTGTTTTCAATGATATCAGAGATGTGAATGAAGCCGTTTTCCCCTTCATCAATATCAATAAAGGCAGATTGAATGTTATGAAGGATATTTTTAGCTTCCCCCCGGTAAATATTCCCGGTAAGCTGTCTTTCTCTTTTTCTTTCAACGATCAGATCTCGCAAGCTTCCGCTTTTTAGAAGTGCGTAACGGATTTCTTTTGATTCTATGTTCAGTAAAATTTCGCTCATTTCGTCACCTGTTTGAAGGATCATGACGGAAAGAAGCACGATTGAAAAGATGGGCAAGGAGTCAGAGACATAAAGAAAAAGCTGATAGCTAACTTGCGCGATAAACTATCGCTACGAATCGGTAAATTCTTTTAAGTTAATCATTTGCTAAAACTTTTAAGTTATTCATTCGCTAAAAAGGTTAATCAAGCTCGGTATTGCCACTTTCAAATCGTTTATCTTTTAGTCTTTTGGACTTCTGGAATTCCTACACGTTTTCGATTGGATTCCAAAAGTAATTTTTAATTAATATTCTCTGGCTCTTGAGTCTACGTTTTTATGACTCAGAAGACAGAATTTGTAGGTGTCTTGAGATCAAGGCAGCTACAAATTCCGACTTTCAATTCAATCATATGTGAAGGATAGTTCGTTCGTCAAGTCCATTTCTACCATTCTAAATAAAATCTCCTTTGTGAGATTTGGCTTTGAAAAAAAATCTCGTTTATTTTACACTCTTTCATTCATGCGGGGATTTTAATTTTATCTGGTGGAGAAAATGGACGATCAGTTCAAAATCAATGTAGAACAGTTGCACGATGGCCATGAAAAGGTCATCCATGAGAGTTTGTCACCCTCTTTTTTAGAGATTGATGAGCCTGAGCTTGTTTTTAAAAAAAGCGTACTTTTGGATGGCATTGCTTGTGTTGCCGATACGGAATTGGTTGTGCGATTCGATATCGAAACCGAAGCTTTGATGGCTTGTCGTATATGCAATGAACTCGTCCCAGTTAAAATTGCGATATCTTCTTTTTACCATAGCGAGCCCTTAAGCGAAATTAAAACGGGAATCTACGATTTTAAAACTCTCCTCCGAGAGTCAATTCTCGTTGAAATTCCTACCTTCGTTGAATGTCATGAAGGTAAATGTCCCCATAGAAAAGAAATCGCAAAATACCTTAAACCCGACTCATTACAATCAAAGGTTGCTGTGGATGGTTACCATCCCTTTGCAGACTTGAATTGGGAAAAAGAAAAAAAAAGCTAAATTAATAAATGTAGGCCGATTCCTTCGAGTCGGCTCAGTGTTAGATAAGGAGTATTCATCATGGCTGTGCCACGTAACAGGATGTCAAATGCACGTAAAAATTCTAAGCGTGCCCATCATGCAAAAAAACCAAAAACATTATCCACATGCTCTAATTGCCAAGGATTGCATTTACAACATACGATATGTAACAACTGTGGGCATTACCGAGGCATCTTAGAGGTCACCGTCAAGTAAGCATTGGATCTATGCTTTCAAAGACACCAGATATCCCAATTGGAATTGATTTGATGGGGGGCGATTCTGCCCCGGCATCTCTTTTTCAAGGAATCATCAAAGCTTTAGAACAGGTACACACTGTTTCTGTTGTTGCCTTCCTGACTCCTGCTGTTTATAAATTTATTTCAACTTCAAGCCTGTTTTTAACCCTTCCTGAACAGATTAAACAACGACTTATTTTTGAATTAGTTGCTGACTTTATCCCTATGGATGCCCTCCCATTGGTCTCTTTGCGAAAACAAAAGGGGGCTTCTGTTTCAGTGGGGATGCGATTCCTCAAGCAGGGGAAAATTCAAGCATTTTTATCCACAGGGAATACAGGAGCTCTATTGGCTGCAGCGACACTTACAATGACCTTACTTCCTGGAATCCGTCGCCCAGCATTATTAGCACTGCTGCCAAGTGAAAAAGGACCGGTTGTTGCTATCGATGTAGGGGGGTCTATTGCCGCTAAGTCAGTTCATCTCGTCCAGTTTGCCTTAATGGGAGCAGCTTTTCAGCGTTGCACCCATTTTCTTGAAAAACCTCGTGTAGGGTTATTAAATGTAGGAGTAGAATCAAAAAAGGGAACATCTGAATTACAAAAAACTTATCAGCTACTCCAGGAAGCTGAATTTTCTTCTTTAACTTTTATTGGAAATGTTGAAGGTCGAGATGTTTTTAATGGGGATGTCGATGTGTTAATCACAGATGGGTTCACGGGTAATATTTTTTTGAAAACAACTGAAGGCGTTTCACTCTTTTTGATGAATCAGTTTCAACAACTCCTTGTTAGTCATCATCCTCAACTGCAAAAAGATGTTTTCGATCTGCTTAGAAATCGATTTCATTACGAAAAGCAACATGGAGCTCTTCTTTGTGGCGTGGATGGGATTGTGATGAAATGTCACGGTTCGACTTCAACAGAAGGGATGACACAAGCAATTTTAGGGTGTGTAAAAATGGTTGAAATGGATCTGATTGGCCGTTTAAAAATTGCTTTGCAATCACAAATCGCATAGACTAAACTTCTTGCATAATTCATTTCCTTGCCCTTGCCCAAAAAAACAAAAAGTTAATCGGCAAGGGCATGGGCAAGGAAATGAATTATGTAAGAAGTCTATTTTATGGAACTAAACCACGCGTAAGCGCATTTTTTGCTTCTTCAAGAGTATAAAACTCACTAGTACCCTTCGGAAGAACCTCAGTGAAATGAACTTTTATATTTGTAAACGGTTTGGGTATTCGCAATCCATCCCACGTTTTAAGCTCCCAGTAGCTTTCTGCACTCCAATTAAGCGTGAAGACATGAGCTTGCGTTTCAAACGCAGCCTGTGGAAGGCCTGGTTTAAGTGAATATTTAGGTCCGCGTGGTCCATCTGGCGTGACAACAATCACCCATTCTTTTTTCTCTACATGGTCGATGACGCTCTTTAAGGCCGCATGTCTAGAATGGTGATAAACCCCAATCGTTCTCCCATTTTTATAGGAACGGACAAAATAATCTAAAAGTTTGCCGTCGCGACTCTTGCTAATTAAAGCTGCAAACACTCTGTTAGGAACAAAGCGGTGGAGTAAGAAGGGCGTGATAGCTAAGCGATTATGCCAAAGAGCCAGAAGGCATTTTTCTTTGTTTGCTTTTGCTAGAAACACATCGGATCCAATCACTTCCCAAGAACATGTGTAAAGCAGAAGATTAAGTATACATTTCCCCAAAGTTGCGATAATAAGAGCCAAACAGGCTGCAATAAACTGGCGTACATGATTTTGCATCGTTTTTAACACGAGAATAAACCCTCAATAAGTTGAGAGGCTACATCTATGGAGTTTCCTCTGTCAAGATCATTTTTAATTTTTTCACAGTTATGAATCAATTGAGCACGTGTCTCTGGATCTCTATAAAGCTTGGTCATCTCTTCTAATAAGGTAGCTATGGGAGGAAGGTGAAGACCTATATACTCAGGGAAAACGCGACAATTCCCTAATATATTGACAATGCAATAGTGAGGGAGATTGAGTTTTAAAATATAGTTTGCAATCAAATAATTCAGTCGAGAAAGAGAATAGAGAACTATAGTAGGAGTTAAATGGAGTGCAAGCTCCAATGTGACGGTCCCTGATTTTGCAAGGGCTAATGTGGAGTCGCGCATAAGTTCATAGCTATGAGAAGAAGGGACCAGGAAAATATCTTCATCGATTTTTAAAGTGCTTGTTTGAATCATCGATTCGAATAAAGGTCGAAAATGTTCCTGATTGATGGAAAGAGCCAAAATGCAATCTGGATTTTCCTTCTTAAACTGAAGAGTCCCTTTAAGAAGGTAGGGGAAATGGCGTAAAATTTCTCCTCGACGACTTCCTGGAAAAAGAGCAATGAGAGGGCGATGCTGTGGGATTCCTAATTCTTTTTTCCAATGTTCTCGGTAGAAATAGGTTTTAATCCTATCTAGGATTGGATTTCCTATAAATTCAGCCTTTAAAGATGTCTCTCGAAAATAATTGGGTTCAAACGGGTATAAGGTCAATAAGAGATCTAATGTCTTTGCCATGGTATGAATGCGATGCTTTCCATGAGCCCACACACTTGGAGCCACATATTGGATAATTTTCCCAGAATATCCTTTTTTGCGTAGAGCTTTTGCCATCCTAAGGTTAAATCCAGGATAATCAATTAAAATAACACAGTCTGGGTTTTCAGCTAGAATAGACTTCTTCACCATGTAAAAGTATTTGACCAATGAAGGCAGTGATTTTATAACATCGGAAAATCCCATGACTTGAAAGTTCTCCATGGGTAAAAAATCACAAAATCCTTCTTTGCGCATAAGAGGGCCACCAACTCCATAAAATGTATGTGTAGGATTTTTCTTAAGCGCCTTAAGAAGAAGGCTTCCATGTAAATCCCCACTAGCTTCTCCTACAAAAAAATAATATTTAGTCATTTTGTATCGTCATCTCTTTTGTTCTATAGAAAAACATTAAATTGCGGAGATAAGGAATTAATCCAATAGAAGGACCAACGATATTGACGAGGTCATTTATTCTCCAAAAATAAAGAAGAGTCAGGGCGGTTCCAACAAGGCTTATCCACCAAAATAGCGGGGGAAGGTCGCTTTTCATCTGCTTTTCCGCATACCACCACTGCACCCAAAATCGACTTGAAAATAAAAGATAACTAAAAAAACCCAGGAGATGCCATGAAAAAGGAACATCGTCATTGGGGATATCTTTCCAAGGCGCCTGAGGGACTCTAAACCAGTGCCCTTCACGAGCAAAGACATAATCTTGAATCATAAATATGACGATAGTGCCTAATAATGCAAAACACATGATCAAAAAGGTTGTTTTCAATGAAACACGTTTTGATTCCGGTTTAAATAGATTCAAATTTCTCCATCCAATCACCCCATTTGAAACTTGAGCCAAGCAAACATGAAATTGGATTTGTAAAAAGCTATGGATGCCTAAAAATACGTTTCCAAAAAGCGATAGAATCCAAAAAGAACGGGGAACATAAGAAAATCCTTTTTGTTCGCTTTCAATCCACTGTACAATGAATCTTAACCCAAAAAATAGAGAGGAAAACAATCCCAAAGGGTAAAGTAGGGTTCTAAACTCTTCCATTCCCATTATTCCTTTTCCAGAGACGAGGAAGACGATGAAATGCGATAGTTAAGGCGTCTTTTTCGCATCCAAGCAACTGCAAAGAGATCGGCAACTGTATTTAGAGAACGATTAAAAAAATGATAATTGCTTTTGCCTTGAGTACGTTCACGATGATTTACAGGGAGTTCATGTACACGGAATCCCTCAATGACAAAGAGGGCGGGAAGAAAACGGTGCATCCCGTGATAGAGTTTAATCTTTTCAAAACAGGAGCGTCGATAAATTTTTAAAGAACATCCGGTGTCTGAGATGCCATCTTGACAAACCCACTGACGTATTGAGTTAGCACAAAAAGAAATCAGCCGTTTGGAAAAGGTGTCCTTTCGCTTTTTCCGAATACCACAAACCAAATCAAAAGTGTCTATCGCTTTCGTTAATAATGGGATATCTGCAGGGTCATTTTGTCTGTCACCATCTAATGTGATGATAAATTCTCCTTTAGCATTTCTAAATCCAGCGTCAAAGGCACTAGATTGACCGTAATTTCTATCAAAAGTCACAATGCGAAGGTAGGGTTTGCTTTGGGCTAAATTTTCTAAAACCTCTTGTGTGTTGTCTTGCGATCCATCGTTGATGCAAATAAGTTCCCATGGTTTACCTAGTTGATTCATAATGGGTTCTAATTCATTAACTAATGGAGTAATATTTTTTTCCTCATTTTTTAAGGGAATAATAACCGAGTAAACAAAAGACATGATAATCCTTAAGACAGTTTAGATGGGTTTCCAAGACTATGGCGCATCAGATTTGCGCCTCCTATAAAAAGAATGTGAGCGGGATCGGGTTTCTGGTGGAGAATGGGAAGGATGATTTTGCGACTGTCTTTCTGTATGATGAATGAATTGCTGATATTGATTTTTTATGGACACATAGGTGTCAACAAGCTTTTCATCCACTAAAGCACGAAGCTTGAGAAATTTTAAAGTGTGTTTGAAGTCTTTATGGTGAAAAAGTTTTTCTCGATAATGTCTCTTTCCAGCAATTGGAGTCAATCGGTACTGGGACATCATGATAAGAGTTGCTAAACTCATAATTCTACGAGGAAAGTGAGGAAAGGGTTGGATAAGCAAAGATTTCATTAAAGTGGAGGCCATCATAGTGATTTCGCCAAAATGTGGAACATGGTTTTTTGCCAAATGTTGATGGATTTCATAGTCGAGCAAGGGATAGATTAGACAGGCGACTAAGACGGAACGGTCTAATACAATGGTCCCTTTATGGACTCGCCATTGATCCGCACAAGAAAGATAGCGGTAGATCATCTTCCCAAAAGGTGTCTTTAATACATCTGTCATGGGTGGAAAAAGAATATGGAGGATCTCATAGTCCATCAAAAGCTTAATAAAAGGTGCAGCGGCTCCTGATTCCAACATTCGAAAAAATTCTTCAAGAATTCTTGCTGGAGAGCTTTTAAGAATCTCTTCTTTCGTATCTTTAGCTCCTTGATTGGTTTTTTCATCGATCTGAAATCCAAAACGAGCTTGAAATTTTAGAAGCCTTAACAGCCGGACGGGATCTTGTTTAAAGCGGATTTCCGGTTCCCCTATAGTGCGGATGATGCGCTCCTGGATGTCTTCCCAACCTCCAACATAATCAATCACGCAGCGCTGAATATGGTCATAATAAAGGCCATTCATTGTGAAATCGCGCCTCAACACATCTTCTGCGGGTGTTCCCCATTCATTATCCCGGAGGATTAACCCACTATCATTTTCTCCACTTCGAAATGTCGAGACTTCAATGATTTTTCTTCCAAAGCGGATATGGGCTAGTCGAAATCTTCGTCCAATTAGGATACATTGACGCGAAAAGAGAGATTTGATTTCTTCCGGCTTGGCAGAGGTAGAGATGTCAAAATCTTTGGGGACTTTTTTGATGAGGAGATCGCGGACGCTCCCCCCCACAAGATAGGCAATGTGGCCTGCAGCATTTAATTTCTCAAGGATATAGCAGGCATCAGGATCAATCCATGATTCATCAATCCCGTGATCGTTAGAGTAGTATAGTTTTGGTTGCACGTAGAATCCAACTCCTCAAATGAGTGCGCTGCTGATGGAAGAAATCCAGTAACGAATGGGATTGTAAAAAGGGTTATATTTGTAGCGAATTATCCTAATCATAAATTTCAAACAGGCTCCTATTATATCTTTTACTTTTATATGCGAATTTCCGTAAAATGTCAATCATTTCGAGGGTAAGGATATTCTTGTTTTTATGAGGTCATCGTTTTTATGGAAATGCAATAAATGAGCGAACACAAACATTCTCAATCGCGCCACCTATTTGGAACAGATGGAGTTAGAGGTAGGGCGAATCAAGCTCCAATGGTACCTGAAATTGCTTTAGCTCTAGGAAGAGCAGCAGGTAAACTATTACGTCAAAAAACAGCAAAACCACGAGTCGTTGTCGGAAAAGATACAAGGCTTTCTTGCTACCTTTTCGAGAATGCTTTAATCGCTGGACTTTGCTCAATGGGGGTAGATACCTTAATGGTAGGACCGTTACCTACTCCAGGTGTGGCATTTATCACTAGAGCGTATCGTGCTGATGCGGGAGTAATGATTTCCGCTTCTCATAATCCGTATTATGATAATGGAATCAAGTTCTTTGATTCCAATGGGTACAAGTTGCCAGATGATTGGGAAAGAGAGATGGAACAACTCATCAAAAAAAACGATTTTCAGGATTGTCTTCCAGATGATAATGACATCGGAAAAAATACGAAGATTATTGATGCAGATGGGAGATATATCGAATTTGTTAAGGCAGCCTTTCCAAGAGGACTTTCTTTAAAAAACCTGAAAATTGTTTTGGATTGTGCAAATGGAGCAGGTTATAAAGTGGCTCCCTTGGTATTCCGAGAGTTAGATGCTAAGGTTTTTCCTTATGGAGTCAGTCCAAATGGGCTGAATATCAACGATCATTGTGGGTCTATGCACCCAGAAATGGTTCAAAAAGGAATCATCGATCACCATGCTCATGTTGGAATCGCTCTGGATGGAGATGCCGATCGTGTTGTTCTCATCGATGAAAATGCACAAATTGTCGATGGCGATACCATTTTGGCTATTTGTGCTAGAGATATGCTTAAAAGGAAGATTTTAAAAAATAACCGCGTTATTGGTACCGTGATGAGTAATCTCGGATTCATTAATGCGATGGAGGAACTGGGTATTGAGGTTGTCAAATCCCAAGTTGGAGATCGCTATGTCATCCAAGATATGTTAAAACATGATGCCAACCTCGGTGGAGAACAAAGTGGTCATGTGATCTTCCTAGACCATAACACCACCGGTGATGGACTGGTTTGTGCACTCCAAGTTTTGAGAATCATGATAGAAACAGATTCTAAATTATCGGATCTTGCGGCCTTTGTACAACGTTTTCCTCAAATTTGCATTAACGTTAAAGTGTCTTCTAAACCTTCTTTGGATTCAAAACCAAAGATTATTGAAGCAATCAGTCAAGTTGAAAATGTTTTAGGTTCTTCTGGGAGGGTTTTAGTGCGTTATTCTGGAACAGAAAATATTTGTCGTGTTATGGTTGAAGGAACAAAATACAAACAAGTTTCACAACTTGCCCAAACGATTGCCGATGTCATTAAAGCTGAAATTGGTAGCCCGGATAAAGAAAATCGAAATTTGAAATCGGATCAAGGATAATTATGTGCGGCATTTTTGGGTATATTGGATCGAAAGATCCCATCAATATGACTATCGAAGGACTAAAACGTCTAGAATATAGAGGGTATGATTCGGCTGGGATTGCCGGATTAAAAAATGGTAATATCGTTTACTGCAAAGAAGTCGGGAAAATTTCTATTTTAGAAAAGGAAATTAAAAATTCTGATATCCATCTTGATTTTGCTATCGGTCAAACACGCTGGGCGACACACGGAAAAGTTTCTAAAACTAATGCCCATCCCCATTTCGATGAAAAGATGACGCTGGCGCTAGTGCATAATGGTATTATTGAAAATCATGCAACGCTAAGAAATGAACTGAAGGATAAAGGGATTCAGTTCGTTTCCGATACAGATACAGAGGTCATTGCCCAACTCATCGGACTTTACTATCAAGGTGATCTTCTCAAAGCTGTCCGAGAGACGGTAAGCCGCCTTCAAGGGTCTTATGCTGTTGCATTGATTCACAGAGATTGTCCTGGACAAATTATCGCCATCGCGCACGACTGCCCCCTCGTCATCGGTATTGGCAATAACGAAGTTTTCCTCTCCTCAGATCCTCATGCATTTGCTTTTTATACGCGTCAAGCAATCTATCTTTCTAACTCTGAAATCGCTGTCATTCGTTCCAATAGTCAGCAAATTTACAATGCTGAAGAAGAAATCGTTAAACAAAGTCAGGAACTGGGAGACTATCTGCATAGTGCTTCTAAAGGGGACTTTGAGCACTACACTTTAAAAGAAATCCATGAACAGCCTCAGACCATCCGAAATGCCCTTCTCTCTCGTTTTTTATTAGACTACGGAACAGCTATTTTTGAAGAGCTCGATATGACAAATATCGATCTACTTAATGTAGAGAGAATCCTCATCCTCGCATGCGGAACGTCATGGCATGCAGGTTATGTGGCCTCTTACATGATTGAAGATCTCGCACGCATCCCTGTTCAGGTGGAGATATCTTCAGAATTTCGTTATAAAAATCCACTCATCTCGCCAGGAACGTTCGTGATCGCTATCAGCCAATCAGGTGAGACGGCAGATACCATCGCTGCCGTAAGGGAAGTAAAAGCGAAGGGTGCCAAAGTCATTGCTCTATGCAATGTCCAAGGTTCAACATTGGTCCGGGAAGCAGATAGCACCATTTTTTTAAAGGCAGGCGCTGAGATTGGTGTCTGTTCCACGAAAGCTTATACAAGCCAAGTTGTTGTCTTAGCTTTATTTACATTAATGATGGCGCGGATGCGTCATATGGGTAAGGCTGAAGGTCAGGAATTCCTACGTCATCTTCTCGAGTTGCCCGATCAAGTCCAAAAAGTCCTTGATCAATCCGATCGCTTGGCTTCGCTTGCGGATTGCTACTCTGACTATGAAAACTTCTTCTTTGTCGGCCGTCGCTACATGTATCCAACAGCCCTTGAAGGGGCTCTAAAGTTGAAAGAAATCTCATACATCAATGCCAATGGATACCCCGCTGGAGAAATTAAACATGGTCCCATCGCCTTAATCAATGAGCTTTGTCCCACTGTTGCCTTATGTGGAAACCGCATGACCTATGAAAAATTATTGAGCAATCTCATGGAAATTAAGGCCAGAAATGGAAAAATTCTTGCCATTGCGGAAGAAGGGGAGAAACATATTGAGCAAGTTGCCGATCATGTTTTCTACATTCCAAGGACCTGTGATGAACTCTCCACGGTTCTGACGGCCGTAGCCATCCAACTTTTTTCCTATCATGTTGCTAAAAAAAAGGGGGCCGATATCGACCACCCTCGAAATTTAGCCAAGTCTGTGACTGTAGAATAGAAGACTAATAATTTTAACTGAGTGAATTTCAATGAAAGCAACATCTGGTTCTCTTCTATATGGTACATTATTAGTTGCAGGAACATGTATCGGGGGAGGGATTCTGGCCTTGCCGGTATTAACAAGTTTGGCAGGATTTATCCCTTCCATCGTGATGTATATTCTTTGTTGGCTTTTTATGGTCTCAACTGGATTACTCTTTCTAGAGACGTCTATCGGAATGAAACAAGATGCTAACATTATTTCTATGGCCGAGAAAACCCTTGGTTCTAGCGGAAAATACTTTGCTTGGGTGCTGTATCTTTTTCTTTTCTATTGCTTGACGATCGCTTACATGGTGGGATGCGGGAACATATTGGTAGAACTCTCGCAATTTACAATCCCCGATTATTTAGGTCCCATCCTCTTTGTCCTCATCTTTTTTCCACTCCTCCTCATCTCAACCCAAATGATAGGCAAGCTCAATTCTTGGCTGGCAGGGGGACTCTTGCTTTCTTATCTAGGATTCGTTGCTTTAGGTTTGCCCTACATCAATTTAACCTTCCTTCGTCACGCGGATTGGTCGAAATCACTCCAGGTTCTTCCCATTGCCTTCACCTCTTTTGCTTTCCAAGGCATTGTTCCAACACTTGTCTCCTATATG
The DNA here is from genome assembly GCA_041691035.1 of Chlamydiota bacterium. Classification (GTDB taxonomy): domain Bacteria; phylum Chlamydiota; class Chlamydiia; order Chlamydiales; family Parachlamydiaceae; genus JBEPVL01. The sequence goes on from JBEPVL010000023.1 coordinate 15,363, forward strand.
GATAAAGACATTGCAAAAATTAGAAAGGCAATTCTTATTGGAAGTTTTATTCCTTTCTTTGCTTATGCGATTTGGGAAGCATTAGTTTTAGGAATTGTTCCTTTAGAAGGTGTAGGAGGATTAAAAGATGCACTTGCTCACGGCGATAACGCTGTCTATGCCTTAAAGAAATTTCTTAATCATCCCGGAATTTATGCGTTAGGTCAAGGTTTTGCTTTTTTTGCTCTCATCACCTCCTTCATTGGAGTCACTCTAGGCCTCAGAGATTTTCTTGCTGACGGACTCAATATCAAAAATCAAGGAAAGGGAAGATGGGTTCTAGCAGGGCTAATTTTGATTTTTCCTTTGATGATCTCCATCAGCCACCCACACATTTTTTTGACTTCCCTCGAATACGCAGGTGGAATAGGCGCTGCTCTTCTACTTGGTTTACTTCCCATTTTGATGGTTTGGTCCAGGCGTTATAAACAAGGTCAGTATCATCCTCAGGTGTTCGGAGGAAAATGGATACTTTCCCTCCTAGCCCTGTTTGTTTTTGTTGAGCTGGCTTATGAGATTGTGCGCATCCTAAAAAAAATATAGCTGAAAAAAAGATAGTCGGCATTTTTGCCGGCTATCAGCGATTTAAAATTTAGTAGCCATATCCTCCGTAATAGCTTGTGCCATAGGGGTTTGAGTAATTATTGTAATTATTATAATAAGGATAGTCTTGGTAATAATAACCAGGAGCGCCTACGTCAACTCCCAATCCTAATCCATAAACTCCTACTCCTCCATAACCCCCGTAACCCCCGTAATCCCCATATCCACCATTCCATCCGTTATGGCCCCAGTTGTCATGACCCCAGTTTCCACCATGACCACCCCAATCACCATGACCACCACTATGGCCTTCCCATCCGCCACCGCCCATATGGCCACCACCACCCATATGACCGCCACCGCCACCGCCACCGCCATGACCAGCAGATAAACCTATAGGTAATAAAAATAGAGTGCTAAGGAGAGCCACTACTCCTAACTTTTTTAATGCTGATAACATAACTACCTCCTTAAAATTTTATAAACAGCAAAGCTGAAATTTTTTCAGCCTTGCTAGATGAGAGAGTGCAAATAAAATGCCAAATAACAAACCTCACAATAAAATAAAAAGGAATTATACCAAATGCAAAATGTCATTTTAATTATAGCCTTTGGTAATTACACTGCTTAAAAAACCTAAAACTCAGGCTAAAAATATTTGTTTCGAGTTCCCTCAGGAATAGAACGATACCAGGTATCCATTTGAGCTGTAAATATTGTGATTTCTTGATTGATATGATTAAGACTTTCCTGAGTCAAAGTCTCTGAAGGCTGCATTTCCTTAGTTTTCTTCCTAAATTTTAATAAGTGATTAAAATTTTCGAAATACGTCCTCAGTTGAAATGAAAGCGGAGGAGGAGGAGAGGTGTTCATTCGTTTAGCTTTGTCACATAAAAGATCGTAAGTCGTGTCTAAACGAAATCCATATTTTGAAACATCAACTGCTCTTAGTAAAGGCTCCTCGTCTTTGTTTTGATGAGCACAAAAAAAGCCATGAATTTCATGTAGAGCTTGTATTCCTTGATTAATGGTCAAAGGTTCTCCAGATTTCCTTTGAATGATATCAACGACGACATGAAAAGCACCTTCACTGATATGTGCTTCTTGAGCAAAAAGCATCCCTTTTAAATTAAAATCAGCCATTGATAAAATGATTCGATCTCTTGTCAACTCAATAAATCCAGCTAGATCCCACAATTGACCTTCTCCGTTCTCCAATTTCATTTGGATACCATTATAAAAACTTTTAAGAGCTTCTAAAGATTCTTTTTCACAGGGAGGAAAATTTTGGATTTTTTTTTCAAGTTCCATAAGATTTTTAAAATCAGTATATTTATACCCTCCTAAAAGAGATTGGGATTCCAATTTTTCCCGGGTTCTTTTGAGTCTTTCCAATGCCAATTCGTTATTTTCAAATTCTATAATCTTTTTAAAACAAGTTTGTAATTCCTTTTCTAAATGCCTTCGAGATTTAAAAACTTCATAAAATTGCATACAGTTTTTTTGCGTAATCAATTCTTTTGGCGGGTGTCCTGGGTTATACCGATGACAAAGTTCAAACAACCTTTGAAGTTCTTTATATATTACTTTAGGATCCTCCTCAAATGCTTCTAACTGATCGCATAAAATAGTTATATAGGAACAATCAATTTCAAGTTCCTGATATTTAATTTTAAATGCTTCATGAAGTTGATTACTTGCAATAATAGAAAGAGTAGGTGATTCCAACATAATCTCAGAATATAGCTTAAAGATGAGATTATCAGGTAGGGAATCGATTAATTGAGTTTGTTGTTCATGCTCGATTAGACCAGATTCAAGCAATGCTAATCCTTCTCTAAATACTTTTTTTGCTTGTGGCTCCAACGAACCTTCAATGGTTTTAAGTAGCTGTATGACAAAATCCTTTGTTTCCGAATTTCTAAGCCCAACATCAATCAACTCGACATAGAGCCTTTTATTAAATGATTTATTATCATTTTCAAGCTTTTCAAATAATACAATCAATTCCGAGCTTTTTTCCCAATCACCACCAGCGTTTATTATTGTTGTTGATTTATACAATGCCCAATCTTCAGGACTTAAGTTCCTCATTTTCATCAAAAGGCTAGCTTCCATATGTAAGGAAGCGCGTTGTTGCTCAAATTCAGGATTAAACGATGTAGTTAAATATTGCATGGTAAAAAAATTGATGTCGAAAATAGAAGCTGTAGGTAATTTACTCCATTTTTCAGAAAATATTTTATTAAGGGATTGGGCTAACTCTGCCTCTTTTGTTTGATGATTGGATCCAATGGAAATGGCTATATCTTTATCAGAAAGGGGATCCCTACTTCCAAAATCCATTATTCTATAATTTAAGTCAGGATTCTCGGCTTTTAGCTCTCCTAAAACATCTTCCAAAATAGCGGATCTCATATCACTGATCATTTGTATAATTTTATCGTCTTTACATTCCTTAGATAAAGCAGACCACCGACTATTATAGACATTTTCAAACGTATAGATGGCACCAAGAATTTCATTTTTATTATAGTGGTACTTTTCTTCTCTTGAGTATAGATCACTTTGATGGCTGTCATACCATTTTTCAAAGATGTCAACCCTTTTTAAGGTAGGTCCCATAGTCTTATCAGATTCCTCTCTCGGATTCGCTATGTATAATTCAATATCCCCTACTTCAGTATGAATAGTGATGTTACGCCCTTTTTCATCTGTTGAAATTTTAATTTGCTTGTCATTTAATTTTAACTCAGTAGTTGCAAGTGTTTGGGATATCTTCTCAATGATTGCGTCATCTGTCATCCATGAGTGAATGTGATGATCGGTCGCTAAAGATACAACAAGTTTGATAGCATCTTCAGTAGATGGTATTTTAAAGAAGTCTCCCTTTTTAGGAAAAATAACCTTAGTCACTAATGCAGGGTTTTGACGATCGGTAATTTCTTCGGATATTTCGTATATTTCCAAAGCGCTAGGGGATTTTTTAAAATTACTTTTAATTTGTGTTTCAAAGGTTAAAGGGGAAGGGGTGCCATCATTAGAGTATTGTCGTGTAAGTGAACGTTGTTCGTCTTTTTTGACGTCTTTTTTGATAAGTATAATAGGATTCTGCGGAAGCTGATCCAGGGATTGGGTAAGATTAGATGAAGATGCGGGATCACTTTGCGGGGGTGGTTGAAAATTAGGTAATTTAGACTCCATGAGTTTAATGACTCCTAATATAATTAGTTAATAATTTAAATTAAATAGTTGTGCTAGAAATAATTATAACAAATTATATTATTACTAATAATGAAATTATAGTAAAATATTCTAAATAATTTAATTTTTAAATTATTTTACTCTAATAAAATAAAAATTTTTAAATATGGGAGAAAAGCCTTGGAAATAATATTTGTTTATGATACACTTTCATTCCGGTTAAAATACTAAGGAGTTAAAAATGAAAGCCTTTTCTGCCAATTGCAGTGCTTACTGTTACGATTTTACCCAAGCTACTCTAGATGGTTTCAAGAAAACGACGACTGTTGTGAACGATATCAATGGATTTACAAAGATTTTTCGTCTAGTGATGAGCGCAATGAAATTTTTTCATAGCTCAGTCGGAACTCCTTTACCATTAAAACTTTTTACAGTATTTGATACTGCAAATTTGAATGATTTTTACGAGATTCTCTCTCTTCCAAAAACACTGTTATTCCCAGTGACTGCAGAAAGAATTGATACACAAAAAGTTTTCGAGCGTTTATTAACTATTGGACAGAATAGCATTGCGAATTGCGAAATAGTAATGGATGATGTTTTTGAAGCACACAGTGCTACTAACAGTTATCAGCACATGCATTCATTTGTGAAAAAGACAGTTCAAGACTTTGTGAGCGATATGCAGACAAAAGAGGTTGTCTATCGCAACACTGAAGAGTTTTTTCTTGCGCTAGCTCCAAGACTCAGTACGCTTAAATTTACCATTATTGAGGATAATGAAAAGAAAGATTTTAGTGTATTCAAGGATCAACGCCTCTATCATCCTAAGCTTTCCTCAACAATTCTCACACAAATGACATGGTCTGAATCTTTATTAAGATGGAACGGTTTTGCAGTCGCTTCTGAATGCGCCTTATTCTGTCTTAAAGAATGGAAACTCATTCAGTTAAATGGCATAGAGCAGAAAGAATTGGGCATTGTATTGCGCGCATCCGTTTGTTCGTTATATGCCTTGAAGGCTTTAATCTTGTTTAATGATTGGGATATTTCTCAAGAGAACACCTCTACTCCAGAACCTTTACTCATATCAAATCCAGTTAAGGAAGCTCAGATTAAAGCGAAAAAAGAACATCGACTGGCGGACCGTGTGAACGTTATTTCCGACCTTACCTATCACTCTGCAAATCTAGTACAAGAGATGGGACTCTATGTGTTCCCAGAGCGATTGATTCCAGCGATTTCCATATTTACCAATATGGTTGGATTAAAGTGCATCTGGTCTCAAAAGTAGACGTTTTTAGATAAGTATCGGCTCAAGCCGAACGGGTTTATTCCTAGTTAGATAACTGGTTCCGATTGAAAAGTGAGTAAAAAGAATTCAATCGAACTTAAAAGAGTCTCATCAGTAATGAGGAAGGATAGTAAAAATGCTAGCAAATTTCAGTTTCAGTTTACCTTCAGTAACACAGTACGCTGCTCAAACGTTTGTGTCAGCAAAAAAAAATGCCACATATGCATTAGGGGAAGTGGCTCACAGTTTAGATGATATCTATAGCCTTAATGGTTTAACAAAGTTCACCAATGCTGCACGCACCGCTATCAAATGTGATACGGAGTTTAGGGGAAATCATGCCTTTGATTTGTTTTTCAATAATATAAGCGGGCATAAGGCAATTATATTATTTATTAAGCCATTAAAATCTATTTTAGAATTTGTACAAGGCTCAAAAGAAAAGGGATACTACATTGGTTTTAATTCAAAACAGAATGTGTTAGAGAGAGTATCTAAAGTTTTTCAAGCGATTGCTTCAATTTTCAAGGATTATGCTTTCTGCTTAAAATATCATCTCGGTAGTAGCACACTTTCTAATTTAGTGATTTCTGCTGTAGGTGAAGAAAGAGCCGAAAATAATGCCTACATTAAACAGGCATTAACCAAACCGGATGATTTTGCTTCAAATATTGTTTCAGGCGCTTGTACGCTTAATTTACTTGCAATGGGCTACGATAACTTTAAATGGAACACACTCACAAAGAACAACCTAACTAATCGTGATTGGTGGTCTAAGCGTGTCAGTTTAGAAGGGGCTTGTAAGGTTACAGAGAATTTCGGGAAAATCGTTTCTATCCAAGGAAAAGAGCAAATTATTAGTCTTTCTGGAGACTATAGCTCTAAAGCATTAGTTTTGCTAGAGGTTGCTACTTATGGAGCTGGATTTGCAGGTTTCTTGATAAAAGAACGCAATAAGAGACTCAAAAACGAAAAAGCAATGTTGGATCTACCATCCGCGAAAAAGAAAGACTAAAATATGTAGCGTAGGCTTTAGCCTGCGCTTGTTTTTGCCGGATTTATCCGGCATTCTCAACGATGGCTACTAAACAATTGCAAAAATCTAAATTCGAGAAAGAATGCACTCGAAATTGCCTTTACATGAGTGGGTCATCATAGTCCTCCTCATCGTGACATTGGCTTCAATTGCTGGAGTGGCGCTAATACGACATCCCAGTTCTCCACCCATTACCGAAGAAGAGCATGAACTCCTGAATAAAAATGTTGTCGTCGATATTACAGGAGCCGTAGAAAAACCTGGTGTGTATGAGCTTCCTAAAGGAAGCCTTTATAAAGATCTCCTCTCCAAAGCAATCCCACAGCCTCATGCAGACTTAAGAAAAATTAAAATGCAAGCTCTCCTTAAAGATGGTCAGTTCATCCACATTCCTTCAGAGATATGGATCACTATTTACATTGAAGGGGCTGTCTTGAATCCAGGACCTAAAGAGGTCCTTGCTGGAACTACTTTAAGTGAGTTAAGCGAGGAACTTGCCTATTCAGATCAGGCCGATCGACAAAAAATTCAAAAAAAACGTAAAGTCAAAGAAGGGGAAGTCATTCGTATCCCTACTTTACGCAAGGCACGAGCGCCTGCTGCTATAAAAGGAAATAAGAAGAAAGTGGCTCCAACATAAGGCGTAGCGACATAGGTACCCTTAATTCATCAACATAAATATCACTTATGTTAGGCCGTTAATAACCTATAAAGGTTCTTTTTAGTTCCTCTTACAATCCCATGAAACTTAATTGCAGCTCAAATTATCCTCAGTGAAATTTTTTCACTTCTTTGCGCCTTCGCGTCTTTGCATCTTTGCGTTAAAGAGTTATGCAAGAAGTTATAAAAAGTAAAGTGACGAGTAAAAATATGTTCGCATCTTTGCTTTAAAGGGTTATGCAATCTTTGTGTTAAAGGGTTATGCAAGAAGTTTATAAAAAGTAAAGTGACGCGTAAAAATATGTTGGCGCCTTTGCATCTTTGCGTTTCAATTGGATATACAAGTCTAATGGTATGCCCAAATAAAAAAGACACTCTCTGAGATCAATTATTCGAAAAATATAATTTCATAAATACTTACTTATAAATAGCTTGCATCACTTTCATTCTTTGCCACCATCAAAAAAACTCCTCAAAATCTTGTTTATTTCGAATGTCGGAATCACGTCTTAAGCATACGCTGCGTACTGCGCTACAATTTAATACTAATTCCCTTTGTATAAAGCCTTTCTATCCACCAGTACTACTTTTATTAACTCATTTATTTACTCACTCACAACGGTATGAGGAGGTATAAAATAAAAATAACAAAAAGGCCTTGTGCTAAAAAAACAAATTTGGTAGCCTATGTGTTTTAGCTTTCGCATAGACTGCTGATAATCAATATTGCTTCGCATGCCCTGATAAGAACGTGCCTCGTGCGTAACTTGTCACATGCAGTGAAGCCGCAATTTGTAAAAGAAACTAAACGAACAGAAAATTGTTCAGATATTTGGATCAGTAATTTGATTTAAGGATTGATTCTATGGCGCTTACATTGATGGGAAAAAAACGTGGCATGATTCAGCTTTTTGACGAAAAAGGCAATGCCATCGTGTGCACTGTGATTGAAGCAGAGCCGAACGTGGTCACGCAAATCAAAACTACGGAAAACGATGGATACACCGCTCTCCAGCTTAGCTACGATTTAGTTAAGGGTAAAACGGATGAGACAATTCGTCGACGAACAGGAAAACCTCGTTTGGGCCACTTTAAAAAAGCAGGAGTGGAGCCTCGACGTCATTTATCCGAATCAAGGATAGACAAGTTAGATGAATATAACTTAGGCCAAGCAGTTGGCGTTGATATCTTTGAAGAGGTTGGGTTTGTAGATGCAACTGCGATTTCAAAAGGAAAAGGGTATCAAGGGGTAATGAAACGGCATAATTTTGCCGGTGGACCTGCTTCTCACGGTTCCGGCTTTCACCGTCATGCAGGATCTACAGGGATGCGTTCAACTCCTGGTCGTGGACTACCTGGTGGAAAAAAAGCAGGACAGATGGGGAATGAGCGTGTCACCGTTCAAAACTTGGCAGTGATTAAGGTAGATGCAGAAAATCATCTGATTGTTCTCAAAGGTCAAGTTCCCGGCCCAAAAAACGGGTTGGTGCGCCTAACAAAGGCTTGTAAGAAAACAGAGAAGAAGAGACATCAGTAACAAGATCTCGTGGAGAAAATTGTGGCTAAACTAAATAAGTATAACCTAGCTGGCGAATCAATCGGTCATGTAGAAGTAGACGATCTTTTGGTTAATGCTGAAGCTAATGGTCAGATGGTAAAAGATTACATCGTGGCTATCCGCGCCAATGCGCGTCAATGGTCGGCAAGCACTAAAACGCGAGCAGAAGTTAAACATACAACGAAGAAGTGTCAACCACAAAAGGGACAAGGGCGTGCGCGTCACGGCTCTTTGGTTGCTCCTCAATATCGTGGGGGTGGACGAGCATTCGGCCCAAGACCAAAATTTGATCAGCATATTCGAATCAATCAGAAAGAACGTCAGGCAGCTATCCGCGCCCTTCTGGGTGAAAAATTCAGAAAGAATAAAATTTGGGTGATCGATTCCACTGAAATGGAAGAGCCTAAAACAAAGGTGATTGATCAATTTATCAATCAGCACAACATGAGACGTGTTCTATTTCTAGGCGACACAGATATGGCTGAATTTCAATTTGAACAGGAGATCTATCGATTTTCAATCAGTTCAGATAAACATGATGTCTTCAAACTAAGCCTCAGAAATATTCCTAATGCGGATTTTAAGCTAGCTTCAAATATTAGTGGATATGATGTCATGGTTGCTCATGAAATCGTTGTCACAGAATCGGCTTTAATTGAATTAAATGAATGGCTGAACGGCAAGGAGTAAATGATCATGACAAAGAAAAATCCATATGAAGTGATTAAGCACCGTCACATCACAGAAAAAACCAATATGTTGGGTAATTTAAAGACTGCTGAGAGTAATCTCTCTCTGAAGCGCTGTAAGTCTCCTAAATATGTATTTATTGTAGATCGAAAGGCAAGCAAACAAGAAATTGCCTTAGCTTTTCAAGAAATTTATAAAGAGAATGATGTCAAGGTTATCGGAGTTAATACAATTAATATCCCTGCTAAACGTAGGCGTTTCCGAGGTCACGTAGGATATAAGAGTGCATTTAAGAAAGCCGTCATCACTTTGCGTCCTGACGATAACCTGGATAATGTTTAAGAGGAGTGTTGAGACATGATGATTAAAAAATTTCGACCTGTCACACCTGGAACTCGACAGCTTGTTCTTCAAACCCATGATCAGCTTACAAGGGTAGGAGAAAACCAGAAAGCTACTGTGGAGCCGACAAAATCGCTACTATTGCCTAAGCGACGTACTAACGGTAGGAATAATAACGGACATATTACTTGCCGCCATAAAGGTGGAGGGCATAAGCAACAATATCGTATCATCGATTTTAAAAGAGATAAAGAAAATATCCCCGCTAAAGTCGCTTCAATTGAGTACGATCCAAATCGTACTTCGTATATTGCGTTGTTGAATTATGCTGATGGTGAAAAGCGTTATATTCTAGCTCCCCAAGGACTTAAAGCTGGTGACATGGTTCAGACAAGCGATGAGCCACCATTTAGCGTAGGATGCTGCATGAAATTTAAGTTCATGCCCTTAGGATCTGTTGTAAGTGCTATTGAACTTTATCCTGGTCGCGGTGCAAAGCTTGTAAGATCTGCAGGACTTTCTGCTCAGCTAATGGCTCGAAGCGGCGGTTATGCTACACTTCGTATGCCCTCAGGTGAGGTGCGTATGATTAATGAAAATTGCCGTGCAACATTTGGAGCTATGTCCAATCCTGGTCGAAATCTGCGTAGCGAAGGTAAGGCAGGACGTATGCGATGGAAGGGTATTCGTCCAACAGTTCGTGGTACAGCGATGAACCCGGTTGACCACCCACACGGTGGTGGTGAAGGTAAGCATAAGGGAAATACTCCCCAAACACCTTGGGGTCTTTATACTAAGGGTCTTGTAACAAGATCAAATAAGAAGTCTAATAAGCTTATCGTGAAATCTCGAAGGAAGAAGTAGTATGGCAAGATCACTTAAAAAAGGACCGTTTGTCGATCACCATCTTCAAAAAAAAGTGGATGATCAGAATAGTAAAGGAACGAAAAAGCCAATCAAAACTTGGTCACGACGATCAATGATTACTCCAGATATGGTCGGGCATACATTCGAAGTGCACAATGGACGAAAGCATCTCACTGTATTTGTGACAGATAATATGGTTGGTCACAGACTGGGCGAATTTTCTCCCACAAGGACATTTAAAGGACATCCCGTTAAGAAGTAAAGGTTGCTAAAATGAATGAAGCTCAAGCAATAAGCAAATATGTACGTATCAGTCCTCGCAAAGCAAGATTAGCAGCTGGACTTATACGTGGACTGCCGGTTCCGTTAGCTACGGCTCAACTAGTCTATAGCAATCTCAAAGGTGGAAGATTGCTAAAAAAGACTTTAGATAGCGCTGTAGCAAACGCCGAAAATAACCTGCATATGAGGCGAGAAAATCTTAAAGTTGTTGAAGTACGCGTTGATGCAGGTCCAACACTTAAGCGTGCGAAGCCGAAAAATAAAGGGGGAAGACATCCCATTATGAAAAGAACTAGTCACTTCACCGTCATTGTAAGCCATCTGTAAGGAGTAAAAAATGGGACAAAAAGTTAATCCTATTAGTTTCCGCCTTGTTCGTACGCGTGATTGGCGTTCAAAGTGGTTTGCGAATAAAAAGGAATTCGGTGAATTCCTTGTTGAAGATCAGTTAATCCGAACCTACCTAATGAAAAAACCAGCTCTAACTGGTGTTTCAGCAGTTAGAATTAAACGTACCAATGGTAAAGTCGAGGTTACTATCGTAACAGCACGACCTGGACTTGTTATTGGTAAAAAAGGTTCAGAGATTGATGTTCTTAAAGAGGAACTCAAAAAGCTCACTCATCGTGAAATTTGGGTGGCTGTCGAAGAGGTTAAGCGACCTGATGTCGATGCCAAAATTGTTGCTGATAGCATCGCAAAACAATTAGAGCGTCGTATCCCTTTCCGCCGTGCAATGAAGAAGGCAATGCAGTCTTCAATGGATGCAGGCGCATTTGGTATTAAGATACAGCTATCTGGACGAATTGGAGGCGCTGAAATCGCTCGAACTGAGTGGTATAAAGAAGGAAGTACGCCATTGCATACACTCCGCGCGGATATTGATTATGCGACTGGTAGAGCAGAAACAACTTATGGAAGCATCGGTGTAAAGGTGTGGATTTACCGCGGTGAAGACCACCTTCTCAAGAAGGAGAGCAATTTATGACTTTAATGCCAAAAAGAACAAAACATCGTAAAATGCAAAAAGGACAGTTTGCAGGCTTAACTAAAGGAGCCTCCTTTGTGCATTTTGGAGAATTTGGAATTCAAGTCCTCGAGCGAGGTTGGATTACTAACCAGCAAATTGAGGCGTGTCGTGTTGCCATTAACCGATTTTTTCAAAGACGTGGTAAGGTGTGGATTCGTATTTTTCCTGACAAGCCAATTACAAAGAAACCAGCTGAAGTGCGTATGGGTAAAGGTAAAGGGGGAGTCGATCACTGGGTTGCTGTTGTGCGTCCGGGAAGAATCCTATTCGAAGTAGCTAATGTTCCTAGAGAAATGGCACAAAGTGCTTTAAGACGCGCAGCAGCGAAATTGGGTTTGAAGACTCGATTCGTAGAACGCGTAGAACAGGTATGAGGAAAATATGTTAAAAGCTAAAGATCTAAAAGATCAATCGTTAGAAGAACTTCAGTATGAATATGAACAAAAAAGGCGCGAACTTTTTATTCATAAAAATACTAACTCAAAAGCAGAACTGAGTAAGGCACCTCATATTGCTCAACATTTGCGTAAAGACATTGCACGATTGCTTACTTTTATTGCGCAAAAACAAGTTGAAAAAGATACTCAGCAAGGTAGAGGTTAACTATGCAATCAGGTACAAAAGGAACACGGAAAGTCAAAAAGGGGATTGTAATCTCTAATAAGATGGATAAAACCGTTGTTGTTAAGGTTGAGCGTACTTACCGTCATCCGTTACTTGAAAAAGTAGTGACGCGTGGAAAAAAATATTATGCTCATAATGAATCCGCTTCTTTGCAAGTGGGTGATGAAGTAAAAATTGTGGAAACTCGTCCTTTGTCGAAGTTAAAACGATGGCGTGTGGTCCAGTAATAAGAGATTGAGTATAGGGCTTGCCTTTCATTAAGGGAGTCGTTATACTGAGTGAACATTGCATTTTTAGGAATTGCATTGGAGTAGTCGGTGACACTAACGATTAAGCATCAATGTGTAGAATTGTAAATAGGCTAAATTTCGTTGGAGTTTGAAAATGATTCAACAAGAAACTGAACTCGAAGTCGCTGATAACTCGGGTGCTAAGAGAGTAAAGTGTTTTAAAGTATTAGGTGGTTCAAGACGTCGTTATGCCCATGTAGGGGATATCGTTGTAGCCTCCGTACAAGATGCTCATCCTGAGGGCGGAGTAAAGAAAGGTGATGTAGTAAAAGTTGTCATCATCCGTACAAAGTCTTATATTACACGTAGTGATGGGACCAAATTGCGGTTTGATACAAATAGCTGTGTCCTTATCGACGATAAGAAAAACCCACGTGGGACGCGTATTTTTGGACCAGTGGCGAGAGAAGTACGCGATCGCGACTTTTTAAAAATCAGCTCACTCGCTCCGGAAGTGATCTAAAATAAAGAGGCGTTAAGAACATGACAGAAATGATGAATAAGTCAAAAAAGATTCGGAAAGGAGATCGCGTCATTGCTATCTCTGGTAACAGCAAAGGGCAAGTAGGCACAGTTCAAGCGTGTATTGGTGATAAAATTGTTGTCGAGGGCCTAAATATGCGTAAGAAACATATAAAGCCATCACGCGATGTTCCTAAAGGTCGTATCATTGATTTGGAAATGCCTATCAATGTTTCCAATCTAAAGCTCATTGCTGAAGATAATTTACCGATTAAAACAAAAGTTCGCGTAAATGAGCAAAATGAACGACATCTAGTTTATCGAAGTGGCGGTCAGGAAGTAGTCTACCGTTCAGTAAAAAAACCTAAGTGAGATGTATAGAGTTATGTCTAGGTTAAAAAAGAGATATCATGCTGAGGTAAAGCCAGCTCTCCAAAAGAAGTTTGCTTACCAAAATCCGATGCAGATCCCCGGATTAGTGAAAATTGTCATTAATATGGGAATTGCTGAAGCATCAAAAGATAAAAATACGATTCAAGATTGCGTTAAGGAAATGTCCATGCTTTCTGGTCAAAAACCGATTATTACTCGTGCAAAAAAAGCGATTTCAAACTTTAAATTGCGCGAAAATCAACCGATCGGTGTGAAGGTCACTCTTCGCGGAGCCAGAATGTATGATTTTCTTGATCGCTTTGTTAACATCGTATGCCCTCGTATCCGAGACTTTAGAGGATTCGCTTCTAAATGTGATGGTATGGGTAACTACACTGTCGGAATTGACGATCAGCAAATTTTCCCAGAGGTTAACCTCGATGAAGTTAAAAGAGCACAGGGAATGCATATCAGTTTCGTTACTAGTGCTAAAACAGATGAGGAATGCGTCGAGCTTTTAAGACTACTTGGCGTACCATTTAAAAACTTACCGATTTCGGTAGCAGCTTAAAGAACAGGAGAAGGTATCATGGCAGTCAGTGACCCATTAGCCGATTTCCTCACAAGGATTCGCAACGGAGTCGGAGCTCAACATCGGTACGTTGATGTCAATTGGAGCAAAATGAAGCAAGCCCTTGCTGAGATACTCAAAACTCAAGGGTTTATTGAAAATTATTTAGTAAAAATTGATGAAAACAACAGGGGAACTATCCGTATATTTCTGAAATATGTGGGAGGAAGACGTCCAGTCATCCAAGGACTCAAAAGAGTTTCCAAGCCAGGATTGAGAAAGTATGTTGCTTCACAAGATATTCCACGATTCTATGGAAATATGGGGTTATCAATTGTGTCTACATCTCAAGGTGTGATGGCAGGTAAAGAGGCTCTCCAAAGAGGAATTGGCGGTGAACTTCTTTGTTTAGTATGGTAAAGATCTAAGGAGAAAGCGATCATGTCTCGAAAAGGAAAACTCCCTATCTCTATCCCGAAAGGGGTCGATGTAAATGTGACTAACACGGAAGTAGCCGTTAAAGGACCGAAAGGTTCTTTAAAACTTAATATCATTTCAGGTGTGAATGTTGTTATTGAAAATGGACAAGTCCTTGTTACAGTCAAAGAAGATGATGGACATCTGAACCAATTTCATGGTTTAACACGCACTCTGATTGAAAATATGATCCTTGGGACAACTAAAGGATTTGAAAAATATTTGGAAATGATCGGCGTCGGTTATCGTGCTGCTGTTCAAGGAGATCTACTTGATTTACAAATCGGTTTATCTCATCCAACAAAGCTACAAATCCCCAAAGGATTGACTGTCAAAGTTGAAAAAAATACTTTGATTACAATTTCAGGCTTTGATAAGCATCTTGTGGGACAATTTGCAGCAACAGTCAGAGCTAAAAGACCACCTGAACCTTATCAAGGTAAAGGAATTCGCTATAAAGGCGAGTATGTACGCAAAAAAGCTGGTAAGTCAGCCGCTAAGAAGTAATGAATAAGGTGAAATATGATTAGTCAAACTGGAAAAAATCAAAAATTACGTCAAAAGCGTGCACTCAGAGTACGCAAGCATTTACGTGGATCAAGTACGAAACCAAGATTATGCGTCGTAAAAAGCAACTGCCATATACAAGCTCAGCTTATTGATGATGAAAGTGGCGTCACTCTTTGTGGGATCTCAACATGCGACAAAGATTTTCGTAATACAGAATTTAATCGCAAGAATAAAGCTTCGGCGCGAAAGCTAGGTGAGCATATTGCTGAGGCTGCTAAAAGTAAGAATATTAAAGAATGTGTCTTCGATAGAGGACCTTTCAAATATCATGGAATCCTAGCCGAGCTTGCCGATGCTGCTAGAGCCGGGGGTCTCGATTTCTAATTTGCCCTAAAGTAAGAGGAAGAAGGAAGAGTCATGTCAAAAAATAATGAGGCTCACAAAAAGGAAAAAGGCGAAAGCGAACTGAGTGAAAAAGTTCTCTATGTTAATCGTTGTTCCAAAGTCGTTAAAGGTGGGCGAAAATTTAGCTTTTCAGCTCTCATTCTTGTGGGAGATGGAAATGGTCGAGTAGGATATGGGTTTGCTAAAGCGAACGAACTCACCGATGCCATCAGAAAAGGCGGAGAGGCTGCAAGAAAAAATATGGTGGTTTGCCCACGTGAGGGCACAACCATACCTCATGAAATTATTGTTCATTGGGATGGATCTAAGATCTTGTTTAAGCCAGCTCCAGAAGGAACCGGTGTTATTGCTGGTTCAAAAGTACGTGCAGTGCTTGAACTCGCTGGGATCAAAGATGTTATGGCTAAAAATTTAGGTTCTAGCAATCCTATTAATCAAGTAAAAGCAACCTTCCAAGCGATCGAAGAACTTTCAACGCGGGAAGCGATTAAGCAAAGAAGAGGGTTAGGGTAAGATCATGATGAATTTAAATACATTGCAGAATACAACCCGACCCAGCAAACAATGCAAACGCGTTGGACGTGGCTTAGGTTCTAAGATGGGTAAAACCTGCGGACGTGGTGAGAAGGGAGCAGGTTCTCGTTCTGGTTATCGTCGACGCTATGGGAAAGAAGGCGGTAACATGCCTCTTTTTATGAAACTCCCTATTCGTGGATTTAGTAATTTTAATTTCAAACGTCAAATGGATGTGATCAATCTTGATCAAATCAATGTAATGTTTGAAGATGGCGATGTTGTTGATATCGATACTCTTCGTATGAATGGATACATTAGCGGCCGAAGCCATGGAATAAAAATTCTTGGAAAGGGCGAACTGACTAAGAAAGTCAAGATTCTTGTCCATGCGATTTCATCAAGTGCTCGTGAAAAACTGACAATTGCAAAAATTCCACACGAACTCGTAACAGTGAAGTCAAGCAAAGAAAGGCCAGTTGAATCATAAGAATTTTGGGTTAGTTGAATTTGGAGTGCTGTGGCTTTTCACAGCATATCCAAACGAAAATCTAAGTGCTGTGATTCAATCTATAGTGTTTGTCGAACAGATCAAGCAACCTATAACCCCGTGAATATCTCATGCTGAACGAAATTAGACGTGTCTTTCAGATCCCTGAACTAAAAGCAAAAATTTTACTAACGATTATTCTTTTAGCGATTTGTCGAATTGGGACTTTTGTTCCGGTTCCAGGTATTAATGGAGAAATCGCTGTAAGTTTTTTTCGTCATGCAACTGGTGGAACTCAAAATTTGTTCCAAATGGTTGATATTTTTTCCGGTGGTGCATTTTCTCAAATGACTGTTATTGCCCTCGGAGTCACTCCTTATATTTCTGCTTCCATTATTATGCAACTTTTAGTTGCACTTATGCCAAGCATGCAGAGAGAGATTCAAGAAGGTGGGGATGTAGGGAAACGAAAATTTAATCAGCGTACACGCTATTTGACTATTTTACTTTCAATTCTGCAATCAGCTTTTTTTGCCAAATACGCATTGCAAATGAATCTGTCACGCCCAGGGATTGTTGCTACTGAAATGCTTGATACCACTTTATACGGATTCCCATGGCTTTTTTACCTTATCACTATTTTCACAATGACGACGGGTACAATGTTCCTTATGTGGATCGGAGAGCAAATTACAGATAAAGGAATCGGGAATGGAATTAGTTTAATCATTTGTTTGGGAATTTTATCACAAATTCCTACGGCAATGGGACTGATCTTTCAACAGTTGAATTTAGATTCGCAAGAAGCGGGCTTAATGAATTTTACTTCGATGGTTGTCCTTGCGATTGTATTTGTTATTGTCACAATAGCAACGATTTTAGTGATCCAAGGGCATCGTCGTGTTCCGTTACAACATGCACGACGTGTAGTGGGACGTAAAGAAATGCAAGGAGGAAATTCATATATTCCTCTTAAAGTTAACTACGCAGGAGTCATTCCAGTTATTTTTGCATCATCACTTCTGATGTTCCCTGCTACTATTGCCACTTTTGTTGGTCAGGGCAATTGGCTCGGGGAATTTGCAAGCTGGATTTCACCTGGAAGCTCACTATACATATTGATGTATATTTCACTGATCATTTTTTTTACTTATTTTTGGACCGCTACACAATTTCGTCCGGATCAAATTGCTTCGGACCTTAAAAAGAATGGGGCTTTTATTCCTGGAATAAGACAAGGAAAGCCAACCCAGATGTATCTTGAGTCGACGATGAGCAGAATTACACTCATCGGAGCTGTCTTTTTAGCTATGATAGCTATTCTTCCAACTATGGTGAATCGCTTGCTTGGTGTTCCGCAGACGATTAGCTACTTTTTTGGAGGTACTGCTTTACTCATTTTGGTGGGTGTTGTTCTTGATACTATGAAGCAGATAGAATCCCACCTACTCATGAAACGCTACGATGGGTTCATGAAAAAGGGTAGAATACGAGGTCGATAATTCATTTTTCGCAGCAGCAAACAGAAGTTTAGTTCTTTTTATTGGCTGTCTATGTAAAATAGGTTGCGAGAAAATGAATAGTTTTATAAAATTTGGAGATCGTTTTTGGAAACAATGAGGAGAGTTCAATGCCTAGAGTCTTAGGTTTCGATATACCAGAAAACAAGAGATTAGAGATTAGTCTGACGTACCTATTTGGGATCGGGCGGCACTTATCAAATGAAATTATAAAAAAACTTGGATTAGATCCAGATATGCGTGCAGGTAAGTTAACACAAGACGATCTAGCACGATTGAACGGTCTAATACAGGGCGAGTATGTTGTAGAAGGTGATCTACGACGTCAAATACAGAACAATATTAAACGTTTAATCAGCATACACTCCTATCGCGGATCTCGACATCGCTCAGGGTTGCCCGTTCGTGGACAAAGAACTCGAACTAATTCCCGTACTCGAAAAGGACGCCGTAAGACTGTTGCTAATAAGAAAAAATAAGAGAGGAGTGCTCTGCTTTGAGTAAACAACCCGCTACAAAAAAAGTTGTAAAGACTAGAAAGAAAGTTATACAAAATGTGCCTGTTGGAGTTGCGCATGTAAAAGCAACCTTTAACAACACAATAATCGCGATCACAACTCCTACGGGACAAGTGATCTCTTGGGCATCTGCTGGTAAAGTTAACTTTTCCGGCTCTAGAAAATCGTCTGCTTTTGCAGCCACAGTCGCAGCACAAGATGCTGGAAAGGCTGCTGCAGCTCTAGGTATGAAGGAAATAGAAGTGAGCCTAAAAGGTCCAGGAGCAGGACGTGAATCAGCTGTCAGAGGTTTGCAAAGCGCTGGTTTGTTGGTTACAGCGATTCGTGATGTGACACCAGTGCCCCATAATGGATGCCGTCCTCGTAAAAGACGACGCGTTTAATCAACAGTTAGATTTATTATAGGAGTCATACATGGCAGCAAAATATGGCAAATTTGAAATGCCTCAAAGGATACTAGTCGAACAAGAGAATCCTGATTCCAATTTCGCAAGGTATATCGCTGAGCCTTTCGAAAGAGGGTTCGGTCATACAATTGGAAATGCCTTTAGACGCATTACTTTAACATGTTTGGAAGCCCCATCGATACTTTCCGTATGGATCGAAGGTATCTCTCATGAGTTTATGGCTGTTGAGGGGATTGTGGAAGATATGACTAATATCATTCTTAATTTAAAGGGTGCCCTTTTACGCAAAGCTATTAGCGATGAAAATCTTTCTAGTCGGCATCCCCGCATGATCACTCATACGCTTGAAGTCACTCAAGATGATTTGGATAGAAATGCTGGGCAATATGAAGTGACGTTAAGTGATATTGTTCATGATGGTAATTTTGAAGTCGTCAACCCAGACCTTCATCTTTTCACTGTCACTAAGCCCATGTCTAAGCAAATTAACTTAAGAATTGGTTTTGGTAGAGGATATGTTCCCTCTGAACGCCATGATGTCAGAGACAAGACAACAGATGAAATTTTGATTGATTCAGCTTTCTCTCCTGTGCGTTTAGTGAATTACTATGTTGAAAATACTCGTGTGGGACAAGATACAGACTTTGATCGGCTGATTTTAGAAATCACCACAGATGGAAGGATTACCCCTGCTGAAGCTTTGAGTTTCTCTACTCAAATTGCCCTTAAGCATTTTGACGTATTTAATCAGTTCAATAAGTTTACCATTTCCTTCGACGAGCAGAATGGCAACCGAGATGAAAATCGCGATGAGCTGATGGATAAGTTGTCGCTAGGTATTGATGAAATTGAATTATCAGTACGTTCAGCAAATTGCTTAACAGGTGCAAATATTGAAACTTTAGCTGAGCTCGTTTGCATTCCTGAAAGACGCATGCTGGAATTTAGAAATTTCGGTAAGAAATCATTGAATGAAATCAAAGCAAAACTCTTTGAAATGGGACTAGGCCTCGGTATGGATCTAGGCCATTTCGGAATTACGCCTGATAACGTCAAGGAAAAAATTCGTCAATATCGAGAAGAGAAAAAGCGTAAACGTGAATTTTCCAAGACCGATGAAGAAACCAGTGATGACAAAAAGAAAAAAAAACATAGTCCTACTAATGAAGAGGATGATAGGTAAATAGTTATGAGACACCTCAACCAAACATGTAAACTAGGTCGAACAACGTCGCATCGACGCTGTCTGTTCGCCAATATGCTGAAATCGCTGATCGTACACGAACGTATCGAAACAACAGTTCCTAAAGCAAAAGCTCTTCGACGCTATGCTGATCAGATGATTACACTTGCTAAGAAGAATAGCTTAAGCTCAAGAAGACAAGCAATTGCTGAAATGATGATTCGGTTTAATACACTGACTCCTAAAGAACAGCGTGAAGTAAAAAATGGAAATAAACAATCGTATAATGATGATAGAATTGTCATTGATAAGTTATTCCAAGAACTTGCAAATCGCTTTAGCTCAAGACAAGGTGGATATACCCGGATTGTAAAGACTGGATTTCGTGTAGGCGATAATGCACAAACATGCTTTATCGAATATCTACAAGACTAGTTTTTCTTAACCTTGCCCTTGTCCGTGCCCGAAGTACTTGGTCGCAACCAAGCCGAAGTTGCTATGCTATCTCTTCATTAACAGTATACTGATATAAGTAAATTGGGAAATTAAGGGTAATAGCAAGTAGTTCGGGCACCGGCAAGGGCAAGGCCAAGTAATTCTGGCAAAGGGCACTTAGCTCGGCACTCTATTAGGTTATACAAGAAGTTTTAGAATATCTCTTTTTCTCTTGTTAAATTTCATCGCTTAAAATTAGTCTGATGCTTATGGTAAATGCATGAGATTCCTCTTAATTCCTTGGTTTCTCTAACTGGATTTAATAATAATCTGCCTAGGAGTTGTTATGGGAGTTACTATCGCGATTAACGGTTTCGGAAGAATTGGTCGGCTCGTATGCCGTCTAGCCGCTCTCCGAGAAGACATCACTATTGTAGCCATCAACGATCTTGTTCCTGCAGATAATCTCGCATATCTTTTCAAATTTGATTCGACACATGGACGTTTCAATGGAGAGGTATTTGCTGAAGAAAATGCCATTGTGATTAATGGACACAGTATTCGGGTATTTTCCGAGAAGGATCCACTAAATCTTCCTTGGAAGGAACTTCAAGTCGATTATGTCATCGAATCAACAGGACTCTTTACATCTGCTGAGTTAGCAAATAAGCATTTAACTGCAGGTGCAAAAAGGGTGATCATCACAGCTCCTGCAAAGGGAGATGTCCCCACATTTGTTATGGGTGTTAATCAAAACGCTTATCGCCCAGAAAATGATCGAATTGTTTCCAACGCTTCATGTACAACCAATTGCTTAGGTCCAGTTACTAAAGTGATTCTTGATCGATTCGGAATAGAAGAAGGACTGATGACAACGATTCACGCTGTGACAGCATCACAACCTACTGTAGATGCTCCTTCAAAAAAGGATTGGCGTGGAGGTCGTTGCGCAAGCCATAATTTAATCCCTTCTTCAACAGGAGCGGCGAAGGCCTTAGCTCTATGTATTCCGGAATTAAAAGGGAAACTGACAGGTATGGCATTTAGAGTTCCTGTAGTGGATGTTTCAGCAATTGATTTAACAGTGCGCACCAGTCGTCCCACAAGCTATGATGAAATCTGTGAAGCGATGAAAGAAGCTTCAGAAAATTCAATGAAAGGGATTTTATCTTATTGTGATGAGCAGGTGGTGTCGACAGACTTTATTGGTAGTTCGTATTCAGCTATTTTTGATAAAGAAGCTGGAATTGAACTTAACTCTAATTTTTTTAAAATTATTGCCTGGTATGATAATGAAATGGGGTACGCATCAAGGGTTATTGACTTGCTAGCATTTATGGAATCGCATGAAAGGATGTTTGCTATCAAATAGCCAAATTTGTAAACTCGATACAATCACACACAACTCAGGCTTATAACTTGCAACAATGGATGAATTAAAGTGGATTTTACGCGAGAACCAATTATAGAGACAATTGTCACCCCTAAAGATGGGTTTAAATTAGTTGTCAGAAGCAGTAAAGCAAATACTCAAGAAGAATATTTTGTTGATGCTGTAGAAATCGTCTCCTTCGGTCAGGCGCTTTTTTTTCGATCGCTCGAGCGCCCAAAATGCTTCTTAGTTCCTGTTTGTGACTATGAGGTCTTAGAAGTTCGAGAAACAAAAATGGTTTTGAAGAATGCTGGTCTTGACCGCTCCATCAAAATTGGAGGCGGAAGAGATGCTGGCTCGAAAGTGGCAAAAGAATCAGAACGTAAAGAGTACTCACCAAAAGAAGAAGAGTCTTTCGATGAGGAGAGTGAAGAAGTCGCTGAAGGCGAAGGCTCAGTGCCGTCTTCAAAAAGCGATTCAACCGAATCTAAAACAGATTTAAAAGGCGATCGTAAACGCGACCGAAGAAGAAACTACCGAAAACGTAAGGGTGTGCGCGACGATCAAGAAGAAGCTAAATCTAAAGAGCCTGTTCTTCTATCTGAACATGATCTCATTAAGATTCCAGCCCCTGTCGATCTGATCGACCTACCGGGAGAGGTGACGGCGCCCGTTACCCCAACATTGTTTTCTTCTCTTTTACAGCCGCCGCCGACTTTAATTTCTGAAACGATCAATCGCTATCGTGAGAAATTTAAAGATGCCTTTTTTGTTGCTGAAGAAGAGGAACTCTATACACCCCATGATAAGACTCAGGATCTTCTAAATGAAGAAGATGAAGAGTATGTGACGTCTGCACATATTCCAATTTTTGAAAATGTTGAACAGGAAGATACAACCGTGCTTACTGAGCCCGATCAGGTATTTTCCGACCCTGATGAACACATGCTTCCACTTTTTGAGTCCGAAGGTGATCCTATAGAGGGGGATGATTGGCAAGATAAAGAGACATAGGACTTTCGAATTTTCAGAGAAGAAAAAAATAAAATTCGTGCTGTTAACACGACTAGGAATCTTCTTGCTTTAAGCTTCTGCAGTTGAAACTTGACTTGCCCTCTAAATTCATGTGTGATTTAGGCGCAAGTCGATTTTGAAAATTTTGTTTTTATATACTCAAGAACATGATGCGTAGGATCGCCTTTGGCGGCAGGATAATAAATAAGAATGTGGATGGTGGAGATCTATGAAAACAATTGCTTGGATCCCTGCAGGACGGACACAATACTTAAAGATTTTGATTCCTTACCTACTGAGAGAAAAGAAAGTCATTCAACGTATTTTCTTGTGCCTTAATACGGATGTGGAAAAAGATGTTGCGTTCATAAAAGAAGTCTGTGAGAAATATCCTGATTATTTTAGTCTTCTTAAGTTAGAAGACGGGATGAAACCAGATGGAAGGCACACCGTTTATTATTTTTATCGCTATTTTACAGATGCCAATACCATTTATTTGAAAATTGATGATGATATTTGTTTCATCGAAAAAGGCTTAATCTCCAATTTAATAAGATTCAGGAAAAATAATCCCGCTTATTTCCTCATCTATGCCAATCTTGTTAACAACGTCATGTGCTCTTATCTCCATCAACATTTAGGTGCGTTAAATTATCAAGCAGGAATCTATCAATGGAATCCCTTCTGCGAGATAGGATGGAAAAGTGGTGAGGGGGCTGAAAACACTCATGAATGCTTCCTGAACGCTATCAAAAAAAACGATATCAATCACTTTCGATTTTCTCATTGGGAAGTCCCGGATTTTGCGCGCATATCCATCAACTTAATCTGTTACTTTGGGAGCGATGGGCAGCAAATCGCATCTTACATTGAGAAAGATTATGATGACGAAGAGTTTTTAAGTCAGCTGATGCCTAAATTACTCTGTCGCATCAACGTAATCTATGGTAAAAAGGTGGGATCCCATTTTGCTTATTTCACGCAAAGGGACTATCTAGAACAAAATACCGTCCTTCTAGAGCGTTATGCTCGGCTTAATGTATTAGAGTAGACGATGTCCTAATGTAATGGAGGGTCTATGGAAAGGTCAAATTTTGCAAGGATAATGAGTCAAAATTATCCACAAATTTACAGCATGTTATCTCGCAATACCGATCCTGATTCAAAAGTAACTAATATTTTTAATCATTTGAGTGATCGACAGTTCTTAGAGAAACTTAATGTTCAAGAGCTAAGTGACCTGAGGGGCTGTGTGCAAGAATTAAAAACAAATAACAGAGCTGATTTTACTCTTGATGAAGAGGTATTCACATTAATTGATGAATTGTGTTTGAAGAATCAAATCTCTGAAATTTCAGAAGCAGGTGTAAAACCACCCGAAATCACTGCTGATTCTCTGAGGAATAAGTTCAAGCAAGTGATTATTGTCTTACTAGATATCCCAAAGGTTGCCGAAAATTGGAATCAGATCATTAGCAGAGTGAAAGATGCAAATCTTTATTATGATGACATACAAGAACCTTTGAGTCATATAGAGATGTCTGAAACAGATGGTTTCTTAGAAGAAGTGCTTAAAAGTCTACAAATCGACATAGAGCATCGAGAGAAAATGAAATTAAATCCAGTGACTTGGGCTGTCAATATCCTTTTAGAGATGTCTGAAACAGATGGTTTCTTAGAAGAAGTGCTTAAAAGTCTACAAAT
>JBEPVL010000024.1:0-39021 GCA_041691035.1 Chlamydiota bacterium
CACATTGTCTTTCTTATACTGTCAAAACATCTCACTGACTCACGGTCACTGCTTTTCTCGTCTGAGCTTTACGTTTATTTTACGTTTTAGGCTTGCGAGAAATTACTAAGATAATGAATACCTCTGATTTACTGCAACAGTTTTTTCCAAATATTTCACATTACACATCCATACATAGTTTTGAATGTGTTTTTATTACTAAATTTTTCAATTATGTTTTCTTGTTTTCATCAAATTTTAGGAAGATTATAAAGGGTTCTTAAAAAATGGAGACTTCTTATGAGAAAGCGCAATCGAAAGCAACACCCACCTGGAACTTTTCTTCCTATGCGGCAGCGGGTATTTGCTATTACTCAATTATGCATTGCATTTAGTTTGATCCTTTGGTTTGCTTTTCAGCCCTTTATGGGGGAATATTTTTTTTTAAAATCCCGATTAAATCTTTATGACTATGTGATGGGGAAAGGGACTGTAGCAAGAGATTTAAATTTTAAAGAACGACAAATTAATCGTTTTGAATTACTTAACGAGAGTCAGAAAAAGTGGATAAATGAAGATGCACATTTACTGGAATCCGTATTGAAACGACCTTTCACAAAAAAAATGGAAGATGGACTACTTCTCCTTTTTTTTGAAATTCCTTCTTTTGAACTTGCTTGGATAGTTTTTTCAATAATTATTTCGATAATGCTACTTAAAAAAAAGGAAGGGGCGAAAGCAGCAGCATGGATTCTTCCTTTCATTACTCTTTGTTATGCATTTAGCAACTATTATACGGTCACTCCTCCCTACAAAAGCCCAGATCTCATTTTATTTCCTCAAGAACACACTCTACTTCAAGACTATCTTAAAGAACCTCTATCACAATCAATAGAGGAACAAAGAAGTCAGCTCAAACGAGGATGGGATCAGTTTTTATTAAGTCAGTGGTATACAGAAAAAGGGAGGGAGCATCCACTTGAAGAAGCAGAGTTTGCCTTTACAATTGAAAGACTAAAACACTATCACACTAGTCCAAAAAGAGTATGGAAAAGCAGTTTTAGAGAACAAGTTAATCATATTTTAGTCGCAGCTTATCTATTTTGGAATATCCTTTTTGCAGCGATGATGAATCTCCCCTTTTCAAAAGAACTAGAGCGTCCTATCCCTCTTATAGGGATGCGCAGGACTTTCTTAAAAAGCTATTTTATTAAAAAGAAAGCTCCTACGCCTGCAAGATAACCAATAAGGGCAGGGATTCCTACTTTTCTTAGGTACCAAAAGAATTCTACTTTTTCTAGTCCCATGAAAGCGACCCCAGCTGCTGATCCAATTACAAGGATACTTCCTCCTGTTCCGGCACAATAGCTGATGAGATCCCAGAACACAGAATCTGGAGGGTATTGAGTTAAGTCATACATGCCCATTGTAGCAGCCACTAGAGGAACATTATCAAGAATTGAAGAAGCTAAACCAATAATAATCGCAATTAAAGAAGGATTAGCAATCGTTATATCCATCCAATGAGCTAATTGCGTTAATAATCCTGCCGAATAAAGAGCTTCTACCGCTAAAAGGATACCTAAAAAAAATAAGACGCTAGCAAAATCGACATTTGACATCACACTGGGAACTTTTAGATGTTCTTTTGACTTTTGATTCCCATGAATTAAATCTGTGATGAGCCACATGACAGATAAGCCAAGAATAATCCCCATAAAAGGAGGGAGTCCTGTTGCTAATTTAAAGACGGGAACAAAAATAAGACAACTGATACCCAAACAGAAGATAGCGTTGCCAATTTTAGTCGGTGGAAGAACATTTGAAGTCTTTGTGATCTCTGTAAAGGACCCCTTTAAAAAGAGACTGATCACAGAAAGGGCCACAATCATACAAACAATACTAGGGATAAATAGATCTCTCATCACTGAAAGGGTCGTTACCTGCCCGCCAATCCATAACATCGTAGTTGTTACGTCCCCGATAGGAGTCCAAGCCCCACCAGCATTAGCAGCAATTACCACAGCGCCTCCATATAGAAGCCGTTCTTTAGTTGCAGGGATTAACTTTGTCAATAGAGTGACTAAAATGATTGTTGTTGTTAGATTATCAAGAACAGCTGAAAGGAAAAATCCAATAAAACCCATTATCCACAAAAGTGATTTTTTAGATCTTGGATGAATGGAATTTGTAAGAATTCTGAAGCCATCGTGAGCGTTTATAATCTCCACAATAGTTAAAGCTCCTAATAGAAAGAAAATAACTTGGCTTATCGATGCCAAATGTTCACCCAAATGTTGAAGATGAATTTCATTTGAGTCAAATCCGTTTCCTTTGGCAAATTGAAGCACCCAACAAAGGATACCCATGAGGAGAGCGATTGAGGTTTTACTAACGTGAGTGAGGTGTTCGATTGTGATAAAAAAATATCCTAAGACAAATAAGATAATCATTAAAATGTCGTAGAGAGGGAGGTCATGCATGTGGATAGATCCTATTTTGTTATGATTTCATTATATTTCCATCTATAAAGGAAAATGATTTTATCGTATTCAGGTTTTAATTCAAACCATAAGGAAGAGACCAGATGAAAAATTCTCTTACTCTCTATTCAGCCATTAAAGCTGATCTTCTAAAGAAAGCGTTGTTTATTGGCACTTTGATCGCGTTACCAGGAATTCTTCTTATTGTTGGCTTGGGTGCATGGATGCCCGAGCGCTATCTCAATAATTTTGGGTTCTTTGCTTTTGCAACCGGCATTGGATTAATTACTTATGGCTTATTGCCTTATAGGCGCTTGTCTCGACTTGAGAGCTTCCCTTATAAGTTGGTTTTGGATGAGACTACACTCATTCTTTTTCATCGAGATAAAGTGAAATTAAAGGTCCTCTTTTCTGAAATTTCCCATTTGGACTATTTTAATGAACAAAGAGAGTATGGGATTAACATTTTTTTTAAGGATAAAAAAGTCAAAATGGCATTTCTTCCCTACTTTAGTTTTTTTTCTTATCAAGAAGTGAAAGATTATTTTAATAATTACACCAGTGATTGGCCTTATTCCCATAATTCACCGCACAGCCCACAAGAGATCCCAGAGGGGTTATGAGGAGTAACTTAAGCTGCTATTAATTCGCTTCCCAATAAATCCTTGATATAAAGCACAGGACACATACGACGTACACGACACACAAGACATGGTCTTGTATAGTGGACCCCATTGATTGGACAGAAATTGAGGTAAGTTTTGTCCTCTTTTCCTATGTGTCGTATACATCGTGTGTGTCCTGGGCTTTATATCAAGGATTTATTGGAAATGGTATAATGGTATAATGGTGGAGGCAGAGCTTCGCTTATAAATTTCAACGTTAAACTTTTAAAAAATGTGCCAATAGGGAAATTAGGGCTCAAAGAGCTGAGATAAATCAGTTGGCTAACCGATTTTCTAAACCTTAACCGTGACGAACGTTTACTTTTTTGTTACGACTATTCCGAAAAAAAATTGAAGCATCATCTAAAATTTATTGGAATAGGTTTTATTCGTACAATTCCAATCATTGGCGGACTATTTTGCACAATTGTTAACATTCAAAACAGAAACTACTCCCTATACAGAAAATATTCGCTGAAAGAAATAACGGTTTGAACTCTACGATTATTGGGTCTATAACCCCATTTGAACGATATCATGAAGTTAATAAGACCGACAACCTTTGAATTTTCGTCTAGTACAGGCATATTAGTGATTCTTTTAGAATTTTCAATTTTATTAAATAATTAAAAAACAAAATAACAAATTGATCACATACTTCATATTATAATTCATATTATATGTTTTGTGTTTTTTTATGGATTTTTATTTGGATAAATAAAATTTAATGTAAAAGTTACCGTACCTTCGTCGGGTATCTGAACGAAAAATGCAGTGGATTAAAATTTTAATTCAAATTTTATTGTCCTTTTGATAATTTATCGGCATGAATGCCACCACCAAACCCTATTTTTCATAAAAAAATCTCTTAATACACCGCGCCTTGACTGTTTTTCTCTATTATTATATGATTGTTACAAATTAATTTCATTAGGATGTTTAAAATGATTACACGCGTAGCCGAGCTACAAGCAAACTTATGGTCTATTCCATTTGGAGTCGTGATTGGCCCCTTTACTATCGTTTCAAATGTTACGAAAGTGATTTTAAACACTATGGAAATGAGGCATCTGTATCCCAAAATTTCCACATGGGACCGATCTCAAACATTCAAACAGCTTTTCTCAAATACCTATGATGCACCTATTGGTAGCCGTTGGCATAAAGACTCTATTGACAAGGCTTTACCTATCCAAGGTGATCTCAATGCAGACTTTCTATTAGAAATACGAAATATGCTTGACGAAAGCGAATCCATATGCTCTACAAATTTAAAAACTCTCCGGGATGAAATTCATTTTGTATCAACAACAGAAGTTAAAACAATTCTAGATCTTGAAGAGGAGCTTGAAAAACTCATTAAGGAGAAACCTTATATATTTAGGGGTAGTCAAAAAACCATATGTGAGCGGCATATTCATGCCAATAGGGAAATTCGAGCTCAAAGAGCTGAGATAAATCAGTTGATTAACCGATTTATAAACCTTAACAGTAACGAACGTTTACTTTTTTGTTACGACTATTCTGCAAAAAAATTGAAGCATCATCTAAAATTTATTGGGATAGGTTTTATTCGTACAATTCCAATCATTGGCGGACTATTTTGCACCATTGTTAATACTCAAAACAGAAACTACTCCCTATACAGAAAATATTCGCTGAAAGAAATAGCGGTTTGAACTCTACGATTATTAGGTCTATAACCCCATTTGAACGATATCATGAAGTTGAATAAGACCGACAACTTTTGAATTTACGTCTAGTACAGGCATATTAGTGATTCTTCTTTTATAGTCTTCTTCCATCAACTTCATGGCATCCCAAGCTAAAATATCTGGATTTGTATAGCGAGCAGTGGGAGTCATGATTTCATCCATGCGTAAATTCAAAGAATTTTCTCCATGTTTTTGCAATGCTCGACGTAAATCTCCATCTGTAAATATCCCAATGAGGCGCATTTCACTATCCACAATAAGAATGCACCCGCAACGTTTGTTAGATAGTTCTACGAGGATTTCGTGTAGCCGATCCATAGGCTTACATATGGGCAATTTATTTCCTGTGAGCATAAGATCTTTGACACGAAGTGTAATCCGTTTCCCAATCCTTCCTGATGGGTGATTCAATGCATATTCACTCAAAGTGAACTTTTTAATTTTCATCAATGAAAGAGCTAGGAGATCCCCGAAAAGAAGTTGAAACGTTGTCGACATACTTGGAACCATATCAAAAGGGCAGAGCTCGCTTTTAAACGGCAATAATATTGTGATATCCGCTTGCTTAGCGAGTTGTGAATTCATATCACAAACGACACCGACAATATACCCTCCTTTATTTCTAATGGCAGGAATGAGACCATTCATTTCAGTGCTTTCGCCACTTTTACTTAGCATGATGAAGACATCATTGGAACAAATCATTCCCATATCACCATGAACAGCATCAACAGGGGACATGAAGAGCGATCTTGTACCTGTTGAAACCATCGTTAAAGCAATTTTTTGAGCCACGAGTCCACTTTTACCTACACCTGAAAAGAATACAACTCCTTCATGAGCTATAATTTTACTGATTAATGGTTCAATTTGATTCAGATTAAAATTAGCATAAAAACCATCGAGAAATTCTTTTTGCTTCCTAAATAACTCCTCAAGAACATTTAGGCAAGAATCTGTCGATGAACTATTTTGTGACTGCTCAACATGCTGAATCATTAAAAAAACTCCTATTAAACTCAAATAATCAACTAAAAAACCATTGATTCTAATATATAATAGGGTTTACTTTGATTTAAAGCATAAAGAATATATTTATAGGTTTCCTATGACTAAAAAGAAAATTCCCATAGCTGTAGCAGATGGTGACGGCATCGGTCCAGAAATTATGGCGGCCACATTGAAAATTTTAGAGCAAGCGGAAGCTCCTTTAGACATAACAAAAATTGAAATTGGCGAAAAAGTCTATTTAAGAGGACAACCAGCTGGTATTGAACCAGCGACATGGGACATTTTAAGACGATCTTCTGCATTTTTAAAGGCCCCTATTACTACACCTCAGGGGGGAGGCTTTAAAAGCTTAAATGTGACTGTGAGAACGACTTTAGGCCTTTATGCAAATGTGAGACCTTGCGTTGCTTATTACCCATTTGTGCAGACAAAACATCCAGGCATGAATGTTGTCATTGTCCGTGAAAATGAAGAGGATTTGTACACGGGAATAGAATACCGACAATCACCGGAAGTTTACGAAGCTCTTAAAATCATGACCTCTCCTGGCTGTCAAAGAATCGTTCGGTATGCTTTTGAATATGCTAAAGTGAATGAAAGAAAAAAAGTGACCTGTTTTTCTAAGGATAACATTTTAAAAATGACAGATGGATTATTTCACCGCATTTTTGATGAAATTGGAGAAGACTATCCAGAAATTGAGAAAGAGCATTGGATTGTAGATATTGGCGCAGCAAAACTTGCAGATACCCCAACAGCTTTTGACGTGATTGTAATGCCAAATTTATATGGTGATATTCTTTCGGATGTTGCAGCACAAATAGCGGGATCGGTTGGAATGGCAGGTTCAGCCAATATAGGTACGCATGGGGCAATGTTTGAAGCAATCCATGGTTCTGCACCAAGAAGAGCAGGACAAAACCTAGCCAATCCCTCGGGATTATTACTTGCAGCAGTGCAGATGCTAGTCCATTTAGGCATCCCTGAGCAGGCATCTTTAATTCACAATGCTTGGCTTAGAACTCTTGAAGAAGGGATTCACACCTATGACATTTATCGCGATGGGGTTAGCAAGAAAAAAGTAGGAACCAGTGAGTTTGCACAAGCCGTCATCGATCACTTTGGTCAAACTCCTCAATCCCTCCCTTCTGTTCAATATACTTCGACAAAGCACATTCGTCATATGCCACCAAAGCAGTCTTCAAGTAAATCGGTCCAAAAACTTGATGGCGTGGATTTCTTTATATTTTGGGAAGGAGATGTTGAACAGTTATCAAGTCGAATTAAAGAGACACTCAATGCGAAACTTCAACTTAAAATGATTGCAAACCGTGGGACGCGTGTCTGGCCTCAGAATATTCCAGAAACATCCTGTGTCGACAATTGGAGATGCCGTATTATGGGGTTAAATAAAGAAGATATGGTTTCTATGAAAGAACTCTCTGAGGCGATGCTAGCCCTTTCGAATAATAGTCTTTTGATCACACAAGCTTGCTTTCTTTTCTCCTTTGATGGTCAGCCATGCTATACAGTAGCTCAAGACCAACAGTAGGCTGTAAATTACATAAATTAGCTGCTCAGTTCCACATTTTCGGAATGGTAATAACG
Source organism: Chlamydiota bacterium (assembly GCA_041691035.1). Classification (GTDB taxonomy): domain Bacteria; phylum Chlamydiota; class Chlamydiia; order Chlamydiales; family Parachlamydiaceae; genus JBEPVL01. Next base: position 7,462 of record JBEPVL010000024.1, read on the forward strand.
ATTTAGATCTAAAGAGCCTTCTAACTTAGCTATAAATACGGTCACAGCAGCATCTCCTAAAATATTAAGCATTGTAGTTGCCATCTCTCTTAATCGATCGATACCAGCCAAAAGTGCAAGACCTTCTAAAGGTAATCCAACAGACGTTAAGACAGCTGATAACATCACAAACCCACCACCAGGCACTCCTGCAGTACCAATAGCAGAAAGTATAGCCGTCAAAACAAGAGTAACATAGGCATGCATATCTAAATGGATTCCATATGCATGAGCCACAAACACTGCACTCATCGATTGGAAAATTGCAGTTCCATTCATATTCATTGTTAATCCTAAGGGAAGAACAAAGCTGGAGATATCTTTTGAAACACCCAAATTTTCTTGTACGCAATGCATAGCAACCGGAAGAGTAGCCGCGCTGCTACATGTGGAGAATGCCATGATTAAAGCATCACCAACTCCTCTAAAAAAGGCACGCAAGCCAAGCTTTCCAATCCCCTTTAACAAGGTTCCGTAAACAGCAAAAATATGGAAGAGACAAGCAAGATAGTAAATCCCCAAGAACTTAAATAGGGGCACTAAAAGAGTCAGTCCGAAAGTTCCTGCCACCCAAGCCATAATTCCGAATACCCCAATTGGAGAGAATTCCATAATAATGGACGTGAGACGATACATCACATCGAGGAGGGAATCAAAGAAATTAAAAAGTGGGACCCCCTTCTCTCCAGAAAAATTAATTGCTAGTCCTAAGAATATAGCGAAAACAATAATCTGAAGAATATTTCCTTCAACCAAAGCCGCAATAGGATTATTTGGAACAATCGATATGAGGATATCGTATAGACTCTTTGAAGCACCTTGATGTGAGGCTGGGGGAGTTAAACCAAGCTCTTTGCCAACCAAAAATATATTTGCAAAGGAAATTCCGATTAAAATAGATAAAATTGTTGTTGTCAGATAAATACCGACTGTTTTACCTCCAACCCGACTTAACTTTTTAGGATCATGAATATTGGTCACCCCAACAACCATGGAAGCTAATATGAGTAAGGGGATGATCATTGAGATCAAATTTAGAAAAATAGTCCCCAAAGGCTTTAGGTAGATTGCCTTCTCTCCGAGGATAAATCCTGTTGAAGCACCTAGGACGATGGCGATAAAAATTTTAATCCACAACTTCACGATTATCTCCGCAATTATTCTTTGATTTTAGATTCTGCTAAAGAAGTAAATTGACTCCAAGACTCTTCTCCAGCAACAATTTTAATATCCATTTCAATCCAAATAACAGGTAGGACTAATTCTAGAGAGTCAACAAGTTTCACACGATCCTTTTCTGTGCATATTAAGTAATCTGCTCCGCATTTTAAACTTTTCTTAGCAAAACGTTCGAGATCTTTCTCAAGAAATTTTCCATGATCACAGATGTGAAGCTCGGAAACAACCTTGGCTCCTTGGGATTCTACAGTCATTTTAAAATAATCTGGATGAGCGATTGAGCAAAAAATTCCTAAGTTTTTTCCTTGTAATGAGGGAATACTCCCACCTTTCAGAGTCTGTATGCTTTTAATTCCGACCCGTGTTCCCATCATTGGAGCAGAAGAGTACTGTTTTAGTTGTGCACTTAGTGACTCGAACTGCTCCTGATTGTCAATATGATTAATCACAATCAGATCAGCCCTAGACAATGATTTCACACTCTCCCTTAAAAATCCTCGTGGAAGGTGATATCCCTGCCCATAGGGATCGTTAGCATCAATGACGACGACATCGAAATCACGATCAAGGGAGCGATGTTGCATGGCATCATCAAGAATAATGATTTTGACACTATCTTTAGCAGCAAGTGATGAGGCTTTTCTTCTGTCTCTTCCAACAATAACTAGAGCTTTGGGAAAGCGTTTTGCTAAGAGGTAGGGTTCATCTCCGCAGAATTCGGGAGGGAAAAGAGGTCCATTTCCCTCGCATAAAATTAAAGGGTGTTCAAGTTTTTCTGCTTGCGATCGGTACCCTCGTGAAATAAGCGCTAAGGAAAATCTTTCATAAAAAAACTGAGCTAGAAATCCTGTGACTGGAGTTTTACCTGTACCCCCAGCAACGATATTACCCACACTTATAACTAGGGGGACGGGAGGAATATATTTCCGCATCCAGTGATGTTCGTAAAGCCAATTTCGAATACCAACGGTACATTTAAAAACAATGCTAAGAGGGTATAAAAAAGAGAGCACTAAAAAAGAAATAGGCGATCTATTTTTTCCTTTAATGATATTTTTTATATAAATTTCAAAGTTTCTAAATATCATAATATATCCTTAATACGCTTATACCTAAGCGATAAGCTGCATGTAACTTTAAAACAAAAAAAACCTTAGGAGGAAAAGACGTTGAAAAAAGACGCAACAGTGCATTTTGTTATCAGGAAGGAGTCAGCTGTTCAAGTGTTGAATCAACCTCTTCTAAGGTTACCTGACTTGAAGTCTTTTCCAAAGCTTCCAGACAATTCCCAAAGAGAGTCAGTTCTATCAATTCGACCATAAGATGCATGGCTGCCATATGCGCTTCTTGTATTCGATCTGAAGTAGCAAAATGATGGATGATTAACTCAAAGTCTGCAACATCCTTTAGTGCTCCTCCATCCCTACCTAAAAGAGAAATCGTTACCATTCCTTGACGTCTAGCTTGAGCAAAGGCATGGATAAGATTGGGCGAATTACCGCTTGTCGAGAGACCTATAAAAACGTCCCCAACTTGACCATAAGCCTCAATCCCTCTGGCAAATACAAGTTCAAAACCCATATCGTTAGCAGTACAGGTGATATGACCTGGATCATTTAACACAATTGCTGGGAGAGCCCTGCGATGTTGCCGGAAATTGCCTGTAAGCTCCTCGGCGAAATGGGCAGCATCACAGAGACTTCCTCCATTGCCGGCCAAAATAATCTTGTTCCCTCTGCGAAAGCAGTCTGAGATAGTTTGAGAAGCTTCTCTGAGAAAGCGAAGAGACTCAGGAGCTTTTAACTGTTCGACTGCTTTCATACAATCATCGATAGACCCTAATAAGTGTGTGTACATAACAACCAAAAAACCTTAATGATTTAGATGAGAGCAGGAATTTCCGAGGTAAGTAGGAAATTGTAACTTTCAAAATCAATTAATTGCAACAGCTTTTTGATGTCTAGCTAAATCATAACCCTTTAATTAATAGCTTGTTTGAAAATTCAATCTAATGATATAAATTTTGGATTAGTTCTTCGAACAAAGCAAATGTTTCTAAAAAAAGTAGGTATCCTATGAAATTATTTAAAAGTTGTTTAATTTTAATTGGTTTAATTGCGGTTATATGTAACCTATTACCACTATCTGCAAAAAATCATCACCATAAACAGCAAAAAATTAAAATCAAATCTAAATCTGTTTCAACAAATTTTTCATTTAATATGCTTATTGATCCTTTAGCAAGTTTGATAAATCAGCCTGTTTATCAGCCTGTTTACCAACCCGTCTATGTGTATCCTAACCATGTGACAGTGGTAAGACCTTACCAACCGGCTCCTGTTGTTTACTATCCCCAGCCGACTCAAGTGATCGTCCAGCAACCGCTATACGCCTACCCACACTATTCTTATTGGATCTATTAACCTGAGTTTTGGGTTATTAATCTCCACCATGTGCAGTTTTTCTTCAGGAAAACTCGCACATGGGGTATATCCTAAATTTTAGCTGGGATATACAAACTTATTTTGGAGACTTAAAAAATGATCACCACCCTCATTTCATTTCTAGCCGCTACCTTTCTTGCCTTTCACACAGAATGGCTTCCTATAACCCTCGATTTAGATATGACTGTCTTTAGTCAATTAATGATGATAGCTGGAAGCCTTATTTTAGCTCTTGGGATTTTGGCTCATTGTCTGGTATTGATCCCTTTAGAAAAATTAGAAGTCTCACTTATTCCTCATCTCATCCAGTCATTCCACACTACATTTGTGTCCAAGCTCACCATTTTTATTCTAGGTCTATTTCCACTTTTTTCATTTCTTTTGGCAGTAACCATTAAATCAATCCCGGCACCTTGGGGACATTGGCTCATTTATGCATGGGTGATAGCCTTAGGGATTAGTTTAGATCTCCTTTATCGCATATGGAAGAACACATGCTATTTTCTCGATCCTTCCAAACAGGTCGATGAAATAAAAAATAGAGCTCTTAATGCCGTCAAAAACGAAAAAGATCAAGAACTCTGGAGCAGCTTCGATTCATTATCAGAAATCGCTTCTAAATCTGTTGATCAAGGGAAAATTGCACTAGGCACCCAAGTTTTACAATCATTCCCCATCATTTTACAAAACTTTTTTGCATCATCTAAAAGTATAAGTCGCGTCAACATTGATGATAAAGTTGAAAAAGAGACCGGGAAAGACGAAGCAAGCTACACACTTTTTCATCTTTTGCAGCAACTCGAATTTATTAATGATCGTGCTTTAAGAGCCCGCATGGAAACAGTTTTGCGTCAAATGATTTTGACTATGGGCAAAATCATTATTTCTTGCGCTAAATTCGACCTCTCAATGGTAAGTTTTCCTACCCATTTCTTAAGTAAATTTGGGCTAAAGGCAAGTCAGCATCATTTTGGGGAGGTGGTCGATCTAACAACAAGCACGTTGACTGCAATTGCTCAAACGATCCTAACGGATGTTGATGTTGAATATACGGAACTTGTCCCTCCCTTTCAATCCATTTTAACAGGGCTTGATGCCATAGCAAAAGAAACATTTAAAAAGAACAAAGACACAAAAATTCAAGTCCTAACCCAATCTTTTTTGGATATTCGCGCATTATTGGATACAGAAAAGATGTCCAAACATCCTGACACCCCTACCATCATGCAAATGATTAACTCTATCCTAAACGAATATGATGCTTTAGAACAAATGATGCGTGCGCTTCCATCGCTTCCATCGCTTCCTGGGCTTGGTTCTCGAACCTCAGCGCTTTCTGAAACGAATCCACCTGAAGAATCTCCAGCTGTTTGAGAATTTTGAGCATTGACTGAAAAAAAATGCCTTGCTCTTTTAGGATTGATTCACTATACTAGCTTTGAATCACTTCAAGGAGAAACCAAATGGTTCGCATGAGCAAACAGGGCGAAAGACGTAACCTATTCCCCAGAAAACGACGTCATCCAAGCAAAAAGACTGGCCCTTTGAAAGATAGTCTTGAAAATGGGTTTAAAGAGCATAAGAATGCAGTTGAAGGCGACCTAGCCGCCTGCATGTTTGTACCAAAAATTAAGTAAGCGAGGAAAACGAAATGTCTAGACATCCCAGTTTTGGTAAAGCAGGAAAGACGACTACAAAACGCAACGTTTTGAAACGGTTTGAGCGTATTGATGTACTCAAAAAGCTTGGTCGTTGGAGTGAAGCTGAGTCAAAGACGATTACAGGCCTTCCAAAAACACCTGTTTCCTAATAATCTGCGATTTTGTTCTGTGATCGACAAACGTCTTAAGATCGTTTGTCGCTCAGTCTTTTTATCTAAAAAAAAAGTGGCACCAATACTCAAACTTTGTCATAATAACGTATGATAAATGAGAGTTAAAACCCATGTCAAAGCCAATTAAATCTTCAGATCGATTGATCGTCAATGTATTGAACGATCAGAAGGACCTCTTAATTTCTTCTGAACAAGTAGAGCCGATCCTGCGTCAAATTTTAGCTGAAGAAAAGATTCAATGTGATGAGATCTCTGTTTATTTTGTCAGCGAATCTGCAATTTGCGAGCTTCATCGCACTTATTTTGATGATCCCTCACCTACTGATTGTATTTCCTTTCCGATAGATTCCGAAGATGACTTGATTACCGGGCGTCATTTGGGTGAAATTTTCGTTTGCCCAAAAACTGCGATCCATTACGCATCGCAGCATCATCTTGATCCTTACGAGGAAACAACCCTTTATATCATCCACGGAGTGCTTCATTTACTTGGGTATGATGATATCTTGGAAGAGGATATTGTTCGTATACGAGACGCAGAAAAGCATCATTTAGAACAGTTACGTGTACTGAAGCTTATTCTAACTGGACCTATTAAATTATAAATTTATTTATAGGAGACCATCTTGTCCGCAACTATCACTTTTTGTTTAATGGTGTTAATTGTCCTCATTCTTTTCTCTCTTGCTTGTTTTAATGCAGCCTTAAAAGGACTACAAAAAAGAGAAGGGGTGAGGTACTTGCATCCCATCGGACGAGGGATCTTTTACCGTTGGTTTCGTGAGACAACCCTACATAGACGTGCATTTGATAAGTTTCTCTTTATCAATGATCTTGCTCGACACATCCTTGAATTTATTTACACCCTACTTGCAAGCTGGTCCATATTGGTATTGAGTCATTTTCTACAATCTCCGGAAGAATTTAATTACTTTCACGCTATTCTTTTATTTTTGCTTTATTTTTCTCTATTATTTTGCGTTGGAGACTACCTCCCAAAAGTGCTAGGGAGCCATTACCTTGTTACCTCATTCAAATTTTCAGCTCCCCTTTCGTCAATTTTCATGGCCATGGTCTACCCGTTAGCTTATTTTCCCGTGAAACTATGTGAGGCGTTTTCTAAAACTATTTACTTCAATCCCTTTGCAGAAACTGTAGATGGAGCAAAAGATGAACTAATAGAGATGATTCAGGAATCCGATTTTAATAGCCAACATGATCCTCACAACTTGAAATTAATTGAATCCATCGTTGATTTTAAAGATCGAATTGCACGAGAAGTCATGGTCCCTCGAGTGAATGTCTTTAGCCTTCCTAGTGATACAACAATTCAAAATGCAGCTTTAGTTCTTCAAAACGAAGGATACAGTCGCACCCCTGTCTATAAAGAAACGCTTGATAATATCGTCGGCGTCCTCATGTATAAAGATGTGTTAACAAAATATATGGAGTCAAATCGAAAGGGCGATCCTTCAATTCTAGAGGCGCCGATTGCTTCTCTAGTTAAACAGGTGCTTTATACGCCGGAAACAAAAAAGCTTTCTCAGCTCCTTCAAGAATTCCGTAAAAAGCAGGTACACCTTGCCATTATTGTAGATGAATATGGAGGAACTGAAGGTATCGTTACAATTGAAGATATCTTAGAAGAGATTGTGGGTGATATTGCCGATGAATATGATGAAGAGGAAAAATCCCCTTATATTGCTCTTCCTGAAGGTGGTTGGTTGGTGAATGCTCAAATGAGCATTTGGGATGCTGAAGAGAATTTTGGCATTGATATCCCTCAAGAAGGAGATTACGACACTCTAGGAGGTTATTTATTTCACGCCTCGGGCACAATTCCTGCTAAGGGATTTATTCTTCGTCAAAAGAACTTTGAAATTGAAGTGATCCGATCGAATAATCGCATTGTGGAGAAGTTGCGCATTAAACTTATTCCTAACACACAGGAATCTGAAAAATAGTAGACTTTTTGCGTAATTTATTTCCTTGCCCATGCCCTGCCCATTTTTTTAAAAAATGGGCAGGGGCAAGTCTGGTTTAAAGTTATGACAAGACGATGTTGAGGAGTTTATTTGGGACAAAAACTATTTTCTCGATGTCCTTTCCTTCTAGATAGTGGATGAGGTGAGGATGTTCTTTAGCGGCCTTCAAAATAGCCTCTTGATTTTGATCTTTTGGAAGATCAAAACGCCCCCTTACCTTACCATTGACTTGAACGACATAGGTAATCGTCTCATCAATTAAATATTTTCCATCTACAATGGGGAATGGGGTGTAAGATAATTCTTCTGTGAAACCCAACATTTCCCAAACCTCTTCAGCAAGGTGTGGTGCAAAGGGTGCTAACATCTGGGTAGCCATTTTTATTACAGACTTGGGATATTTAGGGAATTTGGTAAAGTCATTAATAAACTCCATCATCTTTGCGATTGCAGTATTGAACATTAACGCTTCGATATCCTTTTTTACGCCAGCAACTAAGCGATGTCCTAAACGAAAAGCTTCTTGGGAATCCTCTTCTGAAACTTTATCTGAATCAGCCATATCGTAAAATCGATTTAAAAAACGCCGGCAACCCGAAACTGCATCGGTATTCCATACCTTTTCCTTTTCAAGCGGTCCCATGAACATTTCATACAAGCGAAGAGAATCAGCGCCATACTCTTCAATGATCTCGTCAGGTGTTACCCCATTCAACTTGGACTTCGACATTTTTTCGACTTGCGAAGAGAGCTCTTCTCCGTTTCGACGATCGAAATAACGCCCTTCTTTCTCTTGAACATGTTCTGGCTCGACATAGGCTTTTGAATGATTTTGATAAGAACGGGCGACAATAATCCCTTGATTTCTTAGCGTTTGAAAAGGTTCCAGTGACTGAACGTATCCACAATCATATAAAACCTTATGCCAAAACCGAGCGTAGAGAAGATGTAACACAGCATGTTCAACGCCGCCTACATACAAATCAACAGGAAGCCAATACTTTTCTGCATCCTTACTCCAAGCCTCTTGATGATTTTGTGGATCACAAAATCGCAAATAATACCAACAAGAACCTGCCCATTGAGGCATAATATGGGTTTCTCTTTTCGCTAGTCGTCCTGTTTTTGGATCTGTAACATTAACCCATTCCACACACTGAGAGAGAGGACCATGGCCATCGGATGTTGGCTTATAATTTTCCAATTCAGGTGGAAGGAGTGGGAGTTCATCTTCATCGAGAATGCGGATTGTTCCATCATTGAATTTGAAAAGAGGGAAGGGTTCCCCCCAATATCTTTGTCGAGAGAATAGCCAGTCGCGCAATTTATACGTTGTTGCTGGTTTTCCATTTTTTGTTTGTCCTAACCAATCGATGATTCTACTTTTAGCTAGATCCACACTTAAACCATTTAGAACAAGGTTTTCATACGCGCTATTAATCGATATTCCTTCACCAGTATGACATTTTTTACCCCTTAGTATCTCTTGCCTTGCTTCTGCTTCTTCATGCATTGGATCATAAACGGGTACGATAGGCAAATGATGCGTTTCAGCAAAAGCGAAATCTCTTTCATCATGTGCAGGAACAGCCATAATACACCCTGTTCCATAGCCCATGAGAACATAATCGGAAATCCAGATAGGAATTTGTTGATTGTTCACGGGATTAATTGCAAAAGCTCCTGTGAAGACGCCGGTTTTTGCCTGATTTAATTCTGTGCGATCGAGATCGCTCTTTTTAGCTGTTTCTCTTTGATAGGCATGAACAAAAGGTTTTTGTGTAGAAGTGGTTATTTTCTCGATCAGAGGGTGTTCTGGAGCTAATACCATGTAGGTAGCTCCAAAAAGTGTATCAGGACGTGTAGTAAAAACAGTGAGTATGTTCCCTGTGGAACATTCTTTAAAATCGACATACGCACCAATACTTTTGCCAATCCAGTTGATTTGCAACTTCTTTAAACTTTCCGGCCAATCGATGAGATTCAAGTCATCGATTAATCGTTCAGCATAGTGAGTGATTTTCAAAATCCATTGTCGTAGTGGACGTCGCTCAATGGCATGTCCCCCTTCTTTCGATTTACCACTTTCCACCTCTTCATTCGCCAACACAGTTCCTAAAGCAGGGCAGTAGTTAACAAGCATTTCAGCTTCATAAGCGAGACCCATTTGATATAACTTTGTGAAGATCCATTGCGTCCATTTATAATACTCCGGATCGCTAGTTGCGATTTCCCGATCCCAATCGTAACTGAATCCCAAGGAGCGCAATTGACGTCTGAAAGTATCAATGTTATTTTTAGTAGAGATCGCTGGATGCGTCCCTGTTCTTATAGCGTATTGCTCTGCAGGTAGTCCAAAGCTATCCCAACCCATAGGATGAAGAACATTAAACCCATTGGCTCTTTTATAGCGAGCGACAATATCTGTTGCTGTATATCCTTCCACATGTCCCACATGTAATCCCGATCCAGAGGGATAGGGGAACATATCTAACACATAATACTTGGGCTTGGTGTAGTCGTTATCAGCTTTGAAGGTTCTGTTTTTTAACCAAGAATTTTGCCATTTAGTTTCGATGCGCTTATGATCGTATTTCATTATAATACCTTAAAAATTCAGGCGATTTAAAATTTTCGGCAAGCATAGTGCTAGCATTCTTTCGGAAGATCTGTTAAAGTGACATTTTAAAGAGATGATTTCCGTCATTCGCTCCGTTTGATAAAATTAATGATCGTTATGGAATTTCATCCCAAGATAATCAATTTACCCAGTTAGGAAATGTGGTCACCATTTAAAGACCAAACGAACTTATGACAGATGATACCAAAAAGCCAAAAAAAAAGAAATCTCCTTCGATTTCAAAAAGTGAAATCCTTTTCAATAATTTATTAAAAATCACAGAACAGTACATCAGCGGCAAAAACTACTTTCCCCAGACCTTTGAGCAGCTACTTCTGAGGCTTAGTCTTCCCCCTCAACACCATCCCATTTTTGAAGAAATTTTAAATAACCTTTTCTCTTCGGGGTTTGTCCAGAAAACGGAAGATAAGTATCACTTTAATAGGATCTCAAAAGATCTTTTAATTGGTGTCATGCATCTTCACCCAAGAGGATTTGGCTTTGTCACCCCAGAACACACCTCAAAGTATAATCAAGACATCTTCATCCCCAAACACTTAACGAATAATGCTGTAGATGGAGACCAAGTTGAAGTAGAGGTAAATCAGGAAGTTTTTTCAGAAAAAGGACCTGAGGGTCGCGTGACAGCTGTCCTATCTCGAGGAAGAACCCACGCCGCAGGGATCATCAAAGCAAAAAACAGGTTCGGAGAACTTCTAGTGCATATCCCTCTTTTGGGGTCCCAACAAAACGTTGTATTAGAGTCCACAGCTGAACGTGAATTAAATATCGGCGATCGCATTGTGATGGAGGTCATTGATTGGGGATCGAAAGAGACTGAAACGCTTTGCCGCTTCTCTCATTATATCGGAAACATCTCAGATCCATCCACAGACATTCCAGCTGCCATTGAAGAATTTGAACTACGCAATAATTTCCCCTCCCATGTTATTGAAGAAGCTTCTAATTTTGGGAAAACAGTCTCACTAAAAGAAATTAAATTAAGAGAAGACTTACGTCACCTCACGACAATGACGATTGACCCAGACACTGCCAAAGATTTTGATGACGCATTAAGCCTAACAATAGACGAACAAGGAAACTATGATTTAGGCGTGCATATCGCAGATGTTTCGCACTATGTGAAACCCGGAACTGCTCTTGACTCTGAAGCTCAACTACGTTGTAATTCAACTTATTTTCCACGTGTCTGCATCCCAATGCTGCCTAAAGAACTTTCTGAAAATTTGTGCAGCCTTAAACCGAATGTCAACAGACTTACAGTTTCTGTGTTAATCAAGTTTACCCCTTTAGGCGATCTACTAGAATACCGTATCGTCAAATCGATCATTAAAAGTGTAAAGCGCTTTACCTACAAAGAAGCTAAAAAAGTTCTTGATGGCACTGTCAAAAGTCCACACACATCTACCTTAGAGTTGATGGTCGAGTTATGCCGTCTACTTAAGAAGAAAAGATATGAACGGGGCAGTATTGAATTTTCTTTGCCAGAGCTCGTGATTTTAGTTGATGAAAAAGGGATTCCTACTGGAACCGATTATATCGCCTATGATGTGACTCATCAAATGGTTGAAGAGTTTATGCTGAAAGCCAATGAATTGGTGGCTTGGGATCTTTCAAATAAAGGTAAAAACCTCACCTATCGTATCCATGATGTACCCGCTGAGGAGAATATCCGCGACTTCGCTTTTCTTGCAGCGGCTTTTGGATTTAGAATTCCTGACTATCCGACACCTCAGGACATTCAAAAGCTGTTTGAAGAAGCTCAAGAGACTCCATTCGCTGCTCACCTGGCATCTAATTATATTCGTAGGATGCGATTAGCCGTCTATTCAGCTGAAAACATTGGTCATTATGGACTTAGCCTCACTCACTATTGCCATTTTACAAGTCCTATCCGCCGTTATGTCGATTTAGTTGTACACCGTATTCTTTTTGGTGAAAGTGATGACTTTGAATCTCTCCGTACGATCGCCTTAAAGTGTTCAGAACAGGAGAGAATCAGCGCAAAAGCAGAAAGCAGTGTCGTTCTTTTAAAAAAACTTCGCTTGATTCAATCCATTGAAGACAAAACCCCTCATAATCGCTACTCGGCTATTGTCACACGCGTTAAGAATTTTGGGATCTATTTCGAAGTCATTGATTATTTTCTTGAAGGCTTTGTTCATATTTCCGACTTAGGAAATGATTATTATATTTATGAAGAAACTCAACTACGTTTGAGAGGTCGACAGACTGGAGAGACCTTTACACCTGGAACACAGCTTAAAGTGATTCTTCAGGGTATTGATTTTACGACATCGGATTGTAAGTGGATGATTGATGAACATGAAGCTATTATCCCTGTTGTCCCGATAAGGAAGAAATCAATGAGCCCATCTAGGGATTCTTTTTCTCCAGAAAAACAAAAAATGAAAAAAAAACCACTTCCGAACGGGAAAACAAAAACAAAAGTAAAATCAGCGCCTCCACTTTTGAAAACAAAACCGAATAAATCTCCAAAAAAATCCAAATAGATGATGAAAAAATATTTTATCACTGGGCTTGTTATTCTTCTTCCTCTAGCAGTAACGATAGCCATTATTCATTTTCTTTTTAACTTACTTACGACACCTTTTTTGGGGCTGGTGAAGAATTTTTTTAAGCATTTTACTGTAATTGAAAACGGATTCCTCATCTTCAGCGCACTTGAAATTCAAACATTTATTGCTCAACTTTTAATCCTCGCTAGTTTGTTTTTCATGACCATAGGATTAGGTTTTATAGCCAGATGGTTTTTCTTTACCACTTTGATGAAATTTACCGATTATGTTGTAACGAAAATTCCTGTTGTCAACACGATCTATAAAGTTTGTCAGGATGTGATCAAAACAATTTTTACGAATAAGACCAACTCATTTAAGCAGGTTGTTTTGGTACGATTCCCTAATCCATCCACGTATTCCATTGGCCTCATTACAAGCGAGAATATCCCTCCATTAGAGGGAACTCCTTATGCCAATCCTATTGCTGTCTTTGTTCCAACAACACCCAATCCAACTTCCGGTTTTCTGATTTTTTACAATAAAGACGAGGTTATTTATCTCGATATGAAAATTGAAGATGCATTTAAATATGTGGTTTCTTGTGGAGTGATCATCTCTCCCTTTCATAAGCAGACATCCGTCATAGAATCTGTTCAGGCATCCTCGAATGAATCGTTAATGGTATAATGACATGAAAAAGTATTTCACCACCGGCCTTGCACTGCTTTTGCCTATTGTATTAACTGTGATGATCCTTTGCTTTTTGATCAATTTCTTAACAAAACCTTTTCTTAAATGCACTGAGCGCTTTCTTCTTCAATATAACCCCGACTTACAACTTCATGATTCTTTTTTATTAATTTGGTCGAGCAAACTCCTTATCTTAGCAGCGCTTATATTTTTTGTGTTTTTGATTGGTCTGCTTGGTCGCATCTTTTTCTTTAAAAGCCTTCTTCATTTTGGTGATTATCTTATTCATCGAATTCCATTTGTCAAATCCATTTACAAAGCATCGCAAGATGTCGTCCATGGTTTATTTTCCAATAATTCTTCGGCTTTTTCTCAAGTTGTTCTTGTTCCATTTCCCACGCATAATAGCTTTAGCACAGGATTTGTCACCAAAGAGTTCTTACACTTAACAGATGACTCTGGCGGTACTGAGGAACTCATTCCTGTTTTTGTTCCAGGTACACCTAATCCATCAGTTGGATTTATGTTGATGTTCAGAAGAAAGGAAATCTATTTTGTCGACATGACAATTGAAAAGGCGATGAAAATGATCATTTCGTGCGGTGTAGCGATGCCAGATCTTACTATTATCTCTAAAGAAAAGACGTTTTCTGATGATGCACTCTTCCTCCCTCAAGAATAACATTATTTTTTATGATGTAAAAGACAATAGCTCTAAAATTCGGTTGTTGACGCAATCTGCCCACGATCTATTTGCGCAAAGGAAAAAACTGTTGATTTTAGTCCCTTCCATCGAAGGGGTTCAGTACGTAGATTCACTTTTATGGAAATATCCAAACACAAGTTTTCTTCCTCACACGGTACTGGACTCTTTTGCAGATGTTAAAATAGCTATTTCTCAAAATCCTGATAAAAATTGGAATCAAGCGACACATCTCTTTAACTTATTTCCCTTAGTACCAGAAATTATTTCTGACTTTGAACAAATTTTTGAGTTTTTTGATCGCACCTCACTGGAAAAGCAAAAAATTTCTGAAGATAAAATGGCCTACTATCAAAAGAAACATAAATCTTTTGAGATACTCGTTTAAATAGACTTTTGCAATTGTTAATTATTTCTTTTAAAACGAGCGGATCACAATCCCATTTAACGTGGTTTGCATATTATGATGCTTTCGAGCCTAAGCTCAAAGTAGCGGTTTAGTTCAGAATGAACATTTATCAGTTAAAAGTTCATTCTGAAGAAAGATCAAGTTTAAACAGGTAAGAAGTAGAGGGTATCTGCTTCATTTTTGTTATTTTCTACCTTAAAACTTTGATTAGAAGGAAGGTGCCAAATAGATAATCGATTTTCACCTCGTAATTGGAGTGGATGCACCGAAGTACTCTCTTCAAATAGATATTGATATACTTTTAAAGCAGACTTTTTGCCAGCAACTAGACATCCTTCAAAATCTATCGTTGTCAACGATATAGTTTGATTTTCGGCAACAGTCACTTTCCATAGTGCGTAAACACTACCCTCAGGAGCTTCGTTAGTAATACCTTGTCCCTGGGCAAAAGGCATGTGCTTTCCTAAAGGATTTTCAACTCGAACTGCAAAATAATCATTTTGTAGATCATTATTTTCAACATAATGAAATGGTTCTGGAGGCATATGATCGACAAGGAGCGTTTCTCTTTTTGCAGTTTCTTTCTTGAACACGACAGTCTCAGTTGCATCTTCATAAACTTCTCTTACAGTTAATGGAGAGTCATAATCGACAAACATCACACTAGGTGGTTGATGAGTATGTGGGGATTCTTTTGTTCCCTTCGCAATAAAAACATCGACAATTTTAGAGTGCGTCGTTGTTAAAACCAATCGATGATATTCAGGAAAGTAAGTAGTTCCATCTTTATTTACTGGCCAATATGGAAGTGCTGAAGTAATTGACATAATTATACCTTTATTTTAAATGATAATTGAAATAATCGATTATACCGAGATTAATTTTTTTATCAAACAAAAAAAATTATAAACTAAATCTACAATCAAACTATTATCAAACCGACATTAATCATATTTTAAATTTTACGGGCCAGGATGGCCATGAAGAGAGGGATTTCTTCTCTGCTTCGATTTTCCATTTTTGCAGCAGATCCAGAACTAGACTTCGGTGAACACCATTCCTCTATAAGGTCTATTGTAAATCCCGCTGAAAAAAGCCATTTTGATAGAGCTGAAAGGGAGTGATGAAAAGACCATGTCTGAGAAGAATCTTTTCCTTTGCCTGGATGTGTTTGGATGGGTATTTTTAATTCGGACATATAGAGGTCGATACGACGATATTGAATTTTTTTTGATTCATCTATCCCCCAAGAAGATTGACGAGGAATACGAAAACAGGGGTGATTCAAAACGAGAAGAAAACGTCCATCCGCTTTTAAGTGGCGGGCTGCATTTTCAAAGACCTTAAGAGGATTTTCTATATTTTGCAAAGCGAGAATAATTGCAGCGTCAGTGAAATCTGTCTCTTTCACAGGAAGTTTTTCTGTAACACTCCCCTCTAAAAAGCGATCGCTGCTATTTCGACTGTAACGCCGGCCCAGCTGGATTAGATCTGCAGCAATATCAACACCAACATAAGCAGTATCAGGGGGAAGATGGCGACTTAAAACACCTTGTCCGCAGGCTAAATCCAGGAGGCTACGTTTTTGATTTGGCTGAAAATCAAACAAGCGCATGGAATTTGGAAGGATGAGAGTTTGATGATAAAAATGACCTTTCTCACCTACCTGCTCATCGTACCATTTTCCAACTGGATTCCACGACGTGGGCATATCTTTTTTTTGATTCACACCTGCTCCCAATCTTCAAGAAAACTGAGAGTCAGTGTATCAAAGAAAGATAAAAAAGACGAGCTGAAAGATGCTATCTGACCAACTAATCTGAACGGCCGCCATTTTCTTCCAAAATTTCTAAATTCACGCGTATTCCATTTCTGCTGGCAACTGACATCAGGAGTGTTCTGATGGCGTTAATTGTTTTTCCTTTCTTTCCAATAATTTTTCCGATGTCGGATTTTTCGACAGAAAGTTCAATAATGAGAGTTTGTGTTCCTCCGATTTCATTGATCTTTACCTTATCCGGATGATCGACCAAATTCTTGACAATGTAAGCGACAAATTCTTTCATGACTCGATCCTTTTGAATGTGAAATGTTGATGACCCGCGGGTTCGACCTTAAATAACAGATATTTTTGCATCCAAATCATGATAAAGCATCTCACATTAAGTATAAGACCATTATAAATAATGCAAAGGGCATACATGCTTTATCTAAATTACACAATAGACAATTATTCGATAATTTTCTACTAAAAATATTACACCAGCTAGACCGTATTATTGATAGATGCTTATTATACCTCAAAGTGAGAATTTTTGGCTGCGTCAAAGCCTCATACTTTGAGCTATAACGAGTATTGTTGCATATCTGGAGGAATAGGTGCTTCGAAGAAGACTTTTTGGCCTGTTTTGGGATGAGTGAAACCAATGCACCGTGCATGAAGGAGCTGGCGAACGGCATGATAGTGGCGATTTTGCGCTGTACACCCATAGAGAGAGTCTCCTAAAATAGGGAAACCCAAATGCTTTAAATGAACTCTAATCTGATGCGTGCGCCCTGTTTTAAGGATAACCTTTACTAGGGATAGCTTCCCATGATTTTTAAGTGTTTCAAAAATGCTTACTGAGGGCCTTCCATTCTCAATAACAGCCATAGCCTTACGGTTAACGGGATGACGCCCTATTGGCTCATTGACTTCACGATTTGGAGGAGAGCCGATACAGACAGCATAATATTCCTTATACACTTCTCTTAAGGCAAATAATTCGACTAACTTTTGTTGCACTTCCAAAGTTTTTGCAGCAACTAGAACACCTGATGTTTCTTTATCCAACCTATGAACGATTCCTGGACGTATACAATCTGATTTTGTTTCCAAACTATTGCAATGGAAAAGTAAACCATTGACAAAAGTTCCAGACCAGTTTCCAGGAGCAGGATGAACAACCATCCCAACGGGCTTATTGATGACGATAATAAAATCATCTTCAAAAAGAACGTCTAAGGGGATATTCTCTGGAGTTAACTTGATCTCTGGAGTTGCGGCAAAGTGGATTTCAACCTCATCGCCTGACTGCACCTTTGTTCTTTTTTTTACAATCTCTCCATTCAATAAAACCAGTCCCTCTTCAATAAGATACTGAAAGTAGGTACGTGAATGAGAAGTTTTAAAATAATGAGCCAAGACCTTGTCAAGACGTTCTCCTGCCTCGTTTTCGGTTAAGAATAAGCTATCGAATTCCATAGTTGTGATCACTGTGAGGAGGGTTCATTAATGAGGGCTACCAAAACAAAAGGAAACTCTTCGGATGAGTAGTCTGGAATTAAGCGCCTAACCAAGCTTTCCAGAGAGTGGTGAATCAGTTCTAAAGCACTTAAATTTGTTTCTAAGCCTAAATTTCTGCCCAGGAACTCTTTTCCTCCGTGAGTCATTTTTTGGAGATAGTCAGGATGGTCCTGCACTATAAAATTAAAAATCCTCTCAGGAACTTCTTTTAAGAGCTCCTGAAAGGATGCACTACACATAATCCCATAACATAGCTGTGGTTCATCCATTTATCCGCCCCGCCGTTTTTCATCTTCCTTCATAAGTTTATGGAATCGTTCATTACTTTTTTCCTGTTCCTTGATCATTCCATAGGCCATTTCCACCGTTATGAGATTATAAAGTTCAGGGGATTTCTTTTTTAACTCCTCCATGGAACTCAGTGTCGTCTTCCCATCGATTTTCTCTCCTGGATTGACCCCAGCGCTCTTCCCCGTTGCAGCGGCATTTGCTGGTCCTTGAGTAGCTGAAGCACTTACCCCATCAACAGGAGCATTTCCTTGAACAGTCATAACCACCTATCCTTGACCTTTAAAATTAACAAAATACACAAACCCACTAAAGTTAATTATAACAATAAAACCAAATAATAATCAATAATAGCCAAACCTTATTTTGTAATCATTTATTGATCATCACCACTGAGTCACTCCTATTTTCAGTGGCCGAGTGGTGAGACTTAAGAATTCCTTATTTTTTCTTAGCTAATTGTAATTCATCGAGGTCTTCATCTCTATCTTTTCTCACAAGATCACTTTTATCAAATTCATAGCTCTTTAAAGTTTGATGGGCTTTAAGGACGATGGGATCGTTTTCGGAAAAACCAATGAAGGCCGCGTCGCGAATAAAATTCCTTAGAAAATTCACAGTGTAAGGGGTGTTGGTTGTATAATTAAAATGAAGACTGATATGGTTTCTTATTTCATTAAGTAACTGTGATTCGTGAGCTATAAAATCCTTAACAGCCACTGATTTGAAAAATCCAGCTCCCTTTTGTTTTAAAAGTAAGATAATTTTCTCGTCCAAATTAGGAGGGATCCAAATAAAATCTGCAAAAACCTTTCCTG
This sequence comes from Chlamydiota bacterium, assembly GCA_041691035.1. Taxonomy (GTDB): domain Bacteria; phylum Chlamydiota; class Chlamydiia; order Chlamydiales; family Parachlamydiaceae; genus JBEPVL01. The sequence goes on from JBEPVL010000024.1 coordinate 26,300, forward strand.
GGTTAGAGAGAAAATCTGTTTTTCTTAAAGTCTCTTTCATTCTTATAAAGTAATTCATCCTTTGATCAGGTGGTATTAATTCCACGATTCTTTTAAATTCAAAAAAAATTCTTATAGGATAGGAGCCCTCAAATTTCTCAAATTTTAATAGATCCAGGAGTTTGGAAATCACGTATAAATTTTTTATTTTTATATCTTCTGAGGAGATTAGTTTTAAGGTCTTTATCATTAAAATTGCTCTATTAACCGTCGGCTGTTCTGTCTCATAGAAGCTTATAAGTTCTTCCAGGGTTGCGGGTTGAAGATCGGTAGCAAGACCCAGGACTACTCCTTTTCCTTCAGTAGAAAGGAATTGTCTGAAAGAAGTTTCTTGAATCCACTCTGGACGCAATAAATTGGATGCCCCGGCTTTTTGAACTTTTACAAGAGATTCAAAAAAGACACTTCTTTGTTCTAAGGGTAACTGTTTTAATAACATCCTATGGTTTTCGGTACTGCGAAACGATTCGATTTTCTGCAGACGTGCCTGATTAATAATGTAATCAACTTGATGATCATCAGGAGATAATTCAAACCAATCAGCGACAGATTTGTTAATAATTTCTCTTTTAGTTTCTGGAAATAGTTTACTTATAGTGAAAATATGAAATCGCGCTTTGGAATGCCCTTTAAAACCCAGCATCCATTTCTCGTAATGTTCTACCAGATTTTCTTCCATTTTTAACAAATTCATTAAATTTTTAATTAACTCCATTGAGGGAGTTTGATCTCTATCTACAAGTATTTTTATGAGTACAGGAAGAAGGAGTTGCTTTTCAAAGTTTTTTATACTCTCTAAAAATTCTTCTTTAAATCTGGGTAAAAAATTATTCGGTGGATAATAAGCGTAGAATTGAATATAAGCCGTGATTTGTATTTTTGTTAAATGTTTTACCGGTGCGAGTGTATCCCTTGGAGATAACAATGCGTCTAGATTTTTTAACCCTTCAGCCTCAATTTCATGAAGACATTCAAAAAACCGATCGTGAGATTCGTGGGGCAAAATTTCTTTTAGGGATTTAAAAAATTCGTTAATCCTTTCGAAATCAAAATCTGTGGAGTTGCCGACATGAAAAAAGGCTTTTGCTTCATTTAAAGATTTGCTCATTGGAATCAAGCTTAGATGGAATTGAAACTCCTCCACAGTCACTGAAGCAGCTTTTTTTAAGAGGCTATTTAAAACCATAAAATTTCTAAACCCTTTTTGGGTTTTGAAATCCTCATTATAGAGAAATGAAGTCAAGTCATCATTCATTATTTTTTTCATAAAGGAAAGAGAATAAATCAAATCATGTTCTAATTTGAGAAGAGGGATGGCCTGAGAAATCAGTTCGAATTGCGCATATTTCAATGATTGTGAAAATTCCCAAAAAAAATTAATTGAATGATCCGAGACATTTTCTTCGTAAAAGCAAACAGACAGGATAAAACTGAATTGCTGGGGGGTAATCAAAGGGAGATTTAAGCATTTTTCGATTATTGATTTTGTAATACTCACATCACAAAATAATCGATGAATCCCTTTTAAGGAAAAATGGGAGCACATTTCAATAAAAGCTGCCTGAAATTTTTTGGGTATGATGATAAAAATCTCTAAGAGATTTTGAATTTTATTGTTTAAAAAATATTCTTTTAGAAGGTCTTTCGGAATGGATTTGAACAAACCCATTAATTTTTTGTACTCATTATAATCAGGAAAGTATGCTCTAGATTTATCTATTTCGGCTATTAAATGACTTGTTAAAGGAATTAGAGGACACTCCTCAGAAAAGACGGCTATGAAGAACAGACTCTCTGTGTTTTCACTAGAGGAGGCATTTTCGGCTAATAGATCTTGAATTTTTTTCTGGTTACCTTTAGTAAGTTTTTCCCAAACTTCTGTAAACTTTGTGAGTTTTGAGTTAGAAAGATCATTAATAAAATGAAGCTCTTTTTTGATAGCAATATTCGTAATCGCTCTTTGCTTATGAATACTGAAAAAAGAGCCGTTAATAAACCTTAATATTAAAACTAATCTAGTATTTGTTTCTATTTCTTTTAAGTTATTTAAAAATACTGCAACTGAATCGAGTAAGAAAGTGAATTTACTGTTCAGATAAAAACTACTTAGCTTTGAAACAATATGAATTAAAATCCAACGATTTGCATGTTTTTCAACCTTATTAAAACAAGTCTGAAAATCCAATAAACTATTTACAGTAGATATAGGCTCGTTTATAATATTGTTTATCAATAAAAACTTAGAAGTACAAATGACTTCATTGGAAATTAAAAATGAATGTTCATGATTATTTTTTGGTTTAAGCATTAGATCGAAAAGCTTATCCAAAGATTTAATAATACTCGCCAGGAAATTAACAGAAAAGTAGCCTTCAAAATAACAATTGAAATTTGTGATGTTAATTTTAAAGTTAGTCAAATTTTCTATAGATATAAATTCGTCTTTCCTTAATTTAAATAAACCAATGAAGTGAGAACAAAAAACCTGGAAATCTTCATTCTTCCTTATAAATAACAAACTTATTCCTGTTAAAATCTCTTGGGAGCAATTTAAAACAAGACCTCGATAATGCATTTGATTTAACATATCAGGAGAAGGATTTATAACTCTTTCAACTACATTGTAGGCTTCCATCAGATCGGCTTTATGTGTGATTAACGGACTTAATATAGATTTTATCCTATGGTGTTCATTTTTATCTAAATCTGAATAGTTGCCAAGATTCCATTCCTTCTCCCAGCTAGATAATGCTAACGATTTAGAAAAATTTAGAATTATGGTTAAAGCGGCAAAATATTCACAGAACTGCAAGCTTTCTTGATAGGCCTTATTATGCAGAATTCTGAGGTGAAAAACTTTTTCAAATCCAGTTAAAAATAATTTTTCATCGTTACTTTTTATAAGAAAAGGATTTTCTAAAACCAAAAGTTTGAGGTAGATAATTTTTTCATTCTCAATCTCTAGAGGTCCTAGGATGTAATGAGAGGCATTATCAAATAAATTTTCAATCTCCTTTTGGTTAAGGGATTCTCTTTTTACATGAAATTCAAAAAAATAAGTAAAAATTGAAAAAAGAATGTGTTCATTGAGACTGATTAATGAATTTTCACAAAAGGGCACTATATAATTCGGTTGCATCACTAGATTAACAAGCGCACTGACTTCATGTTTTCTTTTTATTCTTTCTTCTAAACCTTCTTCATTTATAAAAAATGGGGATGAGTAGATCCATTCAACCCATTTTTCTTTCTCTTTTAAATCAGCCAAAGAAGTTTTAAGAAGCTTTTTCCCCTCGCTCTTCCAAGAAGAAGAAGCGAAAATTTGAGTGTTGCGAGTTTCTTGACCAATGGCGAAAGGACTATTCACAGGTACCTCTTTTTTGTTTTTAATCTTCTTTCTGCAATGACTCTCTAATAGATTCAAAAATGCAATCGTACTGATATCCTTTTCTTAAAAGAGCTATAATCACTTTTTGTTTTGTTTTATACTCACTTAGGTCTTTGTTTTTATAACGATTAGCTAGCAGGCTTTGAATGATTTCACTTTCATCATAATGGACTTTCCATCGTCCATAGGCATCATTAATTTCATCTTGAGGGATTCCTCGCATTTTTAATTTGGCACTAATCACCTTCAGACTATCCCGCTTAAGTCTTTGCCGAAAAAATGAGTCAATCCACTCTTGATCTTGAATATAACCTTTTTGCTCAAATTCAATAAAAACCTGATCGATTGTCTTAGAGGAGACGATTCTCTCTTTTAAAATTTTTCGAATTTTGCTTGAGTGAAAATTTTGAGCTGAAAGACGATAGAGCAGATATCTTTTCACGCGTTGATATTCTAGTTGATCGAACTCCTGTAACCATTCTTCAAGGGAAGGGATGTTTGGAAGGCGGGGAGATTTTCCAAAAATGGACGTGTGAACGGTCTTCACGTGATGTTCATCTATAAAGATATATAGAATTTTCGGGTTTCCCTCTAGTGGAATCATTTTAATCATAGAATGTCGCTTATGTGACAGCTATGACTTTTTTGACGGGGCGATTTGCCAATCGATTTCCTTTTGAAGCCACTCCTTTAAGAATAATAGCCTCTAATTCAACAACTTTCTTAGAGATTGTTTGCTTGGCTTTCGGATAGAATTGCAACTCTACGCTATTTTTTGAAGCCGATGAAATGAATTCCAAGTGGAGAGACTCTTCCATAAATCGGTATGTTTTATCGAGAATAAATTTTGTGATAATGAAACGTTTACCATAGATGAGGTGCGTCTTTGAATCCCTGTAGACAGCACTAAGTACTGTTTTTTTATCAGCAACCCCCGTGTAGACAATCTGAACCTTCCCTTTGTGGACATACATTTTTTCAGGAATAGTAATGACTTGATAAGATCCATCATTGTAGAGAAGCAGCAGCTTATCAAAATTGGTACATTCAATAAAAACAGGCCCTGGTACCTTTGTCCCAATGAAACCGAGGGCTGGATCGAAGCCTATCTGAATATTTTTGGTTTCCATTGCGCGAAGGTCAACCTGCTGAAGGGATTGAATCTCTGTCTTTCTTGGAAAATGTTTTCCATATTTTTTTATTAATCCTTCTAAGTAGCGGATCGTGACCTTCTTAATCGATGTGAGTTCCTTTTCAATACGGGTAAGCTGAACATGATATCCAGCAACTTCTTCTTGATTTTTTAAAATATCGAATCGGGAAATCCTTCTGATCGGGATGTTGAGTAATCTTTCTCTATCTTCATAGGTTGGAATACGAATAAGAGCATCATGAAAGGGTTTAAGTTGATCTGCAATTGTCTGATGAATTATTTCATAGGAAGAAAGGGTTTCAATTAGTTGATACATCCTATGCTCAATGAAAATCTGTTCTAAGCTCCTTTCAAATATTTTTTCCAAAAAATTCTTCTTTTCAATTTCAAGCTCTAAACGGAGATACTCCTGAAGTTTTTGTATGTGGAGGCGCAAAATGGAATCTGTGTCTGCCTCCCAAGGCAATTGATCTTTAATCACCATAATCTGTGAATGAAGAGTGACCTCACAAAGCGTGTAAGCATATAATCCATCTAGAAGATCCTGGGCATAGCTCCCTCTCGGGAGTTTAATCTCGATTTCCACTTTATCTGCAGTGTAGTCGTTGATGGCATCAATTTTAATTTTTCCCTTTTTTGCAGCATCTTCAATTGACTGCATGAGTGATTCCGTCGTTGTACCATAACAGACTTCACGGATGACTAAGGTTTTCGCATCTTGAACTTCAATACGTGCGCGCAATTTAACTTTGCCCATCCCCTTTTCATAACTGGAAGCATCCATAATCCCGCCAGTTGGAAAATCAGGTAAAATCGTAAAAGGACGTTCATCCAATAGTGCAATTTCTGCCTCTAAAAGCTCTGTAAAATTATGGGGAAAGATATGTGTGGACATTCCCACAGCGATCCCATCGATACCTTGTAAGAGAACCAGAGGAATTTTAGCTGGCAAAACGATAGGCTCTTTGTATCTGCCATCATAGGAATCGAGCATTTGTGTTAAATCTGGATTAAAGAGAACTTCTTTTCCAAGTGGGCTCAATCGCACTTCGATATAGCGGGATGCAGCAGCTGGATCCCCCGTTAAGAGGTTCCCGAAGTTTCCTTGTGTGTCAATCAAATAGCCTTTATTAGCAATGTTGACTAGGGCATCGATAATGGCGGCATCTCCATGGGGATGTAAAGCCATTGTTTGGCCGGCGACATTGGCAACTTTGTGCATCTTTCCATCGTGCATGAGCCAAAGCATATATAGAATACGTCTTTGAACTGGTTTTAACCCATCAATCACATGAGGGATAGCTCTATCTAAAATGACATATGATGCGTAAGTGATGTAGTGTCGTTGCATCAACTGTTTTATATCTTCCACGAATATCCTCTCGCTATTACAAGTTTTTTTCCGATATCAAAGTCATTTCTTTAGCAACTTCTAGTTCATTTGTCAGATTATCCATGATGAACTTTTTACGTTCTGGGGTATTTTTACCCATAAAAAAGCTCATTGTCTGTCTTATGTCCGAAAAGGCATTGATTGTCACATGTAGTAAACGTATTTTTGGTCCAATGAATTGTTTAAATTCCGAAGCAGAGATCTCCCCAAGGCCCTTAAAACGGGTCACCTCCACTCCTTTTTTTAATTTTTTTATTGCTTGATCCCGCTCTTCGATAGAATAGCAGTATAAAGTTGTCTCTTTATTTCTTACTTTAAAGAGAGGCGTTTCCAAAATGTAAAGATGTCCATTGATAACGAGTCCCTCGAAATAGGTTAAAAAGAATGTGATCAGTAGATTGCGGATATGCATTCCATCAACATCTGCATCTGTAGCTAAGATCACTTTATTATAACGAAGTGATGCGACATCATCCTCGATATTGAGAGCATTCATTAAATTAAACATCTCTTCGTTCTTGTAGAGCTGATCCAGCTTCATTCCAAAAACATTTAAAGGCTTACCTCGTAGGGAGAATACAGCTTGAGTGAGGGGATCGCGCGAAGAAACAATCGATGCGCTTGCAGACTCGCCCTCTGTTAAAAAAATCATGGTCTCATCGCCACGAGGGGAGTTATCTTGAAAATGAAACTTACAATCACGCAATTTGGGGATTTTAAAGGAAATTTTCTTTTGTTTTTCCCTTGCTTCCTTTTTAACAGCGGCTAATTCCTTGCGTAACTTTTCATTAAAAACGACTCGTTGGATAATTTTGTTGGCTGCTTCGGTATTTTTATGCAGCAAATCAATAACAGCATCCTTTACCTCTTGAACTAAAGGAGTGCGAATTTCAGTATTTCCTAACTTATTTTTGGTCTGGGATTCAAATATAGGATCTTTGACTTTAACAAGGATCGTAGCAAAAATCCCTTCGCGGACGTCGACACCCTGAAAATTCTTTTTTGCAAATTCATTGATCCCCTTTAAAATCCCTTCTCTGAAAGCAGAAAGATGCGTTCCTCCGTCTGCAGTATATTGTCCATTAACAAAAGAAAAGTAACCCTCGCCATAATTGCTTGTATGCAGAAAAGCAAATTCCAATGCTTTCCCACGATAATGCAAAGGTTCATACAGACGGTCCTCCGATACTTCCTTATTTAAGAGATCCAATAATCCATTTTTTGAAACGATCTCCTCTCCATTAAACTCTATGACCAATCCCGAATTCAAATAAGCGTAGTGCCACAATCGTTTTAGGATATATTCATTTTCAAAATGAAATTTCTTAAAAATTTCTTCATCGGGAACAAATGAAACAAACGTTCCATTGGGTTCAGAAGTCTTTCCTTCTTTCTTCTCAAACAATCGTCCTTGTTTAAAGCGGGCTTCCACAAAGAGCCCATCGCGATAGCTGATAACGGTAAAATCGCTTGAGAGAGCATTAACAGCTTTAGTTCCAACTCCGTTTAAACCCACAGAAAATTGAAAAACATCATCATTATATTTTGCACCTGTATTAATTTGACTGACACAATCAATGACTTTACCAAGTGGAATCCCTCGACCATAATCGCGCACAGAGACTCTTTGCTCTTCCGGGTTGATCTGGACTAGGATACGTTTTCCAAAATGCATAATATATTCATCGACGCTGTTATCAACAACCTCCTTCATCATAATATAGATGCCATCTTCTGGATTAGATCCATCTCCCAAGCGACCGATATACATTCCAGACCTTAGTCGGATATGAGAAAGGGCATCTAATGTTTGTACTGTTGATTCGTCATATTTCTTCGTCATAAAAAAAATTCTTCCATTAAAGTTCGCTCAAAAGAACATAACGTATCTTGCATTTGAAAACTACTCCTTCTATGATGCAAATAAGACAACGATTGTACCGATTTCAATTTAAAAATAAAGGTTATCATGGGAAACTTTTTTGAAAACAAGATAATTCTAATAACTGGAGGAAGTGGAAGTTTCGGTCAAGCCTTTGCTAAACGTATTTTAGAAGAAAATCTGTGCAGGAAGGTGATCATTTTTAGCCGTGATGAATGGAAGCAATGGGAAATGAGGCGTAGCCACCCCATTTTTGACCATCCGAAAATTCGCTATTTTCTTGGAGACATCCGAGATCCCCAACGTCTTGCACGGGCATTCCAAGAAGTCGATATTGTCATCCACGCAGCTGCCCTAAAACAGGTTCCTGCTGCAGAATATAACCCCTCAGAATTTATTAAAACAAATATTATGGGTGCGATGAATGTCATTGATGCTGCTATGGATAGTGAAGTTAAATATGTCATTGCCCTCTCCACAGACAAAGCTGTCAACCCAGTCAATTTATATGGCGCCACAAAATTATGCTCAGACAAACTTTTTGTCTCAGGAAATGCTTACAGAGGATCCCGAAAGTATCCTTTCCTTTCCGTAGTGCGTTATGGAAATGTTGCAGCGAGTAGAGGAAGCATTATTCCCTATTGGCAATCACTTATTAACCAGGGTGTCTCCTTTTTGCCGATCACAGATCCAAGAATGACCCGTTTTTGGATTACCCTGGATCAGGCTGTGGATTTTGTTTGTAAATGTCTTAAGACTATGGAGGGTGGAGAGATTTTTGTTCCTAAAATCCCCAGCGTAGCCATTACCGATTTAGCAACTGCCCTAGCACCCAAACTTGAGAAAAAAGTTTCTGGAATTCGACCTGGAGAGAAGCTTCATGAACTCATGATCAGTGCTGATGATGCCAGACATTCTCTCGATTGTGGAAACTACTATGTCATTTTGCCAGATCATATGTGGGATCAACGGATTACTGCACCGCAACCAAAAAATAAGAAAATACAAATGACCTTGCCAGAAGGTTTTGTCTATGCCTCTAATACAAATAGCGAATGGCTTACTCCAAATCAAATTAGAAAATTTCTTAAGACACTGCCCAATGCCATGAACAATAAACTTTAGGATTTATTTTCACGCTCTTCATCATCGGAGAGTGGGGTCAAACAATCCTCTAATAATTGACTTGAGGTTGGGCCCCCTCCTCCTTCATTTTGATTCAATCCACCGTCTGAAAATAGGGCCCTTTTTCGACGAATTAAAGCCTTTTCTGTATCGCCAGAATTGGTGAAAAAGATTCTATTTGCGCGACTATTGGGCGACATTTTTTCTGGATCATCCTGAGATACCGGTATCAATCCCACCAAAAACTCTTGTGGTTTTTTTCCTAAGGCCTTGTGAAACCTTGATCCTTTGTTATCAGCAAAAAATTTCTTTTCATTTTTCTTACAATGCTCTTCAGAAGAATAGCAGTGTTCTAAAATTCTCTTTTTAAATTGGTTCGTCACGCCGATATAACGTTTTGTAGGATCTCTTGCATTCTTGAATTGATAGAAGCAAGTTTTATTCGTAATATCTTCAAAAACAATGAGTTCACTAAACTCAGGTCTTATTCTGCCATTCTGATCAATTCTTATTCGAGAATAACTCGGAGGAGATACGGGCTCTTTAGGGTTCGCAGGAATGCTAAAATGAGATGGAATTTCTTCACTGCGGGGAATTCCCCCGCCCCCTCCACTTTTTTGATTGTAGAGGAGATGAAATTTTATTTTTGCCTTTACAGCTGTGTCTTCGCAAAGATTTATATCTTCATCCGATTTTAACTGATATAAAATTCCCAAGGCAAAATCTTTGCATCTTGCAGACAGATCCCTTACAAATTCAGTTTCCTTGGATACATCTCCTGCCTGATACTGGTTAATTATTGTGAGGTGGCTGTTAATTCGTTTTCTTAACTCTCCGCCAGTTTTTCCAATTAAAACTTTATTATCTCTAAAATTTTTGAAAATATAGATAAGTTTACTTTGTCTAGATATATCTTTTGGCATATCTACTGTAAAATTATTTCTATCATTTTTTTTAATAGGCATCCAAAGCGACGGCTCGAGTTTACTAAAAAACTCTTCAGAAGGACACTTGATTGAATAATCTACATCAATTGATTTATTAGCGCTTGTAACACTCATAACTATTTTTATCTTTAAAGTAATTAATTGTTTTATTGTAATTCTTGAAAAGTTTAAGAAATCTAAATTAAAAAATCAACATGTTAATTAATTAAAATATTTTCTATACAAGTAGATTATAGAATTAGAAATTGCCTACCAGAAAATGACAAAAATGAAGTATGATTTTGCTTTCCACGAAGGAAGTAGTAGTGATTATTTTAAAACTCGGAGAGAAGCAATGCTAGACATTAAATACATATTAGCTAATCCAGAAACCGTACAAATCAATTGCAAAAATCGAAGAGTCAAAGTAGAGATCGTAAAAGTCATTGAATCCTACCAGCAAAAAAACGCCACTGCCCAAGAGCTCCAACAACTAAGACAGCGACAAAATGAGATTGCCCAGCAAATCCCTAAAGAAAAGTCAGTTGATTCAAAAAAGAGGCTCATTGAGGAAGGACGAAGTTTAAAAGATAGGATTGCGGAGCTCGAAAAAAAATTCCATCAACAAGAATCCATATGGCTCGAACTCATGCAGCAACTTCCCAATTTAACGCATCCAGAAGTCCCACAAGGAGGAGAAGAAGATGGAAGGGAATTAAGACAAGTGGGAAAGATCCCTTTATTCTCATTCACTCCAAAGAACCATCTAGAGCTAGCTCAAAATCTTGATTTAGTTGATTTTGATGCGGGTGCTGATGTCTCGGGTCAAAAATTTTATTTTTTAAAAAACCAAGCCGTCTTTCTTGAATTGGGACTTATCCGCTATGCTTTAGACATCGCCGTTAAGCATGGATTCAGTCCAACTATTACTCCCGACCTTGCCAAAACCGAAATTGTTGAAGGAACTGGATATTATCCTAGGGGTAACGAATCTCAAATTTATAACATTGAAGGACATGATCTCTGCCTAATAGGAACTTCGGAGATTACAATTGGAGGGATGCTCAGGAATAAAATTATCGACATTAAAGACCTTCCCTTAAAAATTGCGGGAATTTCTCACTGTTTTAGAACGGAAGCAGGAGCATTGGGAAGAGAATCCAAAGGGCTCTATCGTGTTCATCAGTTTTCTAAGGTCGAATTATTTATCTTTTCGCTTCCTGAAGAGTCAGAGAAGATGCATGAGGAGATTTTAGCTATTGAGGAAGAAATTTTTCAAGGTCTTGAACTCCCTTATCGTGTAATCGACATCGCTTCCGGAGACCTTGGCAATCCGGCATTTCGCAAATTTGACATCGAAGCCTGGATGCCGGGTAGAGGCTCACAGAGTGGATCTTATGGTGAAGTCACCAGCACATCGAATTGCACAGACTTCCAAGCGCGACGTCTAGGAATTCGCTATAGAGATTCGAATGGAAAAACAAATCCAGTTCATACTTTGAACGGCACCGCCATAGCTATTTCAAGAGCTCTTGTTGCTCTACTTGAAAACGGCCAACAAGAAGATGGGTCCATTCTCATACCAAATGCTCTTATTCCTTACTGTGGTTTTGATAGGATTTGTCAAAAAAAATAATAATTTTTTTAGATCTATAGTAGGCAATAAATAGTTTTTTTTTTATAAGTGTGCCAGATCTCTTTCTCATTCAAAAGGAGTTGGCACCTATGCGTTTTGGCATCCTGGGCATTAATTATAAACTTGCAGATTTAAAGCTACGTGAACAATTAGCAAAAAGTTGTCAACTGCGCTTTGGAGCCATTAATTCCTTTTCAGATTTTCATTTTGTCCTTCTTTCCACTTGCAATCGCACCGAACTCTATTTTAGCTCTGAGGATCTTTCCCACACTCACTCCTATTTACTAGGCATGCTTAGGCTTGATATCCAAGAGGAATTCGATCAAAAACTCTACTCATTTTTTGGAATCGATTGCTTCTCCCATCTTACTCGAGTTACTGCTGGCCTGGATAGTGCAGTTCTGGCCGAGTCTGAAATTCAAGGTCAGGTGAAAACAGCTTATGAGCAAGCTTCAGATTATCGTCTCCTCCCAAAGGAACTTCATTTTTTATTTCAAAAATCTTTAGGGATTGCTAAAAGGATACGGACCCAGCTTAAATTAGGTCGTGGTATGCCTACTCTTGAACAAGCTATTCTTCAAACCAGTAGGTGTTTTTTTAATGGTCAACTGGATTACAAAATCCTTTTTGTAGGTGCCTCTGAAATCAACCTAAAAATTTTGCAATATTTGCAACTAAAAGGTCTGTCTTCTATCACACTGTGTAATCGTTCCAATGAAAGTGCCACAAAAATCGCTAAGGAATTGCATATCGACACACTAGGTTGGGAACACCTTCATCGTTGGCAGGAATTTGATTGGATTATTTTTGGAACGAAGGCTTCCGAACATCTTATCACACGCGAAGAGTACTCTATTAGGCTCTCCACACATTTGATTATGGACTTATCTGTACCTAGGAATGTCGATCCCCTTTTAGGGAGGATCCCAGGCATTACTCTGCTTAATATTGATCAAATCAACCGGATGCTAACAATCAAACACCGCTCCCTTAAACAAACGGTTTGCGATGCTGAACATTGCATTGCGGAGTCTATTCAGCGCCACACTTCTCATTTCAGACAAAAAGAATCAGCTCAAAAATTAATTGCGATATGAATACGCTGCTAAACGTAAACTGTGTTTGGTAGATATCTCTGGGCAGATTCTCATTCAAGGATATTCCTCACAGATCCAGAAGA
>JBEPVL010000025.1:0-38240 GCA_041691035.1 Chlamydiota bacterium
TTTTTTGCCAATCATTCAAGATTTTTTTTATATTCAGCTCAGAGCAGTATATATAAAAATTTAGTGATTTTCATTTGTTAGAGTTCCTTTAGTTATCTCTTTTTACCATCTTGTCCACTACTTCCATTTCCATCTGGCCCTCTACCCCCACAGCCACCTCTACCGCCTCGTTCTGATCCGTTTCCACCATTACCACCGTGACTATCATCACTATGCTCGCTATTGCCCCCTTGACCTCCATTTCCACCATCTCTAGCATGTAATGTAGACACAAACAGCTGATAATTTACGTATTAGACCAGAAGTTCATCCCCTTAAACCAGGTGAGACATACAATGCACGTCACCATGGTCAGCATTATCATATAGAATCTAGAAAAAATGACAAACATCCTTCTTGGAAAAATAAAAACTTAGCAATTGAAAAACCACCTGGTTATTATGATGGGATGGGCACTGGATTTTTACCGGATGAGTTTTACCCGAATCTTTAAAGCTAGTAGCTAGAAAATATGAAAATACAATTAATTCCAAATGTAAAACTTTATGAATTTAAACCTTTAGAGTATTATATGGATCCTAACTATAGTTTTACGATTCAATTCATAATGGATCATGAAAATATAAAAATCACATTTATGGATGTATATTATATAAGAGTTAGGAAAGAATTTCAAAAAGTAAAATCTTTGTACGAATTACCATCAACATCAAATGAATTAATTGTATTTTCTCAAAATTATACAGGTGGAGGTCAGTTCGATAACATAATTAGATATTATCAATTTGAAAATGGAGAAGATATTCCTATTATTGATGTTGTAGCAGAAGCATTTATAACAGAACAATATTACCTTGAGAATAAGAGAGAGCAAAAATGATAAAAACGTGTTGCTTCCCAGATTTTAGTTTTGCAGATTCTCAATATAATGGTTTTAAACTAACTCCTAACAATAATCTTTCAATTTTTCTAACATCTTGGGAATACAAATGTATTCGAATTGAATTTTTAAATATCTTAGAATTCAGATATGAGTTGGAGTCAGTGCCAAAAGAGTTATATGAATTTCCGAAAGGTCTTGAAAGTGCTAAAAAAGCTACGGAAAACGGATTTCAGGCCTACTCGAGGGAGTTGGAGTTGAAATTTTATCAATTTGAAGATATCGAAAGTTTTTCTTTTTTCCAAATTATCGCATCTTCAGCAGACATATTTATAGATAACAACAGTTGAATATGTTCACAATTGTTAAGTGGAGTTTTACTATGACAAAAGATCACTTTGTTTGGTAGTTAGAATGGTATGCTAATCAATGTGATGGTAGTTGGGAACATAAAAATACTATTCAAATTGATACTATCGATAATCCCTTTTGTCAGGAAACCCTTACTTATCAGGCTAATTATCGCAGTCCCACAGGCTGCGAATTTGTAACTGATTAATACCAGGGCTTTGCCATGGGCTGTTGCAATTTAAGCCATTCGGGCTATAGCTACAAGGAATATTCGTATATTAGTTTTTTTTCCCGAATCTTGAATTCGGTTGCATTTTGATTATGTCCGATGTGATATTCTAAGAATAAAGCTCAAGCATCTTTTGATGCAGAGGGGTACTTTTTCTGGGAAAAGAAAAGAAAATAATCATTCAGAGAAATATGGGGTACAGTCTATTGAGGGAGTTGCAAAAATAGAAAAAACGAATGTATTTGTAAGTTTTTGAACAAAAAACTTGAAAAATTACGACCTAATGGATTCTGGTTATTATGTGGACGAAATAATAGATTAATCCATTCACATACTTAGACCGGAGGACTTTGGAGTGTCAGAGCTTTAGCTCTGCTTTTTGCTGTCGACACTTTAGTGTCGACTTAAAAATTAATTGATTGTTGATCGACACTAAAGTGTCGCTATATAAACACTTAAATATTTTTGCAATTGCGAATATGATTTTTCCCCCAATCAGCTACCCAGTGGACGATGCGTGCTTGAGGATTCTCTCCTTGAGCCATTCTCCAATTATAAATTTGGGGAATCTCAGAAATTGTTAAATCGTAGCGTCGAAGAAGGCTTGTAAATAGATCAGAGTCTCCAGCATGGTTGGCATTGTTTATAATGATTTCCTCGCACCACAGCTTTAAAGCACTTGAATCCTGTTTATATACGACCACCCCAGCGTTATAGATCTTCTCATGGGGGAGAATTAAACCTTTTTCTTGAAAGGCTATCGTTGAAAAGGGAGGCTCTAAAGCCATAGCAATCCCATTGGCATCGTGACAAAGACTCAATAGAGGGGAGACATTTCCTCGAATCTCACAATCTAAATCAAGCCAAAGGGTCTCCTGAAAGGGAGTCAGCGTCATTGCAAAAGGTTTTTTAAACCAAATTATGCGAAGGTTCCAGAACTCGCGTGTTAAAAAAATGGATTCCCAAGTGATTTGAAGAAGAGGATCAATTTTTGACTTTGGAGTTAAATAATCATTAGAAAGAGTGAAGGGGATGACAATACCTCTTTCCTTGCACCATTCTATGCCTGCTTGAGACATTCCAAAATCAATAAAGGCGACCGGTAAAGAGTTGAATTTTTTGTAGTGAACCCACCACCACTCTAGCATCCATTCGATTTGATGGTCGGCTCCCACAAGAATCCCCTGAGAAGCGCTCATTGTAATCCTTACATTACAAAATAAAAGAAAATGATTGGCGGGAAATCCCTCGGGTAAGCTCATCGGAAGTCATTGCTTTTTTACCTTCAAGTTGAACTTCAAGAAGTTCTAGCGCCCCATCACCTGTTGCTATCAGAAGATTACCTTTTGCGTCTTGATTTAGAATAGTCCCAGGATGAGATTGATGGAGTATGCTTTTATTGATAGCAGTTTTAATTATTTTTAAACGTCTATGTTCTCCTTTAACCAGGACATAACACCAAGCTCCTGGATAGGGATTAACGCCTCTTGCAAGATTATGAAGTGTCATTGCTGATAAGTTCCACTCGATTTCACAATCCTCTAGCTCTATTTTAGGAGCGAATGTGGCGAGATCATGATTTTGTGAACATGAAACGGGAGTGCCTTTACCAAAGTCCTGAACGACCTCTAGTAGAGCTTTTTTTCCAGTTTCGCATAAAAGAGACTCTAACTCGCTGAAAGTTGTATTCTCTCCAATGGAGACAGATACTTCCTTAATGACATCTCCTGCGTCCATTTTTTTGACCATATGCATAATGGAGACGCCCGATTCCGTTTCGCCTTCTATAATACATCTTTGAATGGGTGCGGCACCACGGTATTTTGGCAAAAGACTTGCGTGTAAGTTGATACAGCCAAGTTTAGGGATATCTAAGATATGCTGCTTTAAAATTTCACCATAAGCCACTACGACAAATAAATCTGCTTCATAAGCTTTCAATAGATCCGCAAAAGTAGGATCTGAAACAACTTCGGGCTGAAAAATGGGAATTGCGAGGTTAGCTTTTAAAACAGCTTCTTTAACGGGCGTTGGAATAGGATTTCCAGAACGCCCTTTTGGACGATCTGGTTTGGAAACAACGGCAACAACGGAAATCGTGTTTTGAAGAAGATAATCTAAAACATGAGCTGCAAAGAGAGGTGTTCCAAAATAGATGACTTTCATGCCAAAACCTGTTTTAGCGTTTTGTCACTAGTAATGCATCCGAATCTTCTTCTTCTTCCAATTGTGCGGGCTCTTCTTCATTAGAATGCAAGCCCATTAAACCACGTCGTGTTTCTCGACAAAATTTAACGAAATGCTTGATTTCATCTAAGGGCTCGAGCTGCAATTCAATTTGATTTAACGCGTTTTCAAAGTAGAGATTAGAGCGATAGAGAAGCTTGTAAGCCTTGCTTAATTCACGTCTCGTATGCAGTGGGATGTTATTGCGTTTAAGTCCAATGATATTGAGGCCTCCAAATTTAAATGGAATCCCTGCTCCAATAGTATATGGAGGTATATCGTGAGTGACGCGACTCATCCCACCTACCATGGCATAAGCTCCAATGCGTACAAACTGATGAATAGGCGTTAGACCACCTATAATCGCATAGTCTTCTACCTTTACATGGCCAGCAAGAGTGGCATTATTACTCATGATGACACGATTACCAATCACACAATTGTGGGCAACATGGCAGTAAGCCATAATCAAGCAGTGCTCTCCAATCTCAACAACGGAGCCTTCCTGACAGGATGAGTTGATCGTGACAAATTCACGAATTTCGCAATGCTTTCCTATCTTGACATAGGTTCGCTCACCTCGATATTTTAAATCCTGTGTCTTTGTTCCTATACTGGCTGAAGGGTAAATAACAGTTCCTTCTCCAATTGTTGTATAGCCATCTAGATACACATGCGATTTCACAACGACATTGTCTTCTAAGATTACGTGAGGGGAAGCTATGACTACATAGGGTTCGATAACAACATTTTTCCCGAGAGTGACACCAGCAGCTATTATTGCTGTGGGATGAATATCACAAGAAGGATCAAAATATTTAGATGGTTCTAAAAGGTATTTCATTCCTCATCCTTAAAGTTGATGTTTATCCACAAACACAAAGCCGATTTCGGCTTCTGCTACTAATTTATCATTCACAAAAGCTTCAGACTTCACTTTTCCGCCCTTGTTGCTGAAATGAAGGCCCACGCCTTTAAGAAGGAGAACATCGCCGGGTTTAACAGGATGGCGAAATTTTGCTTGATTTACATTAAGGAGAACAGCGATTTTATCGGATGCGACCTTACTATGAACCAAAATCCCTCCCGCTTGTGCAAGAGCTTCTAGTATGAGCACTCCAGGCATAATAGGAGATTCTGGGAAGTGTCCCTGAAAAAAAGCTTCGTTAAAGGTTACATTTTTCTGAGCGAGGATGTACCCTTTTTCAATATCCATTTCCAGTACTTTATCGACTAGTAAAAAAGGATAGCGATGAGGAAGTATCTGAAGAATCTGTTTGATATCAAAAACATACGGCTTATCGGATGTAGCAGCCATTAAGGATTCTCCATCGTAATATGGTTTAAAATAGCTTTAGCGAAAGAAAAGTTTGATGGGTGCCCAGATCGGATAGAGATGATATGGCCATGGAAATCGAATCCAATCAGTGAAAGGTCTCCAATCAAGTCTAAAATTTTATGTCTGACCATTTCATCCGGAAAAAACAACCCGCCCTTGCTTAATACCACATCATCCTTGATGACGACGGCATTGTCAAGGCTTCCCCCTTTTATTAGGCCTCGGTCCATTAAAACGGAGATCTCTTGATATAAGGAAAAGGTGCGACAAGAAGCAATCTCTTTTTTATAGCTTTGAGGGTTTAATGAAATCGAGTGATATTGGGCTTTTAAAGCCGGCGTTTGGGGATAGCTGAGTGTATAGCTTATTCGATAGCCTTCATAAGGGAGTGCAACGAGGTGGATGTCACCTTCGGACCAGTAAACAGGAGTTTTAATTTTATAAATTGGAAGAGTTGCCTCTTGCTCTTCAATGCCAGCATCTTCAATCATTTCAACAAAGACATCCGAACTCCCATTGCCTACTGGGGGCTCAATATTCGATATCTCAATGAGTAAATTGTCAATTTGATAGGCTTTGATTGCAGACAAAACATGTTCGACTGTGTGAATGCGGATCGTTTGTATTCCAATTGTTGTGCTCCTAGCAGTATCTAAAACATACTCTATGGTAGCTGGAATAATTGGAGAATTAGGCAGATCAACACGTTTAAATTGGATACCCGTTCCAGATTTAGCTGGTTTAAAAGAAAGCTGAACTTCCTTTCCAGTATGAATTCCTATTCCCGAAAAAGAAACACTTTTTTGTATCGTGCGTTGCTTGCGGTTCTTAATGTTTAAATCGGTGTTTACAATGACCACATTACCCTTTTGATAATCTCTCTTTCTGTATGGAATCGATGACAGTTTAAACAACAATTCAATATTCAGCAAGCTCAGAAAAAACTTTAATTTTGTTTCTAATAGTTGTTATCTCAAGGATTTTAAAATTTTGTGTTGAAACATTGGAGGGAAATCTATATTAGATAGTACTTTATATGCTCTTTTAAACCTTGTAAATTTAGGTAAAAAATGATTACAAAAAAGAGTCTCGAAAATTTGCTTAATGATATTGGAGTAACAATCAACGGACCAAATCCAGCGGACATTAGGGTCCATGACCCAATTTTATTTCAGAAAATGAAGTGGGAACCGATATTAGGTGCTGGTGAGGGCTATATGGAAAAATTGTGGGATTGTGATCGAATAGATGAACTCTTCTGTCGATTAACAAATAAGAGCTTCGATGATCGCTTTTATTCCAAACCTATTATTGCTGCACAAACTTTTGTTAATCTCTTGATTAATCTTCAAAATAAAACACGTTCTAAACAAGTAGCCGAACAGCACTATAATTTGGGTAACGCATTTTACCAAGCGATGTTAGGGGAGTCAATGGCTTATACCTGTGGCTATTGGAAAGATGCCGAAACCCTTGAGGAAGCCCAATTGGCTAAATTTGAACTGATATGCCAGAAATTAAAACTACAACCTAATGATCGCGTATTAGATATTGGATGTGGTTGGGGAACTTTGGCAAAATACATGGTGGAGAAGTATCATTGCACCGTTGATGCCGTCAATATCTCGGTTGAACAAGTCAAATATGGTAAAAAGCTGACGAAGGACTTTCCTATCAATTTTTATCTTTGTGATTATCGGGATGATCATCAATACAATCCCTCTAGAAAGCGTTATGATAAAATTGTGAGTGTGGGATTGTTTGAACATGTAGGAAAAAAAAACTACCGCACTTTATTTGACATTGCTAACCGCAATTTGAGTCCGGAGGGACTTTTTCTATTACATACTATAGGCAAAAGTATGTCTATTGCCTATGCAAACTCCTGGGTAGATAAGTATATCTTCCCTAATGGCTTTATCCCTTCGCTAAAACAAACAGTCAAAGCAATGGAAGGGCTATTTACAGTAGAAGATTTACACAACTTCGGAGACTATTACGATAAAACTTTGATGGCGTGGTACAAAAATTTTGTCGATCATTGGGATCAGGTTCAGCCAGAAAAATGTGGCAATCCGGAAACGTTCTATAGGTTATGGAAATACTATTTACTAAGCTGTGCTGGATGCTTTAGGTCGCGATCACTTCAGCTCTGGCAGTTCGTTCTCTCTCCACATGGAGTGCAGGGTGGGTATATCAGCGTCCGTTAATTAGATGTCGCGCAGACTAAAGAGATAGTTGCAAAACTATTCGTTCTTAAATTCTAAAAAATAGCAAAAGATAAGCTTTCTTTGGCGTCAATATTTCTCGATGATCTCGGTGTCTCAGTGGTAATTTTAATACAAATATTCCGGATGAATCCGGAAAAAACAAGCGCACACTAAAGTGTACGCTACGTTTAGGAGTAGACTTTAGAAATATTTGTTATACCAAAAGGCGCGGAAGAGTTGCTCTATTCTTCGGAGAATTTCGTAACCGATTAATTTAGGTAGAAATATAGCTTTAATTACATATTTTCTTGGGAAATCATTAATATTTTTAGCAAGAGGAGGAGTTGAGTCTTTGCTAAGAGCAAGAGACATCGATGTTTTAGAGGGATCCTGAGGATTGGATGATTGTTTAAAATCTAGTTTTTCATAAAAATTAATTGCAAGTAAATTACCTGAGGATACGTTAAGAGTGATAAATTTACAATCAGAATCTAATCCTTTATCTAATCCTTTTTTTAGTTCTTCTACTAATTGACTTCCAATCTTTAGTGCACCATATGTTGCCTTTCTAGAAAGTTCAAACATATGAAAGACGCTTTGATTATTAGTATCTTTAGTGTAAAAGCCCCATAGCACACCCACGATTTTTCCTGTATTATCTTTGGCTACATATGATTCGACTTCTGGATGATTTAGAAGTTCATCGATAAACCCTTTCTGAAAACATGTTCCAAAAGCTTCTGGATCTGTTTCTCTTATAAAGTCCACCATTTTTTTTCGTGTGTTTCCACTCCTTGAACCATATTCTGTAATCTCAATAGATTGAGCAAATAAATTAACTCCATCTATCAATATATTTAAAGCTATAGAGGTGTCAAATGAACTTTCACCAACGCCAATTTTATAGATTTTGCGTTCATTTAGCGAGGTTAAGACATTTTTCCAACTTTCCTTAAAGCTGTCAATGGAGCATAAATGAATTTTTGCTGAAATGGAATTAAGGTCATAGTAAATGGGATAAATAGCACGAGGATGATCCAAGCGCGTTGGCTTCATAAAGAAGTCGGTTAAATTTGCAAGATGTTGATTAATTTCTTTTAAAAACTCAACACCTCCGTCTTCAGTATTATTTTGAATAGAATTTATTTCATCCAAAATTGATCTGTAGGGGGAACAATTCCCACAATGATTATAGTTTTCCTTTACAGTCGGTGCAGCCATAATAATTTCCTCTTTAAATAAAATTTGATTGGTAACACGCAGGTTACTTAGGTTGTTGTTGTGTTGAACAGTGTAAAGTGCCGAGTCCCCAAACCAGATCCACGCAATCGATTCCTTTAATGGATCGATCAGGGAACAAGGATTGAAGGATATCAATCGCTAATTTGTCTTGATCGCAGTTAAATAGAGGGACAATGACTACTCCATTTGCAATATAGAAGTTTGCGTAGCTAGCGGGTAAGCGCTGTCCCTGAAAAAAAACAGGTTCTGGCATAGGTAATTTAACGATCTTTAATGGGTTCCCATCTTGGTCTTTCATGGTTTGTAGTAATGATAAATTTTCTTGTAGAATCGCATAATTCTCATCATCGGGATTCGTTTCTACTGCTGTTAGGATGGTTGTTGGATTCACAAAGCGAGCGATGTCATCGATATGTCCATCCGTATCATCGCCAACAATACCCTCTTTTAACCATAAAACATGGACGATTCCTAAATAGTCAAAAAGATACTTTTCGATTTCAAGCCGACTTAAATGGGGGTTTCGATTAGGATTAAGCAAGCATTGTTCTGTCGTTAAAAGTGTTCCTTTTCCATTGACGTCGATGGAACCCCCTTCCAATACAATATCAAGGGAGAGAATGGGAAGTGAGAGCTGTTTAGCGACGCTTTTTGGAACTTGGTTATCTTGATCATAGGGTTCATACTTAGCTCCCCATGCATTAAAGATCCAATCGGTTGCTACAACATTTCCTGCGCTGTCTTTAACAAAAATCGGCCCATGATCTCGTGACCATGAGGCATCTGTGGGTATTCTATAGAAATGAATGTTACTCCAGAGTGAATCAGTGATGCCTTCTTTAATGAGGAAGGAACGCGCAAGGTCCTCCATTGCAGCGTCATTGACGCAGATGTTGACACGTTCTGTAGGAGCAAGAGCTCGAATGATGGCTGCATAAGTGGGGGGAATGCACTCAAACTTATCAGGCCAGTGGCTAACGTTATGCGGCCAAGCCAACCACGTGGCGGTATGTGGCTCCCACTCCGCTGGCATGTGGGTGCTAGGACTAGGCTTCGACACGGACCCTCCTATAGTCAAGGAAGGGCCAGTCTTTTCTCATTGACTCAATGAGCGATAAGTCGCAATCCACAACAAGATTTTCTGGGCTATGCGAACTTGCTTTAGCGAGAATTCTTCCATAGGGATCAGAAACAAAAGAGGTTCCCCAGAAATTCAGATGATCTTGTGGGCCGACGCGATTAACAGCAACAACAAAGACGTTATTGGCAATGCCGTGGCTTTGCTGGATGGTTTGCCAAGCAGCATGCTCTGCGCTGTTGAGATCGATGCGTGCTTCTGTTGGTTTTTTGGGCCATCCAATAGCTGTTGGATAAAAAAGGATTTGTGCTCCTTGTGCGGCATTGATTCGAGCTCCTTCTGGATACCATTGGTCCCAACAAATCATAGGAGCTATTTTAGCGTAAGGAGTCTGAAAAGACTTAAAGCCTAAATTGCCTTTGGTAAAGTAATACGCTTCATCATAGCCATTTTCTGGATCATCGGGAATGTGCATTTTTCGGTAGATGCCGAGGAGGTCACCAGATGTGCCAATGACGGCTGTGGTGTTGTAATAAGTTTCTTGAGGGTCTTTTTCAAATATGGAAAGGAGAAGGACTATTTTTAATTCTTTGGACAAAAGAGAGAACATCTCTGTCGTGGGGCCTGGAACTGATTCTGCAAGAGAGAAAAAGCGATCTTCTCGCGTCTGACAAAAGTAGGGGGAGGTAAATAATTCGGGCAAGCAGACGATCTGAGCGCCCTGAGCAGCCACTTCGCGAATTCCGGATATTGCCTTTTTGATGTTTTCTTTCTGATCATGCAAGCAATGCATTTGCACTAAGCCGACTTTCATTCCTTTTCCTTCAATTAAGTTGAAAGCATCATAGTCAAGTAAGAATTAAAAATAAATAGTTTTTCCAATTTGCGTTTGGGGAGCAATACACATATCTAGATTGATCCCATGTTTTTCAAGGATCTGTCTCACCGTTGAAAGGGCGGTGATAGGAGTGTTGCATTCGCTAGATAGGTGTGCTAAGTGGACATGTTTAAGATTGGGGTGATAGATCTGCTCAAGAAGCTGTCCGCACGCTTCATTCGAAAGGTGCCCGTTGCGCCCCAATACACGTTGCTTGTAAATGAAAGGACGAGAGGAGGCGTGTACCATTGAAGGTTGGTGGTTGGCTTCAAGATAAAGGTAATCACAATTCTGCAGTTTTGATTGCACCAAAGAGGTGACAAAGCCTAAGTCAGCGCAAAATCCAAGTTTAAGTGAGCCTGTTGAGATTGTAAAAGCAACAGGATCTAGCGTATCGTGAGGGATGGTGAAGGGATGGATTTCTAAATCTCCCAGTTCGAATGATTCGCCTGTAGAGAAAATTTTAAATTTTGGACAGTCATGGAAAAAGTCGACGATCCCTTTAGCTGTTTGGTGATTGGCATAGACAGGGATGTTCATTTTGTAGGCCAACATCCTTAGCCCTTGAATATGGTCAGTATGCTCATGTGTCACCAAAATGGCGTCGATATCATCTAGGGAAACATTAATTTCTGAAAGACGTTCTCGTAAGGCTTTTGCACTGATTCCCGCATCGATGAGGATTTTCACTTGGTCTGTCCCCAGGTAGATGGAGTTTCCTTTAGAACCTGAAGCCAGTGGACAAAATCCTTTCATTGATGAAGCCTTGATTATACTAGTCGAAATTTAAGAAATAGCTAAGCTCCTATTTTTAGCACAAAGGGGATTTTTTTTTACACCTATTCTGCATCATAATCTCAAGGTTGATGGAGAAGCTCATTGAAATCGATCTAAACAGATGATTCAAACAGAATTCTTAATTTTTAACGCAGAGACGCAAAAGACGCAAAAGACGCAGAGGCGCAGAGGCGCAGAGCAGAGAAAGGGTCGACACATCAATTTTGGAACTTGGTATTGGCTCAGTATAAAGAATGTTTCTTTAGTTCCTTTCTGCCATGCCAAAAAATGAGGAGAGACAGTAACACACTTAAGTAGGCTATCAGCCATTCTGCTTCGAGGAATACTCCTGTCCATGTGATATCCACAGATTCTGGCAAATAATAGAGAGTCATCAAGCTGGTCTCGGAAAATTTTTGGTTGATGCCGTTAATGAAAGCTTCGATGCAGGGAATAAAAAAGAAAATTTGCCCCAAAAAGAATAAGGTGAAGCTGATGGAAATTAAAGCAGGAAAAAAGAAGTTGTATATGATCCCCAACCATTGAAACTGGTGAAAATAGAATAAAGAAAGAGGAAGTGCGAAGAGATTGACGGCTAGAGAAAGCGCCATACCAGCTCTGAATAGACTGAGAAAGCAGTAACCATGTTGATCTAAAAATTTCATTTTAATGACATGAGTGAGTGCTCGTTTGGGAAAAATGTGATTTACAACATATTGTGCTGGGTGATAAGCTAAGAGGATAGCCCCAGTCACTATAAAGCTCAATTGGAAACTTAGGGATTGAGAAAATGAAGGATCGAAGGAAAGTAAACAAAGCAGACTTACACCCAGAAGGTTTAAGCTGTTGGGATTCTTTTCTAAAAACTCTCCAAAGAGAGGCAAGCAAATCATAATCCACGCTCTCATCACGGAAGGATTATTTCCCAAAATATAGGTATATGAGGACATTAAAATAATAACGAAAAAGGAAGCGAATTTTCTTGAGAAGATGCATTTTAAAATCCAGCCAAAAAGACCAGCAATTAAGTTAAAATGAAACCCAGAAATAGCAAGGATATGTTGAAGGCCGAAACGACTAAAAAGCTGTCTAAAAGAGAGATTTTCAAATTCTCCCGTAATTAATCCATTGAGCAACAAAGCTGTGGAAGGAGTTGAGAATTTATTTTTGATCCATTTTTTCACTTTTTGCTTCAACTGAAATCGCCATTCAGCTAATCCCTGCCCTCCCTGGATAATGCTCCATGATTTTTTTTTCGAGGTGAACTCTGCTTTTCCTTTTGAATTGGTATGGAGTGTGCCATAGACCAGATATTCTTTATTTCCCAAGGGTCGAGCTAACTCTTCGCTATCTTTGAAATTAATTGTGCAAGGGATTGAATGGAAAATAAGGCGATTGTCGTTGTCAAAAAAATTTTTGATCATGCATTCGTATTTCCATTTTTTAGAAAAAAGGTTCGTTTGGTAAGAAACTGATTCCACATGAATGTGTGCTTTGCCATAGATTCCCTTCTCTGGAAGATCGAAATCAGGAAAAAGAATAGAAGTATAGGCCCAAGAAAAGATAAATATAAGGATGTTAAGAAAAAGGGGTTTTGCGTAAATATTTTCGTTTTTCATGTTTAAGATAACAAATGGAGACCATAGACAGATACAGGGAATGGTAATAGAGATGAAAGAGGAAAATGCTGCAAAGGTTCCAAACAGAAATGCGATTCCATGCAATAATGCTGGATGAATCATCCAGAAATAGCATAGGGACTGAAAAAAGAGCATAAGGTTTCATGGAAATAAATTTTTTTATGAAGATACCATATTGCTTAAATAGATCAGGAAAAAATTGACACCCTATCAAATTAAAAAATGGTATATAGCTTCTTAACCTGAGTTTTGGGGGAGATGTCCCTAAATCACACGATTTAATTGGTGAGGATGGTTATGGATCAACATGCTTTAGAATATTTCAGTGTCTATTCGGATGAGTCATCACACGGTCATTTTCATACCGTGATTCCCCTTCATGATAATCCAAGTATCGATTGGACAGACCTAAAGAAAAAATCACCCGATCTTTGTCGAGGATGGTTTGAACTATCCAAACTCTCTCAAAAGGATAGAATCGAATTCACTCACGATTATTGGCTTTCTAAACTGCCTTATCGCCCTAATTTGAAAGAATCCTTAGACGATTTCTTTAGTCAATTGGATGATATTGGGATTTTTATTACCCAACAAAAATATGATGATCATTTTTGTTCAACGATGGCGTATAGCTTAAGGAATAATGGGGGATTCTTTCATGGCAATGCTCCTGCTAAAGAGCAAGAAATCCTTGCTTTGCAAAGTGATTTTTTGGATAGTATGCTTCCTATAGATTTTATTAACTTTCTTCAAATCCATAATGGATTTGCTAAGTTCACAGATACGGGGATAACAAATACTTTTGAAATGTATTCAGACTATTTAAAATTTCAAATGAGTTTTGATCAAGGGGGCCCTATCCCTTTATTTAAAGGAGAACCTGTGAATCCAAAAGAGCTCATCCCTTTTTATAAATCTTTTGGAATGCCTTTTTATCAATGTTTTTGGAAAGAATGGTATCCCGATCAAGAAATGGGTAATGTCTATTATTCTTTGAAGGCAAGAACGATTCCAGACTATATTTTAATGGGGGTGGGATCTGAAACGATGGCTTTTGAAACGTATACTGATTGGCTGATGTTTTATTTGGAAAAAGTGGACTGATATGTATCTAGTAAAAGATCTTTTTGAACAGCATGGGAAAAGATTAGGGTTAGAAATCACTGCCGGCCACGCTGGGCTGAAGAGGCGGATTAAAGTTCCTGAAGCCCAAAGACCGGGTCTGAGTCTATGTGGATATTTAAAGAACTATGCAGGAAAGCGTATTTTAATTTTTGGAAAAGTAGAAATTGAATATTTAAATGATTTAGATTCGGAAGTCCGTTTAGAAAGACTTTCTGGTGTGCTAACGCGTGAAACACCTTCTGTAATTGTGTCTAGGAGATATCGTCCACCTAAAGAGCTGTTAGAGCAATGCGAACTCCTAAAGGTTCCTCTTTTTTGTACTCACCTCACCACAATGGATCTTTTAAGCAAACTCATCTTACTCCTCACAGAAGAATTCTCACCTACTTTAAGTTGCCACGGTACTCTGGTTGAAATTTTTGGTGTAGGTGTCCTCATTCAAGGAGATTCCGCCGTTGGAAAAAGCGAAGCTGCATTGGGTTTAATTGAACGTGGCCATCGCCTCATTTCTGATGATATCGTTAAAGTAAAAAAGAAAGAAGGATCTTATCTGGAGGGCTATGGAGCCTCTTTGACACGGCATCATATGGAAATCAGAGGAATAGGAATCATCAATGTGGCTCATCTTTATGGTGCAGTCTGTGTGAGAAATCAAAAAAGCATCGATATCGTTGTCAAGCTGGAAGTCTGGCAGGATGATTACTTTTATGATCGAATTGGTTTAGATGATCGATCAACCTCTATATTGGATATTAAGCTTCCATTTTTGACCCTCCCTGTAAAACCAGGAAGAGATGTCGTCTTGCTTTTGGAAACCATTGCTTTGAATCATAGACTTAAAGAAATGGGATATAATTCAGCTCAAGAATTTAGCGAGCAAGTACTGGATTTAACCTCAAGGCGAGGTAGACGAAGAGAGTTATGAGTATTTAAAAAACTATTGGAGGGCATTTGAAAGTTGTTCGTGAACTCAAAGTAAAAAATCGATTAGGGCTTCATACACGCCCAGCTACTGTTATTGTAAAAATCCTTCAAAACAGTCTTAGTGATGTTCAATTCACATATAAAAAGAAATCGGTTAATGCAAAAAGCATTCTCAGTCTTTTAATGCTTGCTGCACGAAAAAATGCAAAAATTACAGCTTCTCTGGAAGGAGAGGACGCAGAAGAAATCATGGAGAGATTGGTTGAAGCATTTGAAAACGAATTTGGAGAATGATGGATCAGACGATTCAAGAACAAGAAATCATTTTAATGGGATTTCCAATAAGTCGTGGAATTGCGATAGGATATCCCTTTTTTTTAAATATAGGGGAGAGATCGATATCTGAACGGTTAATTAATCACTCTAATGTGGATCAAGAAATCGAAAGATATCGAGGAGCAGTTTCAAAAAGCGTACAAGATATTAAGAATCTGCAAACTCAATTGAAAACAGAATCTGCTACAGAGGGTGTCTTGATTCTTGAAGCACAACTGGAAATGCTCCACGACCCCATGATGACAACGGCTATCGAGGACACAATTAGGCATTCGCATAAAAATGCTGAATTTGTTTTTCAACAGACAGTCAGTGAATTTAAACATCGTTTTCAATCCTTATCCGATTCCTTTTTTGAAGAACGCTTCAAAGATCTTCAGGATCTGGCTCGTCGCCTCCTTGACTATCTTGAAGATACTTATCATCAATCAACGACTTTTATTCCTCCACATTCGATCGTATGTTCTATTGAGTTAAGTGCTTCAGATGTCGCTGGTGCAAAAATTTATTGTGTTGAAGGGTTTCTTACCGAGATGGGTGGGCCAACTTCACATGCAGGCATCGTTGCTAAGTCAAAGGGTATCCCCTATATGACCAATGTGAATTTAAATATGATTAAAGAAAGAGGTGCTGAACTCATCATCATGGATGGTCGGACAGGTAAAATCATTTTAAATCCCAATCAAAAAACCTTAAAACGTTATGAATTATTGAAAAGTAAGATTCTACGACAAATTCAGGATCTGGAGTTAGTGTCAAAGTGGCCTTCTCAAACTTTTGATGGTTTTAACATACGTCTTACAGCGAATTTGGAATCCATACAAGAAATTGATTTAATTCATCGTTTCGGAGGGGAGGGGATAGGGCTATTTCGTTCTGAATATCTTTGGCTGACAAAAAATCAGATGCCGAGTGAAGAAGAGCAGTACCTTGTTTACCAGCATCTTACCGAACGCCTGGGGCATTTGCCTGTTACCATAAGAACTTTTGATTTAGGTGGCGACAAAAAGCCAGTTCAGACTCTATCTGAGCATTATCCTTTTATTTCAAATGGAAGGGCAATGCGCTTTCTTTTAAAGGAAAAGGAGATATTAAAGACGCAAATTCGAGCTATCTTAAGAGCCTCTGTGGGTGGTAATGTGGGCATTCTCTTTCCCATGATTGCAAGTTTATCGGAACTCCGAGAAGCAAAACAACTAATTAAAGAAATAGAAGTTGAAATGGACTCTAAAGTGGCTGTACGTATTGGCTGCATGATCGAGGTTCCTTCTTCAGCTATTTCTGTCGATTATTTTGTTCAAGAATGCGATTTTTTATCAATAGGAACAAATGATCTGATTCAGTTTGCTTTGGCTATTGATCGACAGGATCAACATCATCAAGAAGCGCATGTTCCTACTGACCCAAGCGTTTTAAGGCTAATCAAACAAATTACCTTTGAGGCCGATCGGGCACATGTTCCTGTCTCCGTTTGTGGAGAGATGGCTTCCGACCCCCGTTTTACCCCTCTTTTATTAGGATTAGGTGTTCAGGAGCTATCTGTAGCTCCACGACATCTCCCTGTTATTAAAAATGCAATTAGAAGCGCCAGTTTATTACAGTCTGTACATCTAGCCGAAAAAGTTCTTCAAATGAGGACTGCACAGGAAGTGTTGAATATTCTCAGCGAGGAATATCGTAAAAATGTCCCTCATGATCTGTTTTATAATACGCACCAAGGTGAGTTAATAGAGTAAGGCTTTTTTAAGCTTCTGGATTTAAAAGAGATTCGGGATATCAGGAAGTTTTTCCTTAAGTTTCTTCTTAGCATCAGCATAAGCAGCTAAAATAAGAACCTCAAGGCCTTCAACATCTTCTGGGTCTACGCAATCTGGTTTAATCTTAATCTTAGTTAAGGAAGCCTCTCCATCGATAGTAACTGTGACTAATCCGTTTCCAGAAATACCTTCAGCTTGAGTCTGTGACATTTCCATTTTCAGCTGACTAAACTGCTGTTGCATAAGCTTTGCATCTTTCTTTTTCTTAGAAAATCCTGTTCCCATAAAGGTCTCTCCGCTTAATTAGTTTAAACATGTTTTTGAAGTCTTCCTTCTAATTCCACCGCGGCAAACTGAAGAAGGGTGTCGTAATGATAGTGAGGTTTTTGATTTACTTCTGGTGTTTGATTCACTGCTGGTTGCGTTGGAGCAAGTGGTTCACTTTTCGGCAGTGGGAGCGTAGGTGCTTTTTTTCCATAGTCTGAGGGTGTTGGAGTGGGATCAATCGAAATGGTTGCTTTAGTGAGGAGAGGCTTTTTTTGTTCGGGTTGTGGAAGCTGTGATGGAGTTGTAGAGAGCGGATTGGTCATTTGTTTTTCAAGTTGGCCCAGGCGCAAGACAATTTGTTCTAAGGAAATTTGAAAGTGGCTACGAAGGATATGGAGTAAAATGGATTCCAGCATTATTTTAGGAGATGGGGAAAAACGAATTTTCTCTTGAGCTTCAATGAGAGCTTCAATGAGACTGATACACTGTTCTTTGCGGTATAATTTTGCCGCATTTTCGTAATTGTGGACTTCTTCATGACTCAGATGGAGCAGCGAAGATTTCACTCCCAACAGTTGGACGCGAAGGATGGTACGGATATGGTCGATAATGCCTTCAATAAAATGGGAGAGGTCTTTACCCTCATTGAATACCCGATCAGTGATCTCAAATGCCTTGGCAAAGTTGGCCTCAGCACCCGCTTGATCTAATTCGAAAAAGATTTCCTTGGACATCAAACCAAGAAGAGATTGAATCGATTGGACAGTGATACGGCCACTTTCAAAAGCATAAATCTGATCAAATAGCGACTCTGCATCCCGAAGTCCTCCTTCAGCATGGCGGGAAAGTAATCGGAGAGCTTCGTCGTCAGCTTCTATCTCAAGGCTTTGAGCGATCATCTTTAGCTTCTCGATGATTTTTTCGGTTGAGATTCGATTTAAATTAAATCTTTGACAGCGAGAGAGGATGGTGGACGGAAGTTTATGCGGTTCTGTCGTAGCAAAAAAGAAGAGGACTTTTGGGGGAGGTTCTTCCAAAGTCTTAAGTAGAGCATTAAAGGCTTCTTTGGTTAGCATATGGACTTCGTCAATGAGATAGATTTTATACCCACCCGTAGAAGACGCATAGCCCACATTTTCGCTGATTTCGCGAATATCTTCAATTCCTCGGTTGGAGGCTCCATCAATTTCTAATACATCTAAGGAAGAGGACGAGGTGATTTGACAACAGGAAGGGCAGCGATTGCAGGGTTCAATATCTTCGCTAAGATCTGAGCAGTTAACGGCTTTGGCTAAAATTCTGGCTAATGTTGTTTTGCCTGTGCCTCGTGAGCCACAAAACAGGTAGGCTTGAGCTAATCTCTTGGAACGGATAGCATTTTTCAAGGTAATCACAATGGGGTCTTGAGAGACAACATCTTTAAAGCGTTGAGGACGGAATTTACGCGCAATTACTTGATACTCTGGCATAGGTACTTAATCCGAATGGATTCTAAACTACGTAATTATAGGAAATCCGACCTAATAATGCAAAACTAAAAACGTGAATAGAAAGAGTGTTGCGGATTAGTCCTCATTCCTCCATAGTAAGGGCAGGGTGAGGGCATGGGAATGGATTTTATCAATGACATACAGATTTTTTGGTTTTCTCTTGGGATCTTATTAGTATTGGCTCTCGCCTCTTTAACTCAAAATTTGTGGCAAAGAAAAAAAATTAAGCGCCTTTTAAAAGAAGGTGAAGAATTCTTTCAATTGAATGCAAAATTACACGAGGATCTCCATCGTCTAAAAATACAAGTTGCGGAAAAAGAAATCCTTATCCAGCAACAGACGATAAAAGAACAAGAAAAGTTGTATTTGATTCAAAATGCTCAAGAGCGACTGACAGACTCATTTAAAGCTATTTCCTCGGACGTTCTAAAAGATAATATTCAAGCTTTCTTAGGTTTGGCTACAGCAAAATTCGAACAGCTGCAAGCAGGTGCAAAGCATGAGCTTGAGAGCAGAAAGCAAGCGATCGATGAAATAGTTAAGCCCATCCACACCTCCCTAACATCTGTTGATCAAAAGATTGCTGAAATCGAACGCCTCCGTATCCATGCCTATGCTTCCATAACCGAGCAAGTCAGTTCATTGATCCGAACACAACATCAACTTCAATATGAGACAGCGAATCTAGTTAAAGCTTTGAGAATGCCAAATACACGTGGACGTTGGGGTGAAATTCAATTAAAGCGCGTTGTTGAGATGGCGGGGATGTTAGAGCATTGTGACTTTATCCAACAAGAATCGATTACTCATGATGAGCGTCGGTTGCGCCCAGACTTGATTGTGAAGCTCCCTAATAGTAAGCAGATAATCGTAGACTCCAAGGTTCCTTTACAGGCGTATTTAGAGTCCATTCAACATCCAGATGAAGCAATGAAGCTCTCTCTAATGAAAGATCACGCAAAACAGGTGCGTATGCATATTTCTCAATTGTCTGCAAAAGGGTACTGGGATCAATTTCAGCATGCTCCTGAATTTGTTGTTCTCTTTCTTCCAGGGGAACCATTTTTTAGTGCAGCGTTGGAACATGATCCGGAATTAATTGAATGGGGGGTCGATAAAAAAGTCATTATAGCTACTCCAACCACTTTAATTGCACTCTTACGATCTGTGGCCTATGGATGGAGGCAAGAATTGATTGCTCAAAATGCTATCAACATTAGCGAACTAGGGCGCACTCTCTATGATCGTGTCAAGGTATTGGTGGAGCATTTTGAAGAGATTCGTAAGGGATTGGACCGTGCGGTAGGATCCTATAATAAGGCTGTTGGATCTTTCGAAAATCGGGTTTTAACGACAGCACGGAAATTTAAAGATTTAGGTGTATGTGTGGATGAAATCCCCTATTTGGAAACAATAAATACGGTTACAAGAGCAATTAAGGAAGAAACAATCTAAAATTATTGAGGTGATTATGGAGCGTCTTGCAGGAGCTTTTATGCCCTATTCAGGTTATTTACCTGAGTCTTATGCAAAGTATGTTGACGGTGATTTTAAAGGAGAATGGTGGAGTCCTCTTCCCAGTGAAATCATTCAAATCATTTTGAATAAGTCCTGGAATGATCGATGTCCAGTTCCATTAACAGACTTGGCTTATGTGAGGGTAAAACATTGGAATTTTAAGAACGAAATCCAGACAGGAGAGTTACTTTATCATAAGGAGCTTGCATATGAAATTGTTGATATCTTCTTAGACCTCTTTAAAGCTAAGTTTCCGATTCATAAAATGGTGTTGATTGATCGATATGATGCCGATGATGAGAAGTCTATGGAGGATAATAATAGCTCCGCGTTTTGTTTTCGAGATATAACGGGTAAACCTGGTCAGTATTCAAATCATAGTTTTGGTGGTACGATCGACATAAACCCATGGGAAAATCCTTACGCTAAAGCTAGTACTGTATTACCAAAAGGTTCAGATGAATTCCTTGATCGCACAATAGATGTTCCTGGCATGATCAAAGAAGGGGATGCCTGCGTTCTAGCTTTTGATAAAAGAGGATATGAGTGGGGTGGGCGCTGGTCTGAACGGAAAGATTATCAACATTTTGAGAAGTCTCCGAAATATTTCATAGAATAAACTATTTAGGTGAATAGTTGTGCAGATATGTAGCGCAGGCTGAAGAGGGAGTTGCAAAACTCGCTCTAAAGCCAACGCTACATATTTATTCTAGAAGTGGATGAGCAATTGAAGACAAGAAAGAATGCGCGTTATGCGGATTCTGAGGCTCTGTGCCAAAATCTTAATCAATAAGAATATTCATAGTCATAACCTAATTTTTAAGTAATGATTAGCCAACGTTTATTCTAGGAGAAAGAAAATTTAAATATAAGAATAAAACAGAAAATCATTTTATATTTTTAATCAAAACTAAAAAATCAGAAATTTACATGGCTAAGGATGCGAAACAATCGTCATAGCATTCGAAAACTTTTTCGCCTTTAAACCGTTCTAGATTTATTCATGGGCTTTCCCGAATATCTAAAATATTATTATAAAGCATAGACAACTGTATCAATGAACCATTAAATCACAGCACAATTTATTATTAATTTATCAGAGTTTTGGGTGAATTACTTATGTGAGGGAAGTCTTAAACTAATTGCTTCTAAGAGGTGTTCATTCAAAATGGATTCAGAAGCAGCTAGATCGGCCACGGTTCTTGAAATTCTAAGAATGCGATCACAGGCTCTAGCGGACAAAGACATTTGTTCCATGACGTTTTCTAGGAGTTTAAGCCCTTGCTCATCTAAAAGGCAATGTTTCCGCATTTCCGAAGAGGTTAAGAGTGCATTGGTTCTTCCCACTCCAAGGCGCTCTGATTGTATCTTCCTTGATTTATTTACTCTTTCACGAATTGATTTAGAGGGTTCTCCAGGTGGATAACGAAGTAGCTCATGATAACGCACAGGAGGGACATCTATGTGGATATCTAATCTATCCCAGAGGGGACCTGAAATTTTACTTCGATACCGTTGAATCTGGAGTTCTGTATCAGAACAAGGCTTATCAGGATGTCCATAAAAACCACAGGGACAAGGATTCATCGCAGCCACACACATCATATTGGTGGGGAAGGTTGAAGTGCCGTTTGCACGACTAATCACCACCTTTCTATCCTCTAATGGCTGTCTGAGAACCTCAAGAACAGATCGAGAAAACTCAGGTAATTCATCCAGAAATAATATGCCCTGATGCGCTAAGGAGATCTCCCCTGGACGCGGGTGTCGACCACCACCAATTAATCCAGCATAGCTAACTGTATGGTGTGGGGAGCGAAATGGCCTTTCTGTTACAAGATGTTTTCCAGGTGGGAGTAACCCTGCAATGGAATGGATACGGGTGACTTCAAGAGATTCCTCCAAGGTAAGTTCCGGTATGATGCCAACCAAAGCTTTAGCCATCATGCTCTTTCCACAACCGGGTGGACCAGATAAAATAATATTATGAGACCCTGCAGCTGCGATTTCAAGGGCTCTCTTTACATGAGATTGTCCTTTGATATCACTGAAATCGATTCCTCTATAAGGTGTGCTAAATACCGATTGAGTTAAATCAGGTTTTAACGGTTGGAGCGGGGACATGTCATTTAAAAAATCGACTGCCTGCTTAAGAGTATCAATAGGATAAATATTGATGCCGGAAACCATGGAGGCTTCTGGGCCATTATTTGCAGGGAGTAGCACTCCCTTTTTACCTAAATTTCGTGCTAACAACGCAATGGCAAGAGCTCCGAGTACGGGTCTAAGCTGGCCGCTAAGACCAAGTTCGCCCACAATGAGATAATCTTGGAGGTGATGTGCATTTTTTAAGACGCCAAGGGAATGAAGAAGGCCAATCGCAATCGGAAGATCATAAAAGACTCCTTCTTTTTTAAGGTCTCCTGGAGCTAAATTCACAGTACAGTGTATACATCCAAGTTGAAACCCAGAATTTTTAATGGCTGTTAAAACACGATCTTTAGATTCACGGATGGCTGCATCTGGAAGACCAACAATGACAAGGGAAAGTTTATCTGATTTTGATACATCAACTTCGATCTCAACAGGGATAGCTTCAAGGCCAAATAGGGAAACACATTGGATGCGCGCTAATACCATGATTTATTCCATCAATTTTATTTGAGGAGTCTATCAGAATAGAAAAATTTGAGAAAGAAAATAGAGGAGCCAGAGAAATGACGCTTAGTATTAAAGGCCTGATTCAAAATGAAAATAATCTAAAAGAAGAATTGCGGACTTGTAGGAATGAGGATTCTGTATTGGAGTCTTTTCCCGATGAGTTACTTTTGTCGATCTTTAGATTTTTGCCTATTCAATCTCAATATCACACTTCATTAGTATCAAAAAGATGGAATCGTTTAGCTAAGGATCACACATTGGAATTTGGACAAGTACTCATTTTATCCAAATTAGTCCTTAAGCAGCCTCTCATCGTTCATTTAATTAATAATAAAGAGTCTTCAGTTCTTCAACATAGGAAAAAAAGATATTTTATTTTTCACGGACTTAACTCTAAATATTATTTTCTTTCGGATAATCAGCCAAGTACACCTCTCTTTCTTATTGCAAGAAAAACAAATAAGGTCACAGAAGTCTATTTAGATAAAGCACTAAAGGAAAATGAAAAACAAAGGATTGATTTAAAAAAGCAAGAGTTGTCCTCTGTCATCCCCTTAAATGAGGAAAACTTTATCACAGTTTCCGAAAAGGGAACCATTTCAAAATGGATAATCGAAGCGGATCAAGTTAAGTGTATTAACCATATTCAATTTTTTAAAGAAGATGAACTCAAAATGATGGCACAAACAGAAATCAATGAACCTGAGTCTTCAGGATTACATAAAGCAGGGAGAATGGGGGATAAATTATTCTTTAAGGTAACAAAACCAGACAGCATTTATTGGAAAGTGAGTAATCTTGAATTTAATATGGAACACCTATCATCCGATAATGTTAGCTTACAAATCGATGATTTTGATCCTTCTTACAAAATTAATTCGACATATCTATTTGATATTAGTCTCAAAGAGGAACAGGCATTTTTGCGGTTCATTCAGATAGATGAAAAGCATCATTTTAAGATTCAGTCCACTCTTCCTTTAAAGAATACTATTGAGGGGGATTCTCGATTTCAAGTCATGGCCGCTAATGATCTGTGGGTGGTAGTCGCTAGTTATTATCAAAAGACAGATTTAGGCCCCAATAATGAGGTTTCTTATTCTAACCAAATCGCAGTGTATCATATTTTTGATGCGGTAAAGAGGGTGGAAAAATATAAATTTCGTGAGGATTTCAGTCACCTCTCCTCTATTTATAAAACGATGTTTTTTTTTCCAGAAAGATCTTTAGGCTGGCTATGTGGGGATATATTTGCCATTTGGCCCAAAAATCAGCTAAAGATTTTTCATTTAGGGTTTCAATGCTATCTAACTACACTACCTCTTGAGCATTTCTCGTGGTTTTTTGACCCTGTGGTCCATTTCAGTGTTGAAAAAGATGAGATCAAAATTTTAATTCAAAATCTTAGCAATTTTCAGCTTTCCGAAGTTGTTTATACTATTAATAGCCCTGACAGTATAAATATGGACATGGAAGAGTTACCTAAAAAGCTCAGAATAGAGATAGAGTCAGTATCAAATAACAAAGACAGCAAAGTTGCTCTATTTAATCCTCTTTTAAATATTGTAAAAAACTTCAGAAAATATTTAGGATTTTAAACCCGACTTTGGTTTTTTAAATTCTCAATCCATTCGGGAGGGAGGCCAGCTTTTAAACGGGTTTCTTCATGAATAAAAAATCCTTTAGCACGGTTAGGCGTAAGCAGGGTTGAACTAAGTGTTTCTTTCCATGTCTCCCATTCGTTTTTAGTTTCCGCTTTCCATTGCTTAAGCCAACGCCAGCCAAAGCGCACATGGGAAATTTCATCTTCAACGATTTTACTCATAAGGGAAGCAGAGTCCTCATCTCCAAAATGAGAAAAAGATTTCCCGTAGATAGGAGCAAAGTCCAAATTGGCCATCTCAAAAGTTAGACTCATGATGCTGATATAATGGAGGGGGGATTTAATATAGGGAACATGCATCCAAAAATGCTTATAGAGAGGGAGGTCTCCAAATGAAATACCAAGTTGTACCATCCTATTCATATAAAGACGAACATGACCCTGCTCTTCTGCTAACGTATGGGCAAGTCCTTTTCGAAATGTTGGGGGAGCATCTGGAAAAGCAAGCAAAGTATAAGCCATAATTTCTACAGCAAGTAATTCATGTCCTGCAAAACGATGCAGACAAATCGCCCGTTTATCGGAATTCCCATGTTCCTGAAACGGAGGAAGTTTGTCTTCTTTCGATTTACGGGTAAATTCCATTCCCTGTGGGCGAGATGGCTCGGAAATAATTAAAGGATTTCCAGGATTGATGTCTGTAAGCTGGCCTGGGTGGGCCAGCTTATCCTCTATTGTATTGGCAGTTAAAATAGCTTCTGCCCATTCCCGCAACTCCATTACTCAACCGAAAACACAAAATAAGCCGGGAAAGCAAAGTTGTTGTTGGGTCGTGGAATGACATGGAGTGTGACCTGATGTCCAACAAGCTCTTGAAGATTAACGGTAGTGCTATACAAAAAGGCAACTGGCATTTTATTTGTCGAACTTAGAAGAAGGAAGTCACCTGGTCGATTTTTAATCGGGCGATTATAGTTGTCGACGATGCCATTTAATAGGAAGGCAGTTTTCTTTTGTTCTTCATAAAATAAGCCTGGATTGCTTTTGCCTGTTTGAACAGCCCATGTTTGGAAAAGAGCATCTTCTATAGGGATCCATGCGGTCATATTAATCGGCATGGTGGATGGCTTTCTTGACTCAAGAGTAATATGGGTATTTGATTGCTGTGGAGGAATCGTTTGTAACTGGGTTTCAAGCGCAACGACTTTGTCTTTATACGATTCAAGTTCGTTAACGAGTGATCTGTTTTTATCCTCTAGAGTTGCTGTAGTGCGATGCGCATGTGTTTCCAAATAGGCCACGTTTTTAACCGTATAGGCTTCTTTTAATGCTAAAGTAAGCTCTTTTGCCTTTTTACCTGCTTCTGGGAAGTCGGGGTAGTCCATAATGATATGTTGATAATTTGCTTTGATCCCATCAAGGTTGATTTGTTCAAAGGGTTTTTGCATTTCAATATGAGCCACAGTTTCGGTTGTATTTAATAACCTAAACACATCCTCCTTCCTTTTCTCTTGACGAGCCATGAAATCGGCGTCGCCAATTTTTTCAACATAATCTTTAGAGATGTAAAAACGAGACTGGGTTGGTAAAGAAATTTCAAGCCATTTGTTGTTATTAGCGCTAACAGTGCCTTGAGCTCTGTCTCCGGAGTTGAGTTGAGCAACAACAGGGGAGTCTGTATCTGGATAAAGACGAACGTTAACTCGATTTCCTTCCACAATGTTGTCTATAATGAATGTTCTGAATACATATCCCTTGAAGTCTTTAGGAGGTTTTATTGCAAAGAAATCATCGGATTCACCTAAAACAACAACCATATCCCCCTTATTATATTCTCTTAGCACAGTTCCCTCATAACCTGGCTGAGCCCTTAAACGGACTTTATTTCTAGTGATTTTCCCAGTATAGGGAGTAAACACAGGTGCCTTTTGAGTTTCTTCTTTAGTAATAGCTTGTGTGGGCGTAGCTTGCGGCTGTACATTTGCGTTAGCAAATGGGGGGCCAACAGACTCCGGTTTTGCTACTGCTTGTGCAGAGATATCCATGAAAGCGGATAATGTTATAAGAGAAATAAAAATTATTCTCATTTTCGCCATCCTCATAATGATTTTTTTAACTCTTCCAGTAAGCTTATTGGATAAATAGAGATTTGAAAGGGAATTGTAGGAATTTAAAAAGATAAAAGCAAAGAATAAATCAAATTTTCAATCAGACACTCAAAAATGCTGAAGAATTCTTTGCCTTAAAGGAATTGACTGCTTTTAATTAGCTTCTTAAAACAGCAACGATGTGTTCGCAATTTTCCTTTCCGCAAGTGCATCCGATAGGAGAGCCAAGGAAAACAGTGTAGTGTTCGTGGTTATCAAGTTTGCTCACTACATTAAAAAGATTTTGACCAGCTTCCTTGACTTCCCAATTTTCAAAATGGATTTCCTCAACTTTTTCCATTTGTAACTCCTCGTAGATCGGAAGCTTATTCGATGCGCTAAAGTGGATCGCTCGGGAAATTTGACAGAAGAAACAAAGGCAATCTTGTATAGGAAGAGGGAGAAGTTCTGAGTCAGGCGGGCCGATGATATGGGTAATTTCACGGATTTTATTAAGGATTTCACTTGGAAGTTCTGGACCATTGGATTGTTCTGGATTGTGTCGTGAAATTTCTCCTAGCTCACTAAGAGGCCCTAAATTAATTTTCATTGATTGAGAGGGGTCGTCATTTAAAAATTGGCGCACTGCTTGTGAAAATCCTGATGAAGTAGGGGGAATGCTCGTGTTTTTCTCAAGAAATTGAGCGTGGCTATTAAAAACTTGTACCATGTCATCATGAGAAAGTTTCGGGACAGTGACAGTTTCGCCATTATTAAGGGAAATGAAGAGATCGTCTCCTATGGATCTTATGGCTGTTACAAAGGCCCAGCTTGTAGAGATATAGGGGGGGATAAAAATATACTTACTATTAATTTTCATGAGATGACAACTCCTTACAAAAAATTAGCTTATCATTCGATCTTCATAGAAAAGAGGTAGAATGTATAAGCATCTTATTTTCTTGGCATTCCGAATTGCATTATAGGTTAAATGTTAAATATTTAGCAAGTCAAATTTAGCACCCGATTGACTAGAGTGCTGAGTAATTGGTCGGTTTTTAAAAAACTAGAATAAAAATGGCTTGATCCTTATGGTGTTTTTTTAGACAAAAGTCAAATAGACTTCTTTCGAAAGAAGCCTATTAAAGAATCCTTAAAACAGGTTATTTATGGAAAAAGTTCATAAAGTCCTAATGTATGTGTTTGCAAGCTGGCTTTTATTCATGAATTTGGAAGGGGGTTGGATCAGTCCTCCCGCGTCGGTGGAATTGAATTCAATGCAGGCTATTGTCAATGAAAATAGTAATGGAAATTCAATTATCGCATGGCTTGACTCCGCTTCGAACAATATCCTCACTTCAATTTATGATCCAGACACTTTAACATTTGGACCCCATGAATTTCTTGTAGCCAATTCACAAATTATTTCTGGAAATACTGGATTTTCTGTCTCAGTTAATAATAAGGGTGAGGCCATCGCAGTATGGGCCCAGACAGGCCTAACTCCAAGCTTGCATTATTCCATCCATACTGAAACTGGGTGGAAGGATCAGGGAACGTTATTTACGGCCAATTTAGGAGATAACATAGACGGGCTTCAGTTAATGAACGATCAAAACGGAAATGCCATTGCTTGTTTTTTGCAAATCAGCGGCGGGACCACTGAACTAAAGGCAGCATTTTTCAATGGAGTCAGTTGGCAGATCCAAACCCTCGAGTCAACTTCAGCCCCCTTTGCAGGATTAGACTTAATCTTAAATAACGCAGGAGAGGGGGCTATTTTTTGGGCACTTGGAAATTTCTTGACTACGTTTACGGTTAAAGCTGCAAACTTCTCCACAAGCACGCAAACCTTTCAACCTACGACGACGCTTTATTCCGTTAATGGGGGACTATTTTTTGAGTTTGCAAACTCTATCAGCAATAATGGTAAAATTATAGCTTCCTGGAAAATATTTCCTTTTGGGCTGTTTACAGCAATTTATGATAATGGGTGGATGCCATTCGTGACTTTAATTGCTCCTCCTAATGGACTTTTTCTTGATTCAGAAAGTTTTAGCTCTTCCATAAATGATCAGGGAGATGCTGCTGTGGCTTACTCTTATCATGAAGGGATCAATTCCATTTTAGTTGCCTCCTATCATGAAGGGATATGGACAACTCAAATAGTCGCAACGTCAAGCAGTTCCAATTTCGCTACACCTCAGGTGGCATTAGATGCTTTTAGCGATGGTATAGTTGCATGGAGGGCAAGTTCAGATCCGGCCTTAACTTCTTCGGCTCTCGAAATTGCAACGCGTATCACTTTGAATGGGGATTGGTCGAATCCAGCGTTATTTTTCGCACAAGGAACTTTAGGGAATGCTGTAGGTCCTTTCAAGATAATGATTAATAATAAGAATAACGTGTACCTTGTATGGGGAAATATCGATCCTCAAACAGGCCTCTTTTTGAAGATCAATATTTCTTTCGGTTTCGATCTCTTTATTCCATTTTCTCCTTCAAACTTCAGAGGGAAAAGGGTGAACGATCATTTTGCAACACAAAAAGATCTTATTAATGTTCTAAAATGGAACCCAGGAAAAAATTCTCTTATCACTCGCTATTATCTTTATCGAAATGGGAAGCTGATTGCTAAAATCCCAGCTCATGGACCTTATCGCTATCATGATCATAATAGGCATCCTCGTCAAAAAGATACCTATGAACTTTGGTCAACGATTGAGGGGCAATTTCAAAGTATTCCGAGGATACTCGTGATTCCATAATAGGAGATGTCTCATTGGTGTTGCTTGCGTTTTTTTTTTACTCATCGTACACTTTCAAAGTTTGATCGGTTTAAAGATTGTTACAAGGTGAGCAAAAAATGGATTCAACGACAAGTCAAAGGGAATCGGAATCAGTATCCCTTTTAGAAACATCTCCCATGATGTCTCAGTGGATAGCCTGCAAAAAAATGGCCCCTCAGTCTATTTTATTATTTCGTCTTGGGGACTTTTATGAAGGCTTCCACGAAGATGCTTTGATCTTATCTAAGGAGTTAGATTTAACGCTTACAAAAAGGCATGATGTGCCTATGAGCGGGATCCCCTTTCATACAGTTGAAAATTATATTGATCGTTTAGTATCTAAAGGTTACCGAGTCGCTATTGCTGAGCAGACTGAAGATGCGCGAAAAGCAAAGGGTCTTGTTAAAAGAGAAGTTGTTCGTGTCGTCACCCCAGGCACACTCATTAATTCCACCTTACTTTCTGAAAGACAAAACAATTTTTTTGCTTGCATCTGTCGTTATGGTCATATTTATGGCTTAGCTTTCATCGACCTAACGACATCTGAATTTTGGACAACCGAATTGGCAGATGAAAGAGAGTTGCTCAATGAACTTTATCGTCTTCAACCTGCTGAAATTCTTTTATCGGATAAATTCAAAAAAGAATTTGAAGATTTATGTTTTGAATTTACAAATGGAAGCTCCACTTTAATCACAACTCAAGAAGAGTGGTATTTTGACTATAAAGTGTCCTTCCAATGGCTTTTGGATCATTTTAAAGTTTTAAGTTTAGACGGGTTTGGTCTTCAAGGATATTTACCAGGTGTGATTTCTTCGGGTGTTCTTCTTAAATATCTCAAAGATGCACTTAGTCTTCCCATCGATCATATTTTGGATGTCCGGAATTATTCAACATCTCAATACATGCAGCTAGACCAAATGACTCAAAAAAATCTAGAGTTAAGTCGTTCTTTAAATGATCATACGACAAAAAATACTCTTTTAAGCGTTCTTGATAAGACATTATGTCCTATGGGTGGACGTCTTTTGCATCAATGGCTGAAACAACCTTTACTCGACTGCACGTTAATCAAACAAAGACAAGGAGCTATCCATGCCCTCCTCCGTCATCTCAATCATCTGAATCAATTACGAGAGAAGCTAAATTGTATCAAAGATCTTGAAAGACTTATGATGAAGATAAGTTCTGGGTACGCATCTCCCAAAGATGTTGTCGCTTTGAAATTGTCATTTGAACCTATACCTGAGATAAAAACAATATTAGTTGAATTACCAAGTGAATGGATTCAATTGGAAAATAATCAAATTAATTCTTTAGATGAAATGATCGGCTTAATTTCCAAAGCCTTGGTAGAAAATCCCCCTCTACGACTTGGAGAGGGGAAAGTTTTTAATGAAGGGTATCATGAAGAATTAGATGAGCTCAGATCTTTAACCACGCAGGGAAAAGATTGGATTGCCAGATATCAAACAAAAGTTCGAGAGGAAACAGGAATAAAAACCTTGAAAATCGGATTTAATAAAATGTTTGGCTATTATCTTGAAGCAAGCAGGGGGCAGGCAGATAAAATCCCCGATCATTATATTCGCCGACAAACACTTGTCAATGCAGAGAGATACATCACACCTGAATTAAAAGCTTATGAAAGCAAGGTT
This sequence comes from Chlamydiota bacterium, assembly GCA_041691035.1. GTDB lineage: Bacteria > Chlamydiota > Chlamydiia > Chlamydiales > Parachlamydiaceae > JBEPVL01. The sequence goes on from JBEPVL010000025.1 coordinate 31,065, forward strand.
TTGACTGCTGAAGACCGTATCTCTGTGATAGAAAATGAGTTATTTAACGAGCTTCGATTAACCCTTTCTCAATATACTCACGAAGTGCTAAAAACAGCCCAAGCGGTTGCTAAAGTTGATGTTGTTAGTGGTTTGGCTGAAGTTGCTAGACTCAATTGCTATACTTGTCCAGATGTTAATGAAAGCTCAGTTATTCAAATTAACGAAGGGCGACATCCAGTTATTGAAGTGGCTTGCAAACAAGAAAAATTTATACCTAATGATACACGGCTTGATGATTTTCAAAGTCAACTTCTTTTGATTACTGGTCCAAATATGGCGGGAAAGTCAACTTATCTGCGACAGGTTGCTTTAATTATTATAATGGCACAAATTGGATCTTTTGTTCCTGTTAAATCTGCTTCTATTGGTATCGTGGATAAAGTTTATGCTCGAATTGGTGCTAGCGATGATATTTCACGCGGGCGATCCACTTTTATGGTCGAGATGTATGAAACGGCAAAAATTTTAAATACCGTGACTTCTCGTTCTCTTGTTATTTTGGATGAGATTGGAAGAGGAACTAGCACTTATGATGGTATTTCAATTGCATGGTCTGTTGCTGAATATCTTCTGACAACTCCTGAAAAGAAGGCAAAGACTTTATTTGCAACTCATTATTGGGAATTAACAAAACTCGAAGAAAAAATTCCAGGGGCTTTAAACTATCATGTGGCAGTTCATGAAGCTGAAGATACAGTGGTATTCTTGAGAAAAATTGTTAAGGGAGGGACTGATAAAAGCTATGGGATCCATGTTGCAAAACTCGCAGGTTTGCCTCAAAGTGTTATTCAAAGAGCAAATGAAATTTTAAGTCATTTAGAAGCTAATGCAAACCAAAAAGGGATATTCGAGCAAACTGTCTTAAAGAAGGTTTCGGCCCCAAAAGTTAAAGTACCTCAAACAGGGTATCAACTTACCTTGTTTTAAGAAAGATACTGAGTTTGATAAATCTAGATTTGTGAATAAATATCTTAAAATAAGACTGTTATGATTTTCAATTTCAGGAAGGATAAAAAAATTTCTTAAAATGACTTTTTTTATTGACAATCATATCTTAGACAGTGAATAGAAGAAAGTGTGTAGAAATTATTCAACTTTAGTGTGAGCCGCGATCAATATTGCGGTTTTGTCACACTAGAACTATGAGTAGAAATAAACATTTAGGAGGATATCATGGAAAAAAAACAACAACAGCCAACAAAACAAAATCCAGCTCAGAAGCAAACTCCACAGAAACCTGGACAATCTTCAATAAAAAATCCACAACAGAAAAAAGGTTTCTAGTTGTTTGATTTTTGAGTCAATTAGCCAATGTCTTTTTGCCACATCGCTCCTCGAGCTATGTGGCTTTTTTTTGTAGTTTACCTAAAGGGGATGCAAAAATTCTTCATATCTACGAAAAGATGGATAACCTAAAATTTTTTCATTGAATCACCAATGCTTAGTTTGTTATGCTGTTGCTTTAAGCTAGATGAATGGATTGCTATGCAAGTCACAGGATTTCAATGATTTCAACTAGAGGAAGGGAAGGTGAGTTTCAAGGTTTTTGAGGCTGTAAAACATTTTCACCCCTATACACATAACGACGGCCTTCTCTTACAATTTATTTTGACAGAATTTATCAATACATATCTTCAAATCGCACAGATCCAGAAAATGACAGGTAAAATTTCCCCACCCTTTCAATGTGAGGAATCAGCTTGTGCTGAATTGCGCAGCCTTCTCGTTAGCCTTATTGGAGAATCTGTTTTTTGTCGTTTTTCTCCTATTTTTGCTCCCCGAGGGTGTTTAACAAAATTGCAGGATTATGCAGACGCACTTGTCACCAATCAAAAACATCAAGAGAGGCCTTCCTTGAGGTTTTTTCAAAGCGTGCAAAGAGTTTGGCTATCTGTTCGATCCCATTGTGAAATCCTAGCTTTTACTCATTTATCAAAGAGTTCAGTTAAAAAAAGGGTGGATCGGGTCCCTTTACTTCAGCTCATCCATCAACTCACTCGAAAATTTCAAGCTGTAATTGATTATTTACCAAGGTTGGTCAATAGCTTTTGGTTAGATGAAAACGTTAACTTTTTCCTTTTAAAACATGCAGAGAATCTAGGGCTGATTTATGGCCAGGAAGAATTAAAAGACTGCTTTAAATGCTTTAAAAAACCTGAGATAACGATAAAGTTGATCCAGAAAAGTTATGCCGAGAGGGGATTTTCCCATCTCGTTACGCAACTCAACTGGTTAGCTAACTAAGATGACGGATCACCCGCGCAATCAATTATCAGAACTCATCGCTCTAACACGTCTCTATGTACACAGAACCCATTCTAAAGGAGACATGTTTGCGAGCTTGCCTGAATATCTTTCTCATTTCTCTTCCCAATCAGCAAAAGCACAGGTCAAGCCTCCTCTCTCAATTAAGAAAGAAAATCCCCAGTCTTCGGCCTTCAGAGAAGTCAAGCAAGCGCCTATTGAGCCGATTCAATTTGAGCCGATTCAAAGTCAAGAAGAACGCTTGGGATCCTCTATTAAAGAACCGATCAAATCTATAGTTCAGCCTAAAATTTTCGAAAAAGAGAACTCATCATCTCACTCTGCTAATTTTTTAGTTGAGCCGGTTCAATCCTCTATTCTTACTCCTCCTAACAAAGAGTTTGTTTTAATTATGCAGGAGAGTTTTCCCTCCTATCTCTTAAATTTTACTTTATTAGAAGAAAGAAAAACACTTGATGAAGCTCCTATTACTATTTTGCTCTTTAAGAATCACTCTTTTGAAGAAAGACAGTTTTTGGGCTATTTAGCAGACGCTCTATCCTCAGAGATAGCCCTAACACAGATTTTGGATGTATCAGATAGAGAGGGACAGTTTAATTTAGAAAAATTCTTAGATTCTGAAAACAGAAAATTAATTTTAGGAGTCGAGCAAAATTTAAGAGAGCACAGACAATTCAATAAATCAATGACTAGGAATCAGGAAGATGCCTTTTTAGGAAAAATTCCTCTCATTCTGCTCTCCACTATCACAAGTTATTTAGAGAATCCCCATCTAAAACCAATTCTTTGGAAATCTATTCTAAAGGTTATTTCAACTTCTGAGCTTTAATGGAACCCAATTCTCCCATTTCTGAATCTTTCATTGCTTCGGTTATTGTAGACATTGCAATTGACAAGCCATTGGAGTATCTCATCCCTTTCGATCAAATCCATGACGCTCTCCCGGGTTCTCGTGTAGAAATCCCAGTTAGAAATAAATCTAGAAAGGGATTCATCTTAGAAGTTAAAGAAGGATTTTCTAATCGGAAACTTGCTTCTATCTATAGAGTGTTAAATGACACCCCCAGGATACCTAAAGAGCTGCTTGAATTAGCTGTCTGGATCTCTCGTTTCTATTGTACATCGCTTAGAGATGTCTTTCGCATGTTTGTTCCCCCAGAAATACGGAAAGGGATGAAGCAGAAGGAGCAACTCTATGTGATGCGAGCGAGGAATAGAGAAGTTCTTCGAGAGCGGTGCAAAGAAATTCGTATAAAAAAACCTTCTCAGGCATCTGTATTGGATGCGATGCTTCAAGTAAAAAAGGGAATACTGTTGACAAAGTTGCTTGAACAAACTCAAGCTTCAAGATCAAGTGTAGATGCGTTAGTGAAAATGGGTGATTTAACTGTCGACACCATCCAAATTGACCGCTCCCCTCTAATCGGTGAGGAGTATATTTTAACAAAATCTAAGCCGCTGAATATCGAACAAGCAACTTGTTTAGAAAAGATTCTGCGAAGTTTATCTCAGAATGTGTTTGAAACACATCTCGTATTTGGAATCACCGGTAGCGGTAAAACTGAAGTTTACATGCAAGCCATTGAAAAGGCCTTGGAGCTTGGAAAAGGATCGATTTTATTGGTTCCTGAGATTTCTTTAACGGGACAGGCAATTGAACGATTTCGAAGCCGATTTCAAGAAAGGATAGCTATTCTTCATCATCGGTTGAGTGAAGGGGAAAGAAGAGATGAATGGCATCACATCCAGTCCGGACAAGCAAAAATAGTCATAGGAGCCAGATCAGCAATTTTTAGTCCTATCGTCAATCTTGGATTAATTATCGTTGACGAGGAGCATGAGCAGTCCTATAAGCAAAATGAAGTTACTCCCTGCTATCAAGCCAGAGACGTTGCCGTGATGAGAGGAAAGCTTTGTCAAGCTTCCGTGATTCTTGGAAGCGCAACTCCAAGCTTAGAGAGCTTTTATAATGTAAAAAAGGGAAAATACACCTTAAGTACTCTCTCAACTAGAGCAGGTATGGGTACCCTAGCAGAAGTGCAGATTGTCGACATGAAAAAGGAGTACGAGAAAAATAAGGGGTTTACTAGCTTCTCTGAAGCACTTTTAAGTGGAATCCACCACTGCTTAAAAAATGGCGAGCAGATCATTCTGTTTTTAAATCGAAGAGGCTATCACACCTCTCTGCTTTGTCAAGGCTGCGGTGAGTGTCTAAAATGTCCTCATTGTGAGATTACATATACGTTCCATTTAGGTGATAATCATTTAGCCTGTCATCTATGTGGCAATTACATACAACCACCGCCAAAGATATGCCCTTCTTGCAGAAAAGATGCACCACTTAAATTTAGAGGGGTAGGAACGGAACAGATTGAGAAAGCCTTATACGCACTTTTTCCAGAGAGTCGCATTTTAAGAATGGATGCAGATACAACCAAACATAAAGGAAGTCATCAACAACTTTTAAGAGAGTTTGGAACGGGTAAAGCAGATATTCTCATTGGAACGCAAATGATAGCAAAAGGACTTCATTTTCCTGAAGTGACCCTTGTAGGAGTACTCAATTGTGATTCCGGATTACAAATCCCCGATTTTCGCGCATCTGAAATCACATTTCAGTTGATTACTCAAGTTGCAGGTCGAGCTGGAAGAGGCGTTAGTTTGGGTAAAGTGATTCTCCAAACATGCATTCCAGAAAACTCAACAATTCAACATGCAGCTAAGCAAGATTATCAAAAGTTTTATGAAGAGGAAATAAAAATTCGTGAGTGTTTCCACTACCCCCCATTTTCTCAAATGATCAAAGTCGTCTTTGTTGGAAAAGAGTCAGAACTGGTATTTGATTGCGCATGTGCCATACGAGAGGATCTCATTAAGCAGCTTCCTAAGACCTATCAACTACACCCCGTGGTTCCTTGTGGACATCCTAAAATTAAAGATGAATACCGTTTTCAATTACTTTTGCGTTCGTCAACCCTTTCTCAGTTTTATCCAATATTTGAAGAGGTGAGAGCGAAAAAACAAATTCCTTCCTCAATACGCCTTTCGGTTGATGTGCATCCTTCTTCCACATTTTTTTAATTGATTGGGTTAGCCTGCGATTGTTATGCTAATTGAATATCTTGCATAATTCATTTCCTTGCCCGTGTCGTTTGGCCATACGATAAAATCGAGCTTTTTCATCTACAGCATTATTGTAGCGTAGGCTTTAGCCTGCGTTTGTTATTGCCGGATTTATCCGGCACAGTCAAGAAAATAAATTTTTAGATCAATATCAATGAATTACGCTAGAGGTCCGATAGGTTGGTCCAAAAGTCGAGAACGGAAAATAGCTAAAATAATTATGGCTGCCATAACCAAAGTGATTCCTCCAACAATCATTGGGAGAGAGGGGTAAGTCCCAACAAGAAATCCTGAAATTAACGGGCTTAAAATATATGCGGCTGCATTAACAGAAGTGAAAATACCCAAGGCTTCGCCTTGAATTTCTGGTCCAGCTCTATTTGAAATATAGGTCATTGATGAAGGCGTCACAAGGGCAACAAAAAAACATATCAAAAATAATAGAGGCCAAATACTTGCTGAGGTTGGTAAAAATTGTAATGAAAAAATTGCAATACCCGCTAAGAGATTTCCTATAAAGAAAAGAGTGACAGGCTTATATCTTGAAATGAGAGGTCGCATCAGAAATCCCGAACTTAGCGCATAAAAAAATCCTGAGACTCCATAAAATAGCCCCAGTTCAAGAGAAGAAAAGGCGAAACGTGAAATAAAGTATACAGGAATAAATTCAAAAAAATAAGACCAACCAAAATTATGGAGAAATGAGCAAAAGAGTATCGTCCTTATTCCCTTAAATCGAAATGCCTTTGAAATATGCTGGATGCCAATTTTCCAACTCACTTTGCGGAGAGATAAGGGCTCATGAGTTTCTTGAAAGAAATAAAGAACAAATAATAGATTCACAAAAATTAAAATCGAAGCAAAAAGAAAAGGAATGCAGTACTGAAAAGAACAAAGAGTGCCTCCAAAAAATGGACCCAATGTAAACCCGGCCCCGATAGCCATGCTAAAAAGGCCAAAATTTTTTGCTTTATCCTCAGAAGTACTAAGGTCAGCAATTGTAGCTTGGACAATGGACATGTTTCCAGATCCAATTCCCACAATAATTCTAGAAATAAGTAGCAGCCAAATATTACTTAAGACTGCCCCTATTAAGGCTAGAAAGTAACCAAATAAACCAATGGAAATACTCATAACTAAAGGATTCTTTCTTCCACGATTATCAGAAAGGGTTCCCCAAAATGCAGAACTAAAAAATTGGGCTAAAGGCATAAGAGCGATAAGAATACCTAACCATAAACCGCGTAGCATATGTGTGGTATCCTCAGGAAGCAGATCGTGAGTGGGGTCAAAAATCATTGAAGAGAAGAGCGGATAGATTAAACCGATGCCTATATAGTCAATAAATGCCACGAATAATGCGATATAAAGAGAAGTTCTTTTTTGATTCATATTGAGACGTAGGTGAGAAGGTTAGAAAATAATATAATAAAAACCACTTTAATATAAAAGACCGATTTGGTAAAAGTCTATTCCTTGGCTAAGCTTTTGTCATTCTGCTAGGTTATTCTAATGTTCCTAGAAGAAAGCAAGGTTCCTCTATTTGTTTTTGCAAAAAGAAAAAGAGACGTTTATCAAGTTTTAATTCCAGACTTTGAGTCTTTAAATGGAACCATACCCTAACAGAAAAAATTTTAACAGTAAGTCAACAATTTCCTTGGGAAACAAAAATCGAAGAATGTTTTTGGAGAGGGGTTAGAAACAGCTTGCATAAATCTATACATATCTGATACTATCTATACAAAT
>JBEPVL010000026.1:0-35506 GCA_041691035.1 Chlamydiota bacterium
GAAGAGTCATTTAAACAATTTTTTATAGAAAAACTTGATCAAGCTGCTCTTGAAAATAAGAATGATGAATGGAAAGCGATTACAGTCTTACTTGATATCGTTGATGCTTATGTTGCTCTTAAGGAAACTGACAAAGCAAAAAATGCAGCCTTAAAGGCTTTAGAGATACTCAAGCAGATTTCCACAAACACTCCTTCTGATAAAATTTCTAAAAACATCACTTTTTTGAATAAACTGGCAGTGTTATTTAACGACACTTTGACTAAAAGCGACTCTACTTTAGAACAAATACCATTCATAATCAACCAACTGTATTCTAAACTTTACTTCACAAGTGAAGATAGTATAACAGAATACTTAGCTGAATCTCTCATTAAAGCTCTGAAAGATACACCTGCAGCTGATGAACTGTTTGATAAATTTCTCAATGATTATGTAACCAGGGCTAAGAAAAGGAAATCTGATATTGCTAGTAATATCCTATGGATGTTTACCGCAGATAATGGTTTCACTGAAACTCAAGTCAAAAAAGCCGTTGCTAGGGCTGAAGAGTTGTTGCCTCGAAATAAACATTATTTACTTGATTCTTATTCGAAAACTAAAATTGCAACTGCATATCTAAAAATTGATCCTAAGCATAGCCAGGATCTTATTGAAAACACTCAAGATATTGAAAAAATGACTTATCTTATAACTGGATCGGTTATGGCGGTGGGATTAGGTATTTTTAGAGCTTATCCCGCAGTAATCCCTTTCCTAACATTGGGAACTAGGCTAATCCCTTTGGTTTATCGTTAGCTAAAAATATGAATAGACCTGCGGTCTAAGTATATGAATGGATTAATCTACAATAAACTTCTTTCAAAATCTATAATCCAGTTATTTTATCAAAATTCATTGCACTTTGCTCCTAATTGAAAGGGGCTATTTTAATGAATGCTACTTTAAAACTTATTAAAAATAAAATAATAACCCCATGATTTCTATTATTTTTATTTACTTAAATTATTTATTTTATTACAATATGGCTTATATAATTTTTTTACCAACTTTATAACAAGGAATACTAATGAATACGATTACCACCAACTTTCAAGGCATCTCACACACGTTTTCCCAATTCGTTACATCTCAAGGAACAAAAATTAGTTCTTTGAGTAAACCTGCACTTGAAGAATTAGGCATCTATTTATGTGGAGGCCTTTACGCAGCTTATAACTTTTATCAAGCTTTCCGCTGTCACCAGTATGATCCTCTTCAACTTAAGGATATATTTAAACCCGTTAAATGTCATATGCTACTCCAACAAGCAGATCTACCCAATAAGACAGATGTACAAAAGCTTGAGCTTCTAACGGAATGCGAAACTATCCTTCGCTCGATTCACATTAATGTAGCAAATAAACCTTTCATAAAAACACGCGACCTCGTATTTGAATTAGCAATCAGCTTCGCCAAATGTAAAAATCCAGAAAAATCTTATCTTTTTTCAATGGAAATTATAGAAGACTGGCAACAACTAGAAGCAGCTACAATCCTACACAAATACAATCCCGAGTATGATCCAACAAAACTTCAATCTATTCTTCAAAATGTTCTTAAAAAACATGAACAAGATCCAAAGAATATAACCTCTACAGATTTTTACTTAGAAATCGCCAAGGTTGCTGATAAATGTAACCTACATGATGTTTCGTCTACAGCCTTAAGTAAGGCATCGGGTTTGGAGAATACTACTCAATCACCTACTAGAAAGTTCGCTAGCTTCTGTAAATTAGCAGAGAGTTATCAGCAAATTGGAGAGACTAGTATAAATGAGTCTATAAAGACTATGTCTCGTAATTTTGCTCTCCAAGCTCTAAAATCGGCTGAAGCTATGATGAACAATTTCAATAATCAAGAAGCTCTTATAGCATATTTAAAACTGGCAAATATCCATTCAGGTTTCGCAAAATTTGATGTCTCTGAATCTGACTCTGATGACAACTCTTTTAGTCAGCAATCTGCTAAATGGCTTGGGATCCTTAGCGAGAAGTTATCCTCTTTAGAATCTATAACACCCTCCCTCCAATTTATAAAATACTTTAGTCAAAACCAAACTGAGCATTTAGGCATCAAAAGTCAAACGAAAGAAATTTTTATAAAAAAACTTGATGAATTTTTGGTTGCTTTGAAAAACTCGGGTTCTGCTGAAGCTGAAACCAAGGATCATAAATGGAGAGCGATTACAGACTTATTTGATATCGTTGAAGCTTATAGTACTTTCGAGGAAACTGACAATGTAAAAAAAACATTTTTACTGATTTTAGAGATACTCGAGCCCCTTTCCGAAAAGGCTTCTCAGAGCGAAATTTCTCAAAACCACACTCTTTTGAACAGACTAGTAGTGTTATTCGATACGTTGCCTAAAGATGAATCTGAGCAGCCTACATTCAAAAAAATACAATCCATAATCAACCAACTGTATTCTAAACTTTATTTCACAAGTGAAGATATGATGGCAGAATACTTAGCTGAATTTCTCATTAAAGCTCTGAAAGATACACCTGCAGCTGATGAGCTGTTAGAGAAATTTCTCAAAGACTATATAAATTATTATCAAACTCAAAATTTCGTTAAGATGCGAAAATCTACTGTTGCTATTACTATTCTAGTTATGTTTACCGCAGATGAAGGTTACACTGATAATCAAGTCAAAAAAGCTATTACTGAGGCTGAAAAGTTACTGCCTCGCAATGAACATCATTTACTCGATCCTCATTCGAAAACTCTAATTGCAAATGCATATCTAAAAATTGATCCTACGCATAGCCAGGCTCTTATTGACAACACTCTAGATGTTGAAAAAATGTTTTATCTTATAACTGGATCTATTACGGCTGTAGGATTAGGTATTTTAAGTGCTTATCCCGCATCAGTCCCTTTCATAGCATTGGGATTATTGGGCTTTAATATAAAGCATCTTTAAATTGTTACATGAAAGACCGCGGTCTTTGGTATGTCGAGCTTTAGCTTTGATTAGTATGCGCTTTTTTTTCCGTTTTATCTGGTATCTTTTGCTTTGTCGCGGTAGCGACAATTGAATGAAATTCCTCAATCCGTAGCTCGATATTCATTAGACTCTTGCATAATTCATTTGTGGGATTAGGTATTTTCAGTGCTTATCCCGCAGGAGTCCCTTTCATAGCATTGGGATTATTGGGAGGATTCACAAAGACCAACGAATGGGTTGGTTTCCTTGCTTTTCCAGCCATACGTTAATTTGAGAAAAATGCCTACATCCAAAAAAGCCATTGTTAGCTGAAAATGGGGAGGGATGTGCAGCTGTCAGAATCAGATGTTTTTGACTTTTGGAGTCATCTTTTAAAAAGCGACATTTATCTTGTGCGTGTTTTCCCCATAGTAAGAATGCGATGGGTCTATCTTCCTCTTTTAAGACATGCAAAACCGCATCAGTGAATCTCTCCCAACCAATTCCATGATGGGATAGGGGTTCGCTTTCCCTAACGGTTAATGTAGCATTTAATAAAAGGACTCCTTGTTTAGTCCATTCTAGAAGACACCCATGCTTTGAAATTTCAATTCCAAGGTCGGAATGGAGCTCTTTAAAAATATTTTGAAGAGAGGGGGGCGCCTTAACGCCTTTAGGGACACTAAAACAGAGGCCGTGCGCTTGACCTACGCCATGATAGGGATCCTGACCCACAATGACCACTCTTACATCCTTTAATGGAGTTTGAATAAAGGAATTGAAGATCAGTTCTTGCGGAGGGAAAACTTTCCCAGGAAGCTGCGCATATTCCTTTTCTACAAAGGCTGCCAATTCTAGCAGATAGGGCTTTCCAAGTTCCTCTTTAAGAGCCTTCTGCCAACTTGTTTCTAAAATAAAAGGAGAAAAAGAGGCGATCATTGCTTTAGCCCAGCTGTTTCTATATAAGGCGAAGTCTCACTTCTTTGACTTCTTTCAGATTTGAGATTTTGTATAAACTCATCGATATTCATTTCGCCATGGACAACATTATCTCTTGTGCGTAGGTTTGCAGTTTGATGTTCCATTTCTTGGTCACCAATCGTTAAAATATAATTAAATTGGGCCAGCTGCGCATTTCTTACTTTTTTGCTCACAGATTCATTGGAATGATCGACATCTACGTGGAACCCTTCCTTTTTAAATCGATCGGCAAGCTGTTGTGCATAAGGCTCATGTCGGTCTGCTACGGTAATTAAACGTATTTGTGAAGGGCTTAACCAGAGCGGAAACTTTCCGACGTAATGCTCGATAAGAATTCCAAGAAAACGTTCAATGGATCCGAAAATTGCTCGGTGGATCATAATCGGTCTTTGCCGTGAGCCATCAGTAGCTGTGTATTCAAGTTCAAATTTTTCTGGAAGAGCCATGTCCAATTGAATCGTCCCGCATTGCCAGCTTCGATTAATGGCGTCGCGAATATGGAAGTCGATTTTGGGACCATAGAAAGCTCCGTCGCCTTCATTGATGCGGTAATCTCTTCCTGTTTTATCGAGAGCTCCTTTTAAACCAGCTGTCGCTATTTCCCATTCCTCATCGGAACCGATAGTATTTTTTTCAGGTTTAGTGGACAGTTCCAATCGATATTCTAATCCGAATGTGGAGTATATTTTATCTGAAAGAGCCAAAACCCTTTCAATCTCGTCTTGGATATCAGAAGGCTTCATAAAGATATGGGCATCGTCTTGATGAAAGCTTCTTACCCTAAATAAACCCGAGAGAGAGCCCGATGGTTCAAAGCGATGGACGTTGCCTATCTCAGCGACTCTTAAAGGGAGGTCTCGATAGCTATGAATCCGGCTTTTATAAAATAGCATGCACCCAGGGCAATTCATCGGTTTGATTGCAAAATCTCTATCTTCAACCATAGAAGTAAACATATTGTGGCGATAATTACACCAGTGACCTGATACTTCCCAAAGCTCGCGTGTCATCATGGTGGGTGTTTTAATTTCAATATATCCACTTTGATCCAAACACTCTCGGATATAGGCGACAAGCTGATTCCAGATAATTAATCCCTTTGGATGAATGAAGGGCATACCGGGGGCTTCTTCTTTTAAGGAAAAGAGATCGAGTTTTGGTCCGATTATTTTATGGTCGCGCTTCTTAGCTTCCTCAAGTTGCATAATAAATTCTTTGAGCAGCTTTCTATCAGGGAAAGAAACTGCATAAATACGGGTGAGCATTTCATTTTTGGAATCCCCCCTCCAATAAGCTCCAGCTGTTTTCATTATTTTAAAAGCTTTTATTTTGCCTAGATTAAAAAGATGTGTCCCACGGCAAAGATCAAAAAATTCCCCTTGCCTATATCCACTTAATGGACTATCTGGTTCGAATCCCTCTATGAGCTCGCATTTGTATGGATTATTTTTAAAAAGTTCTAGAGCTGCATCTTTAGAAGGGATTTCCTCTCTTTTTAATTGATAATTTTCAGAGATGATGACCTGTGCTTCCTTCTCGATCTTTTCGAAGTCAGCTTCTGAAAGGCTGAGATTGGCAAAGTCGTAATAAAATCCATTTTCGATGGGCGGTCCAATGGTAGGTGTAGCTTCGGGCCAAAGCCTTAGAATAGCCTGCGCTAACACATGCGCTGAGGTATGCCAGAATATTTCTTTCCCTTGAGGATCATCGAAATTCCAGAAGATGACTTTATCATTATCCTTAAGAGGATGGGAGAGGTCGTAATTTTTTCCATTGATATTTGCGCCTAGAGCCTGATCTGGGCCTCTTAAATTCAACCGTTCAGCCAAATCCTTTGCAGTACTTTCTGCAGGCATTTCTATTAGGGACTGATCTTTCAATACGATGTGCATATTATTATTCCTTATCCTAACTATTAAGATTGTCAGTTTATCCGATCTTTATCTCCAGGTCAAGTTCAGATTCACCCCTGGTTACTTGAAAGCGATTGTGCATTTGTCAGCAGGGTCTCGCTTTCCTTTCTAAAAAAGAAATTTCTCTTGAAAATGCAGGAAAGACGGTGTATACCATATGGCTATTGAAGAAAGGAATAATTATGCGAACGATTGTTTTATGTGGTTTTAAAGGCGGAACAGCGCGCACATCTACAGCTCTTCATTTAGGCGCTGCTTTGGCCAGATTTCATAATCAGAAGGTTTTGCTTGTTGACATGGATCCTCAAGCGAATTTATCTACTGGACTTGGATTTGGAACTGATTCTCTCGATACCATGGTCCCGGTCTTACAGGGTGAAAAACAAATAGAACAGGTGATTAAACCAACTTCGGTGCCAGGTCTTTCTCTTATTCCAGCTAACACCTATCTGGATCAAATAGAAGCAACAGCCCCATTAGTGAGTGATCCGTATGCTCACGAAAGGTTAAGGAAGTCTCTCCGTACCTTGAGCTATGATTTTTGTCTAATCGATATCCCTCCTTCATTAGGTTGGTTATGTCAGGCTGCTTTTTTTGCTTCGACTCATTCTCTAATCTGTTCTGTTCCAGAACCTTATAGCGTTCTTGCATTAAATCGATTAGCAAAATACCATCAGGCCATCAATCAAAATCATTCACTTGACGTGATTGGAGTATTATTTTCATTATGGGATGAAAGAGGAGCAACCAATCGAGCATTTTTAGATGGGGTTGAAATAGTATTTCCAGGAAAAGTTTTTCAGACAAAAATACGTAGGGATATTTCAGTCTCCCGTGCAATCCTTCAGGGTCTTCCCGTATTTGAAACGTCGGCCCATTCGCGCGTTTCTGAAGATTACCAAGCATTTGCTACTGAATTTATCCAGAGGTTCCAAGTGGGCGTTAAAAAGAGAAAAGTAAAAGCAGTCAATCATGGCTAAAAAATCTATTGCAGCATCCGCTTCAGCCTTTTTACAAAAGGCGGTGACTTTACCAGCGGAGTCTACTTCGTTTTTAGAGAGCTTTGAAGCAACGAAGCCAGCCCTTATGAATGGGTTTCGCGGGATGTTTGGCGAAAGCAAGCTGTCCTCTCAAGAAGAAATTCATCTTAAACAACTTTTGAATGATCACTACGACTCCTCTCACATGGCTGAGGATGGTTTTGATGAAGACTTTCAAACGCTCGCACGATTAACCTCTGAAATAAAAGCGATTAATAATCAATCGATTTTACTTCATGGAGAAAGAATCAAAAGAGCTCAGGACGTTTTAAAAAATTATCGCGAAGGAGCTTTTACTGCTTGGCTGATTTCCACCTATGGAAACCGCCAAACCCCCTACAGTATGCTTTATTACTATGAGTTCTATCACGCTCTCCCTTTTGATCTTCGGACGATGATTGAAAATATCCCTAAAAAGGCAGCCTATACCTTGGCATCAAGAGAAGGGAGCTTTGATTTAAAATTAGAACTTATCCGTAATTACAAAGGACAAAAACAAGATGTGTTTATTTCATTGATTCAAAATACTTTCCCAAAATCTCCTTTGGATCAAAGAAATAAAAAAAGAAAAAGCCCAATTTTTGATCAAATAGAAAAACTAATTCTTCAAATCGAAAGTCAAAAGAAATTCACACCTGATGAATTTCAAAAACTTAACTCTTTTTCAGAAAGACTTTCCCGCCTTTGTTTAAAAAAGTAAAATTACTAACACACATTCTCATTTTTCATTTATGAATAAAATAGAAGAAATGCGATTCGAATAAAGGAATCTATGAAAAAAATAGCTTATTTAGGGATGGGTGCGTGGGGATACTGCTTGGCCTCACTTTTAGCAACAAAGGGAGACTATGAAGTTTTTTGTTGGTCAACTGATCCTCATCTCATTGATACTTTAACAAATACTAGAGAACATCCAAGACTTCCAGGACATCGCTCTGGTGGGGCTATGAAATTTTCTTCGGATCTTGCATATGTCCTTGAAAATGCTGAGATAGTTGTTGAATCAGTAACTTCTGCGGGTATACGTCCAGTTTTTGAACAGATACGTTCTCTGGCAACCCTAAACGCTCCCATTATTCTCACCTCAAAAGGGATTGAACAAGATACAGGAATGATCCTTCCGGAAGTCGCTGTAGAGGTTTTGGGGGAATACTTTCGTCCTTTCATAGGCCTTTTAAGTGGTCCAAGTTTTGCGCAAGAAGTGATTAGAGGGCTCCCCACTTCGGTTGTTGGAACGGGATTTTCTTCTGAGACAATTAATAAAGTCTGTGAAGTTTTTACTACTCCCACCTTTAGAATCTATCCTAACACAGATATTTATGGTGTCGCTTTTGGGGGCGCCTTAAAAAATATCATTGCGATTGCTTGTGGAATTTCAGATGGACTAGCCCTTGGCTGTAGTTCTAAGGCAGCTTTAATGACACGTGGGCTTCACGAAATACGTAAACTCTCAATTGCATGTGGATGTCGTCCTGAGACCATTAACGGGCTTGCGGGACTCGGTGACCTATGCTTAACATGCAGCTCCCCGATAAGCCGCAACTTCAGATTTGGCAATCTTTTAGCGCAAGGGATGTCTTCTGAGAGTGCTTTAAATCATATTGGAATGGTTGTGGAAGGGGCTTATACATGTATATCAGCCATTCAACTTGCAAAACAACACAACATCTCTCTCCCTATTGCAGAAATTATCTATCAAATCATTCAAGGAGAAACCACGCCTCTCGAAGCTGTGAGATCCTTGATGCAAAGAACAATCAAAGAGGAACATCTCTGATGACTCCAGTAGTTTCGGTTCAGACGATGAGGCATCTAGAGGAAGCTATATTTAGATCTGGCGTCTCTGAACAGGAAATGATGGAAACGGCCGGATTAGGTGTAGCAAAGTGTGCTCAAGCATTCATTTTGAAAAATAATTTGGCACGAAAAGTTCTTCTTTTATGTGGAAAAGGCAATAATGCTGGAGATGCTTTTGTTGCTGGACGTCATCTTATCAATGAAAAATTTGAAGTACTTGCTGTTCAAAAAGAGACTCTACCTACCTCCTCCAAGCTTTGTCAACTTAATGCAAAAAAATTTCAAGAAGTGGGCGGTGTTATTGTTTCCAGCATCCCTCTCCTATTTCATCCAAGTCTTATTTTGGATGGCATTTTAGGAACGGGATTTAAAGGAGCTGTCAAGTCTCCCCATTCAGAATTAATTTTGGAAGCAAATCAATTAAAAATACCCATTTTTGCGATCGATATCCCCTCAGGTTTAGATGGAACGACGGGGGAGGCGTGCGAGGCTGCGATCCTAGCAAAGGAGACAATTTATCTCGGACTTCCAAAAGCTGGTTTTTTTTTAAATCAGGGATGGAATTATACTGGAAAATTGAGTCAGGTTTCCTTAGAGATTCCTGATTTTCTTATAGATAACCTAAAATCTGAATTTTTTATGTCCACTCACGCTCTGGTTTCCTCCCTTCTACCGAAAATTGTGCGTAATCGACACAAATATCAAGCAGGTTTGGTCTTAGGCTGGGGAGGATCCCCCTCGATGCCAGGAGCTCCTCTTCTAGCCTCCTTGGCAAGTTTGCGAGGAGGGAGCGGAATCACAAAACTCCTTTACCCGCAGGGAATGGAAACCGAACTTTCAAACAGTCCCTATGAACTCATCAAGATCCCCTATGCTGCAAATGATCCAAACCCAATGTTCCTTGCATTTAAAAAAGCAAATGCGGCCTTCATTGGACCAGGATTAGGCACTTCTGAAGAGGTGGTTCATTTACTTAAAGCAATAGTTCCAACGATCACAATTCCCTTGGTTCTCGATGCGGATGCTCTAAATGCTTATGCCAAGCATCCGTTCCCTCTACCTAAACAGGTTGTATTGACCCCTCATTCCGGGGAATTAGAACGGTTGATGGGACCAGATTTTTCCTTTAAGAGAACCACTGAATGCCTGCAGAGATGTCAAGATTTTGCTGAAAGACTACAGGTGACCCTTGTGGTAAAAGGAGCGCCCACTTTTATTTTCTCACCACATCAACCAATTGTTGTGAATTCTACAGGATCTCCAGGGATGGCTACCGCTGGAAGTGGGGACGTTTTAACTGGATTAATTGCTGCACTTTTGGCACAAGGTCTATCGACGAGAGATGCTGCAATTTCAGGTGTTTTTCTCCATGGACTTGCTGGAGAATCGGCTGAAGAAGAAAGAGGGAGTTGCCGAGGGATGATCGCAACAGATCTTATTAGACAATTTTCAAATGTATTTTCTAATTTAAGTCCCTAATTTAACAAAAAAATAAACAATTTATGTCATTATCCTATACTACATTTAATATACTACCGGTTACGGAATCACCTCATTAGAGTACCACTGAACCACTGTGATTAATGAGTAGTGAAAAAGTGGCTTCTTTCCTGGTGACCCCAGTGGCTCTGTGGTTGCTTACACACACCTTTTATTAAAATCCATTAGTAATACATTTCAAATAAAATCGATAAACACTATAATATAAGTATATACCAGTTAGTATTAACAATAAAAATTAACATGGGGGTTTTAAAAAAAATTAAACTAAATTTTTTCCGATAGTTTATTAACGCAATCATTCCTTTGTTGGAGGGAATATGTTAGTCGGTAAGGAAATCAAGAAAGCTCTTGACCAGTTAAATAACGGCGGTACTGTTGAGTTTGTATATGAAGGATCACCTCTGTTTGCTCAAATTGTTGATGATTCTTCAAAAATCATTCTTAGCTCTACTGTTTACCATGGCACCAGCTATATTCCAAAAAGTGTGCGAAGTAGCCTTACCAATAAAAAATCACTTTTTAATCCTCATATTAGAACATTCTTAACAATAGATGAATCAAGATATTGTATTTTCTTAAATTATATCGGTCATTCTAATTCCATCACTGACAACGATCTAACCAAACTTATTCACGATTTTGGTGGGATTGCAGAAAAATGGCGTAATTACTTAGATGAAAATGATAAAAGAGACCTTCTTCCTATCAGAATTAAATAAACTATTTAGTTCGATACATAGAATCTCTGAACCTTGAATATATGATGGCTATTTCGAAGCCAATGACCAAAGGAAGGGCTAGAATAATTTGCGAGAGGATATCTGGCGGGCTCAGTAAAGCACCCATTATGAAGGCCAAAACAATCATTATCCGACGTTTTGATTTCATCCACTCATAACTTAGTATTTTTTTATGAACTAAGAAAAATAGCAACAAAATAGCCTCTGCAGCCACTGCATGTCCAAGTAACATGATTAAAAGGTAATCGATATACTGATAGAGCGTCCAAAAATTTTGTCCAATTTCTTGATTAAAGAAATAAAGGTATCGATTCGTGATTGGAATTGTGATACACCAGGCAAAAATGACCGCTACAGCTATTCCAATAATGGAACTCAAAAAGAAAAAAAGATAGAGGGCGCGTTCAATTTGGTGAAGCCCAGGTGATAAAAAGCGAAAAAGAGCCCATCCCCATAGGGGGGCTGTTCCAAAAATCGCCACCCAGAGCGAGACTTTACAGACAATAGTCACCCCATCCAAAGGTCCGAGTATCACTGGGAGTTTTTCGATCCGAAACTCATTTAAGCTTTCAAATGGGGGCGTTTGATTTATAGATTCAGCGAGAAATCTGAAAATTGGTTGATGGAAAAAGAGCATCGCAGAAAAACCAAAACCAATAATGAATAAAATTTGGATGACTGTTTTTCTTAATGCTGCGAAATGATTCCAAATGGACTCTAAAGGCGTAGAGCTATTCATCTTTTATTTTTTTTGAATCTTCTTCCAAAATCTGAGCTGGAATAACGATTTCCTCTGTCGCTTTATTATCTTTTTTTAAGGAAACTGAGTCCTCCTCCCCATAACAAGCCTTTTTAAACTCACGAATGCCCTTACCTAAACTCTGAGCAAATTCGGGTAATTTTTTTCCGCCGAATAGGATTAAAATTACTAAAAAAATCACTAAAAGCTCGCCTGTTCCGATCATTTTTCCTCCAAAAGTTACCCTTCTTTTTAATCCAAAAATGAATTTTTGAAAATTAATTTTTAAAAAATGCAAGGACGCAGCTTGTTAATGAGTTGTTTATATTTTGTTGATAGCTGTTCGAAAGTGATGGGTTTTTACATCCGCTTGTTCAAAACCCCCTATTTCGAAACAATTCACTAACAGGTTATAAACAATTTCATTTTAGCAGAAGGAGTCCTTTATTCCTCTTCCCACTTGTTATAACTTTGTTTATAACCACACTAAAGGATATCTTACCTCAGGATTATTGTTAGCAACTCTCTTTTGAGCGTCAAGTTATGAACAAACCCACAACACCTGAAGAAGATAAAATAATATATCTATTAATCTTCTTCTTATACCAATGTGGATCTTTGCTCGAAACACCCATCCCTAATCAATGAACGGAAATACCGTTGACTAGAAATCGTAAAGTCTCCTATGATTCAGCAATTCCAGAGGTAAAACCATGAGCATAGCAGATAACAACATCATCCGATTCATCAGTGTCACAAAAAAAAAAGACGGTATGTTTGCCAATTTTCGCGTTAAAGGAATGAAGGGAGGCGTTACCTTCAGCTCTTCCATAAGTGTGGATATCGGACAAGCCACTGTGGATGCCACAGATCCATTAGAAAAGATCATTGAAGAATGCGGTCGCATTGCTGTGCGTATGGTGGAGACTAAACTTCAATTCGAAGGCTTGGCTGCTGTTTAATCCGTCCTATTTTATCTGGGTGTAGCGCAGCTTGGCTAGCGCACTTGCATGGGGTGCAAGGGGTCGAAGGTTCAAATCCTTTCACCCAGATTCTTTTTCTTCAATTACTAAAAGGCAATCTCGTTGAGATTGCCTTTTGTGTATTTAAGCCTAGGTAATTTATCATCGTTAAATAAGCGTCAATCTTGAGATACCAGTAATCTTCACATTGAAACCCGATTAAAAGAATGTTTGCAGTCATTTATCAAGGATACATCAAACCTGGCCGAGAAAATGAATATCAAGCGGCTTGGAATCAGGTAGCCCGATATTTTATTGAACAACGTGGCGCCCTCGGTTCTTGTTTGCATAAAGCATCCGATGGGCTATGGGTGGCTTATTCTCGCTGGCCTGATAAAAAGACTCGAGATCTCTCTTGGCCAGGAGAAAACGTACCTTCAGAAGAACTGCCACTTGATATTCGCAATGCAATTCTTACTATCAAGGATTGTTTAGATTCTGCTCGAAAAATTCCGGATCTTTGTATGGAAGTCGTTGATGATCTTCGATGAAATTGTAGCGTAGGATTTATCCTGCGTTTGTTATTGCCGGATTTATCCGGCACAGTCAAGCAACAAATTTTTAGATCAATAAAATTTTTATTCTACAATTGCAATTTTCAAACAAGCATAACGATTGAAACGCAAAATTGCGTCATCATATGTAAATTTCGTTTTCCCTTCTTTGCACCATGGTAGCCGGATAAATCCGGCAATAACAAGCGCAGGATAAATCCTACACTACAATTTAATATTTTTAAAAAAATGGGTAGCCTGTAAGGCTGCGATGATTTAACAGATACTTATGCGTGCCCATCGATGCCTACTACTGGAATCCAGGAGCATATGGGACAGGCTTTGGGGTCGTGTTTTCGGGCTGGGCAAAAGGAACGTGCGAAATAGATCATTTGTAGATGAAGTTTATTCCAGTCCTCGCTTGGAAAAAGCGCTTTTAAATCCTTTTCGGTTGCCTTCACCGACTTTCCATCACTTAGACCCCAGCGTTTGGCGCAACGATGAATATGGGTATCAACGGGAAAGGCGTGATGGTGAAAGGCTTGTGACATGACAACAGAAGCTGTCTTATGACCCACTCCAGGTAGCGATTCAAGCTCTTCGAAGGTATCGGGAACTCGTCCAGAAAATTCCTCAACTAAAATTTGTGAGAGTGCGACGATTGCTTTTGATTTTTGGGGACCTAACCCACAGCGGCGAATGATTTCCTCAACCTCTTTTACATCGAGCTTGGCCATGAGTTGAGGTGTATTTGCACGAGCAAATAAATGCGGTGTCGCCAAGTTAACTTGAGCATCTGTGCTATTTCCGGAAAGAAGAACTGCAATAAGAAGGGTATAGCTATCTTGATGTTGGAGTGGGATGGGTGGCTCAGGAAAGTATTCATTTAGAATGAGCTGAATTTTCTTTGCAATGGCTTTTTTATTCATTTTCCAATACAGAATGTTGAAAAAATCTCTGAGAGGATATCTTCAGTGATATTTGTTCCAATAATTTTTCCTAACCCTTGAAGACTTTGCCTCATATCTAAACTTAAAAATTCTGGTGAAATCCCATTTTTTAAACCAGCAAAAACGCATCGTGCTGAAAGTATAGCTTCTGCAAGGGCTTCTTTATGCCGTATATTTGTGATCACAACCTCATCTTTTCCTAAAGAATGGTGTTGCCAGATCATGACATCAATGACTTTATGAAGTTCTTCAAGACCAGATCCATCTTTTGCAGAGAGGAAGACGACATGTGGAAATTCCGTCTCCATTAACGTCTCATGGGGAAGGTCGATTTTATTCCAGACTAAGATAGTTCTTTCTTTGGGTATGATATCTACTATTTCCCTATCCTCCGGTGTGAGTCCCCTAGATGCATCAAGGACAAACAACACCAAATCCGCTTCTAGCATAGCCCTTTTTGAACGACGTATTCCTTCTTGCTCAATGAGTTCTGCAGAGTGCCTAATTCCCGCTGTATCACTTACTTTAAGGTGAACTCCATTAAGATAAAGGTACTCTTCTAAGACGTCGCGTGTCGTCCCTGGAACAGGAGATACAATTGCGCGATCTTTGTCTACTAGAGCATTAAGGAGAGAAGATTTTCCTACGTTTGGGCAGCCTACAAGACAAAGGGATAATCCATCATGAAGGATTTTGCCTTGATGAAATGTTGCGATGAGTTTTTCCATCTCGGAGCAAACTTCATTTAAATCGTCAGAAAGCACTTCCATTGTTGTGAATTCTAATCCTTCTTCTGGAAAGTCAATCCAAGCCTCTAGAATAGCTGCAATATGAGTCAACTGACCTTGAAAACATTTGATTTTTTTTGAAAGCATTCCCTGTAATTGATTTCCAGCGGCATCGAGAGCTAGTTCGCTTTTTGCAGAAATAAGAGATTGGATGGCTTCTGCTTGAGTTAAGTCAATTTTGCCATTCATAAAGGCTTTTAATGTAAATTCGCCAGGACTTGCTGCATGAGCGCCTGCAGCTAAGACAGCTTCTAGCACACGTCTAGTAACAAGTCGTCCTCCATGGCAATGTAATTCAACGGTGTCTTCCCCTGTATAAGAACGAGAACCTAAAAAGAGAATTAATAATCCCTCGTCGATTACCTCACCTGACTGGTTTTTGATTTTTCCAAAATGAACGGTATGAGATTTATAATCAGCAATGGAACCTGAAAATACACATTGGCAAATTTCTATTGCATCTCGTCCAGAAACTCGGATAATCGCCACCCCACCCTCACCTGGAGGTGATGCGATTGCAGCTATGGTTTTTCCTGGGTAGTAAGGTTGGTGAATAAAATCCATAATTGTTTCTTTTGAGATTAAATTAATGGAAATCTTATCATAATTTTATTTCTAGATGAAATGGAAAAGAAACTCTGCTATCCTAGAAAGGATAGATTCACAATCTAAAGACGAGTGAGTGAATCGTATATTTTTAAAGAAGTACCGACTCAAATTTATGTCAAATTCCTTAATTTATTTTATTAATCGCGAAACAAAAAAAGTTGACACTGAAAAGGTTTATAAAGAAGGGTATCTAAAATTTCTTTATGGAAATCAGTATGGAGCAGGTTATATTCGAAAATGGATTTTACCCTTGCTCACAAAAAACCCTCTGTGTTCCAAAATCTATGGATTTTGGCAGAACACATCCTTTACAAAATCTAAAATTCCGAAATTTATTACTGACTTTCAGGTTGATGCTGAGGAGTTTGCGTCTCCTGTGTCTGATTTTCAATCATTCAATGATTTTTTTATTCGTAAACTTAAATCCGAAGCCCGTCCCATTTTTCCTGGAAAAGAGAGTGCCATTATTCCTGCGGATGGAAGGTATTACTTTTATCAGGATATATCCAAAGAGAGTGGTTTTATTGTAAAAGATCAAAAGTTTTCTTTAGCGGAACTCCTTCAAAACGAAGGACTAGCTCATGAGTATCAAGATGCAAGCATGGTTATGGCAAGGCTTTGTCCTTCAGATTATCACCGCTTCCATTTTCCTTGTGACTGCACTCCAGAGAAGCCTTCTCTCATTAATGGCTTTCTGTACTCAGTCAATCCCATTGCTGTGAAGCAAAATATCAAGATTTTTACTGAAAATAAAAGAGAGCTCACTATTTTAAGAAGCGAAGCATTTGGTGAGGTTCTTTTCCTTGAGGTTGGCGCTACGAATGTGGGAAGCATTAAGCAAACTTTTACTCCTTCCCAATTCTATCCTAAGGGGTCAGAGAAAGGGTATTTCGAGTTTGGGGGCTCAGCACTCATTCTCCTTTTTAAAAAGGGAGCAATTCAATTCGATAGAGACCTTTTAGAAGCAACTTCGGAAGGGATCGAAATACGCTGTTTATTTGGCCAATCGATGGGAAGAAAATTTCTTGATTAATTTTTATATCCTTAACTGTTAAAAGAGCCACAATTTATTCCTTCAAAGGCAAAGTTAGAAAAACGTAAAGCAAATAATAAAGCATCAAGAAGAACACGAAAAGAAGAAAAAAATTTTAAAGATTTAGCATTACAAGAGGCTTTGCAATGGAACTCATTTTTTTCCCTTGTTAACAATCAACTCCGCACAATAATAAAAAAAGATTTAAATACTCCACTGAGTGCGTTCTATCCAATAGAAAAATTAGAAGAGACTTCTGAAAATTTGGACTTAGAGCCAGTAGTGAATAAAAAGGATAAGAATTCTCTATACAACATAATCGAACACACAATCAAAAAGAAAAAAAATACCAGTAAATGGAGCCGCGGAGTAAAAAAAATTGAATTCAGTCAAGAAAGAGAAAAATTAATGGAGATACTGAATTTTCTTTTTCAGAAAGAGACCGTTTAATTTAATAAACACGACTATTTCTTCTTGTCCAAATTCTCTTAGAGCGCGTCAATGTAGCGCCATTCACCAAGAATAATATCATTTTGTCAAAATCAAAATTGTAATCGCATTAAGCAATTACAAAGATATGAAATTAACCATTTACTTAAATTTGTTTAATATTTCTTTTACATTGTTAATTTATAATTAAATCATAAGTGTAATAATTAAACTATTAAGTAGATTTATGATTAACGGTTGTCAGTCCTTAGCTATTAAAGAAGAATTTGGAGATCCAGTAACCTCTTCTGTAGACTTAGTTTTAAAACCCAGCGATCTTAACGAAGAAGCGGGTAAATTAAAAATCGGTGATTTTGGTAAATTGATCCTAATAGGTGCAGGTATTTCTAGTTTGGATTTATATTGCACACCACTTATCTCACGTTTTTTTACAAATAAATTAGGTTTTTGTTTGGGGAACGTTTTATCAAGGTCAGTTGTAGTTAATTTACATTCCTTGATAACTACACCTGTATGTAACTTGAATAGTGCTTTGGGCAGCCTTTTGGGCTCTGGGGTTGCCACTAAAATTTTTATTCCCGCAGCCTTTGAAGAACTGGAGTTCCGTTGGTTCATCCAAGATATTCTCTTAAAAAGGCTTCCCCAAAAAGTCATTAATAAGGTAGCTCCCGAGCTCAATCATCTTGTTGATTCCATGCCCGCTAAAATCAGTCGAGTTGCTGCATCGGCTCTTTTCTTTGCTGTGTGCCATACTCATACCCTAGATTGTAAAGAGGGTGGAGGGATTGATCAACTCATTGGAGGGATCATTTATGGGATACTCTATGAATTAGATAAAGAAAATCTTGCAAATTGCATCAGTTTGCATTGTTTCTATAATCTTGTGCAGGAAAGCTGAAGCCATGCTGCACTCTCTCAAATCATTTTAAAACTACCGATGAAAAATAAGATTGGAGATCTTTTTGAGAAGGTTTAAGGGCTTTTTTTCCTGCTTGCCAATCTGCAGGACATACTTCGCCATGAGATTCGAAGTGAAGAAGAGCGTCCAACGTGCGTAATGTTTCATCCACAGAACGTCCTAAAGGCAGATCATTTACGACTTGATGTCTTATGACTCCATGTTTGTCAATTAAAAACAGACCACGATAGGCGATCCCTTCTGGTTGTTTTAAAACTCCGTAATCTTTGGATATTTTTTTATTAAGATCAGAGACCAAAGGATAGTCCACACCTTGAATCCCACCTTGGTTTTTAGGTGTATTCAGCCAGGCTAGGTGAGAATAGCAGCTATCGACGGAGCAGCCGATGACTTGGGTGTTTCTGTTTTCGAATTCCTTTAAATTATTCTGAAAAGCATGTAATTCAGTTGGGCAAACAAATGTGAAATTTAAAGGATAGAAGAATAGAATAACCTGCTTGCCTCTATAATCTGTTAAAGAAAAGTCATCACAAATTTTACCATTGACAACTGCTTGTGCTCTAAATTCAGGAGCTGTTTTACCTACTAGTATCCCCATATTTTCCTCTCAGTGATTTAAGATTGATTAATGATATCCATTAGCATGTCATACTCATCCTCTAAAGTTGTCATAGGGCCATGTCCCGGATATACTTTTGTTTTTCCCGGTAATTTTGTCAATTTTCTCAGTGAGTCCGCCATGAGTTGAGGTCGACTTGTAGGGAAGGATAAGTTTCCTATTGTTCCTTGAAAAAGAGTATCTCCTGAAAATAAGATTCCTGCTGAGGGTTCATAGAAACAAATGCTTCCAACAGAGTGACCGGGAGTATGAATGACTTCAAGTTTTGATTTACCCACGGGGAACACAGTGCCTTCCTCAAGAAATCCATCTGGTTCGACGCCTATAATTGGAACTAATAAGCGGAGGAGATCGGATCCTGGTTTGATGAGGTTAGGTGCATCGGAGTTGTGGACAAAAACAGGAATTTGTAAAGAAATTTTTAAGGGGTGAACATCGGCAATATGGTCCCAATGACTGTGAGTAAGCAGTATGGCTTTGGGATTCAATGCTTGGTGTGTGATTATTTTTTGGATTTTTGCTGTTGATTCGGGGGAAGGATCGATAATGACCGCATCTTTAGTATCTGGGCAAGAGACCACGTAAGCATTTGTAGCGTAAACGCCTGAAGGTAGAATAGAGATATTCATTGCACTGGAGAGGAATCGAACCTCCAACCGCCCGGTTCGTAGCCGGGTACTCTATCCGATTGAGCTACCAGTGCAGAGAGCGATAGGAAAATCTTAGGGTTTATCAACATATTTTACAAGGAGTATTTTTTTCATTTGATGGAGTCGGAGTTGAGAGCAGGACCTTGATTATTTAATCAATTTTGATCTATTATTCTTGTTGGATATTAATTTAATTAAACTAAAGAATGAGTATGAATATTACAGAAACGCAGGGTATGGAAATTTTAAATAGATATGAGAATGCTGGCAATTATAATGCAATTTTAAAAGATGAAAATTTATTTTGGCTAACCTTTTGTAAAACATGCCTAACTAAAGATGATGGACAATTAAGTGCTTCGATTCAAGATAAAAATATCACTTGGAAAGGAAATCCGAAACTAATTGGGGATGTAAAAAAAGGAGTAGAGGAGTTTAGAAAGTTTCTGGAGAAAGGGAAGGAGAAAAAGGAATTTACAGTTGTATCTATAGAAAAAGGATTTGAAGTTTTTTTAGTAAATGAATTCAGAGAGAGCTCTCCTTACTATGATTTACAAAATAAAGATTCTGGTGTTCATAATACTTGGCATAGTAAATACGTCATGCCTCACTTTAAAGCCTTAGCTGAGACTTTCGGAGGTGATTTTTCCATGAAAAAAGACAGAGATGTTGTTAAAGGAATGCTATTTAATCCTAATATTCAAGATGTTGTTTTAATGAGAATTGAATGGAAAAAAGAATGATGAAGAAGCTGCATCTCCTCCAGTTTAAAAAGTTCTCTCTTGACTATGCCTGGAAATCCTTGGAACAATTGAAAGTTGAAGTACTTTATGGAATGGAAGGCGAGGGAGATGAGGAAAATCAAATTTATGTCTATTTAAACGAAGACACCTATTTCCCATTTGCTCATTGGATGAGCACCTGCGCGCCGGCTTCATTACCAGAAGTCGACTGGGATGCTCAATGGAGGGATCACAGCCCTTATTACCATGAGGGTAAGGTGCATCTTTCCTTTGAAACTTATGGAATAAAGGCAAATCCACTTCAATTGATGCCTGGAGAAGGCTTTGGCGACCTTTCTCATCCGACGACGCAATTGATGTTAGAAATGATGGCTCAGAAAGTGGAGGACAAGACTTTAATTGACATAGGTTGCGGAAGTGGCATTCTATCTTTAGCGGGAATACGGATGGGAGCGACTGAATCTTTTGGTATTGATATTGACCCAAAAGCTATTGAACATTCTAAAGCCAATGCTTGTTCGAACGCGCTTTCAAGTCATTGTCATTTTTGTTATCCGCAGGCTCTTCCTTTTTTACTATCTTTTCGATCGAGTATGATCTGCATGAATATGATCACCTCAGAGCAACAAATTGCATGGAATTCTGTTGCTTTTCTCCATGAACATCAACATCCCTTGATTACCTCCGGAGTGCAGATCACTGAAAGAAAGGCTTACTTAAGGCAAGCAAATCGGTGGGGTTGGAGAGTGCAAGAAGAGAAGCAGAAAGGCGAGTGGCTTTGTTTTTATTTTTTATGAGCTTTTGATTGTTTTTGAAGATGATAGAGTGGATGAGAGAGGCTTCCATCGATAGAAACGGTAAATAATTCAGCTATTTTAAAAATTAAATTATATTGTCTCATCCCCACAAACACGGATAGTTGGCCATTGATATCAATCCAGGAAGGTGTGGGGCTCTTAGCAAGATAAAATTTTGATCCACGACCCTCGCTATAGACATCTTTGAATTTAGTTAAGTAAAACCGGTGACCGATCCAATTGAAAAAAATTGTTCCTGTCACTGGGTTGAGCACATGGGGGTCTAATCCTATCCTTAACACAATTTCGTTTGGAATTGCAAAAAGAGGATGTGTGAAAGTCTTTCTCGTAGAGTTTAAAAACTGCAGATATCCATCTGCTGTCCAGCTCGAAAGATCATTCAAATATCCCTGAAAATTTGAAAGTGACATTTTCTTACAAACCATTGATTTAAAACGAGGGGAATTAAGGAATTTACTCTCATTGTATCGAAGCAAATCTGGTTTAAGGGATTTGACCGTAAGGTCAGGGATATAAAATTGCCATTGTTGAGTTGTGGCGTTTTTAAAGAGAAATGCTTTTGGACAATTCATCGTGCCTGAAACATCATCAATCGAGCATTCGTAAATATCGAGTTGATGTGGAGAGTACTGCACAAAGGCAGTCATGTTATCGAGTTGAAAACTTTTGACCAGTAGTTGAGAAGTGAAAAACTGTCCTTTAAAGCAAAGAGTATCAAATAAAGAGACTCCAACATGGGGTTTAAAGCAAAATAACCCATTCAAAGAAAATTCTGATCCTAAACTTAAATCTGCAAGAGTGTGTTGAAGTTCGGCTGGCATAAGTGGATAGCACTTGGCTAAATCGACATGAACAACACCACTAAGTTTGTCCCAGTCGTCACTAGAGCTTCCACGATCAATTGAATCAAGCTGACATTTAATGCCCTGAAATTCTCCCTGAACCGATGTAATTCTATGGCCTTGTTCATTTTTATCTTCCCAATTGATGATGAGGGGATTGAGTTTTAATTCATCGGTTTGAGAAATTAAAACGATGCTCCCCTGATCCATTTCAGGCCATGATGCATGCCACAAGATAGAATAGGGAGTCTGTTCTTGAAAACTATATGCTGAGAATTGCAGCTTGTTATTCAACAAGAAGAAATTGGGTTTTTTGAGATCATAGTGGTGATCCTTGTAAAAATAACACCCATCACTTAAGGAGAGGGTTGCTTCATATTGCGTTTCATCCTTGGAGAAGCTTAGGATACCCTGAAGAAATCCTTCTTTTTTTAGCGAAGAGAGGGAGGCTTGCCTTTCATTGTTAATTTCAGGAAAAAAAGCTCTTAAGGACCCACAAAGGTTATTTAAGTTTCGGTAAGGAATTGAAAAATCTAGACCGGTGCATGTGATTTTCTTTTTATCGATTGCATAGCCAAATTGTTTAACTGTGAACGATAGCCCTTTTTGAGGGTCTTCACTCATCACTTCGATCTGTTCGCAAACGATCTCTTTTCCCAACTCAAAATGCATTGAAAATGGATTATTTATATTAAAATTGATTTCTCCTAAGGAAAAGTTCTGCATTTTTATAGAAAGAGTGGCTTCAGTAGTAAACCAAGGGTTTTGAGAAAGTTTTTTAATGCATAACTTCCCAGTACCTTGTAGCTGTCCTTTCGGTTTCCACATCGACGCGACCTCTTCAAAAGCGGGATACTCCTTTAAGTCTTCAAGATTTGCCTCACAAAAATTGATTTTAGCATCAAAAATTTGACTATTGAAAATGAAATCACCGGACAATCCCAACAGGATGGAATTCCCAATGGAAAGGCCCATTGTGTTGACTCTTAAGGAGTCAGCAAGATGATCGAGTTCTGCAAAAAAGTGTGTTTGATTCCATTTGACTGTCTCTACACTCCATCGACTTCCTCTTCGACGGATTTTAATCAAGGGGTCTATGAATGATTGTTTCCCTATCTGGAGGCGTTGACTGGAAAGGACAAAAATTGACTCTTTCTCCTGAGGCTCATAGGAAAAGTCGACTAGAATATTTCCTTGTATATTATTTAAGTGTGAAATCTGCTCTAAAATGCCTGGAGTAAGAAAAGCTAATCCGGTTTGTTTAAAACAGCTGATATCTTTGAAAAGAGGGGCAAGAGGAAATTCAGAAGAAAATTGAAATTCTGTGATTTCTTCCCAGTCTTTAAAGCGACATAATAATTTTTTTGGGTAAATCTGACTAATATGTGTGCAGCCATAATCACAGATCCACTCCTTCTCATGATCTCCTAAATCCTTGGTGTGTCCAGCAAGGTGAATGAATTCACGTTCCTCATCAAAAATACCAAGGTCTAGTCTAAAATCTAAACTATCCAGTTGATCAAATGCGATGTATTCCCCCTTCAAAGGATATTCTTTTAAAAAATCACCTTTACCGACTAAAACAGCGCCTTGGATGTCAGAAAATGCCAACTTATGGTTTTCATGATCGAAATCCACATCCATATACAAACCCCTTAACGACAAATTATAGCTGTTACCAGGAAGATAGCCGTCATTGATGGATCCCTTAAAAAAAGCTTTTAAATTGTAATCTCCTGGAAAAAAGTTAAAAAATAGAGATAAGCCTGATTCGGAAGATAGAAGTTCACCTTCTAAAGGTAATCTCTGTAAGAAGGTTTGCTTTGAAATATGGGACAACAATTTTTGAATTTGGGGGATACTTCCAGATACGATTGGTCCATTAACTTTAATCGAAAACACACCTGGAGCAGGATCACTATAATCGAGATCTATCGTTCCACAAAAATAATTATTTAAACAAAACGCCTCCATAGGCTGAACCGTTAGTGACTGATTTTTAAAATGCACAACACCTTGGAGGTCATTGAAAACTAAGTGACTATTTTTTTCTAGATAGGAGGCGTATTGGAAAGGCAGACTTCCTTCATGGGAGTAATTGGTAAGGTCGAAATGATGATTTCCAGCAAAATATCCAAGTTCTAGAGTGGGAAGTTGACTGGCTTCTATTAAGAGATCTTCGTTTTCAATGATGAGATGATCTGTTTTATATTTCACATTGACTTTAGCATCATGATACGTACCGATAAATTCACCAAGACCTTTCAAAGTCAGCACATGATTTTTAAATAAAAAGGGGGAAATGAATTTTTCAAGCGGAAGATTTCTTGCATAAAACCAACCCTCTGAAAACATTGAAAAGGGGGAGATGAATTGATTGGGATGAAGAAAACACCCAAAATGAATAAGGTCAGGTTGATCAAAAACTTCATTATCTACGTGAAGTGTACCTGTAAGCTCTAATTCGCCTTTATTTTTCTTTATATTTGCCATGATCCCCAGACGATCATCTTTAAAGCTGCTTAACCCTTCTTGAAGTTGATTAGGGATGTATTCATAAAGATCTATGACATGGCCTTGCAAATTAATGTCGATTAGCTCTCTATTTTTGTACCATTCAACATCAAGCATTCCTTTTAGCTTACCAAGATAAAAGGAGGTTGTGGATTGGGGTATGCCCCCGTTTTCAATTTTTAGGTGCGTTTGAATAGCATTTAAAGTGAGGAGAGATCCCTTTCTTTGGATATCTAATCTGCCGTTTTCAATGTGTAATTCGGTGTTCAAAGAATCAAAAAAATTTACTCCAGACAGCTTAAAGGAGCCATTGCCTTTAACTAAATCGGCTGAGCAGGTTGTATCAAGATTAATGAAAGAGGACTGCAGCTGTTGGAATTGGAGATCGTGAAAATGAATAGTATCGATCCCTGTTGGATTGATAATTGCGGATAGCTTTCCATTAAATTCACCTTTTTCCCACATAAAATTTTTTAATTGAGGCCATTTTAATGAAAATAAAGAAATAAAAAATTTTCCTTCTGCGGGTGAGATTCTTTTATACTGCATTTCGAGCATCTTTCTGGACTCATTCATCGTCAAAAGTAAGTGAGCCTGAGCCCCTTGTTTTTCGTTAGTAGAGCAATCAAGTGTGAGATCAAAGTTAATTTCATGGGAGCTATTTAAATGGGATTTTCCAACTAACCTGAAAGGGGAATTATAACCACCACACTCTCCTTCACCTTTAAAATCGATTTTAGCTTCGTCAATATTCCTAAGTTGAATTTGACCGTATATCTGGTGGGCGCTCCAACCACAATCGGGACGTGTTGGAGGATTAAATTCAAGAGATGCTGGTTCCGATAAAATAAATGTTCCTGAAAATGGAATAGGGTGACTGGATACCGAATCAAGACTCAAAGAATTTTCTAAAAGAAAAGAAGCTTGTTGGGCAGAGATTTTTAGAGATAGATCGGGATGAAAGCATACAAGATCGTTCACCCTCATTGTCCCTTCTACGAAAGGGATATGTTGGTCAGGAAATGTTGCATTTAAAGTTCCTCCAATATGTCCAGAAGTGAAAACGATTTTTTTAAATATGGGGTCAAAAAATGAACAGAGTCGAGCTATTGATGGGATGTGGAGCTGATCACAAACAAGACGCGCCTCTAATTTTCCTTCATGAGTAAATGTTGATAATGTAAAATTAGAAGTTGCACTTGAAGATGGCTCGAAAGAACCTTTCAACTCAAATCCCCGTCTAACATCTAAAGTAAAATCAAAAAGTAATTCTAAAGGGCTTTCAAGATCATGAGGCGGAAAAAGCAAAGATCCCTTGCTGATACTTATAATAGGGGTAATGGGGATGATTGCATTTTTATTTAATGACTGTATGACTGTTTTCCATTCGCTTTCAATGCTTTCATTCAGTTGAAATTTGGGTCGTTCCAAATGGATAAAAATCTCTAAACCCAACTTAAAAGGATCAAAACGATAATTAACACTAAGACTTTCAGCAACAAGTGGGCTTGTCTTGCTAAGAGAAGGGTGCGTATAAATTAATTTCCCATTGTCTATTTTAGCGTCTTTATATCCTAACTCTTCTCCTAGATGATTGTGAATTGCGTAGAGAAAAATTTTGTTAAAAATCAAAAAGTGGAAAGGGATAAAAAAATAAAATGAGCAAAGCAAAAGGCTTAATATGGACGTTAAAATGAGCTTTTTTTTCATCCCTATCCAATTTGTCCTTATTTGTTTTTCCCGTAGCTGAAAACGATTTTGGAAAATCTGTTTAAGAGCGACCAAACAGGGTATACAGGCTCAGCTTTGAGCGGTTGACAGTATTTCTTAATTAATCACTAGATTCTCATCACTATTCATCGGCGAGCGAACTATTTCTTGCATCGGAACGATTAAATCGATTATGACAGTAGCATTGTTACTAGAGGTGGGTGATGAGTGTTCCAACATTAATTAAAAATATTCGTGTCCAAAATTCAAGTGTACAACTTTACCTTGTTAATGATAAGCCTATTGTCAACTTTAAAGACCAATCTTTTTCTCAAGTCTGGCCTCTTGTCCAAGCAATGCCAATCTTATGTGATCCTGTCATTGTTCATGAATTTGCGGAAATTGGCAATTTTTTATGGAAAGGAACAGAATTTGCGATTGTGCATTCAATATCAGATTTCCAAAAAGATTACTTGGATCGAGTCAATTTTGAACTCGAACATCCCGCAGACATTCTGCCCTATCGCGTCACTGATTACGCAATTTTCGATGTCTCCACTATGCATCCTGCGGTACTAGAAAATGGTCAATTAAAGTTTTTTACTTACAATACAACTAATGGAATCCCTTTTAAAGTAGCGTGTCCCTTCCCGTATGTTTCCACTTCGACATTTGTTCATTATCAGCTCTTACCAATTTTAAATCAAACCAAGCTCAAACATTGACTTAAGTGCCAATATGCTAAGAAAGATACTTGATTATCAACTCGCGTTTACCCAGAAAGGAAAGCCTTTAGAACGCTTATACCCTGTTGTTCAAGCTTTAGATACATTTCTCTTTGAAGCGCCTATCAACACGAGAAGAGCTCCTCACGTGCGCGATGCTATTGATGTTAAACGTTGGATGTTAACTGTTGTCTATGCGCTCATTCCGTGTATTTTGATGTCTATATGGAATACTGGACTGCAAAGTTATGTTTATTCAAGTGGCGACTTCAAATTAATGGATGAATATCTCAAAAGCGCACAATCTTTTCAGGGGTATGTTGATTTTACTACCCTGAATCATCGTTTTTGGCTCATCTTAAAGGAAGGGCTTTCCATTGTATTGCCAATTATACTTATCTCCTATGCGGTTGGAGGGCTTGTTGAGGCTATCTATGCTGTGGTGCGCAAGCATGAGATATCAGAAGGATTTCTAGTTACAGGGATGCTGTATGCATTAATTCTCCCCTCTACTATTCCCTATTGGATGCTAGCAATCTGCATTGCTATAGGTAATATTTTATCGAAAGAGGTGTTTGGTGGGGTTGGAATGAATATTGTGAATCCAGCGCTTGCATGTAGGGCTTTTTTATTTTTTACCTTTCCTGGAAGAATGTCAGGGGATGTTTGGGTCGGCCAAAATGCATCTACAGTTAGAGAAAGTCTTTTAAAAATGAATAAAGAAGCTAAAACTTCTGCATTAGATGGATACTCTCAAGCAACTCCTCTAGGAAAATTCAATATTAGCAGTGAGATCAAGCGCATCCATGTAGATACCTTAGCTACAAACGATCTCGGTTCACACGTCGAGACTTTTCCTGCGATAGAGAAGCAGTTTGCAAAATGGAATGAACTGGGACAACATCAAGCAACGTTGACTCAGCTTAATTCAGAACAAATGAAGCAGTTTATTACTTCTGGTATTAATGAAGGCGGTCTGGGTTTGTCTGTAGGATATTATGAAGACGCCTATCATTTCTCTTCGCTTAATTACGGTTTAGGACATAACGGGGACTTGAATTTTTTCTTTGGAGATCGATTGGGTTCACTTGGAGAAACTTCAGTCCTCGGTTGCCTCATTGGCGCTATATTCCTTATCTGGACTGGAGTAGCCTCGTGGAGAACTATTCTAGGAATGATTCTAGGTGCGTTTGCTACCGCTTCTCTTTTTGAGCTTGGAGCCCATTTTTTAGGTGGGGATGGTGGAGCATGGAATCCTGCAACTATGGGGTTTCCAGCATATAAGCATCTTCTCTTAGGCGGATTTGCTTTTGGGACCATTTTCATGGCTACAGATCCCGTTTCCTCTCCGAGCTTAAAACTTGCTCGTTGGATTTATGGAGCTCTAGCTGGTGTTGTCACTATTGTGATACGCGCAATCAATCCGGCTTATCCTGAAGGTGTGATGTTGGCAATTTTGATGGCTAATGTCTTTGCTCCTCTGATTGATCGTATCGTGCTTAAGTCATCGTTAAGAAGAAGGAAGCCACAATATGTCAACAGATAATCCTACTCCCTACACCTTTTCCACACGTTATACGCTCTTCTTTATGGTGGGACTTAGCTTTATTTGTGCTTTAATTTTATCGATTTTAGCAAGTGCGCTAAAAGAGCCCCAAGAAAATGCTAAGGAGCTCGATCGTAACAAACAACTTTTGATTGCTGCACGCATTTTGAGTCCTTACGGATTTTTCTTAGTGCGGGATGAAAATGGGATTGAATCTCCTGCTAAATTTTCTGCTGAAGGATATCTCATCCCAACACAAGAAAAAACAGCTCCCTCAGGTCATGAAATTATGCAGGTCTTTAAAAAGCGCATCATTCCTTTTCTTATCAATGCAAAGGGAATGGAGACAACGTTTCAACAAGCTGGTCTGAATGAACAAAAATATACAGCAGAATTCAAAAAGGTGGGTTATTATACCCAACCTGAAAAATTGATTTATAAAATCCTTTCGAATGTCGCAAAAGAAAAGGACTCCTCCGTTGAAGGATACGCCATTCCCTTGAATGGAATGGGATTATGGGATGCGATCTATGGATTTATTGCTTTTAAACCGGATGGTAATACCGTTATTGGAACAACTTGGTACGATCAGAAAGAAACGCCTGGATTAGGAGCTAATATCGCAGATCCCCCTTGGCAAAGCC
This sequence comes from Chlamydiota bacterium, assembly GCA_041691035.1. Lineage (GTDB taxonomy): Bacteria > Chlamydiota > Chlamydiia > Chlamydiales > Parachlamydiaceae > JBEPVL01. The sequence continues at coordinate 28,761 of JBEPVL010000026.1, forward strand.
AATTTCCTGGTAAGCATTTATTTCAAGAAAGTCCTGATGGGGAAACTAACTTTAAATCAGCTCCCCTTGGTATTGTTGTCATTAAAGGAAATGTAAGGGAAGTTTTAGGAAGTTCACCAAAAGCATTTAATTCGGTTGACGGAATGGCTGGAGCAACCCTAACAGGAAATGGAGTAACTAACGCATTTAAAGACTCATTGGGACCCTACCGAATTTTTCTTATAAAAATTCATGATGCCTTTCAAAAACAAGCGTCTGGAGAGCATAAATGACCTCTTCAAAAGATTCCGTTTTTAACTATTTCACTTCTCAGCTATGGACTAATAACCAGGTCCTTGTTGCGATATTGGGAATCTGTTCCGCTTTAGCTGTGACGAATCGTCTAAGTGTTGCCATTACGATGGGGTTATCTGTTTCGTTTGTGACAGCTTTCTCTTCATTTTTTGTTTCACTATTAAGGAAGGTCACACCTGACAGTGTGCGGATGATTACTCAGCTAGCCATTATTTCTGTGTTTGTTATTGTTATCGACCAATTTCTTCAAGCCTATTTCTACGACATCTCGAAGGTTCTTAGTGTCTTTGTAGGATTAATCATCACAAACTGTATCGTTATGGGGCGTACAGAGGGGATGGCTAAAAATGTTGAACCTATTCCCGCATTCCTTGATGGCTTAGGTGCTGGAACTGGCTATGGGTTAGTCTTGGTCATTGTAGGATTTATTCGTGAACTTTTTGGGTTTGGTCAACTTTTTGGCTATCAAGTTATCCCCTTAGAGTGGTATGCGGGTCCTCATAATCCCGATGGATATGAAAATTTTATTCTTATGGTTAGTCCTCCAGCTGCTTTTTTTCTTATCGGAGGACTCATTTATGTGTTTAGAAAATTACAAGGAACAGGTTAGAGGCAGTTATGTGGATGGGAGATTTTAGTTTCTTAAATCTTTTTGGATTGCTGATTCAAGCCATTTTCATTGAAAACTTTCTGCTTGTCAATTTTTTGGGCATGTGTACCTATCTTGCCTGCTCAAACAAGCTGAAAACAGCTAACGGTTTAGGTATTGCAGTTGTCTTTGTATTGACAGTGTCGGGTGTTTTAAACTGGCTTCTACATCATTTTGTCACCGGACCGGGAGCTCTATCGTGGCTCAGTTTTACCGGTATTGATTCCTCTAAAATCAATTTAGTATTTTTAGAGTTTCTTTTGTTTATTTCTGTCATCGCAGGTTTCACGCAAATTTTAGAAATCATCATTGAAAAGGCCTCCCCTACTCTTTATATGTCTTTGGGTCTATATCTTCCCCTTATTGCTGTCAATTGTGCTATTTTAGGAGCCTGTCTATTTGCAGTAACAAGAGATTATCCTTTTGTTCCCAATTTTTTTTATGTTCTTGGATCGGCACTTGGATGGTGGCTAGCAATCGCTTTAATTGCAGCCATTAGGGAAAAACTTGCTATCTCGGATATTGTGCCTGGTCTTAGAGGGATGGGCATTACGTTTATCATGTCTGGACTAATGTCAATGGCATTTATGGGCTTTACAGGAATTAAATTGGCAAACCCTGCGCCACCTCAGGTTGCAACTTGGGGACCAGAGAAGATTGGGAGTGAAGACGAAGAAGAAATAAATGATGTCGCCGTAGTCGAAAACTCTTTTGATTTAATTGGGAATCCGTTAACAATTTAACCCTGAGAGATTTTTATTAATCTTCGCTTGTATTCTGTAATTTTAGTTTTAGGAACTTATGCGTTTTCCCCTCCTACTTTCTGTTTTCATCGCTCTTATTCTTTCATCTTGCCATACATCTTGCCATCAATACGACGTATTTGGTGCAGATGAATTTATTACAGATTCTTATCTCATTCGACAAGGGAAGCAGTCCATACTTGATTTAGAAGGAGTTGAAACCCCTGAATTGTGCTCTGAAGCTATGGAAGAATATCTGGATGTGATTGCAGAGGATGACATCTTAAATATCGCTATCTATCACCCAAAACGAGGTGATATCATGGAGGCCATTCATCTCATCAATGAAAGAATTGGTTTCCGTGTCAGCGAAGGAAAAGTTGACCTTCCGGATATTTCTCCTATTGAAGTTGGTGGACTTACACTTGAAGATGCCCGCATTAAAATTCAAGAAAGCTATCGCACCCATATTCAAGACATTGAAGTCTTTATTAACTATAGAAATCGATTATCGCGAAAAGTAGAGCTGATTGGACCTGTTGCTATTCCCCTTATCCCAGTGGATGGTAAAATTAGACTTTATGAAATTTTAGCTATAGCAAGAGTTCCCAATAATGCCAACTTTTTTAAGAGTTATGTTGTTCGAGATGGGGTCCAACTCGCTGTCGACTTTTACAAATTAATGAATATGGGTGATATGTCACATAATATTGTGATGCGGGGAGGCGACCGTATTTTTATTGCAAGTCCAAGTGACTCTACAGTGATGGTTATGGGGGAAGTGGGCAGTCCACGCGCTGTTAATCTCCCCTATGGGTTTATTTCTTTGAGAGAGGCCCTTGTTTCAGCAGGAGGGATTCCTTTTACAGGAAATAGAGATTGCATTCAAGTGATCAGAGGCAATATTCCGAATCCAAAAATTTATGTTCTCTCGTGGCAACATATCATTCATCTACCAAACGATAGCCTTCTTTTAATGCCCGGAGATACTGTATATGTATCTGAGAAACCAATTACAAGTTGGAACAGATTTATCGATCAACTCCTTCCTAGTTGCCTAGGTCTTCAAACGGCTTATGGCACATATCGCATGGTAGCCGATTAAATGAACAATAGAGAAGATTATGCATGACCCTAAAATCTCCGACGAATCTACTCCCCTTACTCTCTCAGATCTTGTCGGATTATTTCGAAAATATAAAAAATCGATTTTAACATGGATACTTTCACTCACAGCTGTGGGAGTGGTATTTGCTCTTTTTTCTCCTGTCCAATATAGCGCTACAGGTATTTTCAGAGAAAGAAAGAATTCCCAACGGTCAAATTCATTAGCTGAATTCCTTTCTCTCGATGTTCCCATTCAAGCAAGTGAGAATGAATTTCAAGCTTTGGCTAAAACCAGAAAAATTATTAAGCCAGTCATCAAAAAGTTGGGTCTACAAGGTGGTATTGCTCCTCTTCACCAAAAAAATTGGTATATCCAACAGCTTAAAGGCAATCTCAATACCATAAAAGCAAAGTTATTGAGATCTCGCTTTCCAGCTATTGCTCTTGATTCATTTCCTATAAAACTGATAGAGCTTTCGTATTCTGGTGAAGTTCCATTGGAATATAAACTCCTATTTTCTCCTGATGGAGAGTTTGAACTCATTCCCATGAACCCACGTTTCACAACGGCAACGAAGGGAAAAATTGGCTTTCCTGTTGAGAATGATACCGCTAAATTCATCATTGCTTTTGAAGAGGGCAATAGTATCCCTCCCAATGAACCGTACATTTTGCATATCGATAGCATTGAAAATTGCTCTAAAGGCTTGTGCAACACGATTAAAATCCAACAATCGAAACTAGAGAAGGGAATCGTTAATCTCTTTTTTAATTACCCTAGCAGACATCAAGCAGCTGAATTTGTTAATGTGCTCATGGAAGCCTATCAAGACTACTTAAAAGAAGATCGCGATTTCATTGCGGAATTACAGCTGGAATATTTAAATAACCGACAACTACAGCTAGCCTCGAATTTGACCGCAACAATGGAAAAACATGCTAATTTTCTTGAAAACGACCTCTATGGATCAGGTTTTGTCGACTCAGAAAAAGAAATCACCTTCCTTGCGCATAAGCAACATGAATTCCGTGAAAAACTGATACAGAATGAATTGGAACTGAAGCGCCTCTCAGCTGTTGAACCAAACACCTGTGTTTTTTATGAGAAATCGTCACCAAGCGAAGGCGACTACTCGATTATCAACAATGTATTAATGGAAATGAGAGAGCTACGACAGAAGAGAGATTGGTTGGAAATAGAAACTCAAAAATCGAATCACGCCATGACCTCTTTGCAAGACTCTTTTCATAATCAAATCAATGAGCTAGAAGCGATAAAGTTGCAAGTCGCAGATTTACATGACATCATTGACCGCCTTCAGCAACACCTTCCGCCCAATATAGAAACAGATATTTTCAAAGATAAAAGATTTCTCATCAAAGAATGGTTTGATCGACTCGACACACTTGCTTTAGAGGATACACTCCAATGGAAAAAAACTAGAGAAAATTTCTTATTTTACCTGACCAACCTCGATAGGTTGTTTAATGTTCATGAAAGAATTTTATACGAGAGACTCACCCATCAACAGAATCCCTCCCAGGAATATCAGGGAATCGATTTTAAGGTCGCTTCAGAGCTCTATCTTCAGGAAAGTAAACAGCTTGTCGAGCTAGAATCCAATATCCGACAAACATCCTTTTTTATTGAACAAATTGCTCAAAATGACTTTGAGATAACGTCTTTAAGTGATTTTGTTTCAGATCCGGTGAGTCAGGAAATTATCAGAAATGCTTCCCAACTTTTGCTTGCATTGAAAGATGAAAATAATCGCAGTTTTAGGGAGCAAGCACGATTAAAAGATGAATTGCAGTTACAAAGGACTTTCCTAACACTGCACCTCAAACAGATGATTCAGTTAATGGAACTCAACAAGCAGTTGCACAATGAAAAGGTTTATACGCTACAGACTGTAAGTCTCTCTTTAATCCACCAGCAACTCTCTATTTTCGAACACACTTTAGGGGATTATATTGAATCGCGAACTGAGAATTTAAGGGAAGAACGTGAAATTATTAAACAACATCTACGAGAACTTCATCGGGAGATGAAAAGCGTGCCAAAAAAATGGATGGCAGAGCAGCTTATCGAACAAGAAGTTGAAATCAATAAACTCATTGTTGAAGAAATCGCCAAGATGGTCGAATCTAAAAACATCGTCCATAACCTTGAGGTTGTGCAATCCGCCCCCTTAGATCTTGCCCTTCCTCCCATCCACCCAAATTTCCCTCCTCTTATTCTTTACGGATTTTTAGGTATGTTTCTTGGTGCCTTTATCGGATCAGGCATTGCCCTATTCAAAGGAATCAAATACGGCATTCCCATAAGCCCAGAACATTTAAAATTACAAGGGTGTGCTGTTGCAGGAACTCTACAGGCTACTTCTCAAAATTTAAATGAAAATTTAGATCCTTTACGTCGCTTGATTCACTATTTCAGCACCATTAAATCAATAAAAAGGGCAAAAGAAATTCTTCTTTTAGTCAGCACGGGATATGATTACTCTCAGGAGTTAGCCAATTTGATTTCAAAAAAGGGACAAAGCGTCCTTATCATTGCATTGGATCATAATAGACATATTTCATCTTCAAATTCAGGGCTTTTAAAGTATCTTAAGGGAGACATTGAGTTTCCATTAATCGAAAAGGAGAATTATTTTGATAGCATTAGTTTTGGAGAAGATATTACCCACTCCATTGAATTTATCGGATCCTCACGCTTTGCCGTCTTAATGAACACACTGAAAGATAAATATGACTGGATATTGCTGGTCAATCATTCTTCTCCTATTTCAGCAACTGGGGAACAGTTGATTTCTATGTTTCAAAATAGTGCAATCACTTTCACAAATGAAACATTGAATGAATTTAACCTTCAAAAGGCCATACCCGACTTTTTCACTAAACACATCATATTTTTATTTAGCTCTCAAGATCATGATGAGTAATCCAAATACAGCAACTTGCAGCATTATCATCGTCACCCATAACAGTGAACGGTACATTCCTTCTTGCATTCAGGCACTTTTATTGCAGACATACCTTCCTTTGCAAATCATTATCGTAGATAGTCAATCGCATTCAAGAGACTATCTGAAGCTATACGAAAAAACTGATGGCATTCAGGTTATTTTCTGCGAGGAGAATGTCGGATTCTGCGAGGGCAATAATAGAGGCATGAGTTATGTTAAAGCAGATTCTAAATATGTTCTTTTTCTTAATCCCGATGCCTTCCTCTATCCTAACTTCATCCAAGAGTCTATTGCCTTTTTAGAGGCTCCAGAAAACAACGACATTGGGGCGTTAACGGGTCTTTTATTGGGCTATGATATCAATAAAAAAAATCCTTCTGGAAGAATAGACTCCTCAGGCGTTTTTCGCTCATGGTATGGGCGTTGGTATGATCGTCATCAGGGAGATCTTTATGATGCCAGTCTTTTTAAGCAGGTGGAGACCATTCCCGCTATTTGTGGGGCTCTTTTCTTTTGTCGTAGAGCTGCTCTTGAGGACGTTCAAATGGGGCCAAATATTGTTTTCGATCCGAATTTTTATATGTATAAGGAAGATATCGACCTCTCTGTACGTCTGCGTCAAGCTGAGTGGAGGCTTGTTTTAAATCCAAAACTTCTCGCCTTCCATTGTCGTGGTTGGCAAAATGACAGAAAGAAGATGCCAAGGAAATTTCGTTTGATGGCTTCATGGAATGAAGTGCGCCTTCATCAAAAGATGCGCTCACCCCATTTGCTCTATTCTTGGCTAAAATATATGGCTGTTAAGCTTTTCGATATGTAGCGTACACTTTAGAGGTGATTACGGAATCACCTCTTTTTCTTGTTCATAAGTTTGACTAAGTCATAATTTTGCAAAAATTTGACAGGTAATATTCCTTATTTATGAATTAATACCATTTCCAAAAAATAAATTCATAATACAGCCCAATTTCTAGAGCACAA
>JBEPVL010000027.1:0-33801 GCA_041691035.1 Chlamydiota bacterium
GAGCAGAGCAAAAATCCTTAACGTGCTTTATAATCCGAATTCTGAGCTGACCCCTATTTGTAATCTAAAAAATTTACAAGTATTGGATGTAAATCACAATGGATTAGTCGATCTTCCAGAATCGATTGGCAATCTTAAAAATCTGCGTTTTCTTTATCTAGCTGGCAACCGTTTGGAATCGCTTCCACAATCATTTGAAAACCTTAAAAAGCTCATCTACTTGAATATTACGCATGACAAGTTCAAAACACTTCCTGAATGTATTGGAAGCATGGATAATCTCATAGAATTGAGAATATATAACAACATGATTGTCTCTATTCCAAATTGCATCGCTAATCTCCTAAAATTAAAAGAAATCCATGCCATGAATAATCAGATAGATGCTCTCCCAGATTCTATCGGCCGTCTTTGCAACTTGAGAAAATTAATGTTAGAGAATAACCAGTTAAGAGCTTTGCCAGAAAGTATTGGGGATTTGGAGAGCCTGACTGATCTTGACCTAAGGGCTAACAAATTAACTTCTTTGCCTGAAACAATTGGCAATTTGAAGTCACTTCGGTTTTTGGATTTAAGAGATAATAAGCTGACAGCTCTTCCATCAACTTTACGCAACCTTACAAACCTTGAAAAAATAGATGTACGACTCAACAAAGGCCTTGTTATACCGGAATGGTTTCAAGAGCTTGAACAGCGAGGGTGTACTGTTTTTTATTAAATCTCGTTAAAACTAGTGAAAAAATAATTCTTTTTCCTGTCAGGTTATTAATAATATAACAATGTTATTTGTTGTTCATCAGTTGTTGTTATTTTAAATAAATAATTATGAATAATTATGAATAGGAAATAATCATGCTTTTGTTTAATATAAAAGTCCACAAAAGGAGTTTTCATGTATAAAAAACTGACTCCATTTATCTTTCTTCTTATAATTTCTATTCAAAATTGCCTCTCTGCTCTTCCACAAGAAGACCTTTTTCAAGTTACATTTCTTCCGAAAGAAATAGGAAGTTATGAAAAAATTGCTATTCATCCTAATGGGCAATCTATTATTTATACCGTTCATCAAAAACCTTTAGAAGGCTTTCCTGACGACGCTTATATCATGCCTACAGGAGTTCCTTTTAATAGGCTCCACAGCTGCCTTTACATGCATGAGCTAAAGTCCGGTAAGATTACGCAAATTGGACCTAAAAACGCGAATTGTTGGCGTCCAAGTTTTTCTCCTGATGGACAAAAAATAGCTTTCTATTGTGATGAGGGAGGCTCTTCTTGTTTATGGATTCATGATATTGCCTCATTGGAATCCTCTCTTATTTGTAGGGATGAGATTAGAACAAATTTGCATGCATCAATGGATCGTCCCTATTGGAGTCCAGATAGCAGCCATATTTATATCCCAACCCTCCCTGCAGAACATGTTGACCAAAAAAATCAAGAAACCACAGTTTGTTTATATTCGAGCGAGAATACACCCTCACGCCTTGATATTCCGGCGTATGGAAAAATTACTGCAGTCGATTTGAAAGCAGGGACAAGTATTACTATTGCACCTACCAAGGAAAACGATCCTTTATCCTCTCAGTTCACTCTCTCTAGAACTGGTAGATATGTCGCATATCTTTCGCTCATAACTGAAACATCTCCCATTTCATGGGATTTAAGGGTGTGTTCTACTGTTGATTCTAAAAAAAAATTTAGTATTGAGAAGCAGCTTGGTGAGACTGCTTATTATTATACTCCTGAAATCGTCTGGCATCCCTATCAAGATAAGTTAGCATTTATAGAAAACGGCAAAGTCTTTATAGCTTCTTGGGATGAAAATGAGAAACATGAAGTAATGGAACTTTCCAAAGGATACGAGGCTATTTTTTTATCAAAATCTTTAAAATTTTCATCCAATGGCAAAAATCTATTAGCTATAACAAATAGTGCACAGTTAGGTTATTCTAAACCTTCACAAATTCTCTTTGTCTTTTCTCTAGAAGGCGCTCCACCCCATCAGATAAATATTCCCAAAGGATGGAGTTATCTTTCTACATTGGAAACAGAAGGAGGAGACTTATGGCAACCTGAAAAAGACGTCGTAATAATCACTATAAAAAATAGTACAGAAAGTGCTGTAGTGAAGTTTTATTTAAAAACAAGTTGTCATGAAATCTTGTGGAAGAGTAAGTCAAAAGTTAAAGACATGGTGGCTTCTAAGGAAACAAACCAACTTTTTTATATCGAGGAAAGCCTCAATACCCCCCAAAATATTTATCAAGCTTCATTTGATTTTTCAATTATCGAACGTTTGACCAATATTGATCCCCGCCAAAACTCCTTAGAAGACATAACGGCTATAGTCATTGAATCAATGGTACCCCGTTATGATGGTATACTTGAAAAGGTGGAGACTACCATTCTATTGCCGAAAGGAACTTTGCCGGGTCAGCAATTGCCGGCAATAGTGGAAGTGTACCCAGGAGTAAAACTTCAATCAAAGATGCAGTCTTTTGGGGGAGGACATATTGCTTCCTTTCCTTCTCGACTTTTACTGGAGCAGGGGTATGCGATAGTATTCCCGGATTTGAGAATAAGACCTGAAGGCGAGCCTGGAAACCCAATACAAGAGACAGTCGATCGATTGCTACCTCAAATCTATCAAGCAGCAAATTTAGGATTAATAGATATTAATCGACTAGGCCTTATTGGACAATCTTTTGGTGGTTATGGCGCGGCAGGAATTTCAGCAAAAACTAATCTTTTTCGAGCCTCTGTATGTATATCTGGGATGTATGATTTATTAGGAAGATATGGCACTTTTAGCAAAAATTGGGAAGGGTTTGCAGACATAGATTGGTACGAAAAAAGGCAAGGGGGAATGGGAACCCATCCTTGGGATAATATGTTTAGATATTTAGAAAATTCTCCTTATTCCCTGGCTAAAAATATTTATACGCCGATTTTACTGATCCATGGAGATAAAGATACGACTTGCGAAGTAGAAGAGGCGCAAAAGATGTTTACTGCACTTAAGAGACTTGGCAAAAAAGTCAATCTTGCAATTTATAAGAAAGAAGGACATATCATCGACAATTGGAATCATCCCAATGCTATTGATGCCGTAAAACGAATCATTGAGTTTTATGATTTTCACCTTGTTCCCAAAGATGAAAAACTGAAGTGAAAAGAATCAATAGCATGGCATATCTCTATAGGGATTACTTACCAGTTAAGCTTTGAGACATTCATACAAAATTAAGGCAGTATTGTTGCTTGCCTTTATTTTAGAATAAGATTCTGCCTGCCATTTACCGATAATTTGTAGACCTTGCTGTTCAAGCAGATGTTCAATCTCTATTGGTTCATAGAGTCTTAGATGAAAATTTTCCACCTCGATTTGAGAAATTGTATTCTCTTCCCATAATTCATAACGGAAGAGAGCTGTTTCAATTCGCGAAATTGCATCAAACCTGGAAAGAGCATGACGAACAATTTTTGAGCCATCGGGTTTGTCAACCCAATTACCCTTCCAAATCCCTTGAGGTTGGCGTACAGCATTAAGAGTCTCAATTTCAACTACAAATTTACCGCCCGGGTTTAATCGACTTGAAATGAGCTTAAGAGCTTGTGTGATTTGTTCGGGGATGATCAAATGGCAAAATGAGCCACTAGGAATGAAGATTAGATTGTATGTGTCGGATAGAGAGACTGTTTCAAAGGTTGCTTCCAATAATGTACTATTTAATCCAAGAGCTTTGCATTTTTCACGACACACATTAAGCATATAAGGTGAATAGTCAAAGCCCGTGACTGAATATCCTTGTTCTAGAAGAGGAATAAGAAAGCGGCCACTCCCACACATCGGTTCAAGTATTGGGCCATTAGCTTCTTCTGCATATGATAAATAACACTGGAGTGCCTCTTTCGGTGCATTTGGTCTTTCCAGTTCATAATATTCTGTGCAAAGCGTTCTGTAAGGAGTCGATTCTTTCATAATATCTGTTAGTGCGGCTTTTACATGAGATGTAATACATCACGGAAGGCTGGGTTAGCTTTTTGATTGTTACTACATATTAAATTATTTTTACTTATTATTTCTTTCGCGCTTCCAAAATAGAAAATTCTGTAGAGGTGGGGTAAACTCGTTCTAGAATAAACCCTGATTTTTCTAGCATCTGTTCAAATGAAGCTAATGTTCGTTCTTTCCCTCCTGTAATAGCGAGCATCAAAACATCCATGCAATTGGCATAGATAGATTGATCTTTTGGCAAAAGAACAACCTCCACAATTAATAGGCGACTGTTTGATCCCATCGACTGATAGCAATTCTTCAATATTTGCTCAGCCTTTGTATCATCCCAATCATGCAAGATCGACTTAAGAAGGTAAGCATCTCCTCCTTTAGGAATAGAATCAAAAAAATCTCCTGTGCATAGTTGACAACGATTGCTTACGATTTGTGGATTTCTTTTTGGAATTGAATCAATAACTTCTGAAACATCAAAAACCATCCCATTCAAATGAGGGTGCTGTGCAAGAATGGCTAACATGAAGTGACCATAGCCTCCGCCAATATCATAAATAGATCCAAACTGACCAAAATTATAAGATAACAGGGATGATTTGATTACAGCTGTTGATTTTTCCTTCATTGCTTCCTGGAAAAGACCCGCTCTAGGTGGATTTTCTTTAAAATAGCTGAAAACTGGTTGCTTGAATGATAGCTGAAAAGCCGGGGTCCCAGTATTAACCGATTTAAGTAGTTGATCCCATGACGCGTGAATGTCTTCTCCATAAAAAATAGACAATGCATGCAATGAGTCTGGATTAGATTTAGCTAATAAGGCGCTAGCATCATTATTCATAAAAATTCCATTCTCTTGCTCTTCAAATATCCCAAAGCCAGCAAGCATATGTAGGATTCTGTGTAATGACGCAGGATTTGATTGAGCAAATGTAGCAATTTCCTGAATGGACTTTGGCCCATCTTGGAGGTAATCGGCGACTTCTAATTTGGTCACGACGTATAGTGCACGTGATACCCACTCTCCAGACAAAAGTAGCAGTAGATTTTCTCTTCCCTTTTCAGTGCTAGATTCGGTTACAGATGGATGAGATTTGCCAGACTGACTAGCATCTAACCTATTCCAACAAGACATCAAACAGACGATCATCATCAAATATCGGCAACAGAATCGTTTCATAAAAATAAATCCACTCGTCTTGTTTGTCTTTCTATTCTAGCTCCAATTAACTTCTCTATTATTGTATCAATTAGTCCTTACTAAACCAAAAATCTATTAAGGTTTTCTTGGTTTTCCTAAGCACTACGCGCGCGATACTGCCAGATCAAAAAAAAATAGTCAATCATCTTGAAAGCCATTCCAAAGAAAATTCCGCTCCCATTGCGGCTTAATAATTTAGAGTTAATATTTTCGCGGACTGAGCTGTGTCTGATATGAATCTCTAGATTTTTATTAAAAATAATGATAATTTTTACACTCCATATCCACATCAATCCTTATCAAGACTACGTTGGAGATCAATATTGAAAAAATCAAATCCTCAAACTATCGAGGACTTCAAAGATGCTGCTGCTAAAAATCTCGATATGACGACTCTCGATTATTTTAATGGAGGATCTGGTAGAGAAGCTACTTTACAATCTAACGTCTCCAGTTTTCATTCATTCTTTCTTAAACCACAAATTTTTTCAATTAAAGAAAGCCCAAATTGCTCTACTACTGTTCAAGGGAGAGCTATTTCCCTTCCACTTTGCATAGCTCCTACCGCCTTTCACAAGCTAGCCGATGCAAAAGGAGAGATGGCAACTTTTTGTGCAGCAAGGAAAGTTGACACTATTTATGTGATTTCGTGCCTATCAACCACTAGTCTTCATGCATTTAGTAAAGAATCTGGACTTGAAAACGTATGGGTACAACTACTCACATTCAAAAATCGTTCTATGATGTTTGATATTATTAAGAATGCAGAAAAATTGGGGTGTGGGGCCATTGTGATTACAGTGGATGCCCCAATCTCAGGAAATAGAAAGAAAGATACTGCTAACCGTTTTCAATTGCCGAAACATATGCGCATGGAAATTTTGCACGATCATCATCTTTTGCAAGAAGAGGTCCATCATGAAGGATCTATGCTTGATACGTTTTTTGAGAAATATGTAGATCCCCATTTTACATGGGAAGATATTAGAGAAATTGCCAAAAGCACGCATTTACCTATCATATTGAAAGGGATATTACGTTTAGAAGACGCTGAAAAGGCCATCGAAAATGGTGCTAAAGGTATCATAATCTCTAATCATGGTGGGAGACAACTAGACGAAGCAGTTCCATCAATGTTTGCTTTAGAAGAAATATCTTCTAGGCTCAAAACAGATATTGAAATCTATGTTGATGGTGGTTTTAGAACAGGAATAGATTTATTTAAAGCGTTATCACTTGGAGCACGAGCTGTTTTTATTGGAAGACCAATTTTATGGGGGCTTGCAGCTAATGGCGAGGAAGGGGTAGAGGCAGTCTTGAATATTTTTAAAAAGGAACTTATTCATACAATGCATCTCTGTGGTATTTCAAAAATCAACGAAATTAATTCAAATTTTATATGGCGAAGATAAATCATCACTATGATGTGATTATAGTTGGCTTAGGGGCGATGGGAAGCGCTGCCTTATACAGACTTGCTCACAAAGGAATTTCTGTATTGGGAATTGATCAATTTAATCCTCCTCATATTTTCGGCTCTAGCCATGGTGAAACAAGAGTAACTCGTCTTGCCAATGGGGAAGGGGAAGAATATACAAAACTAGCATTGCATGCTCGAGTTTTATGGAAAGAGCTAGAAAAACTTTCTGGTGAAAGTCTTTTGGTTGAAAATACAGGATTGATATTTGGAAATTCTATAAAAAACGTGTCCAAATTTGAAAGTCAGAACTTTTTAACTGAAACGATCAATCAAGCAAAACGTTATAACATAAACCACTCGATTCTTTCAGCGGAAGAGATACAAAAAAAATACCATCAATTTAAACTTACAGGCGATGAAATCGGTTATGTGGAACCAACAGCAGGTTTCCTGTTTCCAGAAAAATGTATTCGCGTACAGTTGAACTTGGCCTTACAAGCAGGGGCACACAAGCTCTCAGAAGCATTTGTAAACGATATAAAATTTGATGCAAAGCCTATTGTTGTATCTACTACAAAGGGATCTTTTACTTGTGAAAAGATCATTGTATCTTCTGGAGCTTGGATTTCTAAAATACTCCCTGAATTTCAAGACAAATTCACTATTTACCGACAAATTGCCGTGTGGTTCAAATTGAAAGGATCAATTTCACATTATCTTCCCAATCAATTTCCCACATTCAAATGGAAATTTTTAGATGGAAACGTTACTGGAATATATGGATTTCCCATAATAGATCCAGCAAATCCAACTATTAAAATTGGAATAGAGGATTACAGCCAAAAAATAGATGTGCAAGAACACAATCCAGAGGTTCATCAGAAAACGGTTAACGACATCTACGAAAAATACATTAGTCATCGCATTCCTATGGTGGCTCCGGAATATCAAAAAGCCACTGCTTGTATTTATACTGTGACAAATGATTGGAAATTTATTTTTGATTTTCATCCAAGCAATAAAAATGTGATAATAGCTTCCCCTTGTTCTGGTCATGGCTTTAAACACTCATCGGCCATAGGCGAAATATTAGCAAACATGAGTACTAATACACACAACCCATTCGATTTGCAACCATTTGCTATTAATAAATTTAAGACAGATGAATTAAATACTGTATCAAGTTGTTTATGAAAATCTCAACCAGTAAAAGTTCATGAGATTTATAAATGGGAATAAACGCAATGAAAATTTTTTTTTGGATTTTAATTGGAGGCATTTTGTTAGTTAGTCACGTCAATGGCATGGATAAATTGCAAACAACACCTACTCGTAGTATTTGCATAACAGAGATTGCTATAGGATCAACCAATTCGGTGAAAATCCAAGCTGTAAAAAATGCGCTCAATAACGAAACCATTCGAGTGGTTCCCTGTTCTGCTTTATCAAGGGTACGCCCACAACCACTTTCCGACGAGGAAATATTACAGGGTGCTATTAACCGCTCTAAAGACTGCTTGGAAAAAACTGAATCTGCCTTAGCTATCGGCCTAGAGGCTGGTGTAGTTTTTTTAAATGAACAAATTTATCTTTGTCATTGGGGTGCTATAGTTGATAGACAACAAAATACTTATTTTACAAATGGCCCTCTCATTTTACTCCCAAAAGAATATTCTAAGGCATTACTTGATGGACAAAGCCTAGAAGACATTATGCACCATTCAACTGGTGTTGAAAATTTAGGAGCTAAAGAAGGCGCTATCGGTGTATTTACTCAAAAACGTTTAAATCGCGAACAAGTTTTGACACAAATGGTAAAAGTGTTAATTGGTCAATATTATTATTATCAATTTGAAGCTGAATAGAAAAGCGCAGGCAGCCTTTTTTTCCTCTCATCGTTCCAGTTTGTGATATAATCTATAATTAATTGTGTTCTTTCTTCAACTGGTCCGGGCGGAATATGAATAACTTCATACCCCATTTCGAGATAATTCTGTTCTAGACAATGGGCTTTTTGCAATGATTCCTCAAGATCCTCATTACGTGCAGGCCCTGGAATAACAAAACCAAGACTATCAATGAAAAATACTTTTTTATTGAAATATTGTGTATCGATTGATGTCTGTACACAATCCACAATAAACTGATACAAAGTGCGCTTTTGTAAAAGAATATATGAAATTCCATCAAGATGCCCTCGATCGAAGAAAGCAATAGATTTTGATGAATTTTGCACTTCAATTTGCCTTTTTAAAATTAACTCATACATTCGTATGTGATAATCATCTGCTAGCCAGGGTTTTTCTATAAGGTTTTTTAAGCCCTCTTCAATAATCTCTGTAGCTGCCTCTGGAGCAACAAGATATCCACGCATCTTTAGAGAACTAATGATAGAAGTTTTACCTGCTCCTGGTCCACCTGTGATAATATATCTTAATTGACCTTCATCAGAGTGTGATGCAGAGCCTTTGATAAGATCTGAAATCTTAAATGAATCTTCAAAAGTAACGATTTTTTTTGACATTTCTGGAATCTCTGAAGGTTCAAGGTCTTTGGCCATTACATTGCCAGCAATTAATGTTAAAGAAAGGCAGCAAAAAATTAGGGATAAATTTACCATAAACTCCTTTTCGCATCTAAATCTATTTGAGATTTAATATCATAGATTCAGATCAAGTCATAGTGCTTAGCTAGATTTGTGACTGTATCATAAATGGCAAAGCTTGCTCCTAAGGGCTCATCTCTTGTCGTTCTCATAAGAGAGCCCGGATTCAAAGAAAGAGTCCTACCAATAGTTTCATTTACCTTTTGATGAGTATGTCCGTGAAATACGGCGTCATATGTACTACAAGTAACTAATGCGTTGACAATTCCTGCATAGTCTCCATGAAAAACAGCTATTTTTCTGTTATCAATGTTCAACTCAAGAAAGCGGTCTTCATAAGCAATGTCCAACTCTAACTCTTGGCTAAATTTTAAATGACGGAATTTATCTCCATCATTGTTTCCAAAGACTCCTTTCATCGGCATACGCAAGCCTTTAAATGAATGTAAAATGAACGGAGAGACCCAATCTCCGCAATGAATTACTAAATCCACATTGGCTTCATTTAACATTTGAACGGCTTGTAAGATCAGTTCTTGCTGATCATGAGTATCTGAAATAACTCCAATTTTCATTTTTATTCCTTACGGGACTAGACTATTTACGGAAAAAATTACCTAACAAATTAAAAAACCACTCTCTACTTGTCCAGCTTGCAGGCTTAACCAACATTAGGTAATTGAAATCTCCAATTTGGAAGACAAGCTCATGTGGACCATAACTTTCTGATCTATATGCATAGTAACAATCTATCCCACAAACTTTCTCTAACTTGACTTTAAATTTCTGAGTCGCATCCGGAACAGGTGGAAATGCGCATGCAGCCGGAGAGTCTTTACGCACATGTTGCAGCTGAATTGTACTTCCTTTTTTCCCTTCATATTCATAAACAAAATTACACCTACTTTTTTCTGATGGAGCATCCCCAGCATGATAAGTAAAAACAGAGTTTAATTTATATCCACTATCAATAGGTAACGGCAGGTGAGCTGACGCTACCTCATCCGGAATATTGCGTAGCGTAAAGGCTGTCTGAAACTTTATTTGGCTATCTTCCACTGGAAATGTCCAAAAACTTATTGGAACGTTTACAGCTTTTATGGCTTTAGGATATCCATAGCTCATTTGAGCAAAGTCTTTTGAAAGAATACCATTCCACTGACTCATATTAAGAGGAACCAGGCCCACCGCAATTTGAATCAATTCCTGATCTGATAAATCACCTTCCATATCAACCATTTCTATGGTAGTTCTTTCCTTAATTAGGGAAGCTGCTCTCTGATTTCTATAATTAACACCTATCCATAGAACATCATTACCGACCAAATAAGGTTGTGGTTCTGGCGTATCATCTTCTGTAAATTCTTCGTAGTTCTTCCATAATGAAGGACAGTCATAAGCTGCTGGTGCCCAATCATAATTAAACTCTTTAATAGAAAGTTTTTTTCCCGCATCTTCATCTTCTAAAATCAATTTCAAAGAGCATCTAGGGTATGAGCGCTTAGAATTTTCTGGCCTAAAACTAGCTTGCATTAATTTTAAACCACTTGGCAGCTGTTTGGGAGAAAAAATAGGAAAATTAGCTTCCTCTAGCACTGGACACCATAAGTCAGAGACATTTAATTGCAATGAATCGTCCATTTAATCACCCGCACAACTAATTTGACTGAGCAAGTGTTGCATATCCAAATAAGCCCAATATTCTATGATTTGATTATTTTTGATGCGGTATACAGTCACACCACTATATGAGATAGGTTTTCCAGTAGGTTGTTTCCCTTTGAATTCACCCTGATGGGTTCCATTCGCTCGCCATTGAATGCTAACAATGTCATTTTCAGAGATCACTATATCATTATAAACTTGTAAATCAGGAAATCCTTTCAACCATGCCTGTACAACATTTTTCATGGCTTTAGTCCCGTGGAAATCACCAAGCAGACTATGAATGACTACATTCTGATGGACTAGTTTGTCGATCGTACTAATGTCTTTGGCATTCCAGATTTTGTTTGCATATCCCTCTGCAATCTCCTTAATGGATGAATGCCTCACCATAGAATTCATAAGATGCCCCTTTAATCAGCTGATTTCATTTTGGATTTTTTATTTGATTTTTCTTCTACTTTGATGGTGTCATCCGCAAATTCTGCTTCGATATCTTCAACAGTCGGGAGACTTTCTTTCAGTTCTTTGGAAAGAGTCTCGACGAGTGTGATTTCATAACCAGCAACGCCAATCGGCTTGTTGAAATCTCTTAAAGCGTATTCTACAGTGATGTTTTGCTTTGTTTTGCAGAAAATCATTCCTATTGTTGGTTCATCTCCAGCATGTTTCAGATGATCGTCCACTGCCGACATGTAGAAATTTATTTGACTTATGTCCTTTGGGCTGAACTCACAGGCCTTAATTTCCAGAATTATATATCTCCGTAATTTAAGATGGTAAAACAACAAATCCACAAAATATTCACGCCCATCGACCACCAGGCTGACTTGACGGCCCACAAAAGCAAATCCTTGACCAAGCTCTAAAAGAAATTTTTCAATATGTTCCATTAAACCTAACTCCAATTCCCGTTCTCTATAATCTTTATCCAATTCAACAAAGGCTAGGTTATAAGGATCCTTCATCATTTGAACGGCTAAATCTGATTGAGGGGAGGGAAGCGTCTTTTTGAAATTGGTAATAGCTTTTCCTTGCCGTCCATATAAATCTGACTCGATCCACGTCGACATCATACTGCGGCTCCAACCATTTTCAATGATTTGTTGGGCATACCAGAAGCGTTTTTCTTTATCTTGAATCTTCTGCATAAGAATGATATTGTGACCCCAAGGAATTAGGGAAACAGCCGTTTCCTTAATGCCATCTGGGTAGCAATCAGCAAATTGACGCATAAATTTCAAATTCCTATGTGAAAAACCGGAGATATTGGGAAATAAAGAGGTTAAATCCCTTCCAATCTTCTCGATCGTCTTTGATCCCCAAGATTCTAACGAGGATTTTTCCGATAGCATTTTTCCAATCCGCCAATAAAGCTCTGTCAGTTCTTTAGTAATCGACATGGCGGCTCGCAATTGCGAGTCTTGGATATCGTTTTTAATGTGTTCCAAAAACTTGGCGTAACTGGTGGGATCGACTATTTCGTTTTTCTTTGCATTCATTAAAAACCTCTAAGATATTAAATTTACTTTTTTACTCGCATTATCTGCGCGCGATGATTTGTCATAAGCATAAACCATTTCTGCTGTGGAGTGCCCTGTAACACGCATGATATCGCTGTCCTGAAATCCTTGCTGCTTGAGGTAGGTGACAGCGGATGCTCTCAACACATGCGGAGAGACTTTAAATGGAATTCCAGCAGCCTTTCCTGCTTTTGCAAAAGTTACAGCTACCTGATTGATCATGACTGACTTTCCAGATCTGGTTACAAATACCTGGTCAGTTCTTTCTCCAATGTATTCCCTAAGCCGCTTCATAATGCTCTCAGAATAGGTAATCACTGTTTCCTTCTTAAGTCTTCTCATTTTCGACTGAACAAATGTAATCTCACAACGCTCCCAATCGATTTGATCGGTTTGCAAGGATAATACTTCATTCACCCTCTTTCCTCCTTGCAAGATTATTTTTCCAATCAGGCAATCGCGAGAATTGATCTTCTCTAGCTCTTTGAAGAATAAAATCCATTGGGCTTGAGTCATTGCATGCGTTTTAACCTTCTCATTTACGCTGAAGAATGTTTTTGCATTTCCCTCTTTATTAGGAACAGCCTTTTTTATCACACCTTCAAGACGGCGGCTCAAAAATCCAGTAAACGAGATATAACAAGCTGCACGAGCCTGTCTGGTAGTTTCTGCCCAATCTTGAAAAAGTTTAATGCGGTCAATAATGCCTTCATGATTGATCAGCGCAAACTGTTGCAAGCTGATGAGGGGATTAAGCCATCCAAATTCAATCAACCTCTTGATGCCAGACCGATAACTAAGCTGTGTTTTTGGACTTAAAGTCGGTAGCCAATAGGAAATGGCTTCTTCGACAGAAATCTCATCCAGTTTCTTCCAGACCAAATTAGCTTTGAAAGAGGCGGCTTGCTCATAGGTCTCCAAATTGGATGGAATTGGAAGTTCCAAAACTGCGGGCATTAGAGTCATAGCCATTGCTTCCTATCACAAAGACCTTCGAATAGCTTTTTATGTTCTTCCCGACACATCACTTCTTGGATGGGGGAGCTTGGCTCTGTCTTTATGATGGCAAGATCAACTTTTTTCTGAGGTTTTTTTATTTCAAGAATTTTTTCATGAGACTTTGGGTCTTTGGGTTCACTTTTTGGCATCGACACCTCAACTTGTTTATAATCGGCTTTATAAACAACAAAATGTAGCTCAAAAATCCTTTCATGGCAACTCAAAGTTTTGGTGATTGACGATCTTTTGCGTTAAATCGCTTTAGCTATTTAGTATCTCATACGTCATTTTAACTTTATCGCTAAAAATCTATTGACCTCTAACCGTAAAATCTCATATACCTCTTATTGTCATATCATTAAAGAGGCTAGGAATAACATGAGTGAAGAAGCTCAAGAGCTAATGCATCAAACCGCCAAAGAGATTGGAAACCAAGATGAACAAGTGGTCAAGCGCCGAAACAAGAAAAAAATAAAGGCCACCATTTATCTCACAGAAGAAGCCGAACAGGCATTTACCGAGCTTTATATCCATCGTTTGCGCAAAGACAGAAAGATTGACCGATCTATCATTGCCTGCGATGCAATCAGGGACTTATACGAAAAAGAGTGCTGCAAGACAAACTAAAGGGTTGTAAGAGCTGTAAGATCGTATGTTGAGTCTGTTAGCATCAAAAAAGCACCGCTCAGAGCATCAACAATATCATCATGGCTTCCTTCAGGGAAATTTTCTACCTCTCTTAAAAAGTCTTCGTTCCATGGTGCCTGCAAGATTTTGATATTTCCAGCTTCTGCCTGGGAAGAGACAGGGAGGGCTCTTGTTACTTTGTCCTGGGTAGCTTTGAATGTCTTCACATTATACCCTTGAAGCATTCTAACTAGATAATCGGCTTCGCTTATTCCAGCCTGACCAGGATCTTGCTCGATGCCAATCCTTATCGCAACGCCATCTTGACTCGCCGTATTTTTGATAGCATTTTGAACACCTAAAGGACTTTGTTGAATTCTTACCATATCAGTGATGTACAAAACGTTATTTTTATCCTTTTCTAGACGCAAACCAACAGTGTAGTCAGGGTCATTGCTTTCTGTCTTTTTCGTTGCTGCTCGATCCCAATAACGGACAGCTTTTAAGCCCCCCTTTGGAATAGCTTTGACCACTTCAAAGAAGCTTCTCTGGAAAAACATACCTGCTGTCGGCCTGACATTCCAATTTCCCATGAGCAACTGCTCTCTTTCAAAACGAGGCAGGGCTTTAAGATTGGCTAGGTATCCTGGATCTTTTTCAAGCAGGATTTTATTGTCATGCACAGTGGATGCCACAAAGGAAACACTCTTCGGTAGGCAATGCGGATCCTTTTCTAACAATTCTTCTCGGCTAGACCCCCAGATTGTTTGATCATTCTGAATAAAAAACCAGCGAGTCTTTCCACTGCGTGATGGGATTGGATATCCTGATTTTTCATCAATCCACCAGGAAATAAATTGCCGAACCCATGAATCAGTATCTGGATTAGTCGTGGCTCGAATATAAGGTTTTACTCCGCAAGTCGACCGATTCCTCGAA
Organism: Chlamydiota bacterium; assembly: GCA_041691035.1. Classification (GTDB taxonomy): domain Bacteria; phylum Chlamydiota; class Chlamydiia; order Chlamydiales; family Parachlamydiaceae; genus JBEPVL01. The sequence continues at coordinate 14,992 of JBEPVL010000027.1, forward strand.
AGCATATAGACGAATTGCTGCCAGGAGAAATGGGTGAGCTCATCAAATCCGACAAGAGGAATCTGAGAGCCTTGCCAGTCAAAACGTGTTTTATCATGCTCAAGATGAGCAAATTTGACTTTACCATTTCCTTGGAAATCCCATTCAAGAGTCGACTGTTTAGGAGTGCCATCCGCATGCACGAAAAGTTCGCAGCTTGTATCCCATAAGCCACCTGGATTTCGTACTTGAGTGCTATTCCTTCGGAATATCACAGCAGAGAATCCAGGAACATTTCTATGTCGCAAGCATTCCATTAAAAGAGCCCACGTTTTGCCACCTCCAGCAGCTCCACCATAGATGACGATATCCGCTGAGGCATTCAAGAATTGGTATTGAGGACCTTTTTGAGGTTTGATTTTAGGCATCTGGCTCCTCCACCTTTTCTTTTATGCAGTCGCCTCTGCCGTTATCGGGAATGTAAATTTGAACAGGATCTTCTCCTTTGACGATTGTTTCCGTAACAATAGTTTCTCTTTGGCCAAGCCATATTTTACCAAGCCAAATAGCCATGGTTGCACTGCGTTCAGCTTGCTGAAATTGATAACGGCGAAGGGAGAGTTTATGACGCCCATTGCACCTTTTTCTTAGCTCCGCAAAACCCATACCAAAAGCCTCCCTTAATCTTCGATCTAGTGTATCGACGCTGACCCGAAACGAACCCGCAATTTCTTCAGCCGTAGCTTGCATTTCTGTCCAATAAAGTACTTGATCTAGATTGATTTCTTTTGCTGGTACAATTCCTTTCCATTCCGCAGGAGGAGAGTTCGGGTCCACTGGTGGTTTGACTATTTTCTTAGGCCGACCGTTGGGCCGGCCTGTAGGCTTTCTAGGCATAATCTTCACCATTCAACTTAATGTCGCATGGCTCATTTCTATGAAGCTTGTACTTCCTATATCGATCGACAATGACATCGCAATATTTTGGATCGAGCTCGCAACCAAAACATCTGCGGTCCAACTGTTCAGCCGCGATTAGCGTTGTTCCAGATCCAAGAAAGAAATCAAAAACAATATCGTCTTTCTTTGAGCTGTTATTGATAAGATAGCCAATCAATGGAATAGGTTTCATGGTCGGATGCTCAGCATTTCGCTGGGGTCTATCAAATTTAAGAAGGGTGGTTTGTTTGCGGTTATTATACCATCGATGCTTCTCTCCCTCTTTCCACCCGTAAAGAACAGGATCATGGTCGCTATATTCCTTACCCCCAAAAAGAACTGGTTCGTGTTGCCATTGATAATCTTGACGTCCAAGAACAAGAGAGTTCTTAAGCCAGATAAGACATTGTGTCATTTTTAAATTGGCTTCTCGAAAAAACCGACGAAACCTTTCTCCCTCGGAATCAGCGTGAAATACGTAAATCCCTGCTCCTTCTTTCATAAACACGAAAGCATTCACATAAAAATCTCGCAAGAGGGATTCGAATTCCTCATTTGAAAGATCATCATTCTTGATGGTAAGCTTGTCTTTTGTTCCCCCTTTGTAAGCCACATTGTAAGGGGGATCTGTGATGACAAGATCAATCAGTTCCGATTCAAGTACTTTTTCGATATCGCTATAAATAGTGGCTGATCCGCAGATCAAGCGATGTCTTCCCAAATCATAAATATCACCTGGCTTGGACTTAGGTTCATCGGGTAACTCTTCTTCATAACCATCATCAATCGCTTCAATCTTTTCTGGGTCTTTGAATTGAAGCTCACTTTCTGTAAATCCCCAATTGAAAAGATCTTTTACCTCCCATTCATTAGCTAATCGTTCCCAATCCCATTCTCCTGAATTCTTATTGCTACGAATGAGATATTCTTCAGCTTCCCTTGAAGTCAACTGTCGATTGGGAGCTCTAACTTCAATTTCTTCTTTTCCACGTCCAAGGGCTTTTATGGCTTTGACCCTCATGTGGCCGGCTAGGATCGTGTTATCCAAATTGACTACGATGGTCTCCACATAGTTAAAGCTTTTCAAAGATTGCTTTAGCTTTTCCATCTGATCTTTTGTGATCTTGCGCGGATTTTTTTCATGATCTTTTAAATCTTTGATCCGCCTGGTTTCCGTATGCCATACCAACTCATCTAAAATAATTTCTTGTGCTGGTGTCTCACTTTCGGTTGCCTGAGCCTCCGCATTTTTGATTGTGCTCTTTGCCATCTTTCATCTCTCTGATTTATTTTTTTTTCTTGTACAAGATCTGTAAACCAATTTTCTTCTAAATACCAAGTTGGTAAAAAACGATAGAAAATCGGTAGTTAGCTTTAAGAGAGTAATTGAGAAAGGAGAGTAGAGAGAGTAATTGAGTAGAAGCCTAATGGCTTGATTAAACTTTGCTGACAATTTCAATGGTGATTGGATACAAATCCTCCACCATCTTTCGTTTTGTCTGACTTAAAGCCGTATCTTTTCCTTTGGTATCGATAAAACTTATTTCACCATTCGCATAAAAAACTTGAAAGTCACAGACATATCGCACTTTTCCAGGGAGATCAAATGGGATTTGCCTTAAAAAAAACAAAACTTCTCCTGCTCTTTGAAGGATTTGAAGCTTATCGTAATATCTTCGCTCCAATTTCGAAGGAAATTTTTTACCATCCCTTTCGCAAGGAATTGCGCCAAATTTATGCTTTGGCCTTCCTCTTGGTCTAAAAAATTGTGTAGTCATCGATATAGGTATGCTCCTCTGATATTATTAAAGAATTTTCATTCTGTCAGATTTTTTCATTTTCTTGCATCTATATTGAACATACAGTTGGTAAAGTGCATCTGTCCATTTTACATGAGATGGGCAGAAATGAAGTTTGCAAGTAGCTAATATTTAGTATTTTTTAAATAGGGAAACAGCTGTTTCCCTATTAGAAAGAAAGACATATTGAACAAAAAATAGGGATAGAGTCAGCTAAACTGAATTGTTTTGCTTGTGCAGTTGATCGTTACTGAGCCGCCATTAGGAATAATTATTTGGGGATCCGTGTGGCCAAAATTCATATTAAAAATAACAGGGGTGTGTGATTCATAATCTCTTAAGGCATTGATTACGGCATTTTGCTGATTTAATATAAATGCTTCTCTTCCCTCCGGTGGTTGCTGTCCGCAAAATTGCGCTTTTGGATAAGCCATCAAAATAGCTTTGAACTTCTTTAACAAACCTATTTCAGCCAAAGCCGCTATAAAGCAATACACAAGTTCTTGAGCGGGCATTTCTTCTGAAGTTTCAATGAAAAGTATCGTGCCTTCCAGTTTTTCAAAATCGGGTAAATATTTTCTAACCGATAAATGAAAGGAAAGAACCTCAAGACAACCTCCCCATAACTGTCCTTCAATGACTCCATTTTGATTATTATGCCAATGCCATCCATCGCTTTTGTACATTCGACGCTTTCTGCTTAAATTTTGAGGGTCGGCCCAATCTAAATCAGCATCGCTCCATTCAGGCGCTGCGCGCACTTCACCAATTTGATGGCTAAAAAGTGCTTTTTGGATCGAGTTGATTGTATATTCCTGCATCCCACCGCCCATAGCAAATTGAGTCATGACCGCACCTCCGTAATAAGAGATCATGCCTAAATTCCAAAGAAAGAGATGTAAGTTTGTGCAATCGCTATACCCCATAAATATTTTGGGATTTGCGGAAATTATATCCTTATTCAGATAGGGAAGAATCCTAATCTGGTCATTTCCGCCAATAGTCGCGATGATTCCTTTAATAGAGGGATCGGCAAAAGCAGTATTAATATCTTCAGCCCTCGCTTTTGGGTTTTTGGAAAGATATTCAGGGCTTTGACGAGCAGTAGGGAATTCTATTGGAACAAGTTGAAACACCTCTTTAATTCGCTTCAACCCCTGTTCGTATACCCAAGGAAATACATGCGGTAGCCCTGCAGAAGGGGAAATGATAGCTATTTTATCGCCATGCTTCAGATTCGGAGGTTTTATAAATTTCATGAGCTCTCTCAGCTATATTATGGTGTGCTTGATTTTGCAAAACTGTTCTTGCTATCCGCTCCCCTGATTCACATGCGGCTTCCATTGTACCTGGCACGTCGAACAGGATGGAAGTATGTTCTCCAGCAAAATAAAGATTCTGGTGAAGGGGGGTGAATAATGTTTTAAATGTTTCCCCATTTTTCTCTACTGTGGCGGTAAGAACACTTTCCTGGCCGCTTGCGATATATGAGTAAGTGCCCTTGGCATAAGGATCATTTGGCCAACTATACCCTATAGGTCCTTCATATGAGAGATTAGCTTCATCTTTTGCATATATGGGAGTCGTAAAAGACGGGCAATTTTCAAACCCGCACTCAATCATTGAACGCGCTTGAATATAGGAACTTGCAATCGTCTGAGGAGAAAATAGGCTAGTCTTTCCAGTATAGTAAACCGTGAGCATTTGCTGAGCCCGGTCAAAAAAGCTAACGATCTCATCACCCACTAACCCTGTCGTAGTTAAAGGATCGGTTGTAAAAGGAACCATGATTTTAGCATTTGCGCCATATTGAACTTTACGAATAGCCTCTAATTTGGAATCAGGAATGATGCCTTCCTCAAAAGTGATGTGCTCATAGACAGAGCAGGGGATTGCTAAAACCAATATATCCGCCTCTACTTCTATGCCATTTTGAAAGGTCAGCTGAAATGAGCCATTTTCACTTTTTGTAACTTTGGTCAAAGGCATATTCAGATGAAGTTTTGGTCCAAGCAATTCTCCCATTTTTTGAGGGAGTACGGAATTCCCGCCTTCAACTGTTACCAAATCCACATATGTATCTGCCTCTTTATTGCCTTGATGAACAGAGCATATTCCGCCTAAAAGCATATGAAATAACGTTTCCGTATAAAGTGGAGATAGTTTCTCAATAGTTCCTCCCTCATAGGCAGCCATCCTAACTGCTAGAATCTTATAGAGAGGATTTTGAGAACTAACAATTTGCTCCAAAATCTCTTTCATGTTGAGAGATGTCAAAGCTAGCTTATCGAGCTCTTTCTTAAGAGCATCAGGATCAATTTTTCTATTTTTTAAGATCTCATTAATCGGAATTAGATCTACTCCATTAAAGTAGGAGTGTTTTAAATAGACACGACTCGAAGCACGCTGTAATCCAAACTCGTCAATCAAGCGATTAAGATTGGCAGCTTCTCCTCCGTCGGTAATGTTCTGACCTCCCAATTCTGCAATACGGCCATTGATTTTTGCTGTAAAAATTCTACCTCCAACTCGGCCACGTGCTTCATAGAGATCAGTATTCATCCCTTCTTTGTGCAACCGATATGCTGTCGTTAATCCAGCTATGCCTCCGCCTATCACAACAACTTTTGGGCTATTTGCGAAAGAAAATGCAGGTATATTCGAAAAAATGGCTGTCATGCAAAAAATTATCCTTAAGACCGGTAAAATCATATACTTATTTCCCAATTTTCCTTTTGATTGCATCTAGAAGTTCAGGAAAAGTTTCTTTGTAATAGTCTCCGCCAAAATGGCCTTGATCCGGCGATTCATAATAATCTGTTTGTAGATGATCCCTAATAACATGAGCTTCTTTGATAGGAATCCATGGATCATTTGCACCTGCAAATTGGATGATCCATTTTTGATTTTTCTTAATTTTTTTCCAATTCCAGGATGAGTCGAAGTATCCGCTTAATTTTTCCGCTTCTATCCCAAGATTGGTATAGTACGCTCCTATTAAAGCTGAACCCAAAATTCGATGAGTTTCTGCATACCGCATAGCTGCAATGGCTCCTGAAGAATGTCCTACAATTATCGTATTCTCATCTACTTTCAATTCATTCTCCAGAAATGGCAGCCAATAGGAGCTTCTTGCTAATTCTGTATCGGGAAACTGAGGCGCATCTACTTTGACACCCAGCTTTTCCAGCTCCGTTTTGAGGTAAGGCAGCCAGTTATCTGTCGGTTTGCTGTTACCATTGCCATGAATTAAAACTGCTCTAATCAATTTTGGACCTCAACTGGTTCTAAAAGATGCCTGAATTGTTCTACTTCGTCTTCCATTTCCACCATATCCACATTTACAGGAAGGATTTTATGTGGTTTATCGATCTTGAAATATGCCACAGGTTTGTTGGCCTTCTTTGCTAACAAGATTTCAGCCAAAACGCCATTTGAAATAGGCCCGAAAACCCACACTTGATCAGACCGTAAAACGATTGAATTGTTGGCATTTCTAACTAAATCTCTATCAATTTTATCTAATAAAAAATAATCAAACAGCATAAACGGATTTAATGGAACCATGCCATTCTCTAACACAAAACAAGAAATATACATGCGGAAATAAAAATAATGTTTTGACATCGCTGTATACACTAGAGGCTTGCCTCCATTGAGAGATAGGGCTTCATGAGAAAACAACATTAAAATTCAGCCTCATGTTATAAAAACTTCTCTATTTTAAAAGGGATTTTAAGAACAGATCGATATCTTTCTGGTTTCTAAAAATAAGAAACTCAGTCTGGGGATACTTTTTTCTGAGCTCTTCGATCCTAGCCCTTTTTTCTTTATCGAAGTTCCATGTGTATTTCAAAATCTCCCAGGTAATTGCTCTTAAGCCACCGAAGTCGCTTTTGTAATTGAACAATCTTTTGAAAAGCCTCAAGAAGCAGACCATACGTGAAAAATAAAAATATATCAAAACATCCGCCTTGGCAAACCTCATTTCGAAAGTCGAAAACGAGCATCCCTCAACAACCCAGGCTTCTTCGTCTAGCATCGCCTTTTGAATCTCTATGAATTCCTGTTTGTCTCTTTTTTTTCCACCCGGCTCGAACATATGCTTGTCCAAGTGATGCACAGGGATGCGAAGAAGACCACCCAGCTTGGCTGCGAATGTGGATTTGCCACTCCCAGGAAGTCCTATCAGAGCAAATTTCTTTGGACGGTATTTTTTCATAGACAGGCTGGAAATATTGGTTTTGTTCGGGAAATAACCAGTATACATAAAGTAAAGAGTATTTGTTAATCTTTTTCTCTAGAAATTCCTCTCGATCAGTGTTATGATCTGTTAGAAATTTTTCAATCGAATCCTTATGAAAATCATGAAATACCGCCTATGAATGGATTCTAGAAGGAGGGACGGCTCAAAAATAGAATCAAGGTAGATGCAAATCACTACATTGATGATATTTTGATGGCCTTCCATGTGTGAATGAGTAGGAAAATAATAATGAAAATATTTTTAATTTATCTTGGTTTAATTTGTTTCTCGTTAAGGGGATATGCTCAGTCTTCTACTTTAACAGAAATTTCTCAGGAGACAGTCGTGCCGACTAACGTTTTAAAAGTAGTAGATCAATATTTCGGAAATAAAGTTGGTAGCAATATAAAAATAACACCGTTATTAGGCGGTCATAGTTCTGCTAATTTCTATATCGAATTAGAATCAAATCAATACGTTTTGCGTTTCAATGAAAAAGCATCTTCTTTGAGATTTCAGTGTGAATTGTTTGCGATGGAGGAGTCAGCAAATGCTGGTATTTCACCAATTGTTTTTCAATCCTTCCCTGAAGATAAAATGGTTTTAATTGAATATATTAATGAAAATACACTGACAATCGAGCAAGCAAATCAAAGTGAAAATTGCGTAAAAATTGCGAATGCTTTGCGCAAGGCCCATACGATCTCAAAGAACCCCTATCATGGTATTCCTCGAAATGAAATTATGGAGGGGTTTTACAAAACACTCTTGGATTATCCGGAAATACGAAGAGAAACAACACAAGCGATTGAGTTGATTCGTAAAGGACATCAGGAAATTCAAAATATGTCTTCATCCTATTCAGTCAACACTCATAATGACTTAAATCCAGGAAATATTTTTCTTACAAATAGAGGTGTTCTTTTCATTGATTGGGAAGGAACCAATTGGGAAGATCCATTCTATGATTTGAGCTATTTTGCAATTTTTCATGATTATGACGAAAAAATGGAATTCATTTTAATGAAAAATTATCTTGGAAGAGATCCATATCTTGAAGAAGTAAAACGTTATAAATTAACTAAAATGATCAACTTCGCTCGGATATCAACATCATGTTATTTTATATCGGTTCATTCAAGAAAAAATGATTTTGATGATTCAATTCCATTGGAAAATTGGGGATACTATGTCAGAGCCCTTGCCAATAAATGTTATGGCAACCTATCTACTTCACAATTTTTTTATAGCTTAGCAATAGCAGCTCTCCAACAAGCAAACACTTTAAATAGTTTTAAAAAATAAATTACAGGCTTCCTGAATGAATAAAGTATTAACACTTATTTTTATGTCCTTTAGTATTTTTGGATTTTCCGAGGAAAATAATGATCAGATTGCCGTTGAAAATGGACTGCGCTATCCAATTTTAATTGCTAATGGCCAGAACGAAAAAATGAATATCTTAGATAGAATGGAATATTACAATGCCCCGGGTGTGAGTATTGCGGTTATCGATAAGGGAAACCTTATATGGTCCAAGGGATATGGGAGCATCACAACAAGACATGAAGCTGGCCCTATCAACAAACATACCCTCTTCCAAGCTGGCTCTATTAGCAAATCAATAACAGCCTTTGGAGCTTTATTGTTAGTGCAACAAGGAAAAATTACATTGGATGAAGATGTAAATATTTATTTGAAATCGTGGAAAGTTCCTGAAAATGAATTCACAAAAACAGAAAAAGTCACTCTCAGGCGCCTACTTTCTCATAGCGCAGGAACCTGTGTTCATGGATTTCCCGGATATTCTGTAGATGATTCAATTCCATCCGTTACAGAAATATTAGATGGCAATAAGCCTCTTGTAAATACAGATCCAGTGAGAGTGATTATAGAGCCGGGCACCGAATTTCGTTACTCAGGTGGCGGCACGACAATTATTCAATTGTTGATCGAAGATATCACAGGTGAACACTTTGACGTCTGGATGCAAAAAAACGTACTTAATCCTTTAGGTATGTTTGAGAGTACATTTAACCAGCCATTATCTCCACATCATACTAAAATTGCTGCATATGGTCATCTGCAAAATGGGAAAAAAGTCGAAGGGAATTGGAATTTGTATCCAGAAATGGCTGCTGCAGGTTTGTGGTCAACTCCAACAGACTTAGCGAAATTCATTTTATACATCCAATCCGCGCTAAAACAAGAAAAGACGAAACTTTTAAATTTCGACACTGTTAAGGAAATGATCACCAAGCAGAGACTTCTTGATAAAGAAAGTCCATCAGGTCTTGGATTGTTTATAAAATATGATGCAGAGGACCTGGTATTCCATCACAATGGTAGGGATGAAGGATTTATTGCGAGCCTTTATGGATTTGCTAATCGTGATCAAGGCGTTGTCATCATGGTAAATAATGATTGTGCTTTTGGTTTAATTGAGGAACTTACCAATAGCGTGGCTGATACTTACGGATGGCCAAATTTCAAACCGATTGAAAAGCAAAAGATCACAGTTGATCCTGCTATCTTTTTTAGTTTTTGTGGACGTTTTACACATCAAGGTGCCGAAATAGAAATAAGCGTCTTAGCAGGCAAATTATTTGCTGATTTCAAAAATGGATCTCACTGCATAGAATTGCATCCTGAAAGTGAATATCTATATTTCATGCGACAAGGTGAGGATGTCATAGAATTTGTGAATTCATCAGATACCGTAAATGAATTAATTATTATTAATCAAACAAAAGAGAAAACTGTTTATACAAAACAGTAAATATAATGGTGTTGCAAAAATGTTAGATGAATCTACCGCTCATTTACGTGAAATAATAGACGAAGCTTCCAAGCTAATGTCGTTGTATTTTAAAAATACCGTCAACTTTTCAAAGGTTATTCAGCTTAGCGAACCTGATAGACGCAACATGCTTTTGAGATTATTGATTGCTAATCCCCAAGCAGGGATGCCTGAAACTATAATTTTAAAGCAAACCGCGATGGAAGGAAACAAATTTGACTCCTCTGCTAAAAGTGAAACTGAAATAGAAAAGTTAAGTCGATTTGCACATGATTGGGCAGGGATCGAGTTTCTTACAGAAATAGGGAGCGATCATGCGCCACTTTTTTATGCTGGAAGCTTGGAACATAAATTTATATTGATTGAAGATTTAGGGCTCTCGCATCCAAGCCTTGTTGGGCCATTGACTCGTTCACCCTCTATTACTAATGTTCAAGAGGCAAAATCTGCCTTACTTGCTTATGTACGCCGAATAGCCAAAATGCAGGTAGATACTTTAGGAAAGTCTAACCAGTTTACATCTATTTTAAACCGCGTTTATCCCCAAGCTTTGCGGTTTAATTTTCTCACAGAAGTTGATGTTTCTGATATGCTCAATCAATTTAAAGTACTGATAGGGGATGATTCAAAAGAATTAGGGGAAGAAATACAAGATGTCCTTGAGTACTCTAAATCTCAAGGTAACTTTCATGTCCTTCTGCATGGTGATACTTGTCCAGATAATGTTTATTATCAAGGTAATGAAATTAAGCTTATCGATTTTGAATTTGGTGATTTTGGAAACGCACTAATTGATGGAGTGTATCTGCGCATGAGCATGCCCAGCTGCTGGTGCTCTAAAGCAGTTCCTCAAACTATTCTGTACCAAATGGAATCTGCTTATCGAGAAGAATTAAAAAAAGGAATTTCAGCATCAATCGACGATATTGCTTATAACAAACAATTAACTTATGCATGCGCATATTGGTTAATTCGAACAATAAGTAAAATGGATGTAAATCGTGAATTGATTTGCCAAACTGGACCTCTAGATTCTGATTCACTATGGGATCCAAAAGAAAATGGATTCCGACCAAGAATTTTATCAAGGCTTGATGCTTTTATAGAGTGCTCAAAGAATACAAGCCATCTTCCCAAATTCTGTAAGGCTTCAATACATATGCTAGCTCACTTAAAAAAAATCTGGCCAGAGTCAAAATACATCGACGTTTTTCCAGTTTTTAAAGGTATATCTTAAGCCATCCTGAAAACTGTTAACTGCAGTTTACTAATACACCAGAAGTAAGCTCTGAAAGCTTTTTGATCTCTCGACCATCAGCATCAAAATTTTCTGGCTCGCGCCAAATTTGATAAGCTTTCTTAAGAGCTGGCCAATCTCTGCTAGTTGCAGCATACCATGCCGTATCACGATTTCGTGATTTATACATCGTAGCTTGCCGAAAAATACCTTCAAAAGAAAGCCCAAGCCTTTGGGCAGCATGTCGAGAAGGTGCGTTGAGCGCATCGCATTTCCATTCAAGGCGACGATATCCAGCATCAAATGCCCATTCAATCATTAACAATAGAGCTTCAGTACCTTCACGTGTTCGTTGTAAAAGCGGCGATAAGTGAATATGACCGATCTCTATGCATCCGACTTTTGGCTCTATTCTTAAATAACTCGCAACACCAGCAGGTTTGTCTCCTAAAAAAATCGTATAAAACTTAGGATCTTCTCCAAAACAGGTTAATTTCGCCCACTCTGCAAATTCTACTGGATCGGTGAATGGCCCATATGGCATATAGGTCCAATTGCTTCCTTTCAAATCAATTGAAAACGCCTCATAAAGGGAAGTCACATGTACCATGGAGATTGGCTCTGTACGAACAAAGTTTCCTACATGCATACTAAAATCCGGACGAATGGGCGCAATAAAATTTTTTACAGCAAAGCCAACCGGCTGTCCGAGCTCATTGATGGTATTAGTCATATGATCCTTATATCGATGTCTCAAATGAGGGATTATCACATTTTTTAGAGTTTATTTCCTTTGTTTTCGGCAGAGTTCGTAGACATTTCATATAAATTCTTACCTTTCGACAAGACTTATACAATACTTATCAGTAAACCTTTTCATTATTTGGATTTGCGAGAGCGACCATGCTAGGATCGATTTCGACATCCATTGAAACTGTGTTGACAATACTTTGTCTTCCCTCATCGTCTTTCTCAGAATCAAACTTTCCTAACCAGGTGAAGATCTTATCTTCCTGAATTTTGATCTGTTTGCTCATCTCTTCTAATGCTACGGTATTTTGATTAATGAGAGCATAAGCCGCATCAGTTGGACTGATGAATATCTGAGGGTGAAATAATCCCTTTAAAATCTCGAAGAATTGATCTCTTGTCATTTCATCTCCTTTATGTCGTTGACATTCCATACCAGAATGAACAGTAAAATGAGTAACCATTGACGTTGGTTAAAGTACTGTTTAATAGTGGATTCGTTGTTGAATTGTTAAAAATATACTGAATGAAATTTGATCCAAGCATTAAGGGGCAAAAAGGAACAAATGGATTGCCAGCGGTATACTGCATCGAACCAAATGCTTGACCTCTCCAATCAGTGTTTCTCGTATAAGGAGGGAAGCAAATCAAACCATCAGATCCAGAACCAGAAGAGCCCGTACCGTTCATTGAATGTTGCTGACTCACAAAACAAATTCCCGATTTAGAAACGCGATATGTCCAGTTATTACCACCAAATATCGGAGCTGTGCTGCTTTGATTTGCAAAGTATTTTCCAGATGAATTTCCCATTTGACCAGTGACATAGGTAAATAAAACCCCTTCTAAAAAGTTTCCAATTCCATCTGTATTGGATAAGGCCGAAACTGTCCAGTCTGTTGTTATCTGTTTAGTCATCCGGAAAGCTCCTATACAGATACAAGGACGGCTTGCATAGTTGGCAACCGTCGGATTTCCCAAGGCAAACATCGATCCTTGAGTAGTCGCTACCGCTGATCCTGTCTTTCCAATCAGTCCAGCAACTGGGGTAGTGGTTAGATGAGGAATTCTAGCGATTAAGAATATCGGGTTCGCATTCGTACTATCAGCGGCAGCATAGATATAGAAAGGGGTGTCGTTAGTCCATGTGGCTGCTGAAGTTCCAAAACTGTTATTATTGATAGTGCTTGATCCATTATGGTCGACAAATGTCTGGTTGGCTGTAATCTGTAATACTTTTGAAGTTCCAGCAGAGGTAGTAGGAATTTGAACATATCCAGGATTTGAAACAGAAAGAGCCGATCCGTTCGCCCCCAAAATAGAAAATGTTCCAGCATTTAAGCCAATCCCCAAGTTTGAAGTATTTGCAGCAGAAGAGGGGTTAGCCACTTCAGCATTAATCGTCCCCGGACCAAAAGTCCAAGTAATTGTTCCTCCTGTACTGGTCAATTGCGCTGCAACAGGATCGTTACCACTAGATCCAATAGGTAATTGACCATTTGTCAATGGAAGCGAGGTGATTCCATTAGAAGAAGCTCCTACTAATAAAGCATGATTAGTCACAGGAACCCCAGAAAACGTCCCGGCTCCGTCATATTTAGCTAACCCAGCCGATTTTAAATTGATTGCATTGTTTGTAGGCATAACTTTCCTCACCTGAAGTTATATTTCCAACCAACCCCCAGTCCACTGTCTAGAACTAAAGTGACGTATCACCTTCACAGCTAGACCTCAATTTATTGAGATTATTCGTAATAAGGATTGTATGAAAACGAAGCACCCTCTTGCCTTAATGAAGGCGCAAACTTATAGAGTATAAATTTTTAATTTTATATTTGGGTAATAAAGGAATCGAGTAGATTATGAGGACTTGAGAACGATCTTTTAAAGATCTTATCCATTGAGGAGTAAAGCCTTACTTTGCCAGAATTTGCCTTTTCTTTTATACAACTTTTTCGTTAGACGCATGGTAGAGTTCATTTGTTAATTTTTTCTAGCAAACAACCATTTTTCCTGTTAAAATCCCTCCAAAAACCCCTAAATGGTGCGAATATTGTCATGAGTGATTATGCGATAAGAACAAAGCGTTTAATCTTGCGGCCTTGGAGCGAGGAAGATTTGGAGCCATTTGCTCAATTAAATGCTGATCCGCGCGTCATGGAATATTTCCCCAGTGTTCTGAACAAGGATGAAAGCGATCAGCTATCCAAACGAATTTGCATAGCCATGAAACAACAAGGCTGGGGATTATGGGCTGTGTCAATTCCAGATGTCGCTGATTTTATCGGCTATATTGGTTTGGCTCCTGTGAATTTCGTCGCTGATTTTACCCCAGCGGTTGAAGTTGGCTGGAGATTAGCTTATGATTTTTGGAATAAAGAATACGCTACTGAAGGCGCTCAGGTTGCCTTGAAATATGGATTTGAAACATTAAATTTGAAAGAAATTGTGTCTTTTACAGCCACGCAAAACAAACGCTCCAGAAACGTGATGGAAAAAATAGGTATGCATCATTCTCAGAAAGACGACTTCGATCATCCTAAACTCGTTGAAGGCCATCCATTAAGAAAACATGTTCTGTATCGGATTGAAGCAAACGAATGGCAAAGACGAATAGGTGTCTCATGAAAAAATACGTCTTCAAACCCTATAGCAAGATTTTTCCCGAACTTTTTCAAAAAGAAAAAGAAAGGATCGCATCTCATTTAAATACAGCCTCAATAATTGAGCATGTGGGTAGTACTGCGATCCCAAATTTAGGCGGAAAAGGGATCATCGATATAGCCATCGCTGTCAATAAAAACGATATGGAATCGACATCCAAACAACTGCAGAATCTAGGATACGAATTCAAACCCACCTTTAGCACTCCTGATCGATTTTATTTTATAATATATCTGCCTGATCCCGAAGAAGAAAATAGAAGATATCACATTCATTTGACCTATCCTGAAAATAACGAGTGGAAGGAATTCATCGGATTTAGAGATTATCTGATAAACCATCCACAAGAACTACAAGAATACGCAGAACTGAAGAAGCAAGCTGCTCTTGAAGCGAATCATGAAGGGGAGCGATATCGAAAGATAAAGGAACCAATATTTAAGAAGATCAGTGAGCTGATCAGCAAAACCAAGTGATGAGATACCTATGAACTGTTTTGAAATCAACAATCCGGCCATTAAAGATAGAATAGTTGCTAAAAACAACCATGCTTTTGCATTTCCAAGTAACATACCTATTGTTCCTGGTCATTTGCTAATTTGCCCACTGCGAGTGGTTCAAACTTGCGAAAACTTAACTAATGAAGAATGGCATGCGATTTTGAATCTTAAAAGGTCTGTATGTCTGGCCCTGAAAAAGGCTTTTGATGCAGAGGGTTTTAACTTTGCTTGGAATATGGGTGAAAACGCTGGTCAATCTGTTCCTCATTTTCATTTGCATGTCGTCCCTCGAAAAGCAGGAGATACAGGGATTCTACAATATGAACCCAGAGTGTTCTTATACCGGCCAGGAAGTCGAGCAGTATCTCCTTTGGAAGAGCTTCAACAAACAGCGGAGCTTATTAGGAACTGCTTATGAAAATTGCAGTAGTCAATGACGTTCATGTTGGAAAATGCTTAGAGCATAATGGCAAAGTGAGGGCTTCTTCGCACTTAGTTGAGGATATGTTAGAAGGCTTTCTGCAAGACATTATTCGACAACATTCGCCAGATGTATTAATTAATTTAGGTGATCTAATTCGAAGTGAAGAAAGAGAATCTGATCTAAAAAAATATCGGCGTTTAATTGCCAATTTTGAAAAAATAAAGTCACCAGTTATACATTTATTGGGCAATCATGAACTGAAGAAAATGCCCTTGGAAGATATAGAAAGCGCTTGGCAAGAGTTTGGATTTGATCAAAAAAGCTATGGTTATAAAGATATTGATAATTTCACTCTTATCTGGCTTGGGTTAGAATTAGACCCTAAAGATCATAGAATTCGCATCCTACCTTCTGATCAGCTGAATTGGTTAAGGAATCTGTTAAAACAAACTACCCGTCCCACAATCATTTTTACGCACTGTGCGATCGATGATCATGACGTAAATGGTAATTTTTTCTATGAAGCCGCTGATAACAGAAATAAAACGGCACTATTTTTAGAAAATCAGGAATTGATTAGAAATGTTATTTCAGAATCTGGCTATGTTATAGCTGTATTCCAAGCTCATTTGCACTACTTTCATACAAAGCAGATAGATAGAATACCTTATATTACTTGTCCAGCTATGGGAGACAACATTTGTGGTCCGAACATAAGAGATAATGTTCCTGCAATCTACACCATCTTAACTTTTGACAAGAACCAGATCGTTGCAAAAGCTTTCTCTGGAGAATATTGCTTTGCTGGGTATGAGGTGAGTTGAATGATGAAAACTATTTTTTTCAACTTAGGTATGTTTTTTATGATTTTTAAGAGTTTTGACTTGTTTGGCTCTATTTCAACTCCATTTGCTAATGAAATTAAAGCTGTTATTTTTGACTGTGATGGTGTGTTAGTAGATACTGAATATTTAAAATTTCTTGCATGGCAAAATGCCTTAGCCAGCGTAAACATTGAGCTATCTGTCGAAGAATATAAGCTGGTAGTAGGCCACAGCTCAAAAAAAATTCATGAAATGCTGAAAGAGATTAAAAGGCTCGATATCCCCGAAGAAGTCATTCATCTACGACGTGTAAAATATCAAGAGTTGCAGGCACAAGGAGTGCCGCCAATTCACGAAACAATTGAGTTTGCTCGCCATTTATCGCAGAATAAAAACTTTCTAGGGATAAAGATTGGAATAGCTTCATCTGCTCCTAGGAACGAAATACTTTTGAATTTAAAACACATTGGGCTAGAACATGAATTTGATTTAATCATTTCTGGTTCTGATGATTTAGAGGACTACACGGATAGTGATGGAAAGAACAAGCCTAAACCTTATATCTATCTAGAGGCCTCGAAACGTCTTAATATTTCTCCTGAGCATTGTCTCGTCTTTGAAGACACTGAAGCAGGAATAGAGGCCGCAACCAATGCCGGGATGATAGCAGTCGCTATACCCAATTGGATCACGAAAGAACAAGATTTTTCGAAAGCAAATAAAGTGATTAATTCCATTTCTGAATCACCGATAGATATTTCAAACAGCTTGGAAGGCTTTCCTTTAAAAAAAGATGAAGATTTAGAAAAAGAGCCTTCAGCTACATTAAAGAGATGTTTACAAGATTTTTTTCAAAAAGGGGGCGTTTTACAAAATATTTCCAACTTATCATCAGTTACTGAACCGAATATTCGAATAAATTCAGGAGATGCTGTTTACCCTGTTTGTTCCGGAGGATGGTGTCGCTCTCAAGTCTTATGGGCAATTTTACAGCCATATTCCGATCAAATCATCCTATTTCCCCCACACGCAGCGCGTGTAGGCTGGGATCCCTATAATGGAAAAATTAACAGGTATCGAAATTATGCTCAGGAGATTGTTCCTGACGAATTTAGTTCATGCTTTGGAATAGAAAAAGCTCTACGTTTTGGTTTTGAACATACTTCTAAATGGAATCTCATCGAAAAATTGCCAACAGATGAAGGCCTAAAAGCAATTTCACAATTTTACAATCAATATTATTTTGGCCCTGATAGCTCCTGGCAAGGAAAACGAGGACAAAACCGCATGTACATAACATTTTCAAATAATACACATGTGGCTATCCATCGCCTTAATCAGACCAATGGGAATTTAAAGGGCGTCACCGTAGTTGCAATTGACTCTGAAGACCTGATTACTTTTCCTCCCGATTTTCTACAGACAACACCAAGAAGTAGGAAGGCTTACGAATACTTTTCTAATCTTCTTAATCGGCTATTTGACTTAACAAAATGCTCTCAAGAAGAAAAAATAAGAGAACATTACCAAACCAACTGTCGAATCCAATAATTTCGATACAATGAGGGAAATAATTTTATTTATCAAATAGTTACATGTTTTTTGATCTTTGATTTTCCGCTATTGCCGTTTTATAATAGTTTTTATAATACTTACAATTAACTATGTTAACTTTATAATGAATGTAGTATAATGATATAGAGTTTAAATAAATAATTTGATTATAATATATGGATATAGGAGTTTTTCATGCCTGCAGATCTTCAAATTAATTTTAATTTAGACGGCCAAAAATATGATGTAGGCTTGAAACAAGCTGAAGGCGTTTCATCAAAAAGTAATGTAATAATTGGAGGCGTTGAATATTCTCTGCAGGGAAGTGAAAAAGGAATCGAATTCGTTAAAGAATTTTTCATGAAACTTCCGGCCGATTCTACAAGAAGTTTAACTCTAGCCGGGAATGAGCTCAAGGCAAGGTTATGGCTAGCAGGTGCCAAAGATATTAATTTATCAACCATGGAAGCTACTCATAAAATAGGCCTAAGGACTCTAACAGATGATGCTCCGTTTGATATTCGCCAAACAATCGACGATGTTTGCTTGGCTATGAAAGATAAGTATGTTTTCCCTGATATTGCCAAAAAGTGTAGCGAATTCCTTCAGAAGCAATTGCGAGAAGGCGCGTATGAAGCTATTAGTGATTTAGAATCTTTTGCCCAAGCTGTTACAGCAGACCTGCGTTTAATTTCCTCGGATAAGCACATTTCTGTAATGCTCAATTCTCCACCCCCTAAACCTGAAGTTGAAAAGCCAAGCGTTCCTCCTCCAAGCATTCCTTCTATTGAAGAAGCAGGGTCAATCCAAATAGATGATGATTTTTCTCGTCCCGTGCTTACCGGTGAATCACAATTTAAACCTTCTTCGGATATTGGATGGATGGGTCGTCCTCACGATAGCCTTACATATGAAATGCAAGTTGGATTTCTAGCTGATAAACCTACCGTTGGTTATATGGATTTGAATGTATTTGGTGTTTGCAAGGAAAGAGATGATTCAGTTGAAATGAGGGAGGATGTTGCTAGTAGAAGGCAAGCTTATACCATTTCCAAAAAATAAATTCACTTTTTAAATAAAAAATATTATCTTTC
>JBEPVL010000028.1:0-33438 GCA_041691035.1 Chlamydiota bacterium
TTTTTTGCCAATCATTCAAGATTTTTTTTATATTCAGCTCAGAGCAGTATATATACAAAACTGAAATGAATATTATTATTTTAAATCGACTTCATGCCTTTATTACCCTACCTGGGGAGTTGAGTTGTGTTTATGATCAACACCTCAAGAAATTAGGACAAGAGTTGGGTTATAGCCATGTTTCCATCTTTGGACTCACGAACGATGCCCATGGGTATATTATTTTGCCTGAATCTTGGAAGCAGAAAGCATTTGAATCACGTCTTTCATTTGGAGGGGAAAATTATGGAGAGTTAACAAAAAAACGTGCCGAAATGCTTTTAAAAAGCAACTCTCCTAAATAAATTTCTCTTTTTAGAATTTTGCAGCTTTTCTCATTTTGCAAAGAATTCTACATTGCAAATAAAGGACTTGATTTTCAGGAGCTATGCTGCTATATTACGTCCTTGTCTGTCTTATCATCCTGGGGCAATAGCTCAGTTGGTTAGAGCAGCGGACTCATAACCCGCTGGTCGCTGGTTCAAGTCCAGCTTGCCCCACTTTTTCCACACATACTTCTGAATGGGTTTTTACACATTACGCAAATGTTGCGAAAACCTCATTTTACGCAATTTTTACGCAATCGACCACAAACAACCAGCGCAATTCAAAACAATACCTCTTTCTATCGATCGATTTTTCTGAAATCTTTTCCTACTTCTCTATTTTTTCGTGGGAACAATGGGAATTCTGGGAACGCGATTCCTTTCCATTTCATTTTCAGCAACTTACAGTTCATTTAACCGTTCCCATACCACTAAATACGCCATGGGATCAATGGGAACGTCGAACAATTCTCTTTATCGGCAAAAGCCGATCAAATCATGCAAAAAACAGTCAAATTTTTCTTGAACTGCGTAATAAGTGCGTAATAACCGCATGTCTTATAGCTCATACATGCTTACAGGCTGATATTTTGATTGATATTCGGCGGATTGTGCTTCCGCTGTTCTGGTTTTTTGCCATTTGTGCTAGTGTACTATACTTTATTTTGGAGGTTATATGGGAACGATCCGCGAGATAACTAAAAGGGATGGGAGCGTCATGCATCACGCTGAAATTCGATTGCGTGGCCACCCACCGCAACGTCAATCTTTTCGCACCAAGACTCAAGCGAAAAAATGGATTCAGGATACTGAGGCTGCGATCAGAGATGGTCGCTATAAAGGACTCTCGGCAGCTCGCAAGCATACGGTCGGTGAATTGATTGATCGCTTTATCGAACAATGCGTGTCGCAGCATCCGATCTATTATCCTAAAAAGGTCCAGCTGCTTTTGAGATGGAAACAGGAATTGGGATCAATGCTTTTACGCGACCTCTCCCCCTCGTCGATCGCCGAAGTGCGGGACAAATTATTATCCGAAACCACGACGAAAAAAACAATTCGCTGTCCAGGAACTGTCAATCGCTACTTGGCACTTTTTTCAAGGGCTTTATCGGTTGCATCTAAAGAATGGGAATGGATGGATGACAATCCGATGCAAAAGGTGAGAAAGCTAAAGGAATCAAAGGGACGGGACCGATGCCTCTCGGCCAGCGAAAAGAATGCGCTTCTGAAGGCATGTCGGGAATCAAAGAACCCAGTCCTTTATCACATTGTCAATCTCGCGCTACTCACAGGGATGCGTTATGGCGAAATCGTGAAATTACGGTGGGAAGACATTAACTTTGAGCTTCGCTATGCAACTATGCTGCAGACCAAGAATGGCGATAAACGCGTAATTCCCATTACAGAGGAGATCGTTCAGGTTTTAAAGGAATGTCCGACCTATGGAGAGGCCGTCGAGGAATTTATTTTTAAGAGCCGCCGCCTCATGCCTACAAAGCATGGGATCACGATCCGAAAATCTTTTGCAACTGCTTTGAAAGAAGCGGGAATCAAGAACTTTGTCTTTCATATGCTCCGGCATACTGCCGCAACAGACCTTGCCAATGAAGGAGCTACAGAAGGCGATCTTCAGGAAATTTTTGGATGGAAGACCAAGAAGATGGCCAGTGTGTACTGCCATCGCAGCCTTGAGCGCAAACGAAGCCTCTTGGAGAAGCTTGGAAAAGGATCAAATCATCAAAACCAAAAGGATTAAACATGTTTAAAAACTTACCAGATACCCTGCTCATAGAACGCAGCATGATGCATCGCATGGAAAGCCCTGGCGCCATTCTTCAATACTTGCCGCAATTTTTACAGACTCTTGCTCGAACCAAAGAAACCGCTCCATCATTGGAAGGTCTTGAAGCCGATTTGAAAAGGCAAGAAAAAGTGCAGAGGCAAGAGATGGCCAAAGCAATCGAATGGATCGCAGAAAAAATCGGCATACTTAAAACGTCTCCCTTTGCAACACATCCACTGGTTCAAAACAATATTGCAAGAGCAGAACAATCCATAAATTCTAAAGATCAGCTATCACCCGCTATCCTTTTGCACAGCATTATAGTGAATTTACAGTTTGCTGTTTCCGCTGTTGCAGCATTTGGCAATGATCCACTCTTTGAAGGATGGGTTGTAATTGGGATAGCAAAGAGAGACCTCAAAGAGATGGTTCCTAAATTCCCAAAAAATGCGAAGGGTTTGATACCTATAAAAAATCGATGGGAACTTGCCGAACAGGTCGGTCATGGCGTCGATTGCTGGCAAGTCTCACCTTTATCAATAGGCCCAAATGGCAAGCAGTCAACACCTCCTGCTGTCTATCTTTTGTATGGCTGCTTTGAAAAGTTTATTTTTCCATCCTCTGTCGATTCAGTATTTGCGCTTTCAAAAGATATTCGTGAATGGAGAGAGAAAAGGAATACGGATCCGGCAACTCTGTTGAATTTTCTGAAAATTTTATCTCAATATGAGGCTTCTAAAAAACTGTCAGAGCCACCCTTTTTACGAGCCAACACAGTTTTAGAAGCGGAAAAACTTTGCATTGAAGGAGAGATTCGCCCTTATCTTCGCCAATTTTCTTCGACTAACTCAGAAGATCATC
The DNA here is from genome assembly GCA_041691035.1 of Chlamydiota bacterium. Classification (GTDB taxonomy): domain Bacteria; phylum Chlamydiota; class Chlamydiia; order Chlamydiales; family Parachlamydiaceae; genus JBEPVL01. The sequence goes on from JBEPVL010000028.1 coordinate 3,013, forward strand.
CACTTTCTCGCAGCCAATTACTCAATCTCATCGACACCTTCTTAAATATGCTGGAAATCAATATTGCGCATACGATTGCCAAGCGAAAAGAAGCAAAGCAATCGATTCCCGCTGGTCCGAATTTTGATGTCCGCGTGCGCGACAAGGAAATTGCTGTGGAGTGGATGAGAAGGGAATGGGCACAAGACAACAAGCTTTCTCAAGACACCATTATTGACAGACTGGTCCTAGCTGTATTGCAAAATAGAATTGAGCTTGAAGAAGACTACAAAAGATCTACCTTTGAAAAATGGGTGGATGAGGCGGATCCTCTTCCAAGAGCTGAAAGGGTATACCGCCCCAAAACTAAAAATCTGAAAAATGGGTAAGTGAGCTTTTTTGAAAGGGGTAGTCAGCTCCATCATTTTTATAGAGAGAAAGGGGTAGTCACTTACCCTTTCGAATTTTCTTCCCTTAAGAAAAAGAGCGTTAACCCTCACAATTGAGCTTTAACCAGAAAACAACCAAGTGAGGAGGTTGCAATGACAGTAAAAGAAGCTCAATTAATCACAGTTAGACAATTTTGTGAGAGGTACTCTTATCCATCTGAAAGTGCTTTGAGAGCAATTATTTTGGATGCCTCGATCAATGGCTTTGATAAGGCCATTTTCCGAGTGGGTCGTCGTGTTTTAGTCAATGTTCCTGCTTTTTTTCAAATCATCGAAGAGAAGAACGGAGGGAAAAAACTATGAGAGGAAGGCAAAAAAAAATATACCTCGTCCGCACCAGAAATGAGGACGAGGCATGAAAGCTAAATACGCACAATTTAACCTTAAGTCCATTGAATTCCAGCTCAATGAACTTATATCTATAAGGACAAGACAAGATGAATATTAGCATGGCAGAGGAGATTTCTCAACAAAATTCGGATCTCGAAATCATCCGACATCGGGTCCGAGAAATAGAGAAAAAATGCGATGAACAACGAGAGAGGGAACTCACGCGGCTTCCTCCTGGATTTTATTTGGATGACACCAGTCTATGGTACCAGGAGCTTAAAGATGATGAAGATGAAAGCCCTATCCGCTTACGCATCTGTTCCCGCCTTGAAATTATAGCGGTTACACGCAATCAGCACGGTGAAGATTTTGGGCGATTACTTCAGTGGCACGATTGCGATGGACGAATGCATACGTGGGCAATGCCCATGTCCATGCTTGCCAGCGAAGGATATCCCTATCTGGGAGAGCTGCTATCAAAGGGGCTTGAGATAGAGCCTGGAAGAATGGCACGTCAAAAATTGACGGTATACATTCAATCCTCCCGCCCCGCAGCAAGAGGATTATGCACGCCTCATGTCGGGTGGCATCATGACTGCTTTGTCTTGCCTTCAAGGACAATAGGACAAACCTTAAATGAACGAGTGATTCTTCAATCTAACTATCCAGCCGGACATTTTTCAACGAAAGGAACTTTGGAAAACTGGCAGCAGATCCCCAAGTTATGTGTTGGAAACAGCAGGCTTGTCTTTGCATTGTCTATGTCTTTTGCCTCCATTTTGTTGACACCGTTAGGAATCGAAAGCGGAGGCGTACACTTTCAAGGCACCAGTTCCTTGGGAAAAACGACAATTTTAAGAGTGGCTGCTACCCCTTGGGGTGGAAAAGACTACGTTCTCACATGGCGAGCCACAACTAATGGATTAGAGGGAATAGCCATGAATCACAACGATACTTTGCTTTGCCTCGATGAATTGGGTCAGAGCGATCCGGATAAGGTTGGAGAAGCCACCTATATGCTGGCTAATGGCTCCAAAAAGGTGCGATCTGATGCCTCAGGTGATTCCAAACCCACAGCCAAATGGCGCATACTCTACATCTCCAGCGGAGAGACCAATCTCGCTGGGCATCTCATGCAAGTTGGCAAAAAAACGCGAGCGGGGCAAGAGGTGCGCATACTGGATATTCCAGCCGATACGGGCAAATATGGAGCATTTGAGAATCTGCATCACTATCCGACTGGTGATGCTTTTGCCAATGCCTTAAATGAGTTAACCACAAAATTCTATGGGACTGCAGCCATTCATTTTATTGAACAGCTGATAGCCAATAAAAGTGAGTTCCTGAAACTGACCAAAGAAAAAATGCAGCAGTTTGAGCGAGAGTGTTTTCCTCCAAATGCTTCCGGTCAGGTAGCTCGAGTATTAAACCGTTTCGCCATCATAGCTGCTGCAGGTGAACTGGCAACGAAGATGGGGATCACTGGCTGGCAAGATGGAGAAGCTTTTCAAGGAGTGAAATCCTGCTTTGAGGCTTGGTTATTCACAAGAGGAAGTGTTGGGTTGCTTGAAAGGGAACAGATTAAAACGCATATCCGTCGATTTTTTGAGCTGAATGGAGAGAGTCGATTTGCCGACATTGCCGCTTTTAAAGCACACTCAGAGGATTTACCTTCCCCTCAGTTGCAAATGCCTTATCAGAAGATCACCAATAGAGCCGGCTTTCGCGAAAGTGAAATGGATGAGACCAGTTATTATGTTCTTCCTGAAGTATTTAATATGGAATTCTGTTCAGGTTTTGACAAGCGACTCGTCGAATCCGTTTGCATTGAAGAGGGATGGCTTATTCGTGGAAAAGATCGGATGACAATCAAAAAACGACTCCCTCAAATGGGAGCGAAATGGGTTTATATGTTTACCAATCGCGTGTTAGGTGATGAGGATTAAAATGGTAATTTTTGTTGGGAACAATGGGAACGCGGGAACATTATTGAGTTTTATAAGTATTTGTTCCCACGTTCCCCATAAAAGAACTCTCATCTGGAACAAAAAAGAATCTGCTAACCTATTGATATTTAGCAGATTCAAAAACCTGTTCCCAGGTTCCCGAAGTTCCCGTGCAAAACAGCCTATAGAAAAATAACGAAGGAATTATGGATTTACTGGATTTAGCAAGAGAAGCAGGACTCTCACCCTTGAAGGTGGCTCAAACTAACGGAGGGGAGTATATTTGCGCCTGCCCCAAGTGCGGCGATGGCGGCAAAGGAAAAAAGTCCGACCGTTTCCATGTATGGCCGAATCAACAAGCTAAAAATTGTATGGGTCACTACTGGTGTCGTCAATGTGGAATCAAAGGAGACAGTATTCAATTTTGCCGCGACCTCCTTGGACTAAATTATGCCGATGCGTGCTCCAGATTGAAGGTACAGATGACCCTTTCTCCAAGAGAATGGGTGACAGACCTCGCTAGACCACAAAAGACATTCAAAAAAGCAGTGATCCCAAACAGCACTTGGCAGTCCAAGACATCGGTATTTGTGGAGTGGTGTCATGAATTGATCTGGAAATATCCGGCAGTCATTGCGTCCCTTAAGCAACGAGGTTTTGATGAAGAGTCAATTCGATATTGGAAACTCGGATATTGTCCTGAAACACTTTGGCGTGATCGCTCCTCATGGGGCTTGTCCGAGAAACCCAATGCTAGCGGCCTCATCGCAAAATTATGGTTGCCGCAAGGAATCGTCATCCCCACCCTTTCAGATGGCAATGTGACAAAAATTAAAATTCGCAGACCAGATCCACCCACTCCACAAGAGAAGAAATTCCAAAAGTATGTCGTAGTCTCTGGCAGCATGGAAGTTCCATCAATTTATGGAGATCTCTCGAAACCCGTTCTTATTATGGAGTCAGAGCTAGATGCCATGCTGACATTTAAGGCGATAAATGAAATCTGCTGTGTGATCGCATTGGGCGGAGCTCAAAAGAAGCCTGATTTAGAACTGCATCAATATCTCCAACGCGCATCGCGTATTTTACTTGCCCTCGACTTTGATGAAGGTGGCATGAAAGGTAACCTGTTTTGGCGATCGATCTATCCTCAGTTACTTTTTTGGCCAGTTCCTGAAGGCAAAGGACCTGGAGATGCAATTAAGCTTGGGCTTGATCTTCGACGTTGGGTTGAAGCAGGTCTCAATACCGTAAAAAACTGAAGTCAACAAACAAAGGAAATATCATGAACAATACACCAACCATTCCAGAAAAAGCTGATATGTCTCGCCCCGGATTTAAAGGATATCAAATTGAACAGAACTCTTCCTCAAAGAAATTTGGGAAGTGTCCGATCCAGTATATTCTTGAAGGAGGCCAGGAAAAGCCAAGGGCGTCTATTATTTTGAATCCCAATGAGCAATGGTGCCAATCACCTGCAGAAGCGTTACAATGTGCCCTAACACGAATAACTGGCATTGATGACCAAGATCTAGCGAAAGACATCATCGATAGAGCTATCTCTGCAATGCCTGTTGCCAATGGAAAGGAGCATAATACAAATGTTGTCTACCAGTCTCTATCTGATTGTGAGCCTAAAGATTCCTTGGAAGCCAAACTTTGCGCGCAATGTACGGCTCTATATGCTCAAGGAATGCAATATCTATCCCGAGTAGAAAAATCTGATATGATGTGCCAGATCGAATTTAATATGAAATGCGCCATAAAGCTGCTTCGCCTTCACAACGAGACTACAGAAGCATTAGCACGCTATCGTCGCAAAGGCGAGCAAAAGGTCGTTGTACAACATGTTAATGTGAATGATGGCGGCAAAGCGATTGTTGGGAATATGATATCCTAATGGAGGGGGGGAGGGTAATGAAAAAAACGAGCGAGGTACCCCATGATTCGAGTACATGTGGAGCAAAAGCAAGGACAAATAAACATCAACCTTGCAGGCGCATTGCGATGGCAAATGGTCGCTGTCACTTGCATGGAGGCAAAAGCACTGGCTCGAAAACTTCAGAGGGAAGGTTAATTCAGAAAATGGCTTCTTGGAAACATGGAATGCGATCAAAGGAGGCAATTGCCGAAGCAAAGACCGTACGACAAATGGTGCGTTCCTACCGGGAGGAATTAAATTGCTGATAAGAAAATTGAAAATATGATGTTTGATTAAGATGGTGCGTATTAATTTCCAGGCATCGCAATTAGAAGCTTAATCTGAAGAGAGATTTTTTTAATGATTTCTTTGAATTCGATATGATCCTTGCCCATTGCCGACAAAAGATTCTTCCATCTCAGAAGGAGACCAAATCCTCTGACTTGTTCAAGTATATCCGTAACATTGTACCAAAACGATTGAATTGTCAGTTGGAATATCGGAAGCAAGTTATGAAGCGGAAAAAACTCGAATTGGAAGCATGGCTATTATTCAGCGGAGGTGATCAATGAACACCCATTCTAGCTCTCTAAACTCTCACATTTGAATAATAAAAATATTTTTAGACAAGATCTCTTGCAGTTGATATAGCGTATGCTATATATTTATCATTCATGCAAAACAAACCGCCGACGGAGCCATCGATATGAGCGAAATGAATGACGAGATTTCCATGCGCATTAAATCAATGAGAAAACGCCTGGGCTTGAGTCAAGAGAAGCTAGCACAACGCCTTGGTGTTAGCTTTACCAGCGTAAATAGATGGGAAAATGGCCAAACAAAACCATCGAAATTAGCAAAGCGGCAAATCGATCTGCTTTGCAAGGAAAGTGAAAAATTGCAAGGCGCATTAGGAGCAACTCATGGCGATTAAAAAATCAGAACTATACAGCTCTTTATGGAAAAGCTGCAATCAACTACGCGGCGGAATGGATGCATCACAATACAAGGACTACGTCTTAGTCCTACTGTTTGTTAAGTATGTCTCTGATAGATATGCCGGTCAAAAGGACGCTCTTATTGAAGTTCCGACTGGTGGTAGCTTTTCTGATATGGTAGCCCTTAAAGGTGATAAGGAAATTGGAGATAAATTAAATAAAATTATTGGCAGACTTGCTGAAGCCAATGAGCTAAAGGGGGTAATTGACGTAGCAGACTTTAATGATGCCGATAAACTTGGTAAAGGGAAGGAAATAGTAGACCGCCTTTCTGACCTCATCTCTACCTTCAATACGCCAGACTTAGACTTTCGCAATAACCGTTCCGATGGTGATGACATTTTAGGAGATGCTTATGAATATCTCATGCGTCACTTTGCGACCGAATCCGGCAAAAGCAAAGGGCAATTTTATACTCCGGCAGAAGTATCGCGCATCATGGCAAAGGTGATCGGAGTCAATACCGCAAAAAACGCAGATCAAACGATCTATGATCCTACTTGTGGGTCAGGTTCTCTGCTTCTAAAGGCTCATGATGAGGCTCGCTCGAATACCGGATTAAACCTTGCCCTCTATGGTCAGGAAAATGACAATGCAACTGCTGCGCTTGCAAAAATGAACATGATTCTCCACCACTGCCCAACAGCGGAAATCTGGAAGGATAACGTTCTATCAAGCCCTCATTTCAAGCAATCAAATGACACACTCAAAACATTCGACTTTGTAGTATCTAATCCCCCCTTTTCCACAAAGGCTTGGAGCCATGGTTTCGATCCTTATAACGATACATACAACCGCTTTAACTATGGTATTCCGCCCACTAAAAACGGTGATTATGCCTTTTTACTCCATGTTCTAGCCTCCTTGAAAAGTACTGGTAAAGGCGCAATCATTCTTCCTCATGGAGTTTTATTCCGAGGAAACGCGGAGGCTGCTATCCGAGAACAGCTGATTAAGCGAGGGTTCATCAAAGGAATCATAGGACTGCCTGCTAACCTATTCTACGGAACAAGTATTCCTGCTTGCATCATCATCCTCGATAAAGAGCAGGCAAATGCACGTAAAGGCATTTTTATGATAGACGCAAGCAAAGGATTCATAAAAGATGGGAACAAGAACCGCTTGCGTGCCCAAGATATCCATAAAATTGTGGACTCATTTAATGACCAACATGGTTTAGCTAAATTCTCCAGATTTGTTTCTATCGATGAAATCGAAGCCAATGCATACAACCTCAATATTCCTCGTTACATTGATAGCACTGAGACAGAGGATTTACAAGATATTGAAGGGCATTTACAAGGTGGGATCCCTAATCGAGATATTAATGACTTAGAGCGTTACTGGAAGGTGCTACCCGGTGTACGACAAGCATTGTTCACGCCTGCTAATCGTCCTGGCTATAGCCAACTTATTCAACGAGATAACGTTAAAAACATCATTTTTGGACATCCAGAATTCAATAATTTCAACACATGGGTAAATTCTCTCTTTTCTGAGTGGAAAAATGCCAATACTTGGCATCTCACAAGCTTAGATATTGGAACCAATCCAAAAAAGCTCATAGAAACAATATCAGAAACCTTATTGGATGCTTTTAGAATGGCTCCACTGCTGGATCCTTATGATATCTATCAACATCTAATGAGTTATTGGATGAGCACGATGCAAGACGACGTGTACATATTGGTTCAGGATGGATGGAAAGCTTCGGTAAATGGGCAACCAAATATCGATTTGATCCCACAAACACTTGTCATTGACCGCTATTTTCTTTCACAGCAACAAATTGTTGATAGTATCGAAGCTGATCGTGATAGGATCAGCAGCCAAGTAGAAGCTTTATGTGAGGAGCATGGATGCGAGGAGGGGCTTCTCGAAGACGCTAAGAATGATAAGGGTAAACTCACCAAGGCGAGTGTCAAAGCACGACTTATTGCCATCAAACATGACTCTGAATCCGATGAAGAGCGCAAGCTACTGAATGAATTTCTCGAGCTAATCGACCAAGAAGCGGTCGCAAGCAAGAGGTTAAAGGATGCTCAAAAGTCGTTGGAAATTGATGTTCTTGCTAAATACCACACTCTTTCAGAGTCCGAGATTAAGGATCTAGTTGTAGAGGATAAGTGGTTAAGAGCTCTTGCAAAAGGTATTGAGACAGAATTGGAATGTATTTCACAACGATTGACAGGGCGTATTAGCGATCTTACAGAACGTTATGCAGCTCCTTTATCGTCTCTTGAACAAGAAGTAGAGAGCTACCGACTTAAGGTCGGAAGCCACTTGAAAAGGATGGGATTTGATTGGCAATCAATGGCATCAGAACGTACAGGAGTTTTCGCATGAGTTATTCCATCCCAATCCTACCACTTACTGTTGAATTAGAGACGAAGCCGATTCTGAAAAAACTCGCTAAAGCGCATCAGGCACTCGCAGAATTGAAGGGAGTGAGCGGTATCATCCCGAACCAGAGTATTTTGATCAGTACTTTATCCCTCCAAGAAGCTAAAGACAGCTCTGCGATTGAAAACATCATCACAACCCATGACGAGTTGTATAAAAGTGACGTTTCTGCAAAGCAATTTGCAAATTTTGCAGCCAAGGAAGTGTATAGCTATGCGGCTGCACTTCAGAATGGATACCAGAAAGTTAAGAAAACTGGGCTTCTCGTCAACAACCACATTCTAGAGATTCAACAGGCTCTTGTGGAGAATAGTGCTGGCTTTCGCAAGCTTCCTGGGACTGTGCTAAAAAATGACCAGACGGGCGAAATTGTTTATAGTCCCCCTCAAGATGAAAGCCAAATTCGATTGTTAATGAACAACTTAGAACAATTCATTAATGATGACACTCTTAGCGATGCGGACCCTCTTATCAAGATGGCTGTGATCCATCACCAATTTGAAAGCATTCATCCATTTTACGATGGCAATGGTCGCACAGGCCGGATTATCAATATTCTCTATCTTGTAAAGCTTGGGCTGCTGGATTCCCCTGTCCTCTATCTTTCTCGCTACATTAATCAGAATAAGAGTGAATACTATCGGTTGCTTCAGGCAGTACGCGAGCAACAGGAATGGGAAGCCTGGGTCCTTTATATTCTTGAAGGAATCGAACAAACTTCACGCCAAACTACACGCTTGATACAGGGTATGAGAGACCTTATGCAGAATTATAAACACAAGATGCGCGAAGAGTTACCCAAAATCTATAGTCAAGATCTATTAAATAATCTTTTTCGACATCCTTATACTAAAATCGATTTCGTGATGAAAGAGCTGCAAGTGACTCGCATAACCGCAATGAAATATTTGGAAGAACTTGTACGAATCGGCCTGCTTTCCAAGCACAAAAAATGGAAAGAAAATTATTACATGAATGATGCCTTATTTGATCTTTTACTCAACGTGGGCTCAAAACCGGAGGCTCCACATGGGTAAAGATCGGCAAAACAGGAGCACATCAAATTCATCATGTATACGAAATCGATGTTTTCTATACATGATAAGTCTATCATGTATACGAAATATCAATTTTCTATACATGACGCATTCATCATGCATACGATTTCATGATTTTCTATACATGACAGCTTATGAATGGAATTCGTCAATAGAATTACAACAGATAACATTTAACAGGAATTCATGAACATCGACAGTAATTCGGAACTAGCAATAAGAAGAGATAAATTTATGAGTCTTTGGGGAAATGTGTCTAAGGCGTTTTTATATAATAATGCCAAAGCAGCGCAGATCGCCCTAACTGAAGCAGTTTTAGAATATGCTTCGCCAGAATTAGATTTACCGGATTTTGAATTGGCAAGGTCTCTCAAAAAAATTGATGACGAACTTATTACAAAAATCAATTATAGCCAATATTTTCCCTCAGACAAAAGTTTGTTGGAAGGCAAACTACCTGGTTGGGCTATAAATTATTTAAATGAGATATTTAATGGTCCTTCTATTCCCAAAGATCCACAAAGAGAAACATTCTTTCATGATCTTTGCGGAAAGTATCCTTTATCTCTGGAAACTAGATTGCTACTTGCATCAGCATTGATTCAAAAAGGATGTCATAAACCGCATAATGAAAAAGATTTTAGAGATGGATTAGATTTACTTGATCAATTGTCCAACATGTTGCCTCCCTTAAAACCTAAAGCAGAAATTTATCGTATGGGATCACTATATGAGGAATCGCCATATCAAATTCTTGTCAATTTCAAAGTCTGGGCAATAGAAAATTTTATTGCATTCTTAACCTCAAATGACCGCCTGGGTGAAGCAATTAAATTAATAGAAACAGAAAAAAATAAAACAGTAAAGGATCGTCTTAAATCAGTCTATGAACGCTTATTGATGGAAAAAAGTTGGATCGACAGACTCAAAAAATTAGAAGACGAAACTGTAAATAAAATCCAGAAAGTTCAAGAAGAATCTTATAACAAACATATTGAAATACTCACCATATTTCTTGCGCTTATATCAATTGCTGGAGGCGGTTTAGTCTCTTATTTTACTTCGGGGATATCTTCCACCAAAAACTTCCATTCAATGTTTGAATTTACCTTATGCCTTCTTTTAGCAATGTCTATTGGTTTAGCCTTTCTCGCTCAATCATCTAAACAGGTATGGATAAGGCTTGGTACTGGAATTGTAAGCCTAATTATTTTATTAGTCTCCCTTTATGAACGACCTCTTTCGGAATTAATATTTAGAATACTAGGACAGTCATGACAATAACTGTAGAGAAACAAACAAAAGACTTGGGAAATATGAAAGAGCAAAGTATCGAACTTCCTGCTGGTTACAAGCTGACAGAGTTGGGGGTGATTCCAGACGATTGGGAGGAGAAATGTTTAGGAGATATTGCCTCTATAGCGACCGGCAATACTCCTCCTACACATAATCAAGCAAATTATGGCAGTGAATACCTGTTTGTCAGTCCAGCGGACATTACTGAAGAGAAGTTTATTGTTACCACTTTTAAAAAACTCTCGAAAGCTGGGTACGCAATTTCAAGAAAATTTCCGAGAGGATCTGTACTTTTTACCTGCATAGGATCGACTATCGGGAAGTGCTCTATAGCCTCAATTGAACTTACATCAAACCAACAGATAAATGCGGTTCTTCCTTCACCAAATTTTTCATATCAATATCTGTATTACTCACTTTGTGCAGCAGAACTTAAAATAAGATCCTTAGCAGGCAAACAAGCCGTACCAATTGTCAATAAATCTCTGTTTTCTAAAACCATTCTAGCTATTCCCTCTCTTTCTGAACAACGAGTCATCGCAGCAGCTCTTAGCGACATCGACTCTCTTATTACCAACCTCAATCAGCTCATAGCCAAGAAGCAAAACATCAAACAAGCCACCATGCAACGACTACTTACCGGCAAAGAACGATTGCCCGGATTTAACGGCGAGTGGCAACTGAGGCGTATTGGAGAGGTATTTCAGTTTCTGAGTACTGCAAATAATCCAAGAAGTGATCTTTCCGACCATGGTGAAATTGGATATATCCACTATGGAGATATTCATGGAGGCACATCGCCGTTTTTAGATAGTTCAAAAAAAACAATGCCTTACATTGAACTGCAAAAGATAAAAAACCTACCCTTTCTAGAAGAGGGAGATCTTGTAATAGCAGATGCGTCTGAAGATTATGAAGGGATCGGGAAAAGCGTTGAAATTTTAAACATCAACAATAAAAAAATAGTAGCGGGGTTACACACTTTTCTGCTGCGTGGGAATAAAAATATCGTTGCAGATCGGTTTAAAGGATATATTCAATTTATACCATCTCTTCGCACGGACATAGTTAGGCTTGCTACCGGTATCTCAGTCTATGGGATTTCAAAAAACAATCTTAGAGGCGTTGAAGTAAAGTTACCACCACTCAAAGAACAGGCTGCCATCGCCAATCTCCTCTCCGATATGGACACAGAAATTACCGCACTCGAACAGCAACTTGATAAGACTCGAAATATCAAGCAAGCGATGATGCAGGAATTGCTTACAGGAAGGATCAGGCTAGTATGACGACCGTTGGACACATTGAAAAAATCACTCAAAAAAGGGTCATCAAGCTGTTTTGCGAAGAGCTCGGATATCATAATCTCGGCGATTGGAGCGAACGGGCTGAGAATAGTAACATTGAAGAAAGCTTGCTTACAACGTACTTTCAGCAACAAGGATATGATGAAGCTCTAATAAAACGAGTAATTCATATCGTCGAGAAAACAGCGGGTGATCGGAGTAGAAGCTCCTATGATAGAAACAAAGACGTCTATGAACTATTGCGCTACGGAGTAAAAGTCCGCCCTGAAGTGGGCGAGAATATGCAGACTGTTTGGTTGATAGACTGGAAAAATTTCAAAAACAATCATTTTGCAATTGCAGAAGAAGTAACCGTCAAAGGAAATGACCCTAAAGCGTATACAAAACGACCTGATATTGTCATATATGTCAACGGCATAGCCTTAGGAGTTATCGAGCTTAAACGATCTACCGTATCAGTTTCTGAAGGAATTCGACAAAACCTAGATAATCAAAAATCGATTTTCATTCAGCACTTTTTCTCTACGATGCAGTTGGTAATGGCCGGTAGTGATACTGAAGGTCTCCGCTATGGCACCATTGAAACGTCGGAAAAATACTACTTAACCTGGAAAGAGGAAAGTCTCACAAAGAATGCTCTCGATCGCCATCTTATCCAAGTATGCAACAAAGAGCGGTTCTTAGAGCTCATTCACGACTACATTGTCTTTGATGCCGGCATAAAAAAGGTGTGCCGACCTAATCAGTATTTTGGAATCCGTGCAGCGCAGGATTATCTAAAACGCCGTGAAGGGGGCATTATTTGGCACACACAGGGTTCAGGCAAAAGTTTAACGATGGTGTGGCTGGCAAAGTGGATACGCGAAAATCTACCGGATGCCAGGGTTCTTATCATCACAGACCGTACTGATTTGGACGATCAAATTGAAAAAACTTTTAAAGGGGTCAAAGAAGAAATTTATCGTACAAAGAGCGGCGCAGATCTACTCTCGATCTTGAATGAGACGACCCCTTGGCTTGTTTGCTCATTGATCCATAAATTTGGCGGAAAGAATGAGGATGAAAAAGGCACTGACATCAAGAGTTATATTGATGAAATAAAAAAGGCACTCCCTCCCAATTTTATGGCAAAGGGTGACTTTTATGTGTTCGTTGATGAATGCCATCGTACTCAATCAGGTGACTTGCATAATGCCATGAAGGCTCTTTTGCCGGAGGCTATTTTCCTCGGATTTACCGGAACTCCACTACTTAAAGCTGATAAGCAAAGAAGCATTGAGATTTTTGGCTCCTATATCCACACGTACAAATTTAATGAAGCCGTTGAAGATGGAGTCGTGCTAGATTTGAAGTACGAAGCTCGAGATATTGATCAAAAAATAACCTCGCAGGACAAAATTGATCTTTGGTTTACATCAAAAACAAAAAATTTAACTGATCTTGCAAAAGCGCAACTCAAGAAACGATGGGGTACTCTTCGTAAGGTACTTTCTAGCCAATCTAGGCTTGAGAAAATCGTTGCGGACATTCTCCTTGACATGGAGACGCGAGATCGCTTAATCAGCGGTCGTGGCAATGCGATGCTTGTGTGTGACAGTATCTTTTCAGCATGTAAATTTTATGAACTCTTTGACAAAACTGACCTGACTGGAAAATGTGCCATTATTACTTCTTACAAACCTTCTAAGGCAGATATTACAGGCGAATCGGTCGAAGGAATGACAGAAAAACTGCGGCAATATGAAATCTATAACAAAATGCTGGCCGGTCAAGATCCAGAAGCCTTTGAAAAAGCTGCTAAGAAAAAGTTTGTTGAAGAACCTGGTCAAATGAAGCTCTTAATTGTTGTGGATAAGCTCTTAACAGGCTTTGACGCCCCTTCGGCAACATATCTCTATATAGATAAACAAATGCATGACCACGGGCTGTTTCAGGCTATTTGCCGCGTCAACAGGCTTGACGGCGATGATAAGGAATATGGCTACATCATCGACTACAAAGACCTCTTTAAAAATCTAGAACGATCTGTGACTGACTATACAGCAGAGGCATTAGCGGGTTATGACAAATCCGATGTGGCAGGACTTTTACAGGATAGGTTAACTACAGCTAAAGAACATCTAGAACAAGCCAGAGAATCTATTAAGAGTCTCTGCGAGCCGGTAGAACCTCCAAAAGACACCTCTGCTTACTTGCATTACTTTTGCACCAGGGACTCAGGAAACGCCGAGCAGCTCAAAGAAAACGAACCTAAACGCCTAGCCTTATACAAATTGACAGTTGCTTTCATCCGAGCCTTTGCAAATCTAGCGAACGAGCTGGAGGAGGCCGGTTATAGCCTATCAGAAATTAATCTACTCAAAAGCGAAGTCGATCACTTTGAAAAAGTTCGCAACGAAGTGAAACTAGCTAGCGGTGACTACATTGATCTTAAAATGTATGAGCCTGCTATGCGGCACCTTATCGATGCTTACATACGCGCAGAAGAGAGTGAAAAAATCTCAGCTTTCGATGACATGTCGCTGATCCAACTAATCGTTGAGCGAGGACCTGAAGCAATAAATTCGCTTCCAAAGGGTCTACAAAAGAAAGAAGCTGTTGCTGAAACAATTGAGAATAACGTAAGAAAATTAATCATCGATGAGCATCCCATCAATCCGAAATATTACGAAAAGATGTCCGAGCTTCTAAGCGCTCTTATTGAACAGCGTAGGCAACAAGCAATCGATTATGAGAGTTATTTGGCCAAGGTTATAGAATTGACCAAGCAGGTAAAAAATCCTGCTAATAATTCAGCCTATCCGTCCTCATTGAACACTCCAGCAAAACGGGCACTCTACGATAATCTAAGTGAGAATGAAGAGCTCGCACTGATGGTTCATAAAGCAGTAAATGATAACCGACAAGCTGACTGGCGCACTAATCGAATCAAAATCAAAATTGTGCAAAATGCTATTAAGACTGCACTGAAAAAGCGACAGGGCTTCATGGTTTGCGAAGAGACTGGTACATATATGGGCGAGTCGATAGATCCAAACGAGTCATTAACATCTAAAATCCTAGAGATCGTTAAAAATCAACAGGAGTATTAAGATGCATCAGATCGATGTGAATGGCATCACCGTTGATATTGTTCGTAAGGAGATAAAGAATCTGCATCTTGGAGTTTATCCACCTGAAGGCAAAGTGCGCGTGGCAGCTCCTTTAGCAGTAAATGATGAAGCGATTCGATATGCTGTAATCGGAAAGATGGGGTGGATTAAGCAACAACAAGCAAAGTTTGCTAAACAGCCCCGACAATCCATTCGTGAGATGATTAATGGCGAAAGTCACTACTATCTTGGTCAACGATACCGCTTAGATATAATTGAGCGTATAGGGCCGACTAAAGTGTTATGTAACAAGTCTAGTATTGAACTCCATATCCGACCTCAAAGCAATACTGAACAGCGAGACCAGGCTTTACAACAATGGTATAGGCAAGAACTTAAGACGCTCGTCCCTCCAATTCTAGAAAAATGGCAACCTTATTTAAGTGTTCAAGCGTCAGAGTGGGGGGTGAAGAAAATGAAGACAAAATGGGGTTCTTGTAATACAAATGAGCGCCGCATTTGGATCAATCTCGAACTCATCAAAAAGCCCATACAATGCTTGGAATATATCGTTGTACACGAATTGGTGCATCTACTCGAAAAACATCACAATGCACAATTTAAAGCACATATGGACCATTTTATGCCACATTGGCGCTTGCACCGGGAGGAGCTCAATCGTGAACCATTAGGTCATGATCGCTGGAATTATTGATGGAGAGATTTACCTCAAACAAAATTGATAGGGTCGATAACCCACTGTTAACCAAGTCTTGTTATGTGACAGGTACTCGATGCTCCAAAGCTCTATTTCTTCAAAAAAAATCCCCTCATCTAGGTAAAGTTGAATCCCTGCAAGATCACAAAATCAAAAGAGAGGGAGCGGAAGTTGGGTCTTATGCAAGACGTCAGTTTCCTGGAGGCGTATTGATCGATACTTTAGATATCGATCAGGCTCTCAACGAAACGAGACAGGAAATTGACCAAGGAGCTCTTGCTCTATTTGAAGCAGCCTTCATGGCACAAGGTGTGTTAATCCGGACAGATATTCTTACTCGCACATCAATTAATTCCCCTTGGCAGCTCTATGAGGTTAAAGCAACAACGTATCGATCAATAGATACTTCTTCTAAGAATGACCATAGCCGAGACCTCGCAATTCAAGTATGGGTTCTGCAGCAATGTGGAATTGACTTATCCGGGGTTTTCCTCATGCATCTCAACCATGAGTGTACTTTTCCGGACCTGGACAAATTGTTCAATTCCATAGATTACACGAAGGAGATTGCTCCGCTTTTAGAGCATATCGATACAGAAGTTCTGTCGTTACAAGGGGTTTTGCTATCTGAACAGCATCCTAATGTGGGCATAGGGCAGCACTGTGAAAAACCTCGTGAATGCCCCTTTAGCAACTTATGCTGGAACAACATTCCAACATATAGTATTTTCAACATCCCACGAGCGCTTAATAAGTGGAAGCTACATCAAGAAAATCGTTTCTCTGTGGACCAGCTGGTTGATGCTGATTTTAGCTCTGATAAACAAAAAAGAGCTCTTCGCTGCTACCAAACCAATCAACCCTTCTTTGATTATCAGGCAGCTCAGGCATTACTTAATTCCTGGACATATCCTATCAGCTACTTTGATATTGAAGCTGTTCGCTATCCCATCCCACGATATAACAAAAGCCGCCCTTACCAAGATTTGCCCTTCCAATTTAGCTGTCACATTCAAAAATTGCCCGACGGCGAATTAGAGCATCATGAGTTTTTATTCGATCAAGATGCTGACCCACGAGAGGCATTCATTTTTGAGATGCTCAAAACTCTCCCCGCAGAAGGGTCGATTGTTGTTTATCACCAAACCTATGAAATCTCAAAATTGAAAGAACTCGCCAAAGACTTCCCTGATTATGCTGATCCCATCAACCTGTTGCTTTCTCGCATCGTTGACCTTAAGAAAGTGATTGAGGAAAGCGTATATCATCCGGAATTTCTCGGAAGCTACAGCATTAAGAAAGTCGCGCCGGTGCTCTTAGGGCAAGGCGCAAGCTACCAGCATCTTGCCATTGGAGATGGCATGGAAGCTGTCTGTAGGTATCAGGAACTTATCGAATTAGCTCACAATGATCCACGCCGAGCCGACATCCGAAAGAATCTGCTGGATTATTGCAAGCAAGACACTTTTTTGATGGTTGAGTTGCACAAATGGTTCTTTGAGGCAATACATTACCCAATCTCTAGTTGGATTAATGTGGACTTAAAGCTTTTTCAAGACGGCCAGCCTCTGGAACGCCCAAATTAATCAAACAAACAACTAATTGATCCACGTCAATTTGTAGTCTCTTTTCTGTATTAAGCAAAGTCGGATTCTGACGCAGAACTTCTTCAATCCAAGCGGAGACACGACGACCAACTCCGTAATCTACCCAAAAAGAACTATCACTAGGAAACATCTTTACCCAAGTCTTGGAAGCTTTTAGAATAAATGAGAGATGTTTATACCGCGGTGAAACTTCCAATAAATTAAGCGTTACATCAGCTACAAAAGGCGAAGGGCCATTTAAAACTAATTCCTCAAGTGTTGGTAAAAACAAGTCTATATGGTCAATAGCTTCCGGCAGTAAATAGCATTTGGGAGTCTCCAAAAGGACGCGATCATTAAAAAAGAAAACTGCAATGGCAGACGCAATACGTGTTTCAATACCATGCGAACCTTTATTCCCCAATCGCTTCCATCCATTGCTTACCATCAAATGTTTGGCTAGTTCTGCTCGGATGTTAGTTGCAATAGATTCTTGTAGGCCAGATTTACGGAAATAGGCTTCATCGATGCTTTGAAGGAATCTTGTGATTACATCAAAGAAGGATTCTTCGGGCAACGAACAAATTAAGCTTAAAGAGAATCCTTTAGATTCTGGTAAACATCGACCTAACAAGTTGAAGTAAGCATCATTCCATTCCCTAAGACCTACCAATGCTGTTCCGCCATTATTCGAATCTACAGTCCATGAAGCGTAGGCCCGAATGATATTCCATAGCCAAGGGCGCTTAACTATATCTACGAGACTTTGGCAACTGAGAATCCAAAGTGCCGCCGCTCGATGATCTGTATATTTGTTAGATTCATTTCGCTGAGGTAATGACAAATCTTCCCAAGTTCTATTATGTGATAGTTGCTGAGATTGTATTACCTCCAATGGAAACTGAGGCCAATCAGGTTCAATATCTTTATTGGCAAGCCAAGCTAGTTCTGCATCAACGACCGCTTGGATTTGCTCTCGGTTTTGTTTTAAGTGAGCAATAGCTTCGTCTTCTGTGGTAAAGAAATTGCGTCTTGGCCAAATGCAAGAGGCTAAGGCACACCGCAATATCGAACGAGGCAAGTCTTCATCAATGGATGCGATCATGGTTGCTGTTACACTAAGAGCATGAGCTATCTCAGGGTTTCCGCTTGCGACAGCTTCAAGAATATCTTGGACCTCTCTATTGGCGATACGATCCTTTGATAAATTGATCAATCCGATGAATGCTGTAGCTTTTGTATAGGTGTGAACGCCTATACTTAATCTGTAAACTGAATTTCCAGTAACGCGAAGCGCCTTCCTAAAAATGTCTAAAGCCCATTCTTTGATTTTTAGACGAAATTCTTCGCTGCCATCGCGAATGGCAATCATAGCCGCTGAGACCATTGTATGTTTAGATACTTCTTTTTTATTTAATTCCTCTTCTGTGTTGGTATTTGCATTTTGCACCCATTTAACCACTTCTTCAGCAAATTCGGAAGATGAGCTTGTAGGGTTTGCAATTGCTAACTCTAAGCGATCTCGCATGTCAATGTTTTTGGATTGTTTTTTTAAATCTTCCTGCAAAGCAACGAAATGCCGTTTCTCAGCTGCGGGAGGTTTGTATTCAGGAGAAAGCTCTCTAGTACCGTCCACGTTTTGGATCGACAACACGTTCCAATTAGCTGGATCGACAAGGTTAAGTGCATGAGCTACCATTAGTTTGGGATTCTGTAAATTCATGTTGTCATCAGGTGGCCCTAATTCTTCACTCAACCTTATCAGATTAATCCTAAAGGCTTCACGAAGATCAATCGGCCCCGATATAGCGTATAGACCGATTAAATCTGAAAGCGTGTAATATCGCGAAGAGCGCTTCCTTAAAGAATCCAAAGCAGCTATGCCGATTGCATCATCTTGCTGAATTCCGAAAAAAAAGTTCTCTGGATATTTCAAATTATCCTGAAATTTTCTTGATCGGTCGAGAATTAATAGTTCAGGACATGATAAAAATGGGATTGCAGACTCACATGACTTTGGCCAATGTGAAATTAAAAGATCCACTGCCACCAAAAGATAAGCTGCTGATGAATCTATGGGGCCTAACACGTCTTCAAGAACTATATGGAAAGGTTCTCCAGCTTCAATTCGATGGTGAGCAAAGACTTCAAGAGCCATCAAAGCAGATGTTATAGTGTTATATCTCCCCCATCCACGTGACCATCCATATGAGCGTTTTTGTGAAAATATGCGTCTATCATTTTGAAATATAATTTCTAACTTGTCTTTGTCAGTACCTTCATCATCATTATTAAAAGAAAGTCCGTATTCAATTAGTTGATGAATCAGAGGCAAACCATGTTCCGGCGCATAGTTAAGAAGGTCAAGAAAAGGTCCCTTTAATGGTGATGGTGGGAAAAAAATATAGTCATGAGACGCAAAAGGCTCGTTAAATATTCCTAAACTGTTACCGGCTTCTGATTTGGATTGGATTAGTGTCGTTACTGTCAACCTAGCAAGTTTGGTAGGAGCAACTTGAGCAAGTACTCCGGAACATTTTAGGATGCTTATAACAGCATCATCGTTCGGGTGGCGCTCACATAATGATTCCAGATACTCCATAGCTAGTTCCGGCACCTGATCGCAGAACAAAAGGAAAACATTACGAAGGTTTAATTCTACAATTTCGGAGATTTCTCTATCCAATTCACTACCAAAGATTTTTTTCTTTTGGTCGAGATTTTCAAAACGTCGGATCATTTCAACCTGACGTAACCAACGATAGAGTGATTGAAGTACCAAAGGGGTATTTGGTCCCTTGCCGAGAAGCCCTTCACACCATGCAATATAGAAGTTAATAATATCTGAAATGGCTGCTTGAGGCACATTTTTATCAATTACTAATAACCAAGAGATCAGACAAATCCAGGAAGGTTTTACAGGAACATTCAAAGCTTTAGGAATCTTTTCTAGGGGAACACCATACTTAGCGAACACTTGAGAAGCTGGTAAGACATCAACAGCCATCATAATTCTTATAAGCTCACAAAGAATGACTGCATCGTTATTAAGCAGAAAATCAGAAGCCTGTGGAAGGAGTCGATATCCAACTTCTGATCGCACAAGTCCTAGTAACACCGCTCTACGCCAAGTTCCATGTACACCATCTTTACTAAATCGCTCAAGCCAAGATTTCCAAATTTTACAGTCTTTTGAAGTTTCAATGGACATGCGTGAGGCAAGCTCCACCCCTCTTGCTTGATCGGGTGCTGCAGGTCGGTCGAGGTGAAGAAGATCGATCTTTGACCAGTCGAAATATAGGAGATTGGCAATAGACCATTCACGAAAAATGTCGTGACGAAATGTAACACGATCATTCCCTAAGTCACACAATACATCTCTTCTAATTAACTCATCGATCATATTAGAAGAATACTCTTGGACATCCATTATTCTAGGGCCATCGAGAGCCTTTTCTGAAAGAGTTCTAAGTAATCGCTGAGCCTCTCTTTTATTATCACGAGACACGCCATCAGCAGTTTCATACCATTGCTGAGCCATCTCAACTTCGCTTAATGGAATTTTTGCGTCCTTTGGCTCCTTTGCGAAATATGCCAGGCGAAAAAGGTTTCGAATCACCTCCCGGGCAGGATGAGTGTTAGTCAATAGAGAAGCAAGAGCGGGGGCTGCATATTTAATTTCTTTGATTTCTGTTTCGTTAAGTTCGTCTATCCATATTGGATCCGCAACACCTAAAGTCTTTAATGCCTCCTCCGGCAACCAGTTCTGCTCATCTTTTCCAAAATTGTTTCTAGCGGTCACTATCACAAAAATCCCTGGAACTTTTGCTGCCGCACGTAAAAGATCAATAATAAGACTACGCCCCTCTTTGTTGTAAAAATCCAGATTATCAATAAAAATGCCTGTCCCACCTTGTAAAGCTAAATCGATTAAGAGATCGCGAGCTGTACCAGCGAATTTAAGTGCTGTTCGCATTCCAGCCCACCCTCCAGGTAGTGTACGATCGGGATTAAGTACAATGATCCTACCTTCTATAGCAATCTGCTCAGCAAAGTGCTTTAACAAAGCTGATTTACCTACTCCAGTTTCACCTCGAATTTCTATATAGCGGTAACCAATGTCAAGAGCCGCACGTATGTCAGCCAGTCGTTCGTATCGAGTCAAAGTGATATCGCCGATCCTGTCACTGATATCTGCAAGGGCATTGTTAGAAGCTTCTGTTAACACGTCACGAGCAAAGGTATAACTACGCTCGCCTGAAAAACGAAACGACTGTTTCATTAATTCATCCATCAATTCACTTCGATTGCGTTCACCACCATCTGCAGCTATCTGAAGAGAGAAAGTCCTCAATGTAGTTAAGAGATTTTCAGCTCGGTGATTATCCTCTGGATGAAGAAGCCGAATAGCATATTCTTTTTCAAGCTGCACGGTAGCAGACCCCGTAGCATTAAAATCGAAGATCAGAATTTGGAGTTTACGTAATAGTCTCCAGACTGTTTCATCACCTTCAGACGCACCAGCAAGGATTAAGTTCGATCTAAATGTATTTACGAACGTGCGTATAGTATTGCTGGAAGAACCAGGTCGATTTATTCTCGCCATGAAAGTCGAAGCATCCCCAATTTCACGAGCCCATCTTAAAATGTCTTGGTAGGCGCCATCGATTTGTCGAGACGATTGAGCTGTTGCAATTGCTAGCTCGTAATGACTCATTTCAAATTCAGATTTCCGGGATGCTCTATAAATTTGCTCTACAACTTTTTGAAATATTGGGTCAGTAGGCGAAAAAGAAATGCTTCGTTTGACTTGGATCTCGATAACTGCAGGTTTTCCATCAAAACCGTGAGCGTAAACGATAACATCATCAAGCGGATGTCCTTCAGACCCACGCTGTAACTTTATTCGATCAATTACTGTAGCCGGAAGACCACGTGGTTCTGCTCCAATCAACATAGAAAGCATATAGGAAGCTCCGATACAAGCCTCAAAATAAGCTCCTGCTGGTCCATTTGATGCTGGGCTGCTTGCTTTCATTGTCACCCCTTCAATACGTTGTCTGAGTCATTTTGTCGGCCTATTATGGAGGTTGCTGGGATAAATGTCTTATCATTAATGTTTCAAAATTATAATAAAAAGTAGAGATCCATCGAATGATCTCTGCTTTTGAGCTTGAAGATCTCCAAAAAACACTGCACTAGTATTACCTGATTCAATCACTAGCAGAGCGGATGTTCATGTCATTTGCGCCAGCTTTTTGTAGTTTATCGCGTTAAAGATTTGTGGAAAAGATCTCTGAGTGCTATAACAAATATACTTAACCCAGAAAGGAGGTCTTTGTGAAAAAACTCATTTCCCTAGAACATAATCAAGATAAAATTCAGGATTCAACTTTTAAGGGTCTTGCGCCTGTTGTATGCTACGAACCTTGGTTTCCAAGATGTCTTGAAGCTATTAAGCAATGCTTAAACGATGGGTATCCTCTTCTCATAAGACTTCACAGTGCAGCCAGCTATCCTAATGACGCTAGTGAATGTTACAAGTTAGATCTTGAATCACAAGCAGTACTTGTCGTAGGCTATGATGATGAAAAACAAGCTGTTGCTATTGTTGACCCTTGGAACAACAATTGGGGCGGAGAAATTGGTGGAAGGAGATGGGTGACTTACGCAGATATATCCAAACAAACGGTTAATACTAGTCTTGGGATGGCAATGTGCTTAACACCTCCTCAAGTTCATCTAACTCAACAGCTTGATGCAAATCAAAACCTTTCGATTACTGCTGAAATTGGATTTTATAGTCCTCGAGGCGTGGTCATGGATCGTGATTCATGGGTTATTAAGAAAATTACAGCTGAATGTATATTACCTGATATATGGGGTAAAGCTATTCACTACGAAATAGAAGGTCATTGGATCGTAGGCGACTTAATAAACTTGTCGATGCCTATCACAAGCAGACCTGAATGCGACGGGGAAATAAAAGTGCAAATAAGGGCTGAAATTGAAGGCAAGAGACCCTATGAATTTAGGGATTGCATCGAGATGTCTAAAAGCATTCTTGTGAATGCAGTAAAATCTAAAGAGGGAGCTTTTAATTACGCTGTAATTTAAGTTTCATCTCCACATCCTCCTAACACCACGTTGTGAGGAGGATGATTTTGGTCTTATTTAATCTAAGGTTGATATGTTTAGAAGATTTCTTAATAGCACTCGAGAATTTAGCCAAATTGAGTTGGTGTGGATGAAAAAAATGAACGGCTTAATTCGAGTCGTTATTTTCGACCCAGATTGCTCAAAAGCTTATGTAGTAGTCTATTATGAACAAATAAACAAATATACTTTGAATGCATTTTGCTCGTTATCTGGTGAATTGTATTGGTCTACGGATGTTTCTAATGGAGGCTATGGAGCACCAGCTATTATCGATGATTGCGTCGTTATTCTTACGGAATTTACAAACGTAACGGCAATCTGCAAAAATAGCGGTCAGATAAAATGGACATTTAAAACACAGACTCGAATCCGGTCTCCCATAAATGTAGTGAACAACAAAGTCTATTTTTCTTCTGGAGGTAATCTATTTGAAATTAACAGTAAAGGTGAAGCACTAACGCAATGGAATTACCCTAAAGCATTTTTTTATGGATCTGTTGATATCATAAATGATTTGGTAATTACTCTTGGTGTCGTTAATGATGAATTTTGCAAGTCGGTAATAAAAGTTTTTGCTTTCTATAAAAAAGGTCAAACCGTCTATGAGTTGCCAATCTGCGATGGTGCAATAATAAGCACTGATACTGCAGGAATAGCATGGCAAAAAAACATAGGATTTGTTGGCGCAGAAAATCTTATTAGTGCATTTCAAGGTGATTCTGGAAAGATTTTATGGACATCTCAAGTCGAAGGTTGTGCAGGAAGGCAAGTTTGCACGGTGAATAATCAGCATGTTTATTATGTAACGCAATCAGGCACGATTGGGGCTTTAAATATTTTAGATGGTTCCCATGCTTGGAAAATCCACACACAAGATTCATTAATCGTTTCCCCAATTAGTGTTTCTGGAGACAAGGTGATCGTAGCTGCGGATGCTCATCTTTTAGTTTTGAGAGCCAATAATGGACAATTATTACAAAAATTCCCTGCTGGTCACTCACCTTATAGCATGTTTTCCTTAAACAAAGAGTTTGGAATACTAGGAGCAGGAGAGCCGCCCCACAATGGCCTTATTTATGGGTTTAAATTGCGAGCTCACGAAGAAGTCTTAAAATATTGTTGCGTTGTACAATCTTCAAATGCACATGTTGAAAACTCATTCTTTGATATTTGTGTTGAAATTCACAATGCAGAAGAACCAATTATCGAAATACAACTTGATAGTGCTAATTTTTGTCTGAAAGAACCAATTAAAGGAGAGAAAATAACCGAATCTAACTTTGCTTTTCGAATAGCCCTTCCTCGGACCATGTCTCCTGGAGATTTTGTTCTATCTTTGTCGCTCATCTTGAAGTCGGGAACTATAATTACAAGACCAATAGCTATCAAGTTAACGAGGCGAAAACCGCTGCCATCTCGTGTCTACTTAAATCATATACCAGATGTTGTACAGGAAAAGCCGACTTATAGCGGCGCAGCAATCGCCTCAGTTATCAAGAGCATTAATGGTGACAATACGTCTTCGCAAAAGAATGTAAGGGAGATGATTGATGCAGTACGAGACTTATCTGGATATGAACCATTTCAAACTTGGCGCATTATTCTTCGACGGGTATTAACGAGCCAAGCTCAAAATAAGCAGGAACTTCCAGAATTTTCATTAACAGAATTAACCGATATAAAAACCATAAACCATAACTATGAATCAAAGCGACCTACCAGAATCTGAATTTAAATTTGTAAAGTCGCT
This sequence comes from Chlamydiota bacterium, assembly GCA_041691035.1. Lineage (GTDB taxonomy): Bacteria > Chlamydiota > Chlamydiia > Chlamydiales > Parachlamydiaceae > JBEPVL01. Next base: position 28,005 of record JBEPVL010000028.1, read on the forward strand.
TTTTTTTAAGATAGAAAGACGTAAACTTTTTGGAGTTACATTTTCTCTTATTGTTGGGCAGGCTCTTTATATTTTCTTGCCTGCATTGTTAGGATTTCTTATCGATGGTATTTTCGTTAAAGGTAGCTGGAATATTTCATGGCTTTTTCTTTTTCCAGTTGTATGGAGTCTATCGCATGTTTTCGTAGCTATTTCACGATTTTTTACTTCTTCAATCACACAAGATGTACGAAAACTTTCTAAAGAATTTATTTTCAAATACCTTATCCACTTATCAAATAGTGTTTATGCCTATAAAGGAGCTGGTGAAGTTGAGAGCTTAATGCAGGAAGTATCTTTCAATTCTCGCTATATTTTTGCTGAAAGTTTTCCATTTTTTATTCGCATTTTTGTTTCAGTCATAGTTTCTGTTTTGATTTTAAGTTATAGTTCTTTTTGGCTAGGATTACTCTTTGCTGTTTGGCTTCTGCTCTATGTTCCAATATCCTATACTATTGCAAAAGGCGCTATTAATCATGTATCCAAGTCTTTAATAAGTTCAGCCGAAGTAAGTGCTTCAACAGTTGATATCATAGAAAATCATGAGCTTATACCCGCATTTGGTACGGAAAAATTTGAAATAACAAAGTTTCAGCAGCTTTTGGAGAAGGAATGGAAAGCCTATATTGATGCGCAATTAGGAATTGACAAAGCAGATTTATGGCAACATTTCTTACAACTACTACTGCCGTTTGGTATGGTTCTTTTTATTATCTTCACTCATAGTTATTTAAGAATGTCTCCAGGAGACATTGTTGCTTTATTTACCGTAACCCTTATTGTTACAGCTCAAATACGTGATTTTGGAAGGGGTGTTTTAGCATTTTTCGAAGTAAAAGAACGTATGAAAACAGCCCTACAGCAATTAACAGCTTTTCAAAAGTTTTCACAACAAAATTTTGAGCGCAGAACACAAATACCTACCTCATATGACATCAAATTTGAGAAAGTAGGGTTTATCTATGATACAGACCATATTGCTCTTCAAAATGTTACGCTCTCTATAAAAGAAAACGAAAAAATTGGAATAATAGGCTACTCAGGAGCGGGTAAATCAACTTTGATGAAACTTCTGCGAGGCTTCTATACAGCAACTTCTGGAAAGGTATATCTTGGCGGTATTTGTTTGAAAGAGATTAAACCTAAGTTTTTAGCTGAGAATATTTCCGAAGTATCTCAAACGATTCCTCTTTTTCATCGATCCATACGTGAAAATGTTGCTTATGGATGTGATGAAGTTGCAGACGATAAAATTTGGCAAATTTTAGAACGAGCTCAATTTGCCGATTATGTAAAAAAATTACCGAATGGTCTGGATACAATAATTGGAGTAAAGGGAAGTAAGTTATCAGGTGGTGAAAGGGCAAGATTAGCTATTGCTCGCGCATTCTTAAAAAATTCCAAAATTATCATTTTAGATGAAGCTACAGCCTCGCTAGATTCTGAATCTGAATCCCTTCTTCAAAAAGGACTTGAAGAATTAATGGTAGGTAGAACTGTGATAGCAATTGCTCATCGTTTATCCACTCTTCGCTCAATGGATCGTATTCTGATGTTTGAAAAGGGACAGATTATAGCTGATGGCCTTCATGATGATCTTCTGCAAACAAGCGAATTCTATAAAAGGCTATGGAATATGCAAGTTTTAGTATGATTTTGAGAACGACAAACAATAATATCACGTGATCTTCTCTCTGTTTATCACTGTAGAATTGGGAATTTAAGCTCTTATCATTTTACCTCGCCTGATAGGGGGAAGTGAACATTTACCAATATATGAAATAGAAGTATTTTCTCATTATTTGTCTGAAAACTACTATTAGGACAAACGTGGGAGGTCTATGAAAGGGCTTCCTCAAATGGAAATCAGCGTTAGTGCCCAATCAATCATCACCATATGCTAAAATTGCCCAATTCCGTTCTTTTTTCGAAGGCGCGAGAAATTTATGGATTGCTTACGTTTTGATTATGTTGACATGACAGGGCCATGCTTTTACGCAATTTTTACGCAATCGGTGGGAAAAAGCTACAATAAAAAGGCGCAAATGAGCACAATTGGCACTTTCATAAACCGCTAATTTTACTGTGCCTATGTACTCTCTTTTACGCTCTTCTACGAAAGATCAACCGACTCATAACCCGCTGGTCGCTGGTTCAAGTCCAGCTTGCCCCACTTTTTCTTTGTGATTCATAAGGCTAAAACTGAACCACTTGCATAAATGCAAGTAACTCAGTCAGGAGCGCGGTCCGCATCTGTGGACCATTTATGGACCACTCGCCTACAACAATTGGCGATAGAAGCACCCTTCCCTGCCTTTAAACAGCAGCTAACCTTTGAAAATTTAAAACAAAGGCAAAGCTGTGAAGGGCATCGACAAACGTATCCACAAAAACGGAACGGTTTCCTACCGTGCCCGAGTCCGCATCAAAGGACATCCAGTTCTCTCCCAATCCTTCGCTTCCAAAACACTCGCTATGAAATGGAAGCGTGATACTGAATCAGCGGTTGAACAAGGCAAATATCAATACAGTCAACCAGGTAGCAAAAATACTTTAGCTGAGTTGATCGACCGCTACATCGACAAGGTTTTGCCATCGAAGCCCAAAAATGCAAGAAATGTTCGTCAGCATCTTCTCTGGTGGAAACAGGAATTAGGGCATTGCCTGCTTTCCGATATCAAACCGAGCATGATTGCACAAAAACGCGATGAGCTACTTTCAGGACTTACTTGTAAAGGCAAGCTTCGCTCTTCCACAACTGTAGTCCGCTATCTTGCAAGCTTGTCTCATGCCTTTTCCATCGCGGTTAAGGATTGGGAATGGATATCAGAAAACCCCGTTATGAAAATCTCAAAACCAAAAATATCCAACGGAAGAACACGATTTCTCAGTGACGATGAAAAAGAAAGGCTGCTATATGCTTGCCAAGAAAGCGAATCAAAAGGACTCTACCCAATTGTTATACTAGCTCTTTCAACTGGCATGAGGAGAGGCAAAATCATGAATCTCAAATGGGGTGATATCGATCTGGGCCGAGGTTCGATCCTCTTACAAACCACAAAAAATGGTGAGCGGCGTTTTATCCCTCTTGTCGGAATAGCTCTAAATCTTTTGCGTTCAAAATACGCCAATCAAGCTGTTGACTCTCTCGTATTTCCTGCTCCAAATTCTCCATGTAAACCTATCGACATTCGTTCTGCTTGGGAAACCGCTCTGAGCAAAGCCAACATTTTAAACTTCCGCTTTCATGACCTTCGGCATACAGCCGCTTCCTACTTAGCCATGAATCAAGCGAGCCTGCTAGAGATAGGAACTCTGCTGGGCCACAAAACCGTCCAAATGACCAAGAGATATGCCCATCTTTCCAATGCGCATATGCATGAAACAATAACAACGCTGAATACAAAACTGTTCAATGATAAAAAAAAAATTCCAAGAAGAAACCATCTTAGATTTCTAGGAACTCCGATGACTTGAATTATTGAAATCCAAAGCAAAATGATGACCAATGATCTTGAAACCATGGTTTAGGTATAGTCTATGAGCGTCGTGACGGTGAGGCCCGCTATCTAAATGGACTTGATCGCATTTAGCTTCTTTAGCTTGTTCAATTACCCATTTTAAAAGCTTCCCGCCGTGACCATTTTTTCGCGTTTCTATATCAGTGATTAGGTCATCGATATAGAGGACTTTCCCCCAAGCCAGAAATTCTAGAAATCGGAAGCCTGCAAGGGCTTTTACTTCTTCGCCTTCTTGCAAATATGCTAAATGATACCCTTCAGCTAATTGACGTTGGACCTGCTCAACAAAAGCCACTTCTTCCGTCAAATGGGGACGAAGTTGACGCATGATCTTATAGCACATCCTGATCTGTTCAGGGTCCCGTGCTTTTTGGATCCCTGTATTAGTCTTTGTGAGTACTTGGTTCATTTATTATCCTCAACATTTAGAAGCGGCTCAATATTTTATCGAGCCGCTTGAATCGTTCCTAGAATGGCATCGGACAAGGATCAACTTTAGCATCCTTAAATGGCTGATTATAACTCGGCGAATATTCGACAATGCGGTCTTGATCCCTTTTTGTCTTTAACGCCTCGATTATCATCTTATAGAAAACGGGCAATTCGTTCTCGATTTTTAGTCGAAAATTAGACTTCGTCTCAATGAGAGGTTTGGATGTGGATAGCTTAGGCTCTCCCACTTCCCTTTCCCTCTCATAAACTTTTTCCCCATCACCGTTGTATTTTTCTATTTCATTCTCAGTAATGTAAATATTGTAGCTAAGGCGGTATTCCCCATCTTCAGTTTTGCCCCATACCAAGCACTTATCCGTATATTCACGAAATTCTGCTGTATAGGGAAATTCATCGTAATGAGACATGCTTTGGTAGGCTGTTCTTTCAAACCTTCTCTTTTCTGATGACAAGACATATAGAAAAGTGAATGGTATACCAGCTGCCTTTAGTCTTTCTTCCAATGCTTTGATGTCATTGGAAATCCGGTCTAGATCTTGAAGATGGCTAGAAATTATTGAATCCGCTTCAGAATTAATTTTTTGAAGGGACGTGCTTGTAAAAGATAGTTTTGATTTCATGGGTGTAATCCTTAAAATTTGTTAATTTATTTATTGGTAAATAGTTACTCAGATGCAACTACCTGGATTCAACCTTAATTTTTCATTCAAGATTCAGGTCCCATTTCAAGGGAAAGCAACCCATTCAAGGGTTTAAAGGATTGCGGTCAAGCAATTTGTCAGTGAATATAGCAAAAAGGGATGATTGGCAGCAAGAAAAGAAAATTCTTACTTTCTGTCTGATTCCTCTTCCGAAGAAATTTTGACATTTTGAGCTAATACGATCAGGTCAAGCTTACTCTCTATGCTTTTCAATACATCTAAAGTCGACCTTTCTTGGACCTGTTCTTCCTGATCTGCTCGTCTCAAACGCAACAACAGCCACAGTCCCAACATTATGATGGCGAAAATTCCTGCGCTCATTTTTAACCTCATTGACTTTGGTTATTTAGTATCACGCAATTCGCGGCGCAGTTGAGTATTTTCGTCTTGTAAACGTTTTAAATCTCGCTCAATCCTTTCCTGAAAGGATTGAAGAGAGCGTTCGCTGTCTTTTCTTAAGTATTTAATTTCCTTCTTTGTAAGAGCAATGAATAAATATGAAAATGCGATGGCATATCCCATAATCATCATGATAATAATTGTTGCTCCGTGCATAGAAGATGCTTCTGCAACGGTCTCCATTTAATTCTCCTTTTGGTTGTATGTTTTGTGTAAAGGGACGGCTATACCATACCAAATCAGAGCTTTCAAGGCTACTCAAAGAAGACTTATACCATTTCCAAAAAATAAATTCACTTTTTAAATAAAAAATATTATCTT
>JBEPVL010000029.1:0-30105 GCA_041691035.1 Chlamydiota bacterium
TTGTGCTCTAGAAATTGGGCTGTATTATGAATTTATTTTTTGGAAATGGTATTAGGTGAATAAACTTTATCTTTTACCTGTAATAAATATTCGTATAGCTCCTCTCCCCATGGAAGATTCAAAGTAAAACTTTCACCTGATTTTCTATTAAAAATGATTTTACCCACTCCCGCCTTTTCCCCCTCAACATCGGGTGAAGTCATAAAATTCAATCTCTCAGAAATTTCGAAACTCTTGGTGAGTCTTTCTGAGTTGGAAATAGAAACCAAGTCTATCTTCTCGCCATCTGTAAATCCATGGAACGTTAATTTATAAAAAGCTGGAGGAAACTCAACAAGTTCTGCTACAACAAACGCAGTCTTTGAATCGTTACTGACTTTCATCTGATTAGGAATAAAGTTCACTACCTTTCTAAAAGTGCCATCGCTCGAACAAAGTCGAATAAAAACCCTCTCACCTGGTAAAAACCCTTTAGATGAAACACAACAAAAATACCTATGATCGCTAACTTGGTCATTAATAATGAATCTCCCTTCTTTATCGACATCAAACTCAGCAATTTTTCGATAGGCAATCTTTCCCAAAGGTCGCTTTAAACTACATGTTATTTTCTTATTTAAAGGAAAGTTATTACTAGATAAAAATATTTTTGAATGTCCGACATCGTCATTACTAAAGTGTCGTATAGCAGGATCAGAATTGTGCACCACCTCTTCGTGCTTCAAAAATTCATATTTAATCACTGCCTCCTTACTAGCTTCTAAACCAAAAAGAGAGTTCACTGCCGTGAAATACATCATTAAAGAAATAAAAAAGCCTTTTGCAGAATAACAGTAGACCTTATAAAAAAATCCAGCTCTCGATAAGATTTCATGACTCATTGGAATTCCTTTTGTGATTTCAGATTGTATGGATATAGACCGTCACGCAAGCATAGTGGATTATGTCGTTTTTCCAAACCATTTTTATCATATTGACAGGTCTATTGATCATTAGGAGAACATGGGGAGCAGTTTGCTTAAATCTAAGATCTGGTATTTTTTTGTTTATTCATTTAAGTTGTCGTTATAAAACTGCAACATAATAAAGTTGTCATTTACAACACTACTTAATTGACATTTATTAAAATATAATCTATAGTCAATAATATTTTATTTATATTCTATATTATATTATTTTATTTGAGGTATGGTGATGATCCCGCGCATTATAAGTTCTGCATTAAATTTTTGTTACGAGCTAGCTCCATCAAATTCCAATCCAACAGGTAAACTCACCTTTATAAATGGATTGGGGAGTGCTTTTTGTTGGACTATTACTTTATTCAAAAACTACTTTCCTTATGGAAGATTATCAGGACTTATTGAAAGGGTGACTCATGTTTTTTCTCATCAATCTAAAGATCTGACGACGACTAATCCTGAAAAGAAAAATTCATCAAGAATCTATCAAACTTTATTAGTTTCTCATCCTCAATTAAAAATTTTGTTAGGAAAGCAAATAACTCTTTATATATCCTTAAATAAGGAAAAATTAGAGATAGCAAACCTTACCTACTTAGGAGAAGGGGGATCTAAAAGAGCCTATAGTATACGCGAAAATAAAACTCATGCACTCCTTGTTCCTAGACCAGCTAAAATAGGTTTAGAGAACTGGAAAAAAACAGTCGATAGCGAAGTTAATATGTCACAATTTATTGAATCGCTTGGTCTGTTATCAGCTAGATCAAGAAAGACTCAGATCTCTCTCGATCCTTATGGCGAATTAATTCCTGCCTATGTATCCCAGTCCTTTGCGAGTTTTATAGAAACGGATCGTTGCTATATTGCGGATTGTAAAGATCTTTCAAGTCACGAGTCAAATTCTACGTGGGAATTTAGAAAAAATTTTATTTTCTCATCAAAAGAGGAGCGTCTCAAATTAGAAAATTGGGATTTGATCATTAAGCCATTAGTTGATGATATAGCAATAATGGCACAGTATAGTGAGTTTCCTTTCGGCCTTGACTGTTCTCACATTGCCATCATAAGCAAACCCGAAACAATACATCGCTATGAACTCCGTTATTTCACATTTGACTTTCCTGTTAGGGCATCATTACCAAATAAACATATGGATAAAATAGAATATGAAGCGAACGCTAAACAATTTTTAGAACATCTTATCGATGGATTTCTTTGTTATGAGTTTGGTTCTTTTTTCTCTTCCAATATTGAATTAAGAAATAAGCTCGTAGAAAGAAACCTCCCTATTATTTTAGCTAAATTCCCCTCAAAAAATTAGCCATAGTTTTTTAGAAAGCGTAGACTATACATTTCGTCTACGCTTAATCCAGAGTGACATTCCATAGTTCTAGCAAGCGATCTAAATCATCAAAGCTATAGTAATCGATCACAATTTTACCCTGTTCTTCTTTGTTTTGTAAGCTAACCTTTGTTCCAAATTTTTGTTGAAGCTGTGTCTCAAGATGGGAAATGTGAACATCTTTCCCAAGTCTCATCTTTGGTTTGGTCGGATTCTTCTCGCTCATTTTTGCAGCAGCTTTTTCAGTTTGCCGAACGTTCATCTGATCTTTTAAAATCATTTCGTGAAGGATGATTTGTTTTTGGCTATCTAAAGCAAGGATGGCTTTAGCATGACCCATTGAAAGGATTCCACTTTGAAGGCTTGTTTTGATAGCTGCTGGAAGAGAGAGGAGTCTAAGATAATTCGCTAACGTAGAACGTTTTTTGCCTATCTTTTGAGAAAGCTGTTCTTGATTCCACTCAAACTCGTCTAAAAGGATTTTTAAAGCCTCTGCGATCTCAAGGGGATTTAAATCTACTCGTTGAATATTTTCTATGAGAGCAGCCTGAGCTTTCCAAGAAGCTGATAGATTAGGGCTCAGTTGCACTAAAACAGGGATGGTGGTGAGTCCTGCAAGCTGAGCAGCTCGATAACGACGCTCTCCAGATATTAACTCATACAATGATCCATCTTCTAGTGGACGTACGAGGGGAGGATGGAGGAGTCCAACAGTTTGAATGGATTGTGCAAGCTCAGTAAGATCTTCTTGATTGAATTCTCTGCGAGGTTGATAGGGATTAACTATAAGGGATTCGATAGATATAAAACGTATTTCTTCGAGGGAATTCATGATGAGATGGATAAGATTAAAGATGAATCAATGCATTCTCTTGACTATGCCAGAAGAAAAAAAATAAGGCTATTTTTCTTATCAAATAGCCTTATTTTTTTAGAAAAGTATTATTTAAAAACATCGGTCCAATCGTCATTTAAAAAGGTTAGCGGAGGAGAAGGGAATCACAATCTCGATTAGCTAGCTTTTCTGCGACGTACCTTTTTACGAAGGTAGCTTTCTCTGTAGGCCTTAAGCTCATTATTATTGATAACCCAAGCAGCACCTTTACGTTCAGCCTTTAAAAGACCTACTCGCGTAGCGTAATAGATTTGTTGAGCCGGTACATTCAATAATTTCGCAACTTGACTGACTGAAAAATAGCCTCTTGCATTGTCAAATAATAGCTCTCCATCAAAAGTGGATTTGCTGCGCGAATATTTATGTTTACGATAGACTTCAAGATCTTCCAAATTGATTGTCCATCTTGTGGTTTCTTTTGTTGCTTTCAATTTATTTAATTTAATTGCAACATAGATTGCTTGTCTAGTGACATTATTAATTTTGGCAGCTTCAGTAATAGAAACTACTTTTTTTATCTCATCAGTATTATTTTGAGACATTAGTGATATCCTCCGTTAAAATAAGCATCCGAGCTTTTTTGTGTTGAATGCTAAAATTATTTATAAAATTTTCAAAACTTAGATATAGTTTAACTATAACAAAGAATTTAAATCAAGAATTTTATTAGAAGTTTAATAAAAATTTTATTAATGATTATAAATCAAATTATAATTACAATTTTTTACACAGTAGAAAAACGCATCTATCAAACAGATTACAATATTCAGATAAATCGCATTTGTTTAGACTGAGAGATGATCAATCTTTTAGGCTGATTTTTCAAAATAAATAGCTCTTTTAAGCATACTGAAAATACGATATCGTTTAATTCTTCTCATTTGGATGGCTTCTTCTTATGGTTAAAAAATTAGTTTATATCCTATGTCTTTGCTGGATCCTTTCTTGCGAGGCCAAACGTCCTGAACTGACTGCACAGCAAGTGACAGAAAAAGTTCAAGAAATTATGAAGTCACATGCAACAGAGAAAACCCTCACACCACCCATAACGAAGCGGATTTTAAATAATTATTTAGAGCTTTTAGATTCTTCCAAAACCTATTTTCTTGAACCAGAGCTTGACCAATGGGTTCACCCCTCAGATGCATTATTAAATCAACTCATTGAAGATTTCTCGAAAAGTAATTTTCAAATATTTGATCAAATCAATGATGTGATGGTTAAAGCAATCATGCGACGTAGAGATCTAGATAAACACATTGATTACAACAACCTGCCAGAGCATGTTAGATCTCAAGAATTCAAAGACATGCCTTGGGCTAAAACCAAAGATGAACTCATCGATAGGCTAAGACGTATTCGTGCCCTTCAAGTAGAAACAGGAGCAAAACTAAGCGATGACATGAAAAACCTCGCCATGCAAAGAATAGCGAAAAGACAAACTAAATTTGAAGATGACATCCTCACAACTAACCAGCAAACGAAGCAAGGTCTCACTTTTTCAAATATTCTTAAAGCTACAGCCTCTGCATTAGATACACATACCTCATACTTCACTCCAGATGAAGCCACTCAATTCATGATGGCCATTCAGCAACGATTATTTGGGATCGGCGCACAGCTTAGAGATGATATTAATGGCTTTACCATCACAAAACTTGTTGAAGGTGGTCCGGCAGCAGAAAGCAAGCTTTTAAAAGCAAAAGATAAAATTGTTGCAGTCGATGGCGAACCCGTCGTTGGAATGGACATCAATGATGTCGTTGATTTAATTCGCGGAGAAGAACATACACCTGTTACGCTCACGATCATTAGAACAACCACTCAATCAGATGGATCTAAAACCGAAGAGAAAATGACATTCAAGATTCTCCGCGGAGAGGTGATTTTAAAGGAAACAAGATATAAAACTTCCTATGAACCTTATGGTGATGGGATCATCGGCTACATTAAATTATTTTCTTTTTATCAAGATCGACACAACTCTTCAGCCACAGATTTAGAAAATGAAATCAACAAACTCAAAAAAGAACATAATCTCTTAGGGCTTATTTTCGATCTCCGTTATAACTCCGGGGGACTTCTTTCTCAAGCCGTTTCTGTCACAGGTCTCTTCATCACCAAAGGAACAGTCGTATCCATTAAAGATGAAAATGGAAAAATCCAGCATCTCAGAGAATTAGATAATGCAATGGTTTGGGATGGCCCTCTCGTCGTGCTCGTGAATCGCATGAGTGCTTCAGCTTCAGAAATTGTCGCTCAAACACTCCAAGACTATGGAAGAGCCATCCTTGTGGGAGATGATCATACCTATGGGAAAGGTTCTTTTCAGACCTTTACCCTCACCACAGATCATAACGAACCGGTCAACCCGCAAGGAGAGTACAAAGTCACAAGAGGACGTTATTACACAGTGTCTGGCCAAACCCCACAATTAAATGGCGTCCAATCGGATATCATTATACCGGGTCCCCTTTCTGAAAGTGAAGTCGGCGAACGTTATTTAAAATATCCCCTAGAGCATGATCACATTAAACCTAATTTCGATGATGACCTATCAGATATCCCACTTCTTCAACGAGATCACGTCCGCAAACTTTATAAGTTTGGAATTCAAGAAAAAGTTGAAACATATGAACCCTATCTAAGTCAGCTAAAAACTAACTCAAACTATAGAATTGCGCATAATTCTAACTATCAGAACTTCCTGAAAGAGATAAAAAAGAAGGATGAAGAGGATTTAGAAAATCAGGAAAATTTTGGTAAAAATGACCTACAATTAGAGGAGGCGTATTCCGTCATAAAAGATTTATTAATTATGATGCGAGATAAAGGGATGCCCATTGGCTTAAATAAACGTTCTCCCTCATCGACTAGCGAGTCCAAGAAAATGGATAAAATAATTCAAGATTAAACGTAGCGTAGACTTTAGAGGTGATTCCGTAATTCGCTTTTTAGGCCAGATTTGATGATTTTGATGTCGGTTCGATTTCTCGTAAATCGACATATCCTTTTGGCTATAGGCGATTTGCGAGAAACTCGAATCCGGCGCCAAAAGGACAAATAGGGACAAAAATGGAATTACGGAATTACCTCTTTAGTCTGCGCTTGTTTTATCCGGATTTATCCGGAGTTGAATGTCGGATAAATCCGACAAAAACAAGCGCACACTAAAGTGTACGCTACGTTTAATTTTGAATCTGTGGTAGTTGCGATCCAATCCGCTTTTCTAAAGAGGGATAAATGCCAAGCATCTGCTTGAAGGCAATATAATCCTCCCAAATAGTCAAATCGGGTTTCCCTTGTGCTCTCACAGCTCTTATAAGAAGATTTTTTGGAGTATGCTCCAAATCCACAAATTCCAGTAATTGTGTTTGATACCCCATAGCTTCCAATAGTTGAGCTCTGGCAGCATCTGTAACTAAGGATGCAAATCTTTCCTTTAATATTCCATGCTTAAGCAGAGGTTTTAGAGTTTCATTTTTTATCTGCTTAGAGAGCTCGTGTTGGCAACAAGGCGCACAGAGAATCACTGAACAATTCCAGAGTATCGCTTTTTCCAATGCTGCGTCCGTAGCAATATCACATGCATGTAAGGCTACCATTAAATCGATAGAAGCAAGATCTGCTTGGTTGATATCACCTACAATAAACTTAAAGCGATCCTGATCACCTAGGCTCTCTACAATGCGTTGAGAATTTTCCATCACATCCTTTTTGAGGTCCACGCCAATGACCTCAACATCCAATTTTTCCATTTTTCTGAGTAGGTGAAACAAAGCAAAAGTAAGATATCCTTTTCCACACCCAAAGTCGACAACTCTGATCCGTCTGCTTTTTGGCAAGTGAGGGATGATATCTACAACCATTTCAAGAAATCGATTGATCTGCCTAAACTTATTCTGTTTTTGAGGAAAAACTCTTCCGTTGGAATTCATCACCTCTAAATGAATTAAAAAAGGGACGGGCTCACCCTCCTGAATCATATAATTTTTGGAACGATTATGTACCAAATTCTGCTGTGCTTTAGAGGGTGGATTCTTAATCATTGCCACGTGTCCTTTTTTATTTGTGAGGAACTGGTAGTCCCCATTAACAGTTTGGACCAAAATCTGTTTATATTTTTTTAATAAGGATTTGAAAAGTTCACTGCAGGCTAATGTATCCAAGTTTTGATGAAAGGCTTTTTGATTTTCAGTGAATGTGAGTTGGTATTCCATTCTATCTTTGATTTTTATAGGACGAAGCACTATTTTACGTGCATCTGATGAAAGTATTGGACTGCTGAAGACAGCAGAGATGAGAATTTGATCTTCTATCACCTGTTGGATGAGAGTTTCAATTTGATTCAATTCCACAAATAGATCCTTAGGCTAGTTTAAAACAAAGAAACAAAAAAAAGCGCAAGCATTCATGCTTGCGCCAAATTCAAACAAAAAACTGAAATCACTACGATTTTTTATCGTCTATAATTTCAACTTCAGCATCTTGGATATCATCAGGACCCCCGCCATGGGAGCTTTGCTGATGCTGTGCGTGATCCTGGTGATCATGAGCACCTTGTTGAGGCCCTTGATTCTGACTCGCTTGAATCATAGCCTCTCCAATTTTCTGAAGATGCTTCTCAAGTTCCTCTTTCGCTCCGCGAATGCGTTGAGCATCTTTGCTATCGATTGCATGCTGAAGGCTTTCGATCCTACTTGTAATATCTTTTACGATTTCTTGTGGGATTTTATCTTTGTACTTTTCAAGTTCATTCTTTGATCGAAATAGGATGGTTTCGGCTTCATTATGGAGTTCAACCTCTTCCTTCCGCTTTTTATCTTCTTCCTCGTGAAGTTCAGCATCTCTAATCATACGCTTAATTTCATCTTCCTTAAGTCCTGACTGCGCTTCGATTCGAATTTTCTGTTCTTTGCCAGAAGATAGATCTTTGGCTGAAACATGTAAAATCCCGTCTGCATCAATATCAAAAGCGACTTCAATCTGAGGCATTCCACGTGGTGCTGGAGGAATTTCAGCCAAGTCAAAACGTCCAATCTCTTTGTTATCATTGGCCATTTTCCTTTCCCCTTGAAGTACACGAATCGTGACAGCAGGTTGACTATCGCTTGCCGTGGAGAAGATCTGTTTCTTTTGAGTAGGAATCGTTGTATTACGCTCGACTAAAGGCGTCATAATTCCACCCATGGTCTCAATACCAAGTGTCAGAGGGATGACATCAAGAAGTAAGACATCCTTGACATCGCCCGTCAGAACGCCTCCTTGGATCGCTGCACCTACGGCAACAACTTCATCAGGATTGACGCCTTTGTGACCTTCTTTTCCAAAAATGGACTTAACAATCTCTTGCACAGCTGGCATCCGCGTCATCCCACCAACGAGAATCACTTCACCAATATCATCTCTACTTAATCCAGAATCTTTTAAAGCCTTTAAACAAGGTTCTCTTGTTCTTTCAATAAGATCGTGGGTAAGAGATTCGAGTTTTGACCGTGTGAGTGTTGTTGTCAAGTGCTTCGGCCCTGACGCATCCATGGTGATAAAGGGTTGGTTGATCTCTGTGGATTGCACACCTGAAAGTTCCACTTTAGCTTTTTCGGCAGCATCTCTAAGGCGCTGGAGGGCCATTTTATCATGACTAAGATCAATTCCATGTTCTTGTTTAAAGGAATCTAACAGCCATTTAACGATCTGGTTATCGAAGTCATCGCCTCCAAGGTGGGTGTCTCCGTTTGTAGAAAGCACCTCAAAAACACCATCGCCAATTTCAAGAATTGAAATATCAAATGTACCGCCTCCAAGGTCGAAGACAGCTATTTTCTTATCTGTTTTTTCTTTATCCATTCCATAGGCAAGTGCTGCTGCTGTTGGTTCTGGAATAATCCTTTTGACATCCAACCCTGCAATTCTTCCTGCATCTTTTGTTGATTGACGTTGGGAGTCATTGAAATATGCAGGGACGGTAATAACAGCCTCTGTAACCTCTTCACCTAAATAAGCTTCAGCTGTCTGTTTCATCTTAATCAGAATTTGAGCAGCGATTTCTTCAGGAGAAACAAGTTTCCCTTGAATTTCAAATACAGCGTCGCCGTTATTATTGCTGGCAACCTTATAAGGAACTGTCTTAATTTCGCTTTGGACCTCACTAAACTTCCGTCCAATAAATCTTTTGGAAGATGTGATGGTATTTTCTGGGTTAGTCACCGCTTGTCTTTTTGCGGGAATCCCAATCAATCTTTCGCTACCTTTGTATGCGACTACCGACGGAGTTGTTCGAGTTCCCTCCGCAGAAACAATGACTTTTGGCACCCCCCCTTCCATTATAGAAACGCAAGAGTTTGTGGTACCTAAGTCGATACCGATAATTTTTTTCTTTTTTTGTTGACTCATAGTTAGCTCTCCTTACTGAATCGTATTTTGAATTATTTTATTAAGAGTTAATTTCACTAGGTTCGGAGCTTTTTGCAACCTTCACACGAGCTGGTCTAATCATCCGATCTCCCATTTTATATCCACGGAAACATTCCTCAACCACTATACCTGGTAGAGACTCTGTTGTTTCTACCATTTCTACAGCTTCGTGAACATGTGGATCAAAGGGCATTCCAAGTGCAGGTACAGCAACAACCCCGTTGCTAGCTAAAACATCTTTAAACTGTGCAAGGATCATTTGAAACCCAAATGCCCAGTTTTTTACCTCATCAGACATATCTTGCGCATATTTCAACGCGTTTTCCAAGTTGTCAAGTGGCTTCAGAAAATCGATAATAAGACTTTCAGTGGAAAATCTAACAAGCTCTTCTCTCTCTTTTTGCAAACGCTTACGTGCGTTATCTGAATCAGCTAGCTGCCTGAGGTATTTGTCTTTATAATCCATCACCTCGTGCTGCATCGCTTTCAATTCTGTATCTGTCATCAGCACCTGTTTCGGTTTTGCGGATGAAGATTCACCTTCTTCCTTCGGTGCTTCAACAGCCTCTTCATTCTGTTCAGTCATTTTTTCTCCTTAGTAATAACATTCTATTATTCATTATTTCTCAATGAAGGGCGAATCAACCGCTGGCTGATCCAACAACTTTAAACCCGATGATCCAATTCTCTGACCATTTTCTGTTGCAATCGCTTGATGAGGAGGAGTAGGACTGCGAAAATGGATTTTAAATTTATATAAGGTCTGAGTAAGAATCTGACTCAAACTTTTCGAAAATTGTCGCAGTAGAATGAAGATATGCTTATAGGGCAAATTAATGGGACCCAACAATCCTATCGCTCCCGCAGACTTATTATTGATAAAGTAAGGCATCGCAATGACGGAACAGGTAGGATTTGGTATTCCGTAAAATGATAAATCATCGCCAATCCAAAATCTTAATTGCTCATGAGTGCTAGATTCTCGTAAAAGATGCCTCATAGTCTGACTATCTTCAAATAACGCTAGCCCGCTTGCCAATGAAATCGAATCTTGAAAACAAGGATAACTTAAAAGTCGGGAAAACCCTGTTCGATAGACATCCTCAGTGGTAAAGTGCGTATAAGCTACGATGCGACGCAGCATCAGTTCATTGTAGATAGATTGAGCTAGTGTTTCTTCTTCTGGGTCTAGGAAGTCAGGTTTAACATGATTAGTCAGCCTCCATTGAAAGTAGCTCTCTATCCCTTTGATGCTTGCATTCGACAGCTTGTTTTTAAGATGAATCAACTCTGTTTGAATCACTCCAAAATCGGTCACCATAATACAGACACACCGATGGATATCAATAGGAACTAACTTTAAAGTGACAACGAAATCTTGATCAAAACGAGGTGATATGAGAAATGCTGCACAGTTGGATAGTCGACTAAATAGTTCGGTAGCTTCTTGAAGGTGTGAAGATACCTCTCTTGATTCAATTTTCGTTAAAATATCAAAAGGGTTGGGAAATGACTCGAAAACCTCTTCCGACTCGACAAGATGCGCTCTTGCATAAGTTCTAAAAGCTAAATTAGTTGGAATCCTACCCCCTGAGGCATGAGATTGATGAAGAAACCCTTCTTCTTCAAGGTGTGCGAAATAATTACGAATTGTTGCTGAACTGAGATCCTCTAGACCGGCCTCTTTCAAGGTATTTGATCCAACAGGCTTGCCGGTTTGGATATAGTAATCCACTAATCGGAGCAACACTTGGCGCTCTCGATCTTTCTTATCTAGTTTTTTTACAGGAACGGGTTTCCAGGATTTCACAGCACTTCCTTATATTATTAACCTGAGTTTTGAGTTTTTCTGCTCTTTGGACTAACGTGAAAGCGTAGAAAACCCCAAAACTCAGGTTATTTTCGACCTCTTCCATAATTGTAAATAGAATGCGTCTTTTGGTCAAGTAGAATTTAGCACTCGACTGTTAAGAGTGCTGAATTTAATTATATAGGAATTTTCTTTAGTGAGACAATGTGCTTTCGGCTAATATAAGAGGAAGGATATCAATAATAGAAGGAGACCACCCTAACCCTTTTTGATAGACAAGATGGGAGGCTAGGTGACACGCAATAATGGCCTTTTTATGGTGTTCGGGAATTTCTTCAATCAGCTTTTCTGTATAACATTCGGATAAAGTAGGTAAGCAATAATGAAGAAAAGAACGAATCAACGGATCATTATAATCTCTGGGCAAAGGAATAAGATCTAAATAATCTAAAATTTGATACGTATATAGATTGATATGATCCGATATACTCTCCGCTATTGCAGTTAAGTATTCGCCTGTTTCGCGATGGGTCCGCAAAAGCAAGTCTGCTTCATACGTAGAGCACTCTTTGACACGGGTCAAAATCTCCTCCACAAGCTTTCCTTTATTCTCCATAAACGTATCATCGTCAAGAGTTAAGCCACAAAGCACTTCATACGAGGAGCAGATCACCCCCCCTTTGTTTGCTGAACTATCCTTAATGATGAGCGTACCCTTCTCTTCAAGAATGCGTCTTGCACCCTGAGTAAAATATAAATTAGCTCCTTCAACAATAGCGCGTGCAGTTGGCTTTCCAGTCGGATCCAAAAATTCGTTAATGTTACCTTCATTAAGTGTGCGTGGACGCCCCCCTGCAGGAATAAAAATATCAGCATAAGTATGATGGATGTTATGATGAAGAATGTAATTTGTATCACTTCCCGAAAGCCATTCTTCAATCAGCTTCCCGTCCTTCTTCTTCCAACAAAGGGTTTCTTGAATATAGGCTGATGGATACCTTTTCTTGGAAGTATTCACTAAAAATCCCCCATCCGATAAGTTCTCAGGAGGATAGAAGCATATTCCTTTGTTTTGATAAAAGAGATCCCTCAAAATGCTTAAATTAAGACCTTTCGGATCGTTGATCGTCCCCGTTTTATCTTTTAACGCAATGAGCTTCGCAGTGTTGGGATAAAGGTTATAAAGATTCAAGAGCTGATTTCCAGCCACATCCCCATCGGGCCCACCAGCCATTTTAACGGTGAATTCCTGCTCCTTGGGGTTGATCCCAATGTACTCAAGAACTTGATGCATATAGACATTCACCCCTAAAGAAGTCACGCCATATTCTTTATGATTGATTCCTGCTTTGGGCTTACTGGAAATAAAGGCCCCGCCAGGTTTATAATTATATTTTTTGCTAAAGTCTGCTATCCATTGAATCATGAAATCATGCATATTTTCATCTGGACCTAAGTAAAGATATTCAGGCCTGCCCCAATAGTCTACAATATGTCTTGCGCGAATCGTTCCATCTGGCTCACAATTCACTATAGTCACTAAACTTTCGATATACGAGCGTTGGGATTGATAGAGATACTCAACTCTCTGCTCTTGTCTAAATTCTTTAATTTTTTGTTCAATTTCACTTGGAAGGCGCTTTTCTCGTTCAAACTCATTTCTTAGGATTTGGGATTCGAGATCGATTTGATCAAAGGGCTTAAGGAATAGAATCCCTTTTGCACCAGCTTCAGGGATATCTTTATTTTTTTTATGCTGTGTCCAAGCTAAATTATAACATTCGGTAAAGACATTATTTCTCTCTACGTTCATCTGCTCAAGCTGTTCGGGATAAACGGTTCTTAAACCGCCTCTAGCTAAATCTTTAAAGCGAATGTGAAACCCAAAAAAATGAAGTCCTCGCATAAAAAAAATCGCAAAAGGAAGCTCAGGAAATTTTTCTGTGCGCTTAAAAGGGATATGATCCAAATATTTAGGATCCAATCTAAAACTATGAGCGGTATAGTTAAGACGGAAAAAATTAGTTTTTAGCGTATGGTGAATAAAATTCATCCCCTGTAAAAATATATTTTTTCTCCTGATGTCATTACTTTCATGTCCGGTATTGAGTTCAGCAACATCATCTAAAAACTGATTTCGAGCGATCAAATAGTGATCAAAGTTATGTTGAAATGCGCTAAATTTTAGTTTAAAGGCCTCGCATAGTTGTACAGTAAGTTCAGGATGACGACATATTGCCTCTTCAACATTTTCAACAGTGTAAAGATTGCTATCAATATGCACTAAAGCCTGATGAATAAATACAGTCATAGAACGAAGAAAATTCGCCATGTTACCCGAAATAATCTTAGGGTCCACAAGTATATTTTGAATTCTATCATCGGTTTCGAAATACTTTACAGTAGCCATTTCCCTTAGAAAATCAGGAATTTCAGCAACATCCCAAACAGGCTGTCCATTACGACCATGCAAACTCAGCACCATGGTGAGGATGCTTTGTTTTTGATAGGGATCCAAATACGCAGCATTCACGCGCTCCATAACAAGATCATGACGATGGATCACTTGAGCTAGCCGATAGAGAAAATGATGCTTTGGAGTATTTTTCCAAGCTAAAATAATGTGCATGGAAGCCGTATCATTACTTTTCCAGTTCTCCTGATATCTCACCTGATATTGGCAGTTATCTCGTGTTTGAGCACGATTAATCATTTCAAGCGCTATTGACAGCCGATCGACCGGAAGAGCATGCACAAAGGGAGGCGGAAGTTTTAACAGCCACTGCTTCATCTCCTCTTCAGAAAGTTCTGTGTTTTCAGTCTTTAGCGCTTTCAAAAGATCTTCTCTTTGACTATCTGTTATCACTGCTTTTTCATCAAAGGAAGTAAACGCTAATGTCGCTATGCGTAGTGGAAGCTGAGTTCCTGGAAACGGCTTACTAGAAACATAACTTTGATAGGTTTTAATTCCATAAAAAGCATAGTTCTTTAAAATGCGCAAATCTGCATCAGGAGTATTCAGACAAAGCGCAATAGAACTGCTTTTTAAATTAATTAAACAAAAATGATTAAGCAGATCAAAGCCCATCAAACTATGTGTAATTAGAAGGCAATTTTCTCCACTCATTTCTTTAAAAAAAATCTCAGGCATTGCAGATTCAAGCCACAAAAAATACTCTTGAAAAAGTGACGATTCCTTCTTAATAGCCTCTTCAAGAGTAGAGGCATAATGAGATGGCTCCATAAATCCAACCTGTCGTTTTATATTAATTTTTTTTTTATAGCACAGTCCGATTTATTCGCTGTATTAATTCCGAGTATGCTATCTGTCGTATTCAAAAGGATAAAATTTACAAGGATTTGATCAATGAATTGGGATTTGATTGGAAGTGATCCAAAATCCTATTCTCTGGCAATTGATCTCTTTGTTCGACTCCTCGGAGTCATTTACGTGATCGCCTATGTTCCCTTAATTCTTCAGATACGGGGATTATTTGGACGTGATGGAATTCTTCCGATTAATGAGTTTTTAATTCGTGTAAAACAAAATCTTGGTCGACGATCCTACTACTACGTCCCTTCTCTGTTCTGGTTTAATGCAAGCGACACCGCTTTACTGACTTTAACCTGGTCTGGACTTATTTTAGGGGTTCTGCTGATATTTGGCGTCTTCCCCCCACTCATTCTGATTTTACTCTATATCATTCACCTTTCACTTGTTTCTGCAGGACAAGACTTCTTATCATTTGGTTGGGAGACATTTCTGATCGAAATCACTTTTGGAGCCTTTTTACTCACTGCCACAACGCCTCACAATCTTTTTGCTTGGTTGGGACTCAACGTCCTCCTCCTCCGTTTTTATTTCCAAGCCGGCATTTCAAAAATTTTTAGTCAGGATAAAAACTGGAAAAATTTATCGGCAATTGGCATTCACTATCTCTCACAGCCCATTCCAAATACATGGGCCTGGTATTTCCACAAACTTCCACTCTGGTTTCACAAACTTTCTACTGTGTTTCTATTTTATGTAGAGCTCATTATTCCTTGGATCATCTTCGCGCCTCCCGCATTCCGCCTTTTCGCATTTACTCAATTCAATACTCTCCAATTTTTTATCTGGTTAACGGGTAATTTCTCTTACCTCAACCACATCTCCGCTGTGTCGACTTTAATTTTAATTCACAACTCCTATTTAACTCCTTACTGGAGTGTTGCTTCCTCAACAGAGCCTACTGTTTTAATTTGGAATATCTTTATCTCCTGTTTAGGAGGTCTTTTTCTCGCATTACAATTAATCAGCCTATGGCAAACTTTCTTTCGGCATACTCTTTTCAATTACGCTCTGATCTGGTTTACGCCGTTTCATCTTGTGAGCAACCACGGAATTTTTGCTGTTATGACGGTGGGAAGGCATGAAATTGTGGTCGAAGGGAGCGATAATGGCGTCGAATGGAAAGAATACCTCTTTTACTATAAGCCTGGAGATATCTCAAAACGGCCAAAACGCATTTCGCCCTTCCAACCGCGACTGGACTGGCAGGCTTGGTTCCTTCCATTTGGTCCCTTTGAAAGACAAAGTTGGTTTCATCGTTTTCTTCAAAAACTTTTAGAGGGGTCTGAATCAGTTGCAGATCTTCTAAAATACAATCCTTTTCCTAATTCTCCTCCTTTATATATTCGAGCACTTGTTTATGATTATCAATACACTTCGTTTGAAGAAAAAAGAACCACAGGACATTGGTGGAAACGAAAATATATCGGCATGTATTCCCATACTCTCCAGCTAGCAAAACCTCATCTTCATAAGTAGTAAAAATTCAAGCATTAGGATATACTCCCCTTATTTAAAATATGAAACTAAGGTTAACGTGATGTCCGTTTACTTATCTCCACAAAACACTGCTGAACAAAATTTCGAATTATTCGCAAATTCTGCATATCCCATGACGAAAGAGTATGCAGATGCTATTGAAAAGATGAATTCGGAATTTTTTGAAACTAAGCAAACAGCTTGTAAACTAAGCACCATCAGCTTATGCATTTTAGGATTAGTGACAGGTATTTTTTTCAGAGCTGCAGCTGGATGTCTTGTTGGCAGTCTTATTGTGATTCCAATTTCTCTATCATACATTTTTAAAGACAAAGAGTATGGATATAATCGGGCTCTTTCACGCCATGAAGATGTTGTAAAAGACATTGTAAGTGCTATGGCTCGGTATATTTTGCAAAGCCGCAACGAAAAGGTTGCAGCTTTCAACACTCAATTAGGTAAAGAAACCTATGATGCTGCGAAGGCAATCTTTAACCAAATGTCAGTCAATTGGGATGAGTAAAACTTTAACAAGGAATCTTCTTATTATAGCCAAATGACAGCTAAACACGCAAAGCTCAGACCACTAGTAAATTTGGCCCTTACTAGGCAATGCATGCGTGAAACCCTATGGACCCCTTTACAAATTGCTTGTAAAAAATTTACAGCTGAAATGTACCTAGGTAGCAATTCCACGAACTTCAAACATTATATTATAGATTAATCCATTCACATACTTAGACCGCAGGTCTTTGGAGTGCCAGAGACCTGCGGTCTAGGCTGGTTAATATAGCCGGTTTTCAGTCCTGCAAGAGTGTAGCCAGGCCGTCTCGGCCTGGATGTAAGAGCTTATTCCCAATTTTTTCCTAGAGACTCAATTGCCATCCAGGCCGAGACGGCCTGGCTACCTCCTGAAGTACTCAGAGAAACTCAGGACAAAAAACCAGAACATATCTAGAAAGACTTTTTTAAGTTAGATTAACCAGCCTACCTTCGGTCTCCTATCCACTTTGTTGAAACTATTAAATCATTTAAAAATGATTTAATAGACATACCTGACAATTTTATATAAAAAATTGATAGTTGCAAATTATGACTGTGGACTCCTTTTTCTTTATTGTTTATAGTCGAGTTTATTTGCTATTTCTTCGCTCAAGCAGTCTAAGCGAAATAGCAACCTCATTTCCCGTAAAAATTATACATAGGTTTTCAGGTCAAGGTCAAAAGCTGCAAAGATCTCTTTTTGTTTTTTTGTTAACTCAGAGGTTATTTGGCCGTAATGGCTTGCAAATTTTACTGTGTTAAGAAGTTCAAGTTCTTCAAGCAGTTCAGATACAGTATTACATTTGAAGAGTGCCTGTTCATTAATCACCTGTTGAATATACGAAATTAAAATCAGTGCGATAAATTGTATGAAGAGGCGACCCTTCATACTAGCTTCCAGATGCACTCTTAGGCGTTTCATATCTAGACGGTTTTTGAGGTTGTCAAAACCTTTCTCAACAACATCTTTATTCCGATAGGCTTTTAGCGCTTCTATAGGATCTTTTATGTCATTAGAGAGCAAAACTAGATATCCTGCCGCATTCTTCTTGTAAGCATCGATAGCTGATTGTTTGTAAGAAACTTGCTTTCCTCGTTTTGGAGTTTCTTTTACCAAAAAATATTGATCGTAATGTTTTTGATGGTCTTCAATCATCTTATTACTTCTAAGCTCAGTTTCCCATTGATTCATTTTATCTAAAAAGGACTCATAGTCTGCTGTAGCATTACAAGCATTATAAAAAACATGAACATAGGTGCGCTTTTTTTCTTCTCCCCATTGAGTTAAAGATGAAATACAAAATAGGTTCTGATCATTCACTTTTATGAAATACTTATGATCTGTAATTGTATCTCGCACTTTTTCAATATGTTCTTTTGCAAATTTGCTACTAAATGGAATAGCAATAGTGAATTTCATGTGCTTGTTAAACATCTCATCAACGTTCTTTTGACTATAGAAGCCCTTGTCCATGACTAGATGAAGCTTCCCCATGTGCAAGAAGGCTGCTGTTTTAATGAAGTTGCATAGTGTACTTACATCTTTGATACTGCCTGGAAGACTCTTAAAATAAACTGGTAACCGAGTTTTTTCACCAAATAACATAGCTAGGTTAATTTGAGGAAGGGATTCCCCATCTCTATTATAACCATAACGAACCATATTATTAAGCTCTGAATAAGATGAGACTGAAGTAATGTCATAAGCTAAATATTCTTCTTCTAAACGTTTTTCAGCCCATTTTTTAAAAAAACTTAACTGTTTTTCCTCGGTAATAGTTGGGAGCAGTTCACTGACTCGGCGATTATCAATGTACTCTTTGTAAGGATGACGATGAGTTTCACTCCAATGTTCCACTCTTGAAAGAGCTTTTCCTTCTATAGTTTGAAAATATGCAAGAGAAAGAATTACGTTCCAATGCTCAGGAAAGCTCTTCTTAAGGATCGAAATTAACCCTATTTTTTCGCCAATATGATCTAAAAGCACAGTGGAGCCAATTGTTTTAATCGTCGCAACTGTTGGTTCTAGATTGGCTGTAGTGGGTTTGGTTGATTGTATCTGTTTTGATGGGATGATCTTATTGGTTTCAGAATCAAATTTTCCAATGCACTTTCTGGTGCTATCAGGACGCTTTTTTTCTTTATTCCAGAAAGACTGACATTCATATACATATGTTACGCCGCTCTTTTTATTCTTGAGATAGACTAATGACATGGCAACCTCTTTTATTAAAAAACATATGTATAAATTATACATATGTTTAGGTCAAGAATTTACCGTGATATTAGAAGTAATTGTCTTATTTAGAGGAGATTGGGAAAGACCTATGTATAATTTTCACGGGAAGTTAGGTAGCAATTCTGCAAAACCATTTTTGATAGTCTGTTTTCCATCATCTTCTAGGGATAATTTTTTGAGATCGGATAAAAAACAATCTGCGATTTCGTCCACGTTTTCTTTAATGATTCTTCCTAAATGCTTATTTTCTTCAAGTATCGTTAAATCCTTCAAATCCGGCTTCTGCAACTCAAGTAATATTCCCTTAGCTATAAAGGAGATGCTGTATGCATTAATTAACTCGTCTGCATAACCTTTATCCTTAACATCCCGTTCTTTGCTCCATTCCATCAAATAGTGTAATCTGTCTTCTAAGGGTAGTTCCTCTTCAAAATCAAAGTCATCTTTAAAATCCCTTTTGATTGTCTCTACAAAATCATCATTACCTAATTCTTTTGCAATAACGAAAGCAAGAAACAACATTTGCCTCTTTTGAATACTATGAAGTGATTTATTGAGTTCAAGAATTGACCCTTTTGCTAGTGACCCGAAAGATGGATCTGTAGGATAATCAGGATCTAATTTATACTTTTGGTATTCTTTATTATAAAGGAAATTAATTCTTCCAATTATCCTTTCCAAATCTTCTTTGACATCTGAGTGTATTAAATCTTTTGCCTTTAGCAAACTAAATAAAAGTGTATCTTTTATTTTAAAATTTGAATTCAGTGTTCCATCAGGAGAAATTGCTTCTTGAGAAATTTTTATTATTTCATCTGTGATCTTTGTGTAATTAAATTTTGGAATTACTTTGCCATTCTTTTCTTCTTTAGAAATGAATAGGTCTGGATTTAATGAAGAAAGCTGATCAGCTGAAAATGAAGGTTCCATAAAAGCTCCTAATTAAATTAAGATACCAATTTAATTATTATTAATTTATTTAAATTTTTCAATGTAAATTAATCCTAATAAAAAAAACTGACATGCAGTTTCAAAAATTGACCCTGATAAAAACTGTTTGAGTGAATTAGCCAATTTGACTAAGATAATCATCTCTATTGAGAACATTTTTTAGGCGCTATGAATTAAATTTGGAGATTAATCCCATGCTCGAGTTTTTTCGGACCTACCAACGCTACTTCTTCTTCTTGATCACGGCCGTTGTGATTATTTCATTTTCTTTCTTTGGAACATCCGGGACTCTGGGTTCTGATGCATGGAGAGAGCCTATTGCTTTCAAAGCCATCAACGGTCATGAAGTCACTCGAGGCGAACTTGAAGACATGAATCTATTTTTAGCAACTGATAATTTGGATAAACAACTCTACGGAGGAGCTTGGGGCCCGAATTTCTTAAATAACGGAGTCATTCGCAATGACTTTTTGGCAACGGGTCTTGGTCAAGTCTTGATTGACTATTTCACCACAGATTTTCAAAAAAGTTGGAATCAAAAGCATGCAAAAGAGAAAGGTTATGCTCTTTATTCCCATCCCTCTGCTCCCTTCATTGGAGTTGCAAAAGTTTGGGATTTCTTCAGCCCTGACATGAAAAAGGCTTACTCTACTCTTCAGTTTTCTTCCGATCCCTTAACACCAGAAGCAGTGGGTAGTCGTATCCAACTTTTTTTGGCTGATAAAGAGCTTCCTCATAATAAAGTGAGACAAGTGATTCGTTACCAAGAGCGTCAGTACAAATGGATCACTCCTGATCAAGATTTAGATCGGATCGACCTTTCTCCATTTGGATACCATACTTTGAATGATTGGTTTGGACCTCAGTTTTCAGCTTTGGTCAGTGAGTTCATTATCAATACAGCTATCCTTGCGAAAGAAAAAGGATATCAGGTCTCACAACCGGAAGCCTTAGCTGATCTCATTCGAAATACACAAATTAGCTATCAAGAGGGTGTTAAGAATGGAACCATTGATGTGACTTCAATAGAAGAATACTTTAATGAACAACTTCGTAGACTGAATATGGATAAATCGCGGGTAACGAGGATATGGCAACAGGTCCTTCTCTTCCGCCGCTATTTTCATGATGCAGGAAGCTCGGCTCTTGTAGATGCCTTTACATTTAAGAAATTTAATGACAGTGGTTCTGAAGGACTAGTTGTTGATCTTTATCGTCTTCCTTCACAATTCAGACTTGCTGGCTTAGACTCTTTAAAGAAATTTCAAGTGTATTTAGAGGCTATTTCAAAACGCAACACTCAGGACCTCCTTGCAATTCCAGAAAAATTCTTAACGATTGCAGAAATTGGAAAAGCTCACCCAGAGCTAGTCCAAAAAAACTATCGGTTAGAAATTGCAGAAGCCAACTTCAAAGGACTCCAATCTGAAATCTCTTTAAAAACTCTTTGGAAGTGGGAAACGACGGAATCAAACTGGACTCTACTTCAAAGTCAATTTCCCGATCTAGGCTTAAAGAATGCAAAAACTCTTGATGAAAGGTACTCAGCTTTAGATGAGTTAGATCAGATCACCCGTTCTAAAGTCGACGCTTTTGCAATGAAAAAAATTATCCAAGAAAATCCTATTCTTATTTCCAATACATTGGATAAAGCATCCTTGAATACAGTTTTAGTGGGTATTTCGACTGAAAATGGCAATACTCCTTTCGGCCCCTTACAAGATAAAGAAAAGAGACAGGCGCTCATTCGCTTCTTAAATCAGGCAAAATTAGGAGAAGTCCCTTCTTCGGATTCCCCATTATATGCATTTTCACCTGATGAAAAGTCTTACTATAGGGTGAAAGTCATTGAACGAGAGAGTACTCCTCAACTCGTTACGTTTAAGGAAGCTTCTCAAAATGGTGTTTTAAATGGACTACAAGAAAAAGTATTAGAAAAATACTATCTTACATCACGCGAAAATTCCCCTCTTCTCTACCAAACAGAATCCAAAGAATGGCGTCCTTATTCAGCTGTAAAGGAACTTGTTGCAGAAAACTACTTCTCTTCCCTTCTTTCAGAATTAAAGAAGTTAGATGAAAAAATTGATGTAAAAGCTCTTGATAAAGCAAGTAGCAAAGATAAGTTGGCAACCTTGCGTTTTTATTCCCTCTTCGAAAAAATCCAGAAAGATCCGGCCAAGGCAACTCAATTGATTGCAACGAAAGAAGACGAATCTCCTCAATTCGATCGGCAGATTCATGTTTTAAAAACATCGAAGACACTAACACGAGGGCAATCGGAAGAAGGCGTTGACATGACGGAGCTATATGAGTTACCAATAGGTGGGTGGTCGAAGATTAAAACCACAGCTCATGGTGATATGCTTCTTGTTCAGGTCAAAGCAAAAGAAAACGTGAACTTACCAGAAGAGAAAGCTACTTTAATAGAGAAGGCGAGAAGTGCACAAACCCTCCTTTCTAATGAAGTGCAAGCACAGGTGATGAGGCAGCTGTTACATTTACTTTCTTCCAAAGACGCTATTTCATTGGAGCACCTCAAATTACCTGAGAACGAAGAGATCGCGACTTCGTTATCGTAACATTCTTACCTAAGGGGCAAGGAAGATGAAAACAGCACTTTACGAAAGACACCTTCGTTTAGGCGCTAAAATTGTCTCCTTTGCTGATTGGGAAATGCCCCTCCAGTATCAAGGCATTCTTTTGGAGCATCAGACCGTCCGTCAAAAGGTAGGATTATTCGATGTTTCGCATATGGGAAGAATTTGGGTGCGGGGACAGGATGCTGAAAGTCTTTTAGACTATCTTTCCACTAATGTCATCAAAAACAAGCCCCCCTTTCATGCGACGTATACAACTTGGTGCGATGTAAGTGGAAAGTGCATCGATGATTTAATTATCTATCGCGTCTCATCCGAAGTGTTCTTTATCGTTGTGAATGCAAGCAATAGAGAAAAAGATCTCAAACATTTGTTGAAATACGCAAAAGAAAAAAATGTCCTCATCGAAGACTGCTACGAAGATGGGGGAATTATTGCCCTTCAAGGTCCTTCTTCATTCCCCCTCCTCTATTCGCTTTTTCCCTCTTTAGAACAACTCCAACCTATGGAGTTTTCCATCCTTCCCTTTTTAAATGAAGATCTCTTTATTGCTAGAACAGGATATACAGGTGCTGGGGGATTTGAATTTTACGGTAATAACGATCAGATCTCAGTTTTGTGGGATGGACTAATGGAGCAGGGGGAATTATATGGCATCCAACCCATTGGATTAGGTGCGCGCGATACCTTACGATTAGAAATGGGGTTTGCTTTATATGGTCATGAGCTTTCCGAGATCATCTCTCCGATTGAAAGTGTTGCCTCTTGGGCAATCAAATGGGATAAAGAAGACTTCTTAGGCAAGTCCGCATTGAAAGATCTAGACAACAATCCTCTGAATCGCTACGCATATGGAGTCTTTTTACATGGAGATGGGATTCCTCGACAAGATTACCTTGTTTACAAGGATGGGCATCAAATTGGAAAAGTCACATCGGGTTCTTATTCGCCTTCCCTTCAGAAAGGGATCGCTTTAATTTTAGTTCAGGAAAAGTTGACCACAGGTCAAACAATTGAAATACAAATTCGTCAAAATCGGTGCCCTGCAGAAGTGGTGCCCTTGCCTTTTGTGAGGAAAGCAAAATGAAATTTACAGACACGCATGAATGGATAAAAATCGAACATGGCAACATCGCCCAAATTGGGATCACGAATCATGCTCAGAAAGAATTGGGAGATATCGTGTATGTCGAGCTCCCCGAGTTGGGGAGAAATGTGAATATGGGTCAAGAAATCGTCGTTTTAGAGTCAACGAAAGCAGCTGCCGATGTCTACTCTCCCGCTTCTGGAAAAATCATTGAAGTGAACAAGCAGCTGAAGGATTCTCCTGAGTTTATTAATGGCTCTCCGGAAGATAAAGGCTGGTTTGTAAAAATTGAGTTATCAAATCCTTCTGAATTAGATGCTTTAATGGACCTCACAGCCTATCAGGCGATGTTAAAGGGTCACTGATGGACTTCATTGCCAATCGCGAACCACAAATTCACGCCATGCTCCGAACATTAGGGATCACCTCTGTCGATGCGCTATTTGAAGCCATACCGGATGTTCTTAAGATCCCTCGCCCCTTGAAAGATGATGGGATGTCTGAATTTGAAGGGATGCGGTGGATGGAAAAACTAGCGGCAAAAAACACCTTCTCTCAATTTGAGAATTACTTAGGTGCCGGGGCTTATGAACATCACATCCCCGCCATTGTTGGAGCAATTTGTTCAAAATCTGAATTTCTTACATCTTATACCCCTTACCAAGCAGAAGCATCTCAAGGGATGCTGCAAATAATTTTTGAATTTCAATCATCAATGTGTGCTCTGACAGGTTTTGAAGTGGCTAACGCTTCAGTTTATGATGGAGCCTCTGCCTGTGCAGAAGCACTTCTCATGGCTCTACGTTTACAAAAGGGGAGAGATCGGGTCCTCATTGCAGAAAGTTTGAATCCACATTACCGTCGGGTTGTGAATCAATATCTCTCTCCACAGCCATGTAAGATAGACTCTATCCCTTTTGATCAAGAAGGAAATTTACGACTGGATGTCCTCGAAACTAAGATGGATGAAAATGGTGCGGCGTTATTAATTCAATCGCCGAATTTTTTCGGGAATTTTGAAAATGTTTTACAAGCTGCAAAGATTGTTAAAGATAAAGGTGGGCTCATTATTCTTTGTGCTAACCCACTTGTCTATGGTTATGCTCTTTCTGCAAAAGATCAGGGTGCAGATATTGCCGTAGGAGACTGTCAGCCATTTGGCCTTTCTCTTTCATTTGGAGGACCATACGTAGGTTATATGGCTTGTGATCAGATATTGATGCGCCAACTTCCCGGTCGTCTCGTAGGTGAAACCAAAGACGGCAATGGAAAAAGAGGCTTTGTTTTGACTTTGCAAGCTAGAGAGCAACATATTCGTCGAGAGAAGGCAACATCAAATATTTGTACCAATCAAGCATTAGCTGCACTTGCAAATCTTGTCACTATGATTTGGTACGGACCAGAAGGATTAAAGGAATTAGCACGCACAAATTTTCAAAGAGCCTCCTATTTAAAGAAGCAGTTGTCAGGTCTACAACATCTCAAAGTTTGGAATAAAGGAACGACGTTTAATGAGTTTGTCATAGAATGCCAAGTTCCTCTACCACACCTTCTTAAGACATTCAGAAAAGCATCCATCGAACCTGGCGTTCCTATGAAAGTCTATTTCCCCCACCTTTCTCAATGCCTTCTAGTCGCTGTCACAGAGACTAAGAGCCTTGAGCAATTGAATCGCTATATAGAAATCGCGAGTATTCTATGAACCAAAACACCCAACCCTTTCCAACACTATTTGAGAAATCTCAGCCTAAACAAAGAGCCTATAGTCTTCCAGCTGAATCTCAAGAATTCGAAGAGTTTACACTCGACCCTTCATGGCTCAGGCTAAAGCCTCCAGCCCTTCCAGAATGTTCTGAATTGGATTTAATGCGACACTTCTCCACTTTAGCCTCACGTAATCGAGGCATCGATACCCATTTCTATCCACTGGGAAGTTGTACAATGAAATTGAACCCACGTGTAAATGAATGGGCAGCTCAACTCCCTGGATTTTCTCGAACACATCCTCTAGCCCCTACCAATACAGTTCAAGGAAATCTACAGATCATCCATGAGTTAATTCAGCTTCTTTGTCAGGTTTCAGGAATGGATGGAGGCTCTCTGATTCCGAACGCAGGAGCACAAGGAGAATTTACTGGCTTGCAAATGATTAATGCCTTTCATAAGCATAATAAGGATTATAATCGTAATGAAATTCTAGTTCCCGACAATGCTCATGGAACTAATCCAGCATCGGCTGCAATGGCAGGTTTCAAGGTCATTCCTATTCCAAGCTTATCAGATGGAGATCTCAACCTTGAAGAATTGAAAAAAGCACTCTCGCCTCGCACTGCTGGTTTAATGCTCACCAATCCATCCACTTTAGGATTATTCAGTAACACTATAGTTGAAACTGCAAAACTTGTTCATGACGCTGGAGGCCTTCTTTATTATGATGGGGCCAATCTGAATTCGATTTTGAATATTGTCCGACCCGGTGAAATGGGATTTGATGTAATGCATATTAATCTACATAAGACCTTTTCAACCCCTCATGGAGGGGGAGGACCTGGATCAGGACCTGTACTATGCTCTGAAAAACTTCTCCCCTTTCTTCCTTTACCCTATGTTATATTAAAAGAATCCTCTTTTGAAATGGTTTGGGATGATCCTTTGAGCATTGGCTATATGGCTTCTTTCCACGGAAATTTTGCCATCTATCTACGCGCCTATCTTTATTTTAAGCTCCATGGACATTATGGACTGCGTCGGATCGCTGAAATGGCTGTCTTAAACGCCAACTACCTTAAACATTGCATAGAACCTCTTCTCACCATACCTTTCAAACAACCTTGTATGCATGAATTTGTCATACAGGCAGATAAGTTTTTAGATCAAGGCATAAGGGCTTTAGACATTGCTAAACGCCTACTTGACTATGGAGTTTATGCCCCAACGATCTATTTTCCCTTAATTGTCAAAGAGTGTATGCTCATTGAACCCACAGAAACAGAATCCAAACAAACACTCGATCGATTTATTGAAATCATTCAATCAATTATTAAAGAAATTGAAACCGATCCAGATCTAGTAAAGTCGTCCCCTCATCTTCTTCAAGTAGGAAGATTAGATGAAGTCCAAGCTGCGAAAAAACCTATTTTACGACACACTCTCAGCAAGGAATAAAAAATGCAGCATCTCCTTTTAGTGATCTTGGGGATTTTTTTGCTCATTTTTTTTGCTCTTGCTTTATACTACGGCACTAGCTTAATCCATTCCTGTCTGCGAGGCAAAAAGCTTTATCTAAGTGATATATTCAAGGATTTTGATCAAAAAATCTTCATGACCATAGGATTAGGCATCACATTTTTTGGATTATATTTTTCTAGCATCTGGCTTTTTACCACCTATCTAAACCAAGAAACCCTTGCTTCATTTTTCCATTTTTTATATTTGCATCCCGTAGAAGGAGTCTATGCGGGCTTATTCCTCTTCGCATTCTGCACGCTTTTGGTCTACTTTGTGCGCATGCTAATCAAATACATTTATCATTTGCTCTAAGATAATAGTCTACAGTATCTCCTTGTAATATTGTCCGTTATAACGCACAATAAAAAAAGACGAATTTAAACACTTGCTAAAATCATGTACGCTACACATCACTAATGTCGATACAAGCCATTTTTTGGGATTATGACAACACAATCCTTGCCACTGAAGAAATCCACTGGCTAAAACATCAAGTCGTCCTTGCTCGTCATGGAATACAACTCGATACCCGTTATAGAAAAAGAGTTTATGAAAATAACGGAAGTCAGAATTGGCATTGGTTGAAAAATGAATTGGGTTTAGAAGTCCTTGAAAAAGAATATCTAGAAGATATTGATACTGAATTCCAGCGTCATATTACCACCTTAGAGGCTCGTCCGGGTGTTTTCGAACTTTTTGAATTCCTTAGAGAACTCGCTGTTCCTCAAGCCATCATTACGAACGCACGTAGGAGCTCTGCAGAGCCAGTTTTAAATGCAAAAGGTATTTCCCCGTTCATGGATTTCATCCTTTATAAAGAAGATTACGAAGGCCGAAAACCCGATCCCACTCCCTATCTATGCGGAATCAGCCGTATGGAGACAATTTTAAAACGTAAACTTCTTCCTGGACAATGCCTAGCGATAGAAGATGATCCAAAAGGAGTTGAATCTGCGCATAAAGCGGGATTAATCGTCATCCACAGAAAACTCAATGGACATGAACTTAACTGCCCCTTTGCAAATTATTGCTGTTTCCAAAAAAACGACTTCCTATCCATTGTGAAGTCATTTTTTTTATCCAGTTAGGTTCTGTTCCGGAGACCTTTTGGAGTGCGTGTGACTTGTCACCGCTTTCCCAATGTCCGACTTGTCGGACATAATCAAAATGCAGCTTATCGCTTCATAAAGAACATTTTTTAAATCCTCAATCTCCGCACAATCCAGAAACCCTTCGTAAAATTATTACACCCTTGCATGCCAATACTAATTGCATTGAAAGAAAAGTTTGGTATCAATAGTGGGGTACCCAGCTGACCTTGAATGTGCGCCAAGTCGCACAATGGGAAAGCGGTGACAAGTCACCGCACTCCAAATTGTGCCTTAAGGCCATTTTATCCCAATGTTTAGAGATTAAATGTAGCGTAGACTTTAGTCTGCGCTTGTTTTTGTCGGATTTATCCGACAGTTCATTCGGAAATTCTAAAAGATAGCAAAAGATAAGCATTCTTTGGGACCATTCCTTCTCGTTGTAATTAAGTAATTATAGTAAGGTTTTGCCTTTATTTTAGATAGAGTTTGATTAGGAAGAATATATGCACGAGCGTATAAATCAAATATTCCCTTTATTGTGCTTATGAAAGGAAAAATGTCTAAAATAAAAAGTGTCTTGGGGATATTCACATTGTCTACACATAGACTATCATAAGGAATAAGAAAGGGATCTTCACCATCTAAGGGATCAAGAAGAATTTTTGGATCATATCATAAGTATAACTTAAAAAATTTGAAATTGGTTGTAACATTATAAACATCCTATAATTTTTAATTTTCAGCTTATCACATCACATTTAGGGCAATAAAAACATTCTAAAGATGTAAGACCAAAGTAGAAACTTCCGCTTTTTTTCCAAGATATAGGGCATTTCTGGGGGCAGGTGAGGAAAAAAATAAAAATGGTGCTTGCAGCACACTATCGAGCAACAAATGATGAAAAACCCTAATAAGTAGCGGTTATTAAAATGGCTGGAAGACTTCTGTAAGTTGAAATATTATGTTAAAAATTCTGAAATTTTTTTTTTATGGTTTTCGGAGAGGATATTTCTAGAATTTTTACATAACTCAAAACTACATAATTTCCAGATTGTCCCAGACCTAAAATTATGTCGATAGTAACTCCTTTGGTATTAATCAGTTACAAATTCTCAACCTATAGGACTGCGACAATTAGAAATCGTCCACTCAGCGCGATCTATATGGCTTTGTGGTCCGGTTTAAAAAGAATAATAATTGTAACTTAAACTATGTCGGATAAATCCGACAAAACAAGCGCACACTAAAGTGTACGCTACAAATCATGCCTCCACAGTAAGGCAGGAGAACATATACTCATTTTTTTTATCCAGTTAGGTTCTGTTCCGGAGACCTTTTGGAGTGCGGGTGACTTGTCACCGCTTTCCCAATGTCCGACTTGTCGGACATAATCAAAATGCAATTATCGCTTCATAAAGAACATTTTTTAAATCCTCAATCTCCGCACAATCCAGAAACCCTTCGTAAAATTATTACACCCTTGCATGCCAATACTAATTGCATTGAAAGAAAAGTTTGGTATCAATAGTGGGGTACCCAGCTGACCTTGAATGTGCGCCAAGTCGCACAATGGGAAAGCGGTGACAAGTCACCGCACTCCAAATTGTGCCTTAAGGCCATTTTATCCCAATGTTTAGAGATTAAATGTAGCGTAGACTTTAGTCTGCGCTTGTTTTTGTCGGATTTATCCGACAGTTCATTCGGAAATTCTAAAAGATAGCAAAAGATAAGCATTCTTTGGGACCATTCCTTCTCGTTGTAATTAAGTAATTATAGTAAGGTTTTGCCTTTATTTTAGATAGAGTTTGATTAGGAAGAATATATGCACGAGCGTATAAATCAAATATTCCCTTTATTGTGCTTATGAAAGGAAAAATGTCTAAAATAAAAAGTGTCTTGGGGATATTCACATTGTCTACACATAGACTATCATAAGGAATAAGAAAGGGATCTTCACCATCTAAGGGATCAAGAAGAATTTTTGGATCATATCATAAGTATAACTTAAAAAATTTGAAATTGGTTGTAACATTATAAACATCCTATAATTTTTAATTTTCAGCTTATCACATCACATTTAGGGTTAGAAACAGCTTGCATAAATCTATACATATCTGATACTATCTATACAAA
>JBEPVL010000030.1:0-29272 GCA_041691035.1 Chlamydiota bacterium
AGGATCCGCTTCCAAATAGGTGTTCCTGATATCATAAAAGAACTTATCTTGATTACTCCTACTTAAAGAAAGTACTTGGTCGGTATGAACAACTGTCTTTTTAGGTTCTTCCTTTAATAGAACATGAGGAGGGACATGATGTCCTGCTTCACCATAGATTAATTTGGGATTACTTTTTTTTAATTGTTGATTTTTAGGTAGCCTTTTAACAAATTCTGAACCAGATATCTGATAATAGCTTTCAAGATTACCAATAGCCATCCCATGATGCTTCTCAATGAGAATACCATATAAAAATTGAATACGTTGCTTTGCAATTCCTTTATTATCTATATCTGAAAGATTGAGTTGATAAATAATCGCTTTAATCTGTGGACAATTAAAGGAAGGAGCATTTTTGATTTCATTGAAAAATTGATGAAATAGCTTTAAATCAGGATAGCCCACTCCGTCTTTTACGTCTAATAATAACAAATAGTTATTAAGCACACTAGATTCAAAGTCGGAAAGTAAAATTTCAAAAATATAATTTTCACTTACGGATGCATGTTCTACTTGAAGACTTAAGACCTTAGGTTTTTTTCCATTTAATAGATATTCCCTTCTTGCGGTAATTAAGTCCATTTCCTTAAATTCAAAAAAACTATTACCTTCACTAAGATTAAAAACCATTTTAGATTTGATCTTATCTCCATATGATGTCAGGAGATCAGAAATCACGAATTCCTCATTCTGGGATAAATATAGAGAAGAAGAGACTTTATTTAATCCTCTAATATATTGAGAATAGAGAACTAAAACGACAAAGAAATTTTTCGCATCTTTAAAAAAATGAAAGGAATGAAAAGGATCTAAATTAAAAAATAAACAATGCGCAGCTAATCGTACTGCCGTCGCGTTGGGCGAATGATCTTTTAAGGCATTAGCGGAATTTAATAACTCAAGAAGCATCGAATCTACAGGTGGAAGCACTCTTTGCTTCTCAATTGAAATCGTATTTAATGTCCTTTTCGCTAATGAGTAATTTTTTTGTGCCAAATAAATGTGTGCTAAATAAATTTGTGATTCAAGAGTTTTACCAACAAAAAATTGCTCCCCTTCCTCTCCTAAGGTTAAATTATATTCAAAGAAATTAAAACTTTTTTTTTGGTCATCAGCACTATCAGGTAGGGTAATAGTTGCACTTTTCTCAAAACCTTTTGAAGAAAGTTGCGCTTGAGGAATAAGAATTTTAATATGGCCCTGATCATTTTTCAAAACTAGGCTTTTATTGACGTTAAAATCTAAAAAGGTTTGATCTACGAGATAGAAGTTAGGATTATCTTCATAAAGCCATCGATCTGTTTTTTCTTCTTTTTTGAACTTCAAGTGCTCTTTTGCTTCATTTCTAAAGCGATTAAATTCAAGATACTCTCCATCAGAACTTTTCCAATAACTAATTTGTTCACTCTTATCAAAATTTGCGAACGTAGAGTTTTCAACAATTTTGAATTCTTCATTTTTTTTTATTATTTTTTCATCTTTTAATTTACAGATCTCCTTTCCGGTCTTTAAATCATAAAAAAGGATATCCTTAGAATCATCAATATTAACCCAAAGGGAATGATCAAAAAGAAGAGCCTCATTTATTAATTTGCCTACAAGCCTTTTCGCTTGATGGAGGGGAATGTATTGATAAACCCTACCTTCAATGTAGCGTTGGAACAACACATCTCTTGACTGCTCATTGATATGGACTTCACCTAATAGGGGATCTTCAACTATACTCACCACTCTATCTTTATCTTGAATTTGAACCTTGAGGTTAACTTTACGACCATAAAAAACTCGATTAGAGTCAGCATTATTTTGTATTTGCCTATCTAATAAAACAATCTCCTTCCCATCTTTATAAATTGAACTTGTAAGCAAATCGATTTCAAAAATTTGATTTTGAGTTTTCCCAATCAATAAATGATCTTTTTTCTCCCATATAATAGGAGTATCGAAAGTTAAAAATTGCTTGATGAGAGCATTTCCAAAATTTGAATAACTGAAGTCCTTATCTTTTAAAATTTTCATCTTTAAATCAAAAAATTTGCGATGACAATCTTCTAGGTAAAAGGGATCTTCTAAATCACACGCATCTGGAAGCAAATTTTTAATATAAATATAAGAGGCAAGTACTTTATCTAAAGGAGGGTCCTCTAAACCCAAATAAAGGCAACATTTTGTTAATTCGATTTCCTGCTTCATCTTCAAATTTTTTTGAGCTGCTCCTAGATCCTTCAAAAATTGATCCATACGTTCAAAAAATTTAGGATTGGGTGTCTGATTTGTGATTCCAAGAATACTCCCGTAAAAGCGAATTAAAAATAATTGTTCTGAACTATTCGATGATTGATTTTTCTCATAATCTAATAATAGATTTAATAATTTTTCAATTTTATTTAAAGAATCTGGCTCTTTTAGAAACTCTTCTATGGGAAAAACTAGTGCTCCATCTACATTAATCATCCTAAAAAATAAGTGATATATAAATTCTCTATATTCTTTGTCGGCTAATAGGGAATAGTTTTTTTCCAACTCTGACAGAAGTAGTTCGGTTTGTAATTTATCTTTAGCAGCAGATAAATAAAATGGCTTAATTCTCCCATCAGCTGCTGAACGAATCAGCAAGTTTTCATTATTTTCAGATTTTAAAGTTTCCTTTTCGTTATTAAAATCTCTGATGAGTTTATTCTTTGAGGTTAATACAAGTTTTTCTCTTATCCATTTTTTTCCCTGAATATTAAAAATAATATCACTTTTTTTTACTAGATCTATAGCTGATATCCCAAACGAACTCTCTAATTCGTTTTTTAAAAATTTAATAAAAACCTCCTCATCTGATGTTTTTATTTTTTCTTTAAAAATAGATCTAAAATAAAACACACTTTTTTTTAAATAGAATAAAGGTTTTAGTTCGCCGGGCTCATTTTCATCCAAAGAAAGGTTATAAAAATGGAGTCTGCAGAAAGCATTTCGATACCTTAATTCACCTATCCCCGGATCCTCTAAGACCCTGATATCTTTTAAAAAACCCTCCTCCATGGCATTCCTAAAATAGTTTTGTATGGGGAGACACTGATCGTAATAAGAGTGATAGAGCTCTGCTTCAGCTGATTCTTTCCAATCTACGTTAGGATTAAAATTGCATAAGCTTTTTCTCCCTTTAAATTGTTTAAAAAAATTCTGTAATTCTTTTCTTTGCTCAATTATTTTAGAATTAGTGGAAGAGAATAAGGAATTTTCGTTAAGAAATTCTAACAATTCATTACAATTAATTTGATAAGAAGCTAATAATCCTGTTTGATCTGCTTTTAATGATAAGGTATAAGAAAAAGCTACAAATTCCAAGAAGGTATTTTGGGTTTCTGGACGATGCAATCGGGGGCTATTTTCAAGAAGCCGATAATATTTTTTTTCGATACCCTCTATTTTTTTTTGTAAATCCAAAGCCTCTTTTGGAGATAGAGTGATCGAGTTGTTTTTTAGGAATGAAATTTCCCTAAATAGATACTCAATTGCAAGGCTATTTTCCGTTGCATTAATATCCATTGTTAATACTTCATCAAACAAATCACTGATTTTTTCCCAAGAAAAACGATCCGTGATCATTACATTAATCTTCACATCATGGATTTGAACTGGATTCTTCACAGTTTTCTTAACAGGCCGCGCATCTAAATTTTTTGGGTTTTTGATTTCTAAAGTGACTGGCTTCTCAAGTTTTGTGAGATCTTGCT
Source organism: Chlamydiota bacterium (assembly GCA_041691035.1). GTDB lineage: Bacteria > Chlamydiota > Chlamydiia > Chlamydiales > Parachlamydiaceae > JBEPVL01. Next base: position 3,768 of record JBEPVL010000030.1, read on the forward strand.
CTAATTCATTAATTCTTTTTGTTAAATCAAAACATGTCGCAACTGCAGTATCAAATTGCTCTTCGCTAATGAGATCGGGTTGATTTGAGTAATTTTTTGTTAAATTTTGCAAAAATCCTTTTATAGATTCATTCATTTCAAATAACAATCTTGATTGTTCTACAAAAGATAGTTCATTTTTTTTATTAGCATAAAAATTGTATGAAAGCAAGATTGTGAGTAATCTTACATCTAATGAGAGCGTTTTATACTTGTCCATTCCTTGTTCAGGAAATAATTCTTCTAAAAGAGATAGCAGGAGGCAATTAGTACTTTTAACTGCACAGTTTCCAGACTGCTGTAAAGAAATAAATAAACGAGGAATTTGATCAGTATCTAAAACCAAATGGTGTTGGATATGTTGAAAAGCATTCCTTACATCCATTTGTGTGAAACTAACGGGAGACTTTTTTCGTATAGTAATGATTTTATTCAAAAATGGAGATAAATCCTCTTCTTTTTCATCAAAAAAAAGCACTTCTCGAGTGACGCCTTTATAACAAAAAAATGGCTTTCCTTTGGGCTTGTATCCTTCTAAAATTTGGCCTCCTCTTTCTATTTCAGCTTTTTTTTGTGCATCGTAAATATAAATAGTATAAGTATCATCTTGTTCTTTTTTAAATCGATAGATCATACTATGAGAAATGATATTATTATATCCACCATGCATGATAAAATCTTCGCTCGCTTTCAAATTCCAAATAGCTTTTTTTGTTTCCTGGACATCATTTAAATAGATGCTTGTAAACTTTTCAAAATTGGCGAGTTTATCAATGAATTCCACTGTTAATTTTTCAGAAAAAGTTGAATTGTTTTTATTAATTATGCTAAAAAATTCATTTAATAAATGGACATATGCATTAATATCCCATCCCTCAAACCCTGTATCTTGAGCAGAAAATCCAAGATTAATTTGAACTAAAGCTTTTTCTATAAAACTTAAATTAATTTGAGGATCATTAACATCTAATTGAGAAAGAAACCTATCAAGTTTAGATTTTTTTTCAATAAGTAGATCTTTTTGAGATCCAAGACTTTCTATTTTAGCCTTCCGCTCCTGCCTAGAGATTTCAACAGTTTGGGTAGTAGGAGGGGGATTTTCACTTTTTGATTTGGTAGGCTGGTTATCATGAAATTGGTGGCCACTGTTAAACACGGAATCACGTATCATACAAAACCCCACTTTAGTATACTTACCATTATAAATTAGTCTAATTGATTAATAAAAGATTAATTTAATTAATAAACCAGATTTCATAAATAAAAATAATAAACTATAGGTCTTAGCCTAATCTATTTACCGCTACTTATCGTTCGAAGGAGAACCCTTGCTCTCGTAAGGAAATAAAACGATCTTTTCCAATGATGAGATGATCCCTTAAGGGAATCCCGATTAAATGACTTGCGTCGACTAAAATTTCCGTCAATTTGAGATCTTCCTTCGAGGGTGTGGGATCTCCACTTGGATGGTTATGCACAGCTAAAAGACTGGCAGCTTTATTTCTAATTGCAGGATAAAATACTTCCCTTGGATGCACTAAAGTTTGTGAGAGTGTCCCGATAGAAATAATCTCATGGGTGATTAAATAGCTTTTTGAATCGAGAAGCACGATGATGAAATGCTCTCTGGATTCATTTTCAATTTCGTCTTTGAGTAAAGTATAGACTTGTTTTGGATGATTAATTTTATAACGTAGAGTGGAAACCTGTTTTGAAGCTTTCACACCCAATCTAAAGGCAGCTTGAAGTTGAATCGCCTTCACCAAGCCAATCCCTTTAACCTCTATCAATTCGGCTAATGTTGCTTGTGCTAACTTGTTGAGTGAGCCGAATGCAACAAGCAACTCTTCTGCCAGTTGCATAACAGATTTAGACTTGGTTCCGCTTCCAAGCAGTATAGCAATAAGCTCCGCAGAAGAAAGCGACTCGGGTCCAGATTTGACCAATCGTTCCCGAGGTCGTTCTTCTGGGGGCATCTGTTGGATTGAATAGAGCGACATGAAATTATATTTTTTTGATAATATAGGATTGGAATTTGTTAGCGACTAAAAAAGGAAGATCTGCTTTGATGATCACGTCGTTATTTTCGTAATCTTGAGAAAGAACCCTCCCTAATCTTCTGATTTCACTCACTACCCCATAATCTTGTTGAGAGATGCGTAAATCAACGATTTTTCTATGAAAGGAGATCTCTTTAATCATTGCCTCTTGGAGTTCATCAAACCCTTCGTGATTCAATGCGGAAATACACACATTTTTTGGATAGGTCATTTTCAAACGGATAAGGGAGTTAGAATCTTGGCACTTATCAATTTTATTAAATACAGTGATAATGGACTTATTTTCTGCTTTTAACTCTTTGAGAACCTCATAGGTTGCTTGTGCCTGTTCCACTGCCATGGGATGACTAGCGTCAATGATATGCAAAAGAATATCTGCCTCTGTAGACTCTTCAAGTGTACTTTTAAAGGCAGCTACAAGTAAGTGTGGAAGCTTTCTAATAAATCCTACTGTGTCGATAAGTAAAATTTCTTGGTTGTTTTTAAGCGTGAATTTCCTCGTTGTAGTATCTAAAGTGGCAAACAACTTATCTTCAACAAAGACTCCTGCATCTGTTAAGGCATTTAACAGAGTTGATTTTCCCGCATTGGTGTAGCCAATAATTGCAAATATTGGGATTTCAGAACGTTGGCGGGAAAGACGTTGTGTCTCTCTAATTGCTCGGATCTCTGCTATTTCATTATTGAGTTGATCAATCGTATTTTTTAATATGCGTCGATCAATCTCAATTTGCTTTTCACCCTCTCCCCTTAAATATGCACCTCCACCCGCAGCTGAACCGGTGCCCTGCTGCCTTGAAAGGTGAGACCACATTCGTTTTAGTCTCGGAGCATTATATTTCATTTCCGCTAATTTAATCTGTAGATGCGCTTCCTTTGTTTGTGCCCGCTGTCCGAACACAGCCAAAATCACTTCTGTCCGATCCATCACGCGAAGACAAAATAAACTTTCTAAATTTCTTTGTTGAGCTGGTGAAATTTCATCATCAAAAATAATTCGATCCACTTTAAGAACCTGAGCTCTCTGCACCAGTTCGTTAACTTTTCCTTTTCCCAAAAAGGTGGAGGCATCAAATTTTCGAATCGGGCATGCTTGTTTGTCAGCAACAATCATTCCGTATGTTTTTACAAGTAGAGCGAGTTCATCTAGGTGTTCTTCGCAATTTTTTAGATTCTTAGTCCCTTGATAAACCGAGATAAGAAGTGCAGTTTCTGGTCGATTTTCATGAAGAATCAGTTGATTTTCATCACGAATGATTCTATCGTCATTAATCATGTGTTTATTCCATTTAAACAGTAAAATTTAAAACAAGTCCATCGTAAGCTAACCTTGCCCAACTAGGAAGATACGCATTTCCTTTTTCGTAGTCAATGGCATGTGAAAGATGAGTTAACCATACTTGTTCAGCCCCTACCTTTTCCGAGAAAGCGATAGCTTCATCAATTGAAAAATGAAGGGGTGTCGGCGTATACCTCAATGCACTCAAAACAAGAATGTTCACCCCTTTAAGGTAATCGAAAATTTTATCATCATAGCTTCTTATATCAGAGATATAGGCCAAAGAACCAATTCTATATCCAGAAATTTTCATCCCCCCCTGAAAATAGGTGAGATAGGTCACTTCAACTCCTTTAAAGTTAATCTGACCATAATCTTGTGGCAAATATTCGAGCTTTATCCTCTCTACAAATGCACCTTCTGATCCCTTTTCGGGCTTGAAAATGTAATGGTAGCGCATGAGAACTTCTTCTGCAGTTTCTGAGGATAAAAGCATGCTTAAAGGTTCACTTAAAGAATAGTATATTGGCCTTAAATCATCAATCCCTGCAGTATGATCATGGTGAGCGTGTGTGAGTAAAACCCCATCTATCCTATTTAAATGATGTTTAAGTGCCTGCTGCCTGAAGTCTGGTCCAGCATCGATGAGGAAATGATGATTGGGTAAAGTAATGAATGCTGAAGGACGTGTTCTTCTGTTAAAGGAAATAGCTTGTTTACACACTAAACAATCACAATTCAATACGGGGACTCCTAAAGAGGCCCCTGTCCCCAAAAAAAGAAACTCGCCTTTCATAAATGCTCTAAGAGAGAGAGAATAGCGGTCATTTTCTTCTGGATTCCAGGATGGTGGAAATAGGCCCATTCTTCTTGATGCTGTATATTTTTTGCATCATGAAGCTTCACTCGATAGTAGTCTTGGTCAGCAAACTCGATAATCTGAAATGGAGTTGAAATACTTCTCCCTTTCATGGAATCTTTTATAAATGTTGTTAACACCAATTTTGGAGCAATTTTATAGGGCATTTCCAAGATCATGTCACTGTCAAGGAGGCTTTTATCTGAATCCACCATATCATAAAAACGTTTGTACACCTCTATATCAATAACTTGTTGTCGAAGTTTACCTGCTTCTAAATAGCTAAAGAGGGTACGATCGATTAATAACACGGGTGCGTTTCTTTTTTTAAGATCGCCTTCTGAGATCTGCATTTGCTTGATGATATCTGGGGAGAGTATAATGTCTTTAGAGAGGTATTGTCCAGAAGGGCTATAGAAATACACCATTAATCCAGATAGAAGAACGGCTCCAATAACGCCAGAAAAGATAATAGAAAGGATGCGTATAATTGCAAATTTTTTAGAAAAATGTTTATTCACTGCTTCACCTCAATAGCGATCATCATAACTCAAAGACATTTAAACGCAATAGTTTAAACCCGACTTACACTCCTAAATTCATGCGTGACACAAATTGGTTATCCTTGAGTGAAAGAAACTATTGGTAAGGTCATAAGCCTTACCATTACCCATTTTAAAAATTATAAATTGTAGCGTAGGCTTTAGTGGGAGTTGCAAAAATATTTAAGTGTTTCTATAGCGACTCTTTTGGGTACAGCCATTACCACAGAAAAATCTCTCTATAAATATTTTGTATAGACCGGAGGACTAAGTATGTGAATGGATTAATCTATTACTTCGTCCACATGATAACCGGAATCCATTAGGTCGTAATTTTTCAAGTTTTTTGTTTAAAAACTTACAAATACATTCGTTTTTTCTATTTTTGCAACTCCCTCTTTAGCCTGCGCTTGTTATTGCCGGATTTATCCGGCACAGTCAAGAAAACAAATTTTTAGATCAATAAAATTTTTATTCTACAATTGCAATTTTCAAACAAGCATAACAATTGAAACGCAAAATTGCGTAAAGGGAAAGATTTGATTATGGGCTTTTAATCACTCTAAGAACGTTCTTCCTAATAGCAGGTCCTCCTGCTACGTAATGCAGCTTCAATCATTTTATGTAAATTTCGTTTCCCTTCTTTGCACCTTGGTGTCTTAGATCCTTGGCGTTTCAACAGTGAAGGCAGAGATATAAAATTTTTTAAAAAAATGGGTAATTCCCATCGCTCGTATCGTCGACGATAAAAGCTTCAGACTGTGAAAATATAGCTTGCCAGTGTTCCGAAACACTGTATTTTTCTTCTTCATTATATTTAGAACGAATAGGATGATCCCAAACAGTATTAGGCCAAGCGGGATCATAGTCAAATCTGGCAATGATATGGACATGGAGCTGGGGTGTTTTGTTACCGATTGCCGCGACATTCAGTTGAGTAGGTTTCGCCTCTTCCCAAACCTTCCGCTGAATAAAATCCATTTCACGATAGAGCTGCATTTGATCCTTTTCTGACAAATCAATCAAGCGGGAAGTATTAGGAATGCGCGGCACCAAAATAAACCATGGGTAATGTTTTTCATCCTCTTGTAAGACAATGCAAAGAGGTAAATTGAAAAGGAAAATCTTTTTAGAAAAATTTGGGTGGAGTTCAAATGTCATCATTAAACCTTCTTAAATAATAATTTGGACGATCTTTAAAGTCTAATTTCTGGATTAAATCCATTAAATTAGCATTTTTTATACGCTCATGCATAATTCCGGTTTCAGTGACAAGTGCTGAACTTATTCCAAAAGCGTTTGCACCTCGAATATCTGTTTCAGGTGTATCACCAACCATTACTATTTGATCTGTTTTTGAAATATCAAATTTTTTGAATTCATTCATTGCTTCAACAAAAACCTTATCGTAAGGTTTTCCGACATAGATCACCTGTCCGCCCATCTCAGAATATAAATGAGCAATTGATCCCTGTCTAACAACAAGTTTAGGCGGGCTGCCTTCATGAGCAAAACAATCTGGGTTTGCACAAACCATAGGAAGCTGATGATGAAGGATGTGTATAAGAGACTCTCTAAACAAGTAAGGATCTGTTTGATCGATTCCTCCTAGATGAGGCACAGAAAGATAAATAAAATCAGCCTCCTCTACGTTCTCTACTAGTTGGTACTGGGAACCTTCAAATATAGAGGAATGGTTAGGAAATAAGGGATGTATTCCGCCAAATAACCAATATTTTTTTTTAGGCACTGAAAACAAAAGATGATTATCGAACATTTTTTTAATAACACCACCTGAAGTGATATAAAAATGAAAATGTTCTCCTTCTTTAATTTCATGAGCCTGAAGTTTGTCGATTTCTTTTCTAGGGAGGACCGTTGAATTCGATAGTACCCCGACAATTTTCCCCTTTTGAATCAACTGCTTCATCGTTTCTTTAGCGCCAGGTAAAGCGCCAAACGCATTCCCTCCCCAAAAGACACCATAGGCATCAAGAAGTATTCCTGTGTATTGATCTGCTATCTCTAGCATTCGGCTGAAATTGATTTGAGTTTGCATGATCATTAACCTCCTAATTTCCCTATAAATTTTAGCAATCCACTTAAATGTCTGCTAATTTTCTTGCGCAAAAATTGTCATGATTGCTATCCTGATGCCTGTTATTCAATGCAATCATCCACTCGATGAGAGTGAAAGAAACTCGTAATTAACATCAAAATTAGGAGAGCCTATTATGACCCAAACAACACAACAAAGCCCTACTCATTCTTCACAACAAAAACAGCAGTTAAAACCTGTCGGCAACAGAGTTCTTGTTAGACGTCTTGCCGCCGAAGAAAAGCTCAAGGGTGGAATCATTCTGCCAGATACAGCTAAAAAGAAGCAAGAGCAAGCAGAGGTTGTCGCGGTTGGAACTGGAAAGAAAGACAAAAACGGAACAGTTACTCCATTCCTCGTTAAAATCGGAGACATCATTCTGATGGAAAAATACTCTGGTCAGGAAGTCACCCTAAATGACCAAGAATTTGTCATTCTAAGCGCTGATGATATCATCGCCATTGTTGAAAAATAAATTTATCACGAAACCTACGATGGATAGGAGAAAAAAATGCCTTCTAAGACTATTAAATTTAAAGAAGATGCACGTCAGAAAATTTTAAAAGGCGTTCGCATTTTAACTGATGCTGTGAAAGTGACGCTCGGGCCAAAAGGGCGAAATGTCATTATCGATAAATCCTATGGAACTCCTCATATCACTAAAGACGGCGTCACCGTTGCCAAGGAAATTGAACTTGAAGATAAGTTCGAAAATATGGGCGCTCAGATGGTTAAAGAAGTGGCCAATAAAACAGCTGACAAAGCTGGTGATGGAACCACAACTGCAACTGTTTTGGCTTATGCACTTTACTTCGAAGGACTTCGAAATGTCGCTGCGGGAGCTAACCCACTTGACCTAAAAAGAGGAGTGGAAAAGGGACTTAAAGTCGTCGTTCAAGAACTGAAGAAAAGAAGTAAGAAAGTTGAAGATCGGAATGAAATTGCCCAAGTGGCGACTATTTCTGCAAATAACGATAGCACTATCGGCGAAATCATTGCTCAAGCAATGGAACGCGTTGGTCGTGATGGTACAATCACAGTTGAAGAAGGAAAAGGCTTTGAAACAGAACTCGAGGTTGTCAAAGGAATGAAATTTGACCGAGGATATCTCTCATCTTATTTCATGACACACCCTGAAGCACAAGAGTGTATCTTAGAAGATGCTTTCGTCCTTATTTATGAAAAGAAAATCAGTTCAATCAAAGAAATAATTCCTCTTCTCCAAGCTGTCGTAGAAACTGGCAAACCTCTTCTTATTATTGCAGAAGATGTGGAAGGAGAAGCTCTGGCGACACTAGTTGTGAATAGACTACGTGCTGGCCTAAAAGTTTGCGCAGTGAAAGCTCCAGGTTTTGGTGATAGACGTAAAGCTATATTGCAAGATATTGCGATCCTCACCAACGGAGAGCTCATTAGCGAAGAGCTAGGAATGAAGCTTGAGCAAACAACTATCGAACAACTTGGGAAAGTTAAAAAAGCCGTCATCACCAAAGAAGAAACCACTCTTGTTGAAGGCGGGGGCTCAAAAGCCGCTATTCAAGATCGCGCTGCTCAAATCAAGCGCCAAATTGAAGAAAGCACCTCTGACTACGACAAAGAAAAATTGCAAGAACGCCTTGCTAAGTTAGTGGGCGGAGTGGCTGTCATCAATGTTGGAGCTGCTACTGAAATTGAGATGAAAGAGAAGAAAGATCGTGTAGATGATGCTCAACGTGCAACTGCTGCTGCTGTTGAAGAAGGCATCCTTCCTGGCGGAGGAACGGCTTATATTCGCTGTATCCCAGCGCTCAACATTCTTGCTGAGACACTAAGTGGCGATGAGAAAACGGGGGTTCAAATCCTCGTAAAAACACTGAGCGCTCCGTTGCGTCAAATTGCTGAAAATGCCGGACAAGAAGGCTCTATCATCTTCCAAGAGGTAGAAAAAAGCGGAGAGAAGTTCGGATATAACGCGCAAACAGGTGAATATGTTGATATGTTTGCAGCTGGTATTCTAGACCCAACTAAAGTCGTTCGCTGTGCTTTAGAGAACGCCGTTTCTATCGCTTCAATGCTATGGACAACAGAAGCCATGGTTGCAGATAATCCAGAAGCTAAACCTGCTGTTGCATCTGCTGGCCCTGGAATGGGAATGGATTATTAATCTAGTCTACAGTCAAGTTCCTCACGTGCCCGTTCATCCGGGCACGTTTCTATTGTCTTAAACATCGCCCTTACATTATGTCTATTAAATCGACACCGAAGTGTCGATAGGTAAGCAGAGTTAAAGCTCTAACCAAGCAACTCTTCTAGCTGATTAAGTAGCCCGTTGAATTTTCGAATTGCCGAAGCTACAGGTTCTGTGGAGGTCATATCAATTCCAGCACCTTTAAGCATTTCGATAGGAAATTGACTTGATCCTCCTTTGAGAAAACCAAGATACGCTTCACGATCCTTATGCCCCCCTTCTATGACGCGATTAGCCAAGGAGAGGGCTGCACTTATTCCAGTAGAGTATTGAAAAACATAAAAATTGTAATAGAAATGGGGAATTCTTGCCCATTCGATATCAATTTCTGAGTCTATAATTGTATCTGGACCAAAATATTTTCTGTTGAGCTTATGGTAATCTTCTTTCAGATGCTGCGGTGTGAGTGGGATCCCTTTTTCCAGATACTCATGCAGTTTTAATTCAAACTCAGCAAACATGGTTTGACGGAATAAGGTTCCCCTAATATCTTCGATCTGTTGATTAATCAAAAATATTTTTTCATCGGCATTTTTGCATTCGCTGATCATCAATCGCGATAACAGGTCCTCATTGAATGTAGACGCTACCTCTGCCAAAAAGATGGGGTAATCGCTGTAATGATAAGGTTGATGGCTTCTGCTATATAAGCTATGCATGCTATGGCCAGCCTCATGAGCAAGAGTGAAAACATCTCTTAATAGATTTTTGTAGTTCATGAGAATATAAGGCATGCTATCAAAACATCCACTTGAGTAAGCTCCAGACCGTTTACTTTTATTTTCATAACGATCCACCCATCTGTGAGCTTGTAATCCTTTTCGAAGATAACTTTGATACTCATCACCCAATGGTGCAGCCGATCTAATAACGAGATCCTCAGCTTCCTCATAAGTTAAACGGATATCAACTGAGGAGGTTAAAGGAACATACAAGTCATAAACATGGAGTTCTTTAACTTTTAAAATACGCTTACGTAAAGCCAAATAACGATGTAACACAGGTAGGTTGTCATTGACTGCCTCGATCAGTGAGTGGTAAACCGATACATCGATATTTTTCGGAAAAAGTGAGGCAGCTAAAGAAGAAGGGTAATGTCGTGCTTTAGCATTTAAAACATGTGTACGCATCTGCCCATTCAACAACTCACATAAAGTATTTTCGTAATCCATGTACGTTTGATGATATGTTTTAAAGGCATTTTCCCTTAAAGAACGATCGTGATCGCGAATATAAACACCATAGGTTCCATGAGATAGAGGACAGGTGTCATTTGCAGAATTTTTTACGGGATTAAATTTAAAATCGGCATCGTTAATGGCACTAAATGCCTTATGAGCTGTTTGAAGAGCTTCTCCTGATAAAGCAATCAGCTCTTCACATTCTTTTGAAAGTGTATGGGGTTTTAAACGAATTAACTTCTCCAAATAAAAGGCATACTCTTTAAGTTCCTGAGACTCAAGAAGTTCCCGTAACTTATCTTCTGGTAAAGAAAGAAGCTCAGGTTGAAACCAAGAGGACTCCTGCGCAAATCGATGGGCTAAAGAGACAATTTTTTCATAGGCCATCTTTTCGGAATGGCTGATAATGTCTTCATCATGTCGTAGATGTGCATAAGTGTATAACTTAGTCAACTTGCGATCAATATCCATCATCTCATCAAGGGCAGTCTTAACGTGTCGTGGACCTGTGTTTAATGTTCCTTTGAATTTTTTTAGAACTGGCCAATAGGAATCTTCCTGTTTTTGATTTTGGAAGGATTCAAAATCCTTCTCCCATTGTTCAAAAGAAGGGTAAAGCGCCTCTACATTCCATTTATCTTCTTGGAGGACTTCATCGCGTGATTTTACCATAATTAAAATTCCTTGATTTCGAAAATATTTTTCTTAAGTTACCAATTATGTTGTTAACATAGGTTTTGGGTTGTTAATGAATCTATCAGATGAATGCACTAGATCATAGCAAAAATAAATCTTATGACAAAGAATCTTTAAACGTCATGCTTTCATTTATTTATCATAAATGCTATATGGGAAAAGGTGGTCAAAAAATTTGCACCACAAATGCTGTGTAGAATTGATTTTTCTCTATCATCAAACCACACACAAATCTAAATCGCAATGCTCTTAAAGATTAGGAAAGAACCAATGACGCAAGGAAATACGCAAACTGCTAAAGGGAAATTTGTTGTTACCAATGATCACGGACTACATACTAGACCTTCCACAGAATTAGTTCGTTGTGCCAGCGGATTTAAATCGCAAGTCTCTTTGAAATACCAAAAGCATGCTGTCAATGCTAAATCGCTGTTGGGTGTCTTGATGCTGGCTGCTACAAAAGGAGCTAAAATTGGAGTAGAAGCTGTCGGCGAGGATGCAGAAGAAGCTGTTCAATCTATTATAGATCTAGCTAAAAATAATTTTCACTTAAAACATTAAGTTATTCACGTAAGAGGCCGTCTTCGGCCTCTTTATCTCACTCCTCCAGGGGAATCACTTTTTCAAGAACTTCTCGTGTACAATAAACAGGCGCATTATTCATTAAAGCTAGTGTTAAACAATCGCTTGGCCTCGCATCGATTTCTACAATATGGCGCCCATCCCCTTCTTCTTGCTCAAGAAAAAGCCGAGCATAGTACACTGTATCCTGGACGTCATTAATCACAACTTGCTTGACTCTGATTTCAAAGCCCTCAAAAATCATATCAATGAGGTCATGTGTCAAAGGACGCGGACTTTCTACTTCGGTAAGAAACATTTGAAGGATCCGTCCGGCACTAGGCTCGGTGTAAATTGCAAATTTTTTGTCTTCTGCAAAAAGAATCACTACCGTATAGGAACGCGTCTGCATGATTTTATCAAAAGAAAGCTGAATAAGGTCTGACGCCATGTAACACCCTTTCCTTAAAAATTACCTAATCCTTCAAAATTAAATCCCTGACGCTAACTCGGCAGCAAAATTATTCAATGACTTGGCTTGTGCCATTTGCATAGCCGACAATAACCTGTTTCGTCATATGGCAAAATAAACCAGTTTCTAACACGCCTGCAATATCTTTCAGCTTACTGTTTTCCTTAACAGGATCTTTGATCCTATTTTCAAATTGAAGATCGACAATAAAATTACCATTTTCTGTTACGTATGGAATTTGACGGTCTATCATACGCAGCTTAGGCTTATGGCCATTTTCTTGCAATCGTCTAATAGTGGAAGAATAGGCAAAAGTAGAAATCTCAATAGGGAGCGGAAAGCGACCTAGCTGGTCTACAAGTTTGGTGTGATCGACGATAACGACAAATTCAGCGCTCGATTGTGCAATAATTTTCTCACGCAATAGCGCTCCTCCCCCACCTTTAATTAAAAATTTGTGATTATCGACTTCATCTGCTCCGTCGATGGTTAAATCGATGTGATTGATTGCATGAAAATCAAGAAGCACAATACCGAGCTCTTTAGCCCTCTGCTCAGACTTTACAGAGGTGGGAACGCAAGTGACCTTTAAACCTCTTTTACAACTCTCTCCCAACAGTTCAATAAAAAGTTCAGCTGTTGAACCTGATCCTAGCCCCAGAATCATTCCATTCTGAACCAGAGGAAGCGCTGCTTTCGCTGCAATAATTTTTGCTTGTTTAATATTTTCTTGATCAGATATTTTCATTTTCGCCATTAAGTCTAAAAGAATTCTCTTTATTATTTTTTCAGTTTTTTAAATCAAGGCCAATCAATGACAACCCTTTCTGAGCTGACTCTCTACCTTGAAACCTCACTCAACCTTCCACCCATCACCGACTATTGCCCAAACGGACTCCAAGTTGAAGGTAGGCAGTCCATCAATAAAATTGCTACAGCGGTCACAGCTAGCCTTAAGACGATCGAAACTGCTGTCCGAGAAAAAGTCGATGCATTAATTGTGCACCATGGGCTTTTTTGGCGCAACGACAGCTATGTTATCTCAGGCTCAAAAAGAGAAAAACTCAAACTGCTTATTGAAAATGAAATTTCTTTATTTTGCTACCACCTTCCTCTTGATAAACACCTTTCTATAGGAAATAACTGGAAAGCAGCGCGCGATATGGGGTGGACAGATCTTGAAGGCTTTGGATTCTATAATGGCACTACAATAGGAGTTAAAGGGAAAATTCCTCCCCAATCCAGAGAAAGCTTTAAAGAGCTTTTAGAGTGCTACTATCTTCATTCAGCTACCAGTGCGTTAGGTGGAAAGGAAGAAATCCATACCGTTGCTTTAATTTCAGGGGGTGCACATAAATGCATAGAAGAAGCTGTACAGCAAAAAGTAGATGCTTTCATTACGGGGAGTTTTGATGAACCCACCTGGCATCAAGCATACGAATCAGGAATTAACTTCTATGCTATGGGTCACTCTGCAACTGAAAGAGTAGGGCCCATAGCCCTTTCAAGGCATCTCTCGGAAAATCTTAAAGTCCAGAGCCTATTTATTGAAGATTTCAATCCGTTTTAGATTCCTGGATGCCAGGAGCACCTTCATCTTCGGGATTCAAAACGGTAAGTTGATTATCCAAACTACGTACCGTTGGGATCGCTTTAATTAACTTTCCGATTTTACGTTTTTCAACTTCGCTGGAAACGATTCCCCGTATAGTTACGACGTTATTGACTGTGATGATTTTGATTTCTTTAGCTCTTTCGGAAAAAGAAGGGTCATTTAAAATTGCTTCACGGATTCTTTGTGTGTTCATACGATCAGATTCAATATCAACAACGGATTCTCCTGAAGAAGATGAGAAAGGACCTGATTTATCCTTATTACAACTTGTTAATGCTAATAAAATAAGAGAAAACGCAAATAGCTGTTTTTTCATAAAACCATCCTCCGTAAATTGCTTAAGGCATGAATTTGCTTTTACTACGAATTCAAAAAAACCGCAAGCAATTTCATCGTCTCACTGAAAAAGCGATAGTCCGTTCCTTGACTTTGATTTAGACCTCTCTCAAAATTCGCTTTATTTGAAAAAATTGAGGATTTTTAAGTGTAATTATTGCCAGATTTTGAGAGCATAGGTGAACATAGAGTCGAAATTTGGCAATAAATGCACCAAAAAGATTCATTTTTGTAAGCAAAGAGAATTTCAGAAGTCTATTGGTGTTTAGAAACAATAGAATCCTAATTATAATTATCTATAGGAAGTGAGTATGAATGGAAACGTCATCGATGTGTTAAAAGAAAGAGGATTTATAGACGCTATCACCAACGAAGATATTCGACAGATTACTGAAAAACCAATTAAGGTCTATTGTGGGTTTGACCCAACAGCAGATAGCCTTCATATTGGGAATCTCATTGCCATTATGGGTTTAGCATGGTTTCAGCGTTTTGGCCATACTCCTGTTGCCATTGTTGGAGGTGCTACAGGTATGATCGGGGATCCATCAGGTAAAAATGCAGAGAGAAACCTCTTAGATGAGAATACGATTAATCAGAATCTCAAAGGGATTACTAAGAATCTAACGACTATTTTAGACACTCCTCAAAACTCCTGTAAGGTAATCATCCTTAATAACTTGGACTGGTTTAAAAACTTTTCACTTATTTCCTTCCTTAGAGATGTAGGTAAACTGTTTAGAATGGGAATCATGCTCTCAAAAGACAGTGTAAAGACTCGTTTAGAATCAGAAGAAGGATTGAGCTTTACCGAATTTTGTTATCAAACACTCCAAGGATACGACTTTCTTCACCTATATAATGAACATGACGTAAAAATCCAATTAGGTGGAAGCGATCAATGGGGAAATATTACCGCCGGTATCGATTTAATTCGTCGCGTTCATGGCAAATCTGCGTTCGGGATCACATTTCCTCTTTTAACTAAAAGTGACGGAACAAAATTTGGAAAATCAGAAAAGGGAGCATTATGGTTATCGCCAGAAAAGCTTTCTCCTTATGAGTTCTATCAATACCTGATCAGAGTTGAAGACAATGACGTGATCAAGCTTTTGAAAATGCTCACTTTTATAGACATCAATGAAATAAATGAATACGAACAGATGATGAAAAGCGACGATTACATCCCACGCACAGCCCAAAAGCGACTTGCAGAAGAGGTCACACGAATTGTTCATGGAGAAGATGCCCTCAAAACAGCGATTAAAGTCACCCAAAATATAGCACCTGGGGCAGAAACGCGCTTGGATGCTGAAATGCTCGAAAGTCTTGCAAAAGATATGCCTTCCATGGAATTCTCCTTACAAAACATTATAAATGTAAAACTTATTGATTTAATGGTAGAAACACGTCTACAAACAAGCAAGGGTGATGCAAGAAAACTCATCAGAAATGGTGGCGTTTATATCAATAATCAAAAAATAGAAGATGAAAATATTGTGCTGACTTCCGATCACTTAATTTCCAATCGACTCATCCTTTTATCTGCTGGAAAGAAAAATAAACTCTTGATACGAGTTAAATCTTAGAGACTATCTTATATGACTAAATAGAAATCACTTGATTGAAAATCAAAAGGATATGAGAATACTTCCATTAGGGCGTTGCATCAATTGATAATTAACCTCTGCTTAATTTTTTTCCAAGCGGTCGATACAGTGCTTCAAAGACCATATCTAAGGGTATCGTCTTTGGAATACTATTGCGATTCTCTTGAAAAATAACTTTGAATAGGGGCGATATCTCTTGACTTCATGCCTATCTTAATCAAATCGCAACCAAGTTATAGAGGAGCCTACACAATGACAACCTGCACGAAAAAAGCCACGATGACGAAAAAAAAGTTAATCAATTTGATTTCCCAAGACAAAGGTATCCATCCTAATGATGTCCGACATGTTGTCCAAGCTTTCTTAGATAAAATTACCGACTGCCTCTCTCAAGGTGAACGATTAGAGTTCAGAGAATTTGGTGTATTCGAAGTTGTTGAAAGGAAACAAAAAATTGGAAGAAATCCCAAAAACGCAGCAATCCCTATCGTCATCCCTGCTCGGCAAGCCGTAAAATTCACACCTGGAAAAAAAATGCGCCAAGTTGTGGAGTTAGATGGTGAAATCGGCGATGATTTTTTAATTGATATCGATGATGATGAATAGCCTGAATTCATCTCAATGTGCAGAGAGTTGTAAAGAAAAAAAATTGACTGATAAAAATGACTGATTACCCACTCTTGCATTCTCTTTTTTTAAAACAATGCGAAAATAGAACGACCCATTCCGAAATCGAATTGAGCGTTTTATTATTGCTTAGACATGATTCAGTCGATATCGATGCATTAATTGAGGAATTTAGATGGAAAGAAACCATCTCTTCATGTGAAGTCGCGATTTCAAACTGGAAAAGGTTGCTCGAGCTGAGTCTTCTTAGTTATTTTGTTGGGGAACATTCCGATTCTCTGTCTTT
Source organism: Chlamydiota bacterium (assembly GCA_041691035.1). Lineage (GTDB taxonomy): Bacteria > Chlamydiota > Chlamydiia > Chlamydiales > Parachlamydiaceae > JBEPVL01. The sequence goes on from JBEPVL010000030.1 coordinate 20,256, forward strand.
AAAAATTAGACAGTTAGAAAAGCAGCCTTGGAATCAGAATTCTCAACAATTTAGACTACTCATCTCTCTCAATCATCTTCTCACCAAAATGCCCACTCCAGATGTAGTCCCTAACTTATTGGAAAGTGGAGCAGCTACAATTGACATCTCTGAATATACCCCTTGGCTATCCCTTCCTTATAGTCCAGACCATTTAGAATTTGGTATTTTTTTTGCATTACTCACTCAGCTCACACAAAAGCAGCAGTTTAAGGAGCAGTTACTTAAAATTACGCGCTGGCAGTTGAATACTCTAAAAGATAATTTCCTACCCTTTTCTTCACTCTACTCAGCTGAGCGATCGGGTTCTCCTTTTCATCAACTCATAGTCTCCTATTTACTTTTCTATGCAAGTGCCTCTTTGACAAAAGATCCCTTATTTACTCAAGCAGCCTTTCAAATTGAAAAACACATTGGATCTCAGGCTCTTGAAAAGCAGATTTCACCTTTATGGGTTTTACTTGAGAGAGCATTTATCCCACCTAACCCTATTACAAATAATAACTTAAAGTTATCGCAAAAAATATATGATCCCTCCTCGGCATTAGTAGGACATAGGACTGCGGATCACTATGCTATTAGCACATTGCATGGGGGCTATACAGGTTTAGGTTGCGTTGGAATCCATGATGTTGAGATCATCAACTACGGTCCACAATATTTCCCCCTTGATGACTGTCGAGGATTCGGTATAGAAGGCAACTACTTATCAGATCACGGAATGCGGAAATCTATCATTGAAACAACTAAAGACGGATTTAAAATTAAAGGATGCACACGTTTTGTGGATCAACCACAGTCAGCACCTTCTCCTATTCAACAGATGGGGAATTTTAAGGGAATCTGGCTCGAGCTAGCTCAGGAATTCAAACAATCGCATCTAAAAATCGATCTCGGATTGCTTGGGATTAGTTCTTGGGAAAATATTGCCTTCAGTTTTTTTGTGAAGGCTGAGCATTGTCAGATTAATGAAAATAAAACTTTGAAAAAAAATTCATTTGAAAAATACAATGGTCAGGCTAGCACTATCCAACTTTTAGGAAAAGAATGCAGAATCGAGCTATCAGCTAAAAGCTTCTTTGATCGATTAGAAGTGATTCCACTTGAAGGCTGCAACAGTTTTTGGGGTGCAAACTTTCTCATTGCATATGTCCTTGACACGAACCACAGTCAATATTCTTGGAATATCAACCTACTGACTTAAAACCCAACTTATCCGAAACATACTTAGACCGCAGGTCTATTCATAAAATATTTATAAAGAGATTTTTTTGTGATACCACACCTTAATTGGGCCTCATCTCCCTCTTCATCTCTTTAAGTAAAAGTCCGCAGGATATGTCCTATTGAGCTTGGATAAATCCTTCTCTCCTTAAGGTACAAGCACTACAAGTTTGACAGGGAATGTTGTCGGATACGGGAAAATAACAGCTAAAAGTTAAATCAAGCGGTGCTTTAAGAGCTATTCCTAAAGAGATAATCTCGGCCTTGTCAAGGCTAATTAACGGGGTAACTAGTTGAGGCGGATGGGACTCAATAGATTGTTTGGTAGCTAAATTAATAACTTTCTGAAAAGCATTGACATACTCAGGGCGACAGTCTGGATAGGCATTATAGTCCATATGGTTAGCTCCAAAATGGATTTCATGCGCTTGGTGCGCTTCGCAAAATCCTAAGGCATAGGATAAAAACAATGTATTCCGTGCTGGAACATAAGTTGTCGGAATCTTTTGAGTATTTTTATCCTCTAAATCATATTTTGGTGGTGTTTTACAAGAAGAAACTAAGGATGAAGAGCTAAAAATCATAGAATCCACTTTAATGACACAATTGGAAACCTGATAATGTTTCGCTATTGCCTCTGCATGCTTGAGCTCAATGCGATGATTTTGACCATAATCGAAACTAAGCGTGTAACACTCTCTTTTTTGCGCTAACGCCAAAGCTAGTATAACAGCAGAGTCTAATCCTCCACTGAGAAGAACAATTGCTTTTTTCTTCACTACACACCTTTTGTAAGTGGATCCCAAATATATTTATGAATTTGAAGATTAAGACGAACAGGAAGGCGATCAGCCAATATCCACTCAACAAGATTTTTTGGAGCAAGCGAGTCGAAGACTGGAGAGAATAAAACGGTACGCACTCGAGAGAAAAGATGGAAATCATTGCAAATTTTGACAGCAAAATTGTAGTCTAATCGATCTTTAATCACAAACTTGACTTCATCTGAATGTTTGAGATAGAGGAAGTTGTCCCAATAGTTTTTTTTATCCATCGCACTTCCAGGACATTTTACATCCAAAATAACTGTGACAAGGGGGTTAACGTTTTCAATGGATAGGGAACCCCCTGTTTCCAATGATAAAGTGAAACCTTCTTCGCACAATTGGTCCATGAGAAGATGAACAGTCGGCTGAAGTAAGGGTTCCCCCCCTGTGATGCACACAGATGAACAGGACTTATTTTTAACATCTGTAATAATATCCGCAATGACCCACTTATTCCCTCTTTTGAAAGAATAACTCGTATCGCACCAACTACAGCGTAAATTACACCCAGAAAGGCGAATAAAGGTCGTAGGCAAACCACTAAAGGTTGTTTCTCCCTGTACACTTGCAAAAATTTCAGTTAAAAAAAGTGTTGGTATTTCGTTTTTAGTCATGCATTTAATTTAAAATTTTATAAACAGAAAGTAGAACATAACAAATCTCACTTTTTATGACAAATTAAGGTTGAAAATTTATTTTTTTGCAGAATATTGGTCAGCGAACTATATTCGCTCAATAGGTAAAGTAGCTTCTTTAGCCCTTCATTTATTTAGGAAGGTTATGATGAGTTCAGTAAAGAAAATTGCAGTGACAGGCTCTGCAGGACAGATCGCCTACAGTCTCCTTTTTAGAATCGCTCATGGGGATCTTTTTGGATCCAATCAACCAATAGCACTCCAGCTACTTGACCTGCCAGATACACTACAAGTGTTAGATGCAGTTAAAATGGAACTCGAAGATTGCGATTTTCCATTGCTTTCCTACGTTTCAATTTCATGTGATCCATTCGAAGCTTTTGAGAACATTGATTATGCCCTATTAATTGGTGCTAAGCCTAGAGGACCAGGCATGGAAAGAAAGGAGTTGCTATTTGACAATGGCAAAATTTTTGTTGAACAGGGACGCGCGCTCAATGCTGTCGCTAACCCCTACGCCAAAGTATTTGTGATTGGGAACCCCTGCAATACAAATTGTTTAATCACCATGAGACATGCCGAGCGTCTTCCTAAAAAGAATTTTTTTGCCCTCACTCGATTGGACCAAAATAGAGCCACTCACTTTTTGGCACAAAAAGCAAGAGTTCCAAGTAAATCCGTTTCACGCGTCTCCATTTGGGGAAATCACTCTGCCACACAAGTCCCCGATTATCATCATGCAAGGATATCGAATCAACCCGTTGTTGACGTCATAGAAGATAAAGAATGGCTTAACAAGGAATTTCCCCAACTTGTTCAACAAAGGGGAGCTAAAATTATACAAGCTAGAGGAAAATCCTCAGCTGCTTCTGCAGCCAGTGCAATCATCGACTCTGTGAGGGATTTATTCCAGCCTACTTCTTCAGAGAATTGGTTCTCTGTGGCTGTTCCTTCTTACGGAAATCCTTATGGGATTGATCCCAACTTGATTTTTTCCTTTCCCTGCCAATCTAAGGGTGAAGGAGATTATCAAATTGTTCCAGGTCTGTCTTTTACCCCCGAACTCGAAATAATGATTAGAGCATCTGAAAAGGAACTTCAAGACGAAAGAGAGACAATTAAACATTTATTAGATTCGTATTCCATTCACTCTAAATAACTGAAATTGATCTAGAGGAGACTATCATGTCGGAAATATTATTTGAGATTACAAAAGATAACTTAGAAACAGGATTAAGAGGTTATCCGGTAGGCTACTGCACCACTTCTACCGTTGATCCAAATCTTGGTCTATTTTATGTTGGACATCCAGTCTCCCACATTGATCATTGGGAACCTGAACAAGTCATATTTCTTCTCCTGAATGGTCGAGAAGGAAGCAAGGATGAAGTCGATGATTTCAAAAAGGAATTGCAAAAACGAGCTGTGTGCGACCCTGAACTGATTGAAAGCATTCAAAGACTTCCTCGTAAAGGACACCCGATGAAGCTTTTTTCTTCGGCGCTTCTCCTAGCTGCTGGCTTCGAACTGAAAAATGATTACCGAGAAGACTGCCTCAATGTCATTGCTAAAGTCCCTATTATTGCAGCCACAGTCATCAATCACCATGCCGGATGGAAAACGATCAATAAATCCAATCCAGAATTGGGGTATATAGAAAATTTTGTCAATCTACTCAATGTTCCTAATGCTAATCCGGAAGAACTAATCCGCACCTTCAAATTGTTTAACATCCTTCATTACGATCATGGAGGAGGAAACCTCTCTGCCTTTGTTGGAAAAGCTGTTGCTTCCGGACTTGAAGATATGTATGGTTCTTTGGCAGCTTCAATGTGCGCTTTAGCTGGGCCTAGACACGGAAAAGCAAATCAAGACTGTTTGGAATTTATTCAAAATATGAAAAAAGAGGTCGGAGATAACCCTTCGGATGAAGGTGTAGAAAAATATATCCGAAATCGACTAGAAAAAAAGGAACTTATTTTTGGATTCGGGCATGCCGTCCTCCGTGTAGAAGACCCACGCGCTTCTCTGCTATACCAGGTTGCCGAGCATTACTATCCTGAAGATCCTCTTGTTAAACTTGCAATTATTCTACGTCGTGTGGGTTCTAAGGTATTAAAAGAAAATGAAAAGATATCCGATCCTCATCCTAATGTCGATGCGATTTCAGGAATACTATTAAATGCTTCTGGTTTTCATTATCCCGATTACTTTACAGTATTATTTGGAATGGCTCGTGTTGTGGGGATTTCAAGACAAATTGTCTATGAGAGAGAGGAAGCTAGGGAAGGGAAGGGAACTCCTATCGTTCGCCCAAAATACATTTACAAGGCACAGAGTGAATAGTTAAATTGGGATATATTAATGAATTTTGAAACGCTAGCCCTCATGTTTAATCGCTCCTTGATTTTTACATTTTCTAAAATGAAACTCCTGCTAGTCTTTTCTGTTCTCGCTCTATGTGGCCTTTTGTTGGTATTCTTCCAAGGTTTAGGGCAGAGCTCTGGTCAGTGGGTCTTTCTAAGTTTAACTTTCCTGCCTCTATTTCTTTGCACAGGGGTATTCCTCGCATTGGGTATTTTTCTTATCCGAGTCTATTATCGTGAAGTTAAAAATAAAGAAATTGACTATAAAGATATTCTCGGCCATTCATGGGAAACAATTTTGAGCGCCTCTTACGTCTCAATCCCTATCGTTATCTGTTTTATTTTTCTTTGGATGCTTCTTGGCATTTTTATTTTACTAAGCAACCTTCCATCAATCGGACAGTTTTTTAATCTCGTTCTTGTATTTGCTCCCTTCCTTATTCATCTTGCAACTCTCGTTCTCTGCCTTTTAAGTGTAGGAATTTTATTCTTTGCGTCCCCCTTAATTGCTTTAAAAGGACTCGATCGACATTCTATGTATCAAGAATTCAAACAGCGCCTTACGTTTGACCCTTTCATAAATGGTCTTTTGCTTTTTATCGCACTCCTGCCCTTAGTTTTAGTTTTGAGCCTCCTTGTTCTCTCGTCTATCTTAACAGAAGCCTTGTGCTCAAACTGTCTAACCCCCATTCATACAATTTTAAAATCCTTCTTTATCATGCTCCCCTTTGTAGCTTTTCTTACTCCTGCAGTGATTTTTTTCTTTAACTTCTCTGCAGAGTCGTTTGTTTTCATCCAAAAACAAAGTCGTGCAGGCTAACCTTCAGAACTGGCTAGTGCGCTTACTAGCTTCTCAGCAAACAATCCATGATAAAGCAACCCTTTTGAACCCATTCCAGTCAAAACCCAACCCTTTTTACAAAATCGATAAATAAGAGGCATATGTTGAGGAGTAGCCACGCGAACACCCGCAAAGCATTGAATGACTTTTGCTGAAGCTAGAGAAGGGATCATCGCCACTGCTTTAGGCATAATGTCCTTAACAGCTGTCGTTAAGTCAGGAAATGGAGACGTAAAGTTTTTCTCATAAGTAGCTCCAATCAAATAGGTATTTGATTTAGGATTCCTCAGAATATATGCTTGGGAATTAACAGGAAAAGATAGGTCGGTCAGGGGTTCTGGCCATTCAACTTCCAAAATCTGCCCTTTAATTAAACTCAATCGCAAATTATCACTGAAGGGAAACTCTTTTGTTTGAGGACCTATCGTAAAGATGACGTGGTCAAAACTATCCACCTCATTCATCGACGCGATATGCTGTTGCACAAAAATAGCGCCTCTCTTCTGACACGCATTCCAGAGACCGCGTAGATAAAGTGATGTCTGAATAGCAAATCCATCTTTTATCCAGATCCCTGGTGCTGTTGTAAAAAAGGGATATAGCTGTTTCATTTGACCTTCTGAATACCAAATCACATCCCCTTTATATTGAGAAGCACATTTAAAGTAATCCCTTTTCTGATCATCAGAAAGTGCAAGACGTAAAATCCCTGCCTTTGATGGAAAAAGGTTTTGATCGAGATGCGCAGAGGCAACTTGAATCAAGCGCAAAGTTGCGGCAACACCTTCTCTGCCCAAAATATTTAACTTTGAATGGGCGCCGGTAAAAGGATGAAACAGTCCCGCAGCAATTCCTGAAGCACCAGCTCCTATGCTATGCGAATCAAAAAGTGTTATAGATAACTCGGGGAAGCCGGGGTCATGATTAAGGAGATGCCATGCGGTTGCGACTCCACACAATCCCCCTCCTATAATTGCTATTTTCATGTTTTTATTCAGAATGCATATAAATTTGATTTGATAATTGACCTTGATCTTCAAAAATTGCAAAAATATCTTGAATTTTGTTCATTTCTGCATTATTAACGACGACTTCATAAGCATACAAATGGCCATTTTTACCTTCAATATACCCTGCTAGCGCCTGCGTAATTAAAAAAAAATTTCCCGTAGCCAAATTGAATGAAACCCCCGTACCTGGTTTAGCATGCACTTTATTCGCTCCCTCCGCACCTTTAGCAAAATCTTCAAGTGACCCATCTACACCCAAAGTAGGTAATGCATCAAAAAAATTTCTGAATTGCTTTGGAGGCTGTTGATACATATAATTAAGAAGCTGCACCTCAGCCTGTAACGTCAACCTGTTTTCATTACCGCCAGCACCATCTATGAATACAAATGTATGCGGAGAAAGTTTGACTTGTTGCATAGCAAAATCGCCAAGCAATTTCATTCCTTGATCATATGTTTTCTGACCTTGTTGCGAAGCCAATAACAAGGGAACCAGATTCGCTCCTAAATTATGACTTACCTTTAGTATGAGTTTAGCATATTCTGAAAGAGGAGGGGAAGTCCATAATGCCAATAAAATGTTTTCATGTGAGTTATAGGGCTTTTCTGCATTTTTTTTAATAATGCTGACTTCTATCCCTTTGGCCTCAAGAGCCTGTATGAATGCTGAGCGAACAAAATTAGCCGGATCTTTTATAGAAAAAGTTCTAATAACTTCATTCTCATTAGACGGAATTGATCCTTTAACCACCAATCTATGACCAGAATTATCTGAATTAATTTCTATTTCCATTTTACCTTCATGACCCACTGTCCTGACTTCATTTTCCACTGAATAGCCTGGAACTTTCGGTCTCCAATTCAACTTCGCCTTTTGATTCACTTCACCAGGGGAAATAATAATATCAATGAGATTTTCATTAATCATCAGAGGAGACAGTAGCATCCCTCTCTTTTCTATGGTTTCGAATAAAGTGTCGTCAATAACAACATCACCTCTAATACTTCTTAGGCCATTTTCATAAATTTGAGTTGCCAGCTGATTGATCCCAAACAAAGGATCTTCTTTTGTTAAAATGACTCCAGGAACTTCATTAGCGTTTATATGGTCTAGTTTTGTATAAGAAATTTTATCTGAACTTGATTGCCTGCCACCAAATGTGAAATCGCCTTGACCGATGAGGATCAGATCTCCATTTAGATGACCATCTTCAATTCTATTTGTAGCATAGACAGGAGTTTTAAATTGAAAATCATCACCATAAGCATGCAGGAGGGATGCAACACAAAATAATTTTGTTGTTGATGCAGGAGAAAACAATTTTTCAGAATTGAGATCATAGAGAATTTTTCCAGTATGCAGATCTTTAACGAATATTCCCCAAATCGCATGGTGATATTTACCTTGGTCCATAATTTGCAAAACATCTTTTGGGAGACCTTCCTGAGATGCAAAAGAAGAAATGAAAAATAATGGACAGAGGAAAAGGAATAGACTTCTTTGGAAAGAGATTTTCATATTTACCTCAAGTTTGCAATTATTCTGCAGGTTTTAAAGTAATCGAGATCAATTAATAAGACTAGCATGCTATTCAGAAGAAAAACATCAAATTAATTTGTAAAAAAAAAAAACTAAGCGTAAACTATGAGAACGATATCACTGATATTCGTCTCCACAAACACTGTTAAAGATGATAAACTAAGATCTACGATGAAAAATAGAAGCTCACTTTTACTCCTTATCCTATTTACTCTTTTTGCTCCCTATAGCGCATTCACACAAGAAACTGTTAAAGAAGATTTAATAACAATCCTAGATGCTATACAAGGCAAAGTCAAAATTAAGCGTAACCAACTAAAAGTTGACTACTCCCCTCTTATCATTGCAATTGGTGGCTGTCCCGGGGTAGGTAAAAGTACAATCGCTCAGATTTTACAAAATGAGTTATTGGAATTTGGGTTTACTTCCGCAATTATTAGTTTGGATCATTATGGTCTCAGCCAGGAAGAGAGAAAGCAGTTTATACCATTTCCAAAAAATAAATTCATAATACAGCCCAATTTCTAGAGCACAA
>JBEPVL010000031.1:0-28138 GCA_041691035.1 Chlamydiota bacterium
TTGTTTTCAGGCCGAGACGGCCTGATTACCTTCTGGAAGGAAAAAGGTAGCCAGGCCGTTTCGGCCTGGTTTTAATCAGATTGTCAACTTGAGATAGGCCTTTTCTAATATGTCCTTATTGAGCTCTTGTTTTCAGGCCGAGACGGCCTGATTACCTTCTGGAAGGAAAAAGGTAGCCAGGTCGTCTCGGCCTGGGGGTGAATATTTCACCTGGGACTTGACTTGGTTCAGTATACAGGGTAGAATCCAGAAAAAAATTGGGTTTGAAAAACTGGCAATGGGGATGGAAAGCTGACACTATTTAAGCTTTCAGGCCGAGACGCCGAGACGGCCTGATTACCTTTTTATCCGGGGTCTAGCTCTTTTTGCTGAGCAAAAAAAGGAGCTTTGACTTGCTTGGAAAGATCTTTTTCGCCCCACTCAAGAGAGAGTTTTCCTAAATTTTGGATGGTCGGGTCTGTCGTCTTCTCGATAGAGTCTTTAATTAAAGATTCACCCTTTTTCATTTTTCCCTTTGTCAAAAGGAAACAAATCCCTAAAAACGTCTGGGCAAGATAATTTTGTGGTTCTGATTGCAAAACAAGTTCAAAGATGCGTGTCGCCTCTTTGATTTCCAGTTTATTTAATGCGATATAGCCTAAGCCGATTTGTGGAGCGGAATTTGTTGGGTTAATTGCTTGCGCAGCATAAAAAATACGCGTTGCTGAAGTTTCGTCGAGTTGTTTGACAGCAACAAATCCTGCTTCAATAAGAAGAGAAAAATCTTCTTTGAATTCATTTATTTTTTCAAAGTCCATACCTTAATCATCCTTTGCAGAATTTAATAAAACCTTATTTGGGATTAAATCTTGAAATGACTTTTAAAAGAGCATTATATCCATGTAAAAGCAATCCCAAACGATCGAAATCATCATGGACCTCACCAGCTCGAAGATGTTCTTTTATCTTTTGAACACGCGTTTCGACTAGGGATTTGATTTCTTGATGTTTCTTTGGAGTCTTTAATTCTTTTTCCAATTCAAATACAAACTCTTCAGCTTTTTTTTTCTTTCCTTTCTGGTCTTCTAATCCAAACATACAATTCTCCTGGCTAGCATCGTACTTGTATCTATTACCTATTATAATCAATTCTATACTTTGTTCCATCTTTTTCTAATAAGATCGCATTGGACTTGATGCTTTTAATTGCCATTCCGTCTAAAACATCCCCTTCATAGAGGTTCCTTCCATTGATGACAACACTATAACTTTGACCGTATTTCGATTGTCCTGTAACGTCATAGTGGTTAGAGAGATTAACAATTCCTGTTTCAATATTTTGGACTTTAATGTAGTTATTGACAACTCGAACACCAGAAATGGATTTTGTTTTGTTGATAATTTCTTGGAGTTGATTTGATTTATCCAGACTGCTTGTGCCTGAAAAAATGACCTCACCATTTGCCATTTTTACGTTTACGTCGTGAAAATTAGCATCGTGAAGCCATGTTTGAATTTGACTGATGACATCTTCTTCAACGACGATTTGTTTTTTGAGTAAATCGAGATAGGGAAAGTTAACGCTGATATAGTCAGAAAGTTGTTCGGCTTGCTTTCTTGTTTCCAAATATCCAGATAAAATAAATTGACCTGCGGAAGGAGATTGAATTGTTATCCCTTTCCATCCAGGATTTTTTGATAAAATGGAATTAATCTCCTGCCAGACACCCTCATCAATAATAATGCCTGAATCATCAATTTGTTTAATGGACTTCACCGTCTGTAAGGTGTAGATGAGCTGGCTTTTATCGCCGGGAGAGGAAACATGACCAAGAAGCAACAGTCCTCCGGTGGATTTATTGAAAGAGAACCTCACAGAAGGATAAGGAGTTAATGCTTCTTTGATCATCTCACTAGTATCATCTTGGATGGTAAGAACGACAGGCTGACTCTTAAACAAAGAATTTAAAGCAATCCCTCCGAGAATAAAAATCCCAACAATCGAAAAAATGGCCAATAAAGGCCCTAAATTGATACTTGACGAGGGAGGAGGCGCTGGTGTAGGTGCTTCTGAATGAGCGGGTGGAGGAAGAAATGTTTGTTCTTTTATAATTTCAGAAAAAGGACTTTCTTTTTGAAGAGGTTCTTGCTGCAATACTTTAACAATTGAAGGAAGTAAAGGTGAGATAATTGTTTGCATCTCACCTTCGCGATCATAGACAACAAAAGAGGTCGTTCCAATGGTCGTGATAATATTAGGAGGAAGTGGTTCTTTCGTTTCAACTTTATTTCCATTTAAGAGCAATCCATTACGACTTTTTAAATCTTCAATGAATAGTTGATCGTCGGAAGAAATTGTAATTTTAGCATGTTGGCGCGAGACACTCGTATCATTAAATACAATATCGCAGGTGTGTGGATCTGTGCCAAGTGTATAGGCATGGTCCGCATGCATGTAGAATTCTGCGCCATTATTAGGGCCATTAATCACCTTTAAAAGCCATCTTCCCGTCTCTATAAGGCCAAAATTAATATCTGCTAAATCGGGAAGCCCATCTTCATCAAACAAACTGCTTTCATTGGATGTAGGAGGAGGTAGAGAAGAAGAATTCCCCTCTGGAATGTTTGTTTCTTCAAAGATATGCGCTTCGCTGTCATCATAAAAACGAAGGACTTCGGACCCAATTTTTAACGTATCTCCCTGCCTTAAAAGTTTGGGGATATCGTCCAAGGTCTCATCATTGAGGCGAGCAGGGTTGGTTTGGCTTAAATTTTGAACTGTAATTCCGTACGTGGATTGTCGACAAACAATATGTTTTCTTGAGGCTAGAGGATCCTCAAGAACTAGCTGTGAAACATCTGGATCTCTTCCAATTACCCACTCACTGCCATTTTCGAGAGAAAGGACAAGGCCTTTTAAATCCCCTTCTTCGACTACTAGCCTTGAAACCATGAAACACCTAAGTTAGTTAAACAATCCAAATTCACTAGAAAGGTTTAAAACCCTCAATTAGACTAGCATAACAAAACATCATTTCCATTTCAACGCTTCCGAGCGCCAATAATCATAAACAGTGACGAAATCCTCAAGTTTCTCTTTAAATTCCTTGTATGGAATTTTTTCAGGGATTTCAAGACATAGAGTGATATGATTTGCTTCTTCATCGAGTCCAAGTATAGCTCCTCTTGTGCCTCTGCCAAATAGATTAGCCTCCATTGCTTTGTCAAGAAATAGGCTGCCCTTAGAACTAGGGACTGGGCAAATAAGAGCTTTAAATAGCATCCCCATGGGGGTGGTAGAAATATTAACTTTGATATTATCGGCAAAATCAAGAGCATAATGACCGGGTTCAATGGAATGAATTTCTTCTTCCATCTTAAGTTCCTCTCCGATTTCCTTTATAAAGTCATTAATCACAAAGCCTCCATTTCGATGCATTCAAATAGGTCGATTTCCTCTATCTCAAGTTAAGGGATTTAAAAATGAAAAGTAAAGAAATTTGTATTTTGTTGCATTGTTTAATGACAATGCAACAAAATACAAGGGGATTTCACCTTAGCTTTGGCTAAAAGAGTGAATGTTGGCTTGACTGGTCTGACTAAAGTCTTGGAGGACTTTATCTAAAATGGATTGATCCATCTGACTTTGCTGACTACACATCTGCATGAAGTTGTCAATTGAGGATTTAAATCCTTGCATCGTTTGTTGGAGATTTTGAATATTACCTTGCACTTGTAACCAATGGGATTGAGTTCCAGCTGCTGCAGCATTAATAGTATGGTTAATGGTTTGGAAGACGACTTGAGATGCAATGTTGTATTCTTGGTACTTTTCATTGTACATCTTGCTTTTTTGCGCTGGTGAGGTCGAATACTCAAAGTTTTGTCGGATAGGTCCTGCATCTATGTTTCTAGGATCGTTTATGATTCCCTGTCTAGCCTGTAAAAATTTACTATCAGCTGAAGGAAATGTAGTTAAGCCTTCAGTTAGGGTCACCACTTCTTCAGGTGTTAAATCGCCTATATTTAAAGGTCCTTTTTCAGCGATTGCTTGTAATTTACCTTTCATTGCTTCCCAATTGTCCCCATATCTTTCTTGGCCGATTGCCTCACTTTCAGGGCTACCATCTAAGAGATTAACCACTCTTTCACTAGCTGCATCTAAGGCCACCTCTCCTCCATCTACAGGTTCTACGAATTTTCCTAGCATTTTGTCGAGATCATTTTTTACGTCTGGGTCTTTCATAGCAAGTTTATCAAAAGCTGTTTCTTTTGTGGTGTTGGCTTCTTTAACCATGTTATCGACATCGCCTTGAGCTTTTGCTGCACTGTTCAACATGGATTTAAGTTGAACAAGCCCTACACCTGCTTGTATCGCTTCGGAAATCGCTGTGGTGATTTGTTGCGCTGCCTCTGCATTTTTCTCCTCTTTTGCTAGTTTTCCCAAGTCAATAGATATTTCTACTGACATATTTCTAGATCTAATCTCCGATTGCATATCCATATACTGGTTTTGAGTTTGCAAAGAGGCAATATTATTCATGATTGATGCAAAGACAGCCATGAAGTTGACGGTAAACCAAGGGTTATTAGCGATAGGCGCAGTTGCATTTGCAGTAGGATCTGGAGAAAATATATTGGGAGCACCTGCATCAACAGGATAACTCACATGTAAGGTTACAGGTTGAGAGTATGGAGGGGGGGATATGTATGTGAAGGTGATGATATTATTGCCAGGTTCTGTGTCACTTTCTTTCACAGAGATATTATCTACGATATACGTTTGGTCTTTGATAGTGATAGCATTGGGACCTTGTACATTTAGTGTCTTCATTTCGCCATCGATGATGACATTAACTTGGGGCCCTAAAGCTCCACTGGGTATATCTTGTGGGGTCATAAAATTTCCTCCTCTTAATTAGGCGCTAAACTGCGGCATTATGCTGATTGGAGTACATTCGTTTGCGGTTTTTTTACTTCAGTTAACGCATTTTCTAAACTGATACTCAATTGAGAACATTTCTCAATGAGTGATTTCATTTCTTTTTTTAATTCTACATAGGATCCTCCGAAAACTTCACATCCCGAAATAAGAATGGATCTCAATTCTTCAATATTTAATTCTTGCGTGGCTCTTTTAATGAGTTGAAGTTGGCTCAATGCAGAATTAGTCGTGGTTACATCTACCAATCCTCGATCCTCTAAAGCTTGGATGGAAGCAATAAGAGAGTCGACAGTTTTACCAATAAAGGGAAGGAGAAGCTCACCAAAATCATTTTCTGACGCATCCTTAGAGTCATCAATGAGAATCAATAGAAAAAGAAGATATCCCATTCCAATATCTTCTAAATTTTTTCTCTCTCGAGGATCGACATCTAATTTTTCAATGAGAGCTTTGACGACAGCTTCAAGTAAGCGCGACCCTAAAATAAAAATTAATCCAAGCTCTTTCAAAAATAACCCGGCATTTTTTGCTTTGGGAATATCTTCTAGAGGGAATAACCTTTTCCAATTACCCAAACACTGAGTCAGATAAAAAATCAGTCCAATCCCCATCACATTCATGAAAGAGGTCAGGAGAGAAGGTAGTTGAGAATTTGAAAAGGGTAAGTTACCTTTAAGGAGGAGTTTGAGTCCTTCATTGAGTTTCGTGAGTTGTGGTCCAAAGAGTCCTGTTTGACTTTCATTTGTTGAAATCCCTAATAAAGCGGTATTCAATGTAATAAGAAAACGTCCTAAAGAATTGGCTTCTGTCCACTCTGTTTGGGATCGAAATAAACGTAAAACGGTCTGCAAAACGGTCAGACGATCGCTTAAAAGAGGATGTGTATTTAACACTTTTTCAGTGAGTTCGAGCTGGTGTCTTATACTGCGAAGTTTTCGATCATACGCTTGTTTATCTCGCATACTTTATCCTTCAGAGTTGGTAAGGACAATAATTGCTGATTTAAGTTCTAGTCCTGCTTTGCTAAGCAAATCGTAGCCTGGATCATTGGGACCAATACTGCTCAAATAGTTGTTTAAAGAATGAGTGATGACAACACCTTGTTTTATAATAGAAGACTTCACTTCTGTGGCAAGATTTTGATTGCGAAATGCATCTAACTTGATTTCTTCTCTTTCTTCAGGTGGCAGAGCGATGCGATCGGCTATTGATAATATGGCAGCATTAGAGGTGACTGCATAATCTAGTGCAATATAATCAAATAGACGTTCATCAGAAGGAAGTGTGTTATTGTGTGATACCTTATCAGGGGTGGGTTTGGAATAACCATCAAGTACTAGAGGGTAGTAATCGATCCCTTCTGATTCATCTGCAGGGTTATCGGCTAAGCGTATTCTTAATAAAGGTGATAGAGTAGGACGAGAGGGATTTGTGGAATCGTTTGTAATTGGAGAAGTCACTACGAGTGAAACTTCAAGAGAGTCTGTTGTGAGAACAACACCTCGAGCTACTGGATTTCCCTTAGGCACAGTATTCTTGGTCACCTCTTGATTCGATAGATTACTATAAAACTGGTTGCTACCGAATAAGGATGAATTTTCTTGACCTGTTTGCGGAGCATTCATAAAATTTATTCCTCATTTGGGGGTAGTAAGGACATTTTTACTTTTTCTGGATATTTTTTTAACTCTTCTCGATAATGCAACGCTTCCATCGCAGCATCTTGTTGCAGTTTTGCAAGAGAGGTATTTTCTTTACACAGTTCAATACATTCATCTATTGCATTAAGCGCTTGGACTGCTTTATCGAGGTGTTTAAAACAATCAAAGAGATGATAGCGACATAAAGGATCTTTTGGATGAATAATCGCACACATGACATAGTAAGGAGCTGCTTTCTCAAATTCCTTTAAATGATGATAAGAAGCTGCTAGAGCAAAAAGGGTTTTGAAGTTTTTGGGTTCGAGGGCATTTAAGATCATGAAAATCGTCGCTGCCTTTTTAAAGTTTCCTGATTGAAAAAGATGGAACGCATGAGAGTACAGAGTTTCTAACATGTCTCTATCGAATTTCAGGCTCTCATAGGGGGGAATCCCAAATTTTGTATATTTCTCGATGACTTCATCGAGCATCTTAATATTCTTAGGAGATGTCTTCTTACGCATCTCATCAGTTATGTCAAAACGATCATCCTTTTTCATACAGCCTCCTGAATTAACTTGGTATTATTGAATCAGAGATATGTTGGAGTGTATTAGTAGCAGATTGATAAAATCCAGTATAAGTGCGATCCAAAGAATTCATAGTAGCGGCATTTTGTGAGATGTCATCCATAAGACTTGTCAAAAGTTGTTGTAGTGCTTTAATCATCCCTTGAAGGTTTTGGATAGCTTCATCGATATTACCTTGGGTTTTGGTAAACTCAGCCATTTTAAATCCCATAGCTGCCTTAGAAGCGGCGGCTCCAGCATTAGTTAAGAGGGGGATGGCTTGGAAGAAGAGGTCCATTTTGAATATGCCTTCAGTCTCACCTATTGCTCCCAAATCCTTAATGGATGCAAAATCTTTTACGCTTTTTGATAAGTAACCCAGCAAGCTGGATCCTTCATCAAATTTAAATACATTTTTAATAGATTGGAGAATAGATTGAGATTCTTCTCCCGCATCTTTTGTTGCATTTGCCGTTGAAGAGCCCATTAATTTTATTGAAACAGCCATGCATGTAATCATTGTAATGGCCATCACGGTAAGTTCGACAGCTTGTTGGTTTTCAGAGCTTGCTCCACATTGTTTAGCAATCGCACTAGCGAGTTCTGGAAATGTATTGCTTGAAAGAATCGTCATGATCATCGTTTGCAGGGCGATTTGTTTGACGATCTGAACTCCTGTTGATAGTGCTAATTGTTTGACTACAGCTGTCATAGATGCCATAGCTGCTTCGCTAGCAGCTTCAACTACTTGTGTGGTTTTTCCTACAGCCTGAGCAACAACTGCTGTAACAGTTTCCATGGAAACTTCTGTAGCTGCATCTGCAGCTTCTGTTGCATTACCTGATGCGACCATAATAGCTATAACAACGACTAAGATCAGCACTATAGCTACAGTCAGCGCTGTTTTACAGGCTTTAGCTTCTGCAGGACTCATTCCTGCCGTTGCTTTATCTATTGCATCATTAACCATATTGACAAGGGCAGAAGTGCAGTTTGTGCAGCTATCTGCAACTGAATAGGCAGTCATGAGTGTTCCAATTGTAACCGCTGCAATAATCAAAGCAATGCTTGCAACAGTTCCTGTTCCTAAAGTTGCTATCGTAATCACTACACTGGCAATAGTTGCTAAAGCAGAAAGGAGTGGTCCTGCAATTTTCATATTCATACCCATCGAAGCCATCTGATTCGCTTTTTCCTCCATTTTCGCCATATTCCCTTGTTGTGTATTTTGAATATCTTTACGGGAAGCTAAAGCGTCTTGATTTGCCTGCTGTGTCTTTTGAGTAGATCTTGCATTCGTTACTTGGATCTCTCTCATCATATTTTGCATACCTTGGATGGCATCACCAATTGAACCAAGGAAGTTTGTCAGAGAAACTCTATCAGGTCCTTCCGGTAAAGAATCAATAAGAGACTGTGTAGCACTTGAAAGACTATTTAAGATAGAGATGCTATTTTCAATAATGCGAACAGACACAGTTTGAGCTATAGAAGTGGGGTTCACTATACTTAAATAGATGGGAGTCCAACTGGTAGGTTCTTGCGTTCCTGGCTGCCATGTACTGGGTAATCCGTAAGTTCCTTGGGTTGCAAAAGCTGCAGCTCCTTTCAATTCGGTAAATAAATCTTCAATGGAAGCGTCAACTGTTCCTCCATTTAGAGCAGTTTTTAAGGCATCAATTTTGCCTTGAGAAAGGGGGTTATCAGCGATATAGTGATCGATCATTTTGGACAGATTTCCCTGATAAGCTGCATTGATTTCTGCTTGTTTATCCGCACTATAAGGAACGACAGGTTGGCTTGTCCAAGAAGCATCGTCTTTAGCTCCAAATGCCCATGTTGAAGGGAGATTTGCTTCTGAAATAGTTTTTGACGTCGCTTGCTGCGTAATTTGATTGGCGATTGTAATTTGTGCTTCGTTCGTAAGTGGAGGGGTTCCAGATAGAATATAATTCCATATGGCAGCAGAATCGCTTGCTGTAATTGTTCCATTTGAAAAGAGAGAATTTAACTGATCTTTGACATCTTGAATAAAAAAATTATTAACAATACCTTGACTAATACTATCGTAAACATGTGGAGATGAGGATGTGCTTGAGGTGTCCGGTGGTCGAAGCCACGGAATAGATGGATTTGTAGGAACTGATTGCGAATGATTGAAGGTTTGAGTCGCCTTCATTAAATTGATAAGACTATCAATATCAAAATCAGTAGCGTCGGGATTACTTTCAATTGTTGACGTATAATTAGAGGGGGTAGAGACACCAAATGTATTGTCCCCTACAGTTCCATTATTATTACCAACACTTGTCATATTACACCTCATTTAGGGCGCGCTATTATGATTCTTCGTCCAATGTTTTAGCTTGAACTTCAGGACTATTTTGTTTGAGACTATTCAAGCTAAGTAAGGCTCGTTCTTTAAGCTGAGAAAACTCGGGTTTGTTACCAGCTTTATCAATTGTCATCTGAAGACAAAGCATAGCCGATAAGTGGTCTTTCATCTGAATGTAACAGTCAGAGGAATAATAGAAAGGCATTGGGTCGTTGGGCTCAAGGGCGCTATACATGGCATAGGTATAAGCAGCATTCTGATATTCCTTCACCATCTGCAGGCACGCAGCGAGGCCCATTGTATATTTTGCCTCCAAAGAATTCATTAAGATGAGCATGCGGAAAAGGTGAGCCGCTTCAATATATTTTCCTGTATTGTACAATCGATACGCCTGCGCATAAACATTTTCTAAAGCACCCTTATCAAGGCCGATGGCATCTTTAGGAGTGACGCCATCAACAACCATACTCTTCATAAAATTATCAGCAGCATGCGCAAACTTTTCTCCATATTGTTTTCCAATTTCCAGAGTTTCCTTTTTTACCCGCTCTCTTGTTGCTTTGGATTCTTTCATAATGCTTCTCCCTTCTTAAGATGGATGTAAACAAGTGTTTAGTAAAGCTACAAGTTGTTGGATGAGTGTTGAGACTGCATCAGCTATCTGATTGACCTGGTTGTTAGTCTGGTCCACATTGGCTTGCATCTGTTTCGCAGAGTTTTCTTCCACAGTCCTTAAGGATTGCAGGTTACTGGTTACGTTGGCATTATAGGTGGAGTTCAAATCAGTTCTAGCAGTTGATGCTTGGGTACCTGCCACTCCAATGATAGGTGTACCATCTTGTAAAAATACAGGAATTTGTTGCTGCAACTGGGTGTAAACGTTCTGATATTTTGTTAAAAAGTTAATTTGAGCCGCTTGAGCTATCCCAACTTTCTGTATTGTTCCAATAATTTGAATAAGAAGATAGATCAAATTATTTAGAATGATGACCTTCTCTGAGTCATTATTTGCTAAGAGAGTCGAAGAAATAGGGGGAATAAAATGTTGAAAGGAATTCTGAAGATTTGTAACTCCAATAGGAATAATATATGCGCTCCAACTATCAAACATTTTAGAAGGATCAAAATAACCATTTTGAACTATCTGATTGATAAAAAAAGTTTGAAATGCGGATTCGAAACCAGATTGGGTTTTGTCTCCAGTCATATGTTGGTAGGTACCTTTGTATGTAGGAATTGGTACGTTTACAAACGGATTTGAAGAAGGGCTTAATCCATTCCAATAAGTATTTGAAGGATCTTGAATGAGAACGTCAGTTGTTAAAAGGTTATTCCACTGGAAAAAAAATCCATCAGGGGCACTGGGAGAAGATCCTGGAAGTCCATTATTCGCTGAAAAAATCGTTTTAAAAGACTGATTAAAAAATGTTAGGACTGGATTTTTAATATTTGCGCTTGAAAAGTCGTCAAATGTAACATTTGCATTAGTAGCAAGTATATTTGCTCCAAAAAACGAGGGAAATAAACTCAAATTATTCAATGCAGGTGTTGAGGGATCTAATTGCTGTAGTGCTGGTATAATGATGCTTAAATCGCCAGAACTAAAATCGGGACTTGTTCCTCGGCTTTCTGTGTAATCATTGATAAAAGCTTGATACAAGCCCGAATTATTTAATTCTCCTACAGTGGGCTCACTAGAAACTGATGTATCGTAATGGTAGGTTTTATAATAACCATAAATAAATCGAGCTAAGCCACTAGGGTCCGAAGTGGTGTGATAATTTGATGGCTCCTTCGAATAATTAACAAAATCATCCCGATATGTCGTAAAAAGGGCTGCCGCGCCAGAAGCAGATCCTCCTGAATTCTTCCAGGCTAAATCATACAAATAAGTAAAAACACTAGATGTATAAGGACCATAATTTGTAGTCACTCCATTAATAGTAACGGGTATCAATTGCGTGGAAGCAAACGTAATAGGGGCTCCCCCACTCGTTCTGTCTTCATTTCCTATCGAGATGGAGGGGTCAATATCAGGAAAATTAGGGATATAACCAGTCATACTATAACTCCTTTACTGTCTATCTAAAATCGCGACTTAGACAGTTTTTATAAAATAAAACGCTGTTATCAACGATTAACCTCGGCTTATATTTTGAGTCATTGTGCCTATAATGTTCGTAGTCGTTTGAAGGGCTGTGCTGGCTGATTGGAAATACTGTTGAAAAAAGAACTCATATTTTTGAACTTCTAACTGTTGCTGGTTATTCATTGTTTGTGCACTATTGATCGCGGACGTAATGGAGTTTTGGATGATTCCGGGTGGATAGATAAAAACATTTTTTGTCACTCCACCTGGATTTGTAGCGAAAAGAATCCAACCCTTTGCAGATTGATCCAAATAGATATCAGCAGGATTAGTACCCAAAAAACTAGGTGAAAAGACACTACTGAGTTGTTGTTTCGCTTGATTTAAGAAGTAACCTAAACTATTTTGTACATTTGACCCATCCGCCCCATTATTGATCGAATTAATGACTCCAATTTGAGCACTCAAACTATGGTAGATATTATAAAGAACTCGGCCATCACCTGCTTGAAGAGCGGGAAGGGGGAGTCGAGCAGCAAAATAAGCATTAGCTGCGACTTTATAATTTTTTAAGAAAACAGAAAGTTGAGTGGTATTTGCAGCAGCATCAGCTATTAGAGTTTGAGGAACAACAGAAGCAAGCGTCACATGTGTTGCAATATTTTGCAATTGATGGAGGTTGGTGAGGATGTCATTTGTGAGGTTTAATGTGCCTTCCAGAGAACTCAGTTGGTTTGCAATCATATTATTCCCAGCTTTTACCCACTCCAATTCAATCAAACTTTGGAGAGTTATCGCCGAAGATGTGATCGATGGATTAGAGTAGGCATCCGTAAGAATACTGATGACTTGTGAATTATTAGCTCCTCCTCTTAAAACACTCATTGTAGCAGATTGCTCGGCTGCAGAGTTAATTGGGACTGTCGTGCTGATGCCACACGTCTGCAAAAGATTAATGGCGAAGTTAACATTATTTAACATCCCCTCGGTCATGTAAAAAACGGATCCTGAAGTAGGATCATAAAGTCCATTTTTTGCCATATTTTCAAGAACTTGTACTGCAGTGAGTACCGTACTGTAACCGTTTGTTGGATCGTTTGGATTATTTGCGTCGGGGAGAGTGAGTTGAGAGAGGATGGTGTAGATATTGCTAGAATAATTGTTTAAAACTGGTCCTGAGGTATATTCCGTCAGCTGAATGGGAACATTACCTACATTCGTTAAGGCATAGGTCATAAAACCTCCTCAATAACATTTTTTTTAGAGAATAAAAAATAATAATCATCTTCTCTTTTATTATTATAGTATAAATAATAATTATTAAACAATGAGTGGTACTAGTTATTTCATTATATCGTGACTTATATTGCTTAATAATTGATTTAATAAATTCAAAATAGCAATAGAGGTTTTATAAAATTGTTGAAAAATATACATAAACTCAGTGACTTTTTGCTTTTGTTGTTCCTGTAGGTTTTCGGAATTAGTCAGAGCTTCAGTCAGGTGATTTTGAACAAAACCCCGCTTTTGGGAACCTGCTTGACCAATCGCAATATTTCTTGCATCTAAGATCCATGTCTTAACTGCAGATTCAAGACCCCCTACATCTGTCATGGAAATACCAGAAAAAGAGGTACTGATATCTTTGATGACTTCTTTAATAGAGGAAGCTACTGAAAAGGCATTCGTATCTGCTGCAGGATTAGTCGCTACAATTGCGTTATAATTCTTCAGCAAAACACTCTTATCGGCTAATAATTCTTTCGCTAAATCGATAAACGCTTGTTGAGAGTAATCTGTTGGAAAAATCTGACTAAAAAAACTGCTTGCAAACATTTTATACATCGATTTGTAGGCTTGAAGACCTGTAAAGTTTTCATGATCAGGAGTGTTAATGAGGTAATCGTAGAGATTGCTATATGTATTTGGTTTTGTGATGTCTAGCAAAGCTGCTTGCATGATGTCAGTATGATTTCTCATTAGAGTAATTGCAGACTTCTCAGTTATATAGTAAAAACCTGAAGTAATTAGATTGTATAAAGGCTTGTCTTCTACTTTTAGGACATTTAAAAAGTTATGTCCAGGGTTGAAAACATTAAGAGCAAAACCCCCCGACTCGGTTTTATAAAGGCTAGTTGCAAAAGCCGAATTTGTCTTGACAAGGCTATAAATGGCATCAAAATCCTCTTGAGAAATTGGGATTTCCCAATTAGGTGGAAACTGTTGATTAAAAGGAATGGGTGGTGCATTGACTGTGACTTGATTCAGGATATTTTGAATGGCACCAAGAGTAGTGAGTGAACTATTAGATAAGGTTAATGCTGTTTCTAATGAGGTGAGGTGACTACTAATAAAGTTGTTCCCGGTTCCAATATAATTAACCTCTAACATGCTTTGAAGCGTTTGAGTCGGGGAGAGAGAGACGTTTAAGTATACTGGTGCATTCGTTTTGGGATTCGTTGTCTTCACTACAGAACTTTTATAAGTGCTGGCTAAATTTCTGGCTTTAGTTAGCATTGAAGGAACATCCAGTCCATACGTATTCAAACTTTGCCATAGCTGTACGGCGTCAGCTTGTTCAGTTGAATCTAGCGAGCTATCTGGTATGCTACAAAAGGCAAGCGTTTTCATTAGCTCATCGACCGTATCTGTCATATCAGCCGACAGATAACAGGTATAGGATTCTCCTTCCCCTGTAGGGACATTAATGCCGTTTAGAGAGAGGTTCTTAAGGAGCTGAATTTGAGTGACAATATCTTGGTAATTAGAAGCTGAGGGTGGTTTAGTGTAGCAAACACCTAAATCCGTCATAATACCCGTAAAGGCATCAAGCATCTCGTGACTCGTATAATCGGAATAATTTACATCAACATCCCCGATATTGATAATGTTAGGCATAAATGTCTCCTTTAATCAATTTTTTCGCCTTGCCACTCGTTAAACAGGAATTTCCAAAGGTGAACTAGGGCTAGTTTTATTGGTATCTGTTCCTTGTATGCTCAGTGCTGCAGATGCAATAATAGGATCTGTTGCCTTCATCAACAACTGAGCTAAAGGTTCAGACACATGCATAAAAGCCTGTGTAAAAGTGTCTTGAGCGGCATTAAAATAATCTCGATCTTTTTCTGCAAAATCAGCATTCAAATGATTAGAAAGTACGGTTTGGATTGTTTTATCAATCACTTTTTCATCTTCTTTAACATTAGTAGCAGGTGATAAAGTCGATAGTGTTTTTATAAGTGTGTCTGCAACATGATTTGCTTCATTGACTCCGTATTGGGGCGCTAAGATATCCACTGCACGGTCTTTAATTCGGGCCAGATCATCAGGAGTCAAATAGATGGTTGCAGGAGCTATAGGGGGAGTTTGCGATGCAGGAGGGATCTGATCTTTGGGAGAAGTGGTAGGGGTTGAGGGTAGGGCTTTGATTGGTGTTCCATCAACACCACCACCGGAAGGAGCCAGTGGTGCGGACGCGGGAGCGGGTGGGGGTGCGGTTGCGGGTGGAACTGTCTCTGCTGGAATTGGTGGAATTGAACCATATGGATTGGATGCTTCAGGAGAAGAGACAGGAGGTGTTTTAGTCGTTCCACCGGGACTTTCAGGAGTTAAAGGAGGAGGTCCAGTATTGATATCAGCAGAAGGGAGAGGAGCAGCATAAGGGTTAGTTTTATAAGAATAGGAAGCAGTTGAAGGTTCAAATTTAGGAAGTGTTGTTTCATTATAAGTAATGGCTGCGTTATTTATAACTTCGGCGCTTATTGTTCCACTCACATCAAGGTATCTTAGCTGAGTTTCGAGTTCATTCTGAAAATCAACGAGGGTTGGGTTATGTCCTAAATTAATAGATGTCTCTTCAACTGCTTCTTGAGCAATTGATGTGGCTAATTTCACATCATATTTTTGGGGATTCGCTAAAATTAAATTTGTGACAATAGACTTTTCAAGCAACGATTGATCAATCGCATTAATATTGATATGAGGAGGCGTAGGAGATAGAAGACCTTTGTTATATAAATCTTCAGAAAAGCTAATGACATAGTGGTTTTGTTCTTCAGAAAGAGTGGAGGGTAGACCCTTTTTTATCGAAGCTAGAAAGGCTTCTAGATTGTCGGCATCCAGGGCTTTTGATTTTACTAAGATGCTGTTGAACAAGGTTTCAGGAAGAACAGTAGATAATAGAGCAGGGACAAGATCAGAATATCCAAGCGCTGCCGTCACGTTGACGATCGCAGTGAGTAGAAGGCCTAGGCTAAGACTACTAATCAACTGATCTTTACTCTCTTGGCTTAAACCCTTTAAAGAGGGAGTATTGTCTATAAATTCATTGATACTTGAAGCCACATTGCCATTTGTAATTTCCTCAAGCGTATTTTGAAGAAAATTAGTCGCAAACAAAAGATTGTAGGATGCATTATTTGAAGATGAAGATCCATTTGCAGGAGCGCTTCCAGATGTTTTCCCAAATGTTTGAAGAGAAGTTTTTGCTGCAATGTTATCCACTAAGTTGGAACTAAGTTGAGCGATTTTAGAATCCATAACAGTCAAATCAGGCTTTGTTAATTTAAGATTGGATAATTTAAAATTTTGATGCGCAAGGGCCATACCTAAGAGCTTTCCTACTTGTCCTGAGCTACCGAAACCTGCTGAATTGGCCCCTAGATATGAAGCTCCTTGTCCCGCACCGCTTGTAGCTGCATGGGCTCTATTAGAGGATGGATTTAAAGCAGAGGGTAAGGTGACTCTGCGATTCGGAGGGATCTTCTCAAAAGGATTGTTAGCTGCATTTTGCGTTTTAATTTTATCAAGAAATGCATTGATTAAAATAGATATAAAAATTTGATCGAAACCTACTTGTAGTTGTTTCAAGCGAATATCAAAAATTGCATGAATAGCAATCCTTAGTGTAACGGTGTTTGTAAAAGATTGTTGATCATCTGGACTTATTAAGGTGCTATAGGGAAACTTCCCAGAGGGTAGGGTGGTTGAAATGGAAGTAGATAAATTAGAGGCAATAGCCGTGCTTCCAGAAAATACTGAACCGGAAATATGTAGAGTTGTGGGGCTTGTGGCTAGCGGAATTGTAGCAACGGGAAAACCACTGAAGGTGGGTACATTCGTTATGGGTTTAGGTGCAAATGTCCAGGTTGAATTTGGGTTTGAGTCATTGAGAGCAACTGCATTATATGTAGTTATATCAATACCTTTTAGAATATCCACAACAGTACTCATATAGGAAGCGGGATTTGAGGTGTCGGAAGCAAAATTGTAACCTGCAGCAGCATTAGAAAACGCAGTTATGGCATGGTTATATCCCTGTGGTCCATTTAAAAGATTATTAAAACTATTAATAGCATTATTGTACTCTGTAGCTTTAGCATTATAAGCATCTACCGCTTCTTGATCTCCTAGATCAATGGTGGCAGATCCATCAGAGTCGCCTTCGTAGGTGATATTATATCTACCGTTATTACTACCGCCGCCTGGAATCTGAAGAAAAGATTTAAAGGTATTAAAATTTACGTTGAGATCATTGCTCGCATTTTGTGCAGTGGTATATCCACTAGTCACGTCAGAAAGCGCTGCCGCTGCATCATGATAATAGAAATTGATGTAGTCATAATTAGATTTAATCGCATTTAATTTAGTATTAATGACAGTTTGAATATCATTTATACTGTTTATAGCGTTTTCTAAATCAGTATTAGCTTGCTTTTGAGCAGCGACTGCTTCAATCAAGCCATAAATAAATTTCAAGATGGTATCCTGATCAAGAACATTAGATTTTACCAACTGAACAAACAAGCCTCTTTCAGCTTGATTTGTAAGATTGACAAAATTTAACGCTGAAGTATCTTCATTCCAAAATCCAGGCACTTGGATAACGGGGATTCCCGAATCAGGTGGCGGAGCGTCAGTCTCTCTATAATTGGGAACATTTAAATTATCGATAGAACCAGAAGTGGGTTGAGCTGGAGGAAAAAAGAGGGGGTTAACAGGTGGAGAAGATGGTGAACTAGGATTGAAAGTTACCATAAAACAAACTCCTATTAGACATAAAATGAATTAACATCTATTTTTTATTATATCATATAAAGAAATTAAATGAATATTCATACTATCTTGCGTGTAAAATATTAAAATAATTAGCGATTGATTAATTGATTAACGAAATCTAAATCCTTTCTTCTATCTTCCTCTGTAGAGGGAGATTTTGCAAATTTGATGGGGTCTGCTTTTTTATAGAGATTGGATATGGACTCCACTTGAGAAAGTGGGAGTTCACTTTGATGCTTCAATAGATGACTAATCTCCTCAGAAGTTGACGTTTTTAAATTTAAATTCAAAGAGGTTTCAAGAAAAGGAGTAAGAATAAACAGAAGATTTGAATAGAAGGCTTCACTTTTTAATTGTGAGAGTTGAGTGGATAAATCTTTAATTTTTTGATTAGCTTCTTCACGAGGGGAAGGTGGTGGTTCATATTTTTTAACAGGTTTAAAGAAAAATCTGTAGATAAAGAAGGAAATCGTCAGTCCCACGCAAATTAAAAGGGTGAGCCATGGAAACGTTCTCTCCGCTAAAATAGCTTCGTTTCGATCTTGCTGAATTTGCAAAGCTACAGGATCATTGAATAAATGATAATGATTTTCCCAGGATAGGTGTATCGGAAATTGTGTTTCAAGCGACAACATAGGGGCCGCATAAGGGAGGGGCTCGGGAAGTTTTGATTCCTCCAAGGAATCGCTCTCAGTCATTTTTTTTGACCTCTTAGCTTAAAAAAATTCCTAAGTGCAGCGGTGTAATTTTCACTCGTGTTTAAACGAAGGAAGCTAATTCCTGACAAGATAAATTGTTCTTTAACCCCATTGAGCCACAACTGAGATTCACGTTGGTAAGTGGATCTGCTTTGGTCTTCATTTAGATCTACGGTTCTGGTATCTCCCGACTCTAAATCTTTCAGAGTAAAAAGACCGAGAGGGGGCAATGCGTTTTCATAGGAATCCGTTACTTGGATGGCGATGAGATCATGTTTTTCTGCACAGATTTTTGCTTTATGATTAAAGATTTCAGAAGTGAGAAAGTCAGATAAAATAAAACAAACACACTGTTTTTTTTGTACCTTTCCAATAAAATGAAACATTTTCTTGAGATTAGTTCCCGAATGTTTAGGTTTAAAGAGAAGTAATTCTCTGATCACTCTCAAGACATGATTGATTCCCTTAGCTGGGGGGAGATAGAGCTCAATTTCACTTGAGAATAAAATTAAACCTACTTTATCGGAATTTTTTATCGCAGAGAAAGCGAGAACAGCTGCGATCTCAGCCATCCTTTCACTTTTTAATACACCCAAATGAGCAAAATGACCAGAGGCAGAGATGTCGACAGCTAAAATAACGGTCAATTCTCTCTCCTCCCTGAAGGTTTTCACATAGGGACTCGAAAGACGCGCTGTGACATTCCAGTCAATTTGCCGGACATCATCTCCTGACTGATATTCCCTCACTTCCTCAAATTCTAAGCCCTGACCTTTAAAAGCCGATCGATAAATCCCCGCAAATAAGTCATCAACATTCCGTGTCGTTTGAATCTGTATCTGTCTAATGCGGCGAAGATTTTCATTTGTTAAAGGCATAAATGTAATGGCTTAAGGGGTTGGAATCGTTTCAAGGATATGCTTGAGAAGATCATCAACAGTAATATTCTCCGCCGCAGCTTCATAAGAAGGGCGTATTCGATGGCGTAATACGTCAAGGTAAAGGTCTTTAATATCTTGTGGGGTCACAAAATAACGACCTGCGAGAAGAGCTCTTGCTTGAGCGCATTGCTTTAAAGCCAAACTAGCACGTGGGGATGCTCCATATTCAAGCATGTTTGCAATGGATTGAAGTTTGAAGGCTTCTGGGTGTCGTGTTGCGAGAATCGTGTCTAACAAGTAGTCTGTCACTTTTTCATCAACGTAGATTGAATCCACAAGTTCTCTAAACTTTAAAATTTCCTGAGTGTTAAGGATAGGTTTTAACTGTGTAAGAGCGGTGTTAATTTTTTTCGATCTTGAGATAATCGTTTTCTCTTCTTCACGTGAGGGATAGTCAATGTGGATTTTTAGCATAAAGCGGTCTGTTTGTGCTTCTGAAAGAGGATAGGTCCCCTCCTGTTCAATGGGGTTTTGTGTGGCTAAAACCATAAAAGGAGCTTTTACAGGATAGGTTTCACCAGAAATAGTAACTTGCTTTTCTTGCATCACCTCGAGAAGAGCAGACTGAACCTTAGCTGGAGCACGGTTGATTTCATCAGCTAAGAGAATTTGGGTAAATATAGGGCCTTTTTTGATTGTGAATGTGCCTTCTTTGGGGTTATAGATCTGAGTGCCAATGAGATCCGAGGGGAGTAGATCAGGAGTAAACTGAATGCGTTTAAAGTCAGCTTCAATGATTTTAGCTAAAGTGTTAGCCGCTAAAGTTTTAGCGACGCCAGGAACTCCTTCAAGAAGGACGTGTCCGCCAGCAAATAGGGCAATGAGAAGGCTGTCTACCATCTCTTTTTGACCCACAATGACAGTACCAATTTCTTTGCGTATCTGATCAATTTTTTCTTGAGCTTCTTGAATCAGTGAAGGGATTGAGGAAGATGGATTCTGCATGAACGTCTCATTGGTTAATGGATTACCACTAACGCGTACGTTACAATAAAAGTCTCATAATTGTAAAACAAAAGGAAGGTGGTGTTTTTCTAGTTAGTCCTCTGCCTCTTTTTTTGGAAGCTTAATCGTGAACTTTGTTCCTTTGCCCACCTCTGATTCCAATACAATAGTGCCAAAATGTTTCTCAATGATCGTTTTCACAATTGAGAGACCTAAGCCTGAGCCCCCCATTTTTTGTGAATGAGCCTTATCAACAGTGTAAAAACGATCAAATATATGCTCTTGGTCTTGAAAAGGAATACCCATCCCGTGATCGGTGATGTGAATTTCAATATGATCGGAATAGTTTTTTAATTGGATTTCAATTTTTGCTGGTTGTTTGGAGTATTTAGCAGCATTTTCCACAAGATTCATTATGGCTAAGTCCAGCAGCTCTCTGTCAGCGATTAAATGGATATCAGGTTCTGATTGTTCTATCGTGATCTGAGCGGTTGGGAAAACTTCCTGTACCATTGCGCGACAGTCATCTGCCAACAAAAATAGATCACATTCCGTCAATCGAGACGAAGGAATATTCTCAATATCCGCCAAAGTCAATAGGTCTTTAATCAGACAAGTCATTCGCAAACAGTTTTTCGTGATTTTACCCGTAATTTGTTCCTGCACTTCTCTTGGTAGATTAGGATTGTCGTGAAGAGCCTCAGCAAAACCTTTAATGACTGTAATAGGAGTCTTTAATTCGTGAGAGGCGTTAGCAATAAAGTCACGACGCATTTCATAAATTTTATGAAGGGCGGTTTTGTCTTGAAGAACCAGGATAGCTCCCTCATTCCCTTCTTTAGGTGCTGCAACGGCTTCAAGGAAAAGTTTCTTTCCACTCGGTGCAACGACATGAAATTCTTCAATCATGGGAAGCTTTTCTCGGCAGCATTTCTGAAGAAGATCCCAGTACCCCGGCTTTTCTAGTTCAGGGAAATGACGTCCAACAATATCACCCTTATGATTGAGAAGGGAAATAGCAGCATGGTTGGCATAGGTAATATAGCCTCCATTGTCAATTGCAATGACCCCCTCAACAAGGGATTCAAGAATGGCAGCTTTTTCATTTTTTTCTTGAAGGATCGTGTCAAATTGGCGTTGAATTCTTGCTGATAAATCGTTAAGGGTTAATGCTAATTTTGTGAATTCTCCTCCGGATGATAACATGCTGACATCAATCATTGGCAGTGGATTTTGTGAGTCGTCTTGATAGGGTTTAATGGACTTGATGATATGGTGAATAGGCTTTGTCAAATATTGAATGGCAAGCCAGTTAAAAAGTCCAAATAACAATAGACTCAAAGAAGAAAATGCTAAAAATCCATATTCAAAATCACGTGTCGCCTCACTCAAATATTGATAAGGGAATGCCGCACGTAAGACATAAGTTTGGCCATGGAAATTAAAAGATTTGGCAAAATAGGAGAATTTTTGTTTCAATAAGTCGGATTCCCCTTCGTAAAACCCAATCCCTTTTTCAAACGCTTCATTCACTTCAGGATGGTCGATTACAAATTCTTGACTGAACTTGGGTCCCAATAATCGTTTTAAATGTGAGTCGTAAAGAACCTCATGTTGCTGATTGATGACAGCGACTCGAAAGAAAATAGTGCTTTTTTGGTCTTTTAATCGATGGATTAATGCCTCATTATTGGGGGCGTCTTTGATTTTTTGAATAATCTCAGTGGTTCGATCTTCTATCGCTTTAATGACTATATAATGGACTCCGCGGGAGACCAATGGAAATAAACAAGCGATGAATATTAGAAAAACTAAAACATAGCTTAAAAGGATCTTTTGGCGAAAATTTAACATAATTGATTATTTGACTATTTTGTTTCGAACCCAGACAATTATAGATTTTATTTTTATATAAAATCCAGAAAAATGTAGAATAATAACACAAAATCGAGTTTTTTTTTACCAGGATAAAATTATGTCCAAATCAAAAGGTCTTTCCGCAGGCATCGTTGGCTTACCAAATGTAGGTAAATCCACTCTATTCAATGCGCTTACTTCAAATCAAGCGGCAGCTTCCAATTACCCTTTCTGTACAATCGACCCGAATGTCGGTATTGTTGAGGTCTTCGATCCGCGTTTAGAAAAACTTTCCCAGCTCTCACATAGTAAAAAAATTGTGTATGCCGCTATGCAATTTGTTGATATAGCGGGTCTAGTCGCAGGAGCCTCGAAAGGAGAGGGGCTAGGGAATCAATTCCTAGCTAACATTCGTGAGACCGATGCTATTGTTCATGTAGTCCGTTGTTTCGAGTCCGAGGATATCATCCATGTATCTGGGAAAGTAGATCCCATTCAGGATATTGAAATCATTAACTTAGAGTTGCGGCTTGCTGATTTACAGATGGTTGAAAATGTCATCGGACGTCTTGAAAAACAAGTCAAAGGGAAAAAAGAACTTGGTCCAGTCATCGACTGCCTTAAACGGGCTGAGAATCACTTAAATGAAAATAAACCGGTCCGCTCTTTAGATTTAAATGAAGAAGAAAAAGGTTTTTTACAGCCCTACCCGTTCCTATCTGCTAAAAAAGTGATCTATGTAGCAAACGTCTCAGAAGACGATCTTCCTGAAATGGATAATGAATTTGTAAGGAAAGTCCGAGCCTACGCTGAAGATGAAGACAATATCGTGATCCCTGTTTGTGCTAAGCTAGAAGAAGAAATCGCACAGCTTCCTTTATCTGAACGAAAACCATTTTTAGAAAGTCTAGGCTTAGATGAATCTGGTCTAGATCGGTTAATACACGCCTCTTTCTCAATGTTAAATTTGCTCACCTACCTGACCACTGGGGAAATAGAAACTCGCGCTTGGACCATCCATAAAGGGACTAATGCCGCAGAAGCTGCTGGTGAGATTCATACCGATATCCAAAAAGGTTTTATCCGAGCGGAAGTCGTTTCTTATGATGATATGATTGCTTATAAAAGCAGACCTGCTGCCCGAGAACAGGGTAAGGTAAGAGCCGAGGGACGCGAGTATATCGTAAAAGATGGCGATGTTATCCTCTTTATGCACAACTAATCGATATTTTAGAGGTAACCTCATGCAAAATTTTTCTCTCTTTGTGACGTGCGCACCTGAAATTGAGTTCCTCCTTGCTGAAGAACTCAAAGAACTTGGCATTCACTCAGTCACTCTGGGGCATCGCGGTGTCTCCATTACTGAAGCAAACTGGTCCACGATCTACACGATCAACTACGCGTCGAGGCTTGCTAATCGAGTCCTGCTTCCACTCTCTCGTTTTAAATGCTACAACCAGAAGTCGCTCTATTCCCATATCTCAAAAATAGATTGGGTTCCTTTTTTCAAAAAATCCATGACGCTAGCCATCGATGCCAATGTCCATCATAAAGAATTAAGAAATAGTCTCTTTGCTGCACAAGTTGTTAAAGATGCTATTTGCGATCAGATGCGGCATCGAACAGGGAACCGCCCTTCCGTTGATGTCCAGAACCCCGATATCCAGCTTAACTTGTTCATCCATCAAGATTGGGGATGTCTCAGCTTCGATACTTCTGGCGAGCCTCTCCATAAAAGGGGATATCGCATAGAAACTGTAGAAGCTCCGATTCAAGAAACATTGGCTGCAGCTATTTTGCGGATTGCAGGGTATTCTAGTGATCAAATTCTTTTGGATCCTTGCTGTGGATCAGGAACAATTTTAATTGAAGCTGCTTTGATGGCTGCACGGATTTCTCCTGGATATATAAGAAAGAAATGGGGCTTCCATCTTCATCCTCAACATGATCAAACACTCTGGTTAAAAATAAAAAATCAGTTCGACTCTCTACGAATCCCTTTACAGCCACACCGTTTTTTTGGTCTTGATATCAATAAAAATGCTGTGCGTGTTTCAAAAGTCAATCTAAAGGCAGCTGGTTTTGGAAACGAAGTCGAAATTTCTCAAAACGATTTCCAAGAATATATTCCAAATGTTTTGCCTAATCTCCTCATCACAAATCCCCCTCATGGAAGACGCTTAGAAGACGTTTCAATGCTCAAACCATTTTATAGGAAACTGGGAGAGTTTATTAAGAATCAAGTTTCTAAACCAGGTAGAGCCTTTATTTTTATTGGCAATCAGGATTTAATGAAGGAAACGGGATTGGCCGCAAAAAGACGCCATGTTTTAATGAGTGGGGGTATCGATTCGCGTCTTCTCGAATTCGATCTCTATTGAATAGAGAATTTATTTGATGCTTAAATTTTCTCAGTGATCTCTGTGGCTCTGTGGTAAAATGAACGGTTCCGGTGAAGAGGAGAATGTTTAGTGGAAGAGCCTGATTTTTTATCTTTCGACCTTAAAAAGTATTCTGCGTGCACTTCAGATCGTCATCTTTTTCAGTCTCTTCTTCCCCATCTTGACGACTTAATTGCTTATTTTGAAAGTGCCTGCGACGATGCTCCATGGGTAAGTCGACATCGAGAATTTATTCGCCTTCTTTTGCGTTGGAGTAGTAAGTTTTACTTTTCAGGCCGACTTTCCAGACATAAAGCTAAAGAAATTGTCACCATCATGAGAAAGAACGCTAAGGTCGTTTCTCAAGATTTGTTATTCCTCCCTTCTCTTTACTACACAGTAAAAATTAAAATCGAAAAGGAAATCCACGAAGTCAACTGCCTACTTTTTGGTGTGGAAAGCGACTACTTTAGAAATCTATTTAAGGCCTCGTTTGAAAATTTTTCATACTTCTGCACATTAAAAAGTGTAAATCTTTCCAATTTCCACCTTATCAAGGACTATATGATTAACGGAGTCGTGGGGGAATTATGGCGGCAAGATTATAACCAACTTAAATCCCTCATGCGCTTGGCAAGAATATGGTTTTTACCCGGTCTAATTGAAAAATGTTCAGAGATTATTAAACGCTATTTGGATATGCAAAATATTGCAGATACCATCCTAGAAGCTCATCGTCAGCAATATTTAAGCTGGAAACATGAAGCATTTTATTATTTTAATGAACACGAAAAAGGGCTGCAGTTCATTCCTTCCGAACGAGAACATGATCTTCATATTGAAATCATAAACCTAAAACACGATACAATTAACGCCTTCCTTCCTTTCACATCAGAAGTGACCCATCTCACTTTAGATACAGATCTATTAATGGCGGAAGACGGCAGGGAATTAATTGAGAAATGTTCAAAATTGAAGGGATTGGATATCAGTGGATCCGTTCAGCCTTTTTTAAATGTAAGAGAGCTGCCTGGGTCTCTCATCGAATTAAATATCTCTGCATGTTCTTGGTTAAATGCAAATCTTCTGCGTATTCTCACCCAGCACCTTAGGTATTTAAAAAAAATAGAATTAGCAGGTAACGTTCACTTAAGCTTTTCTGCTTGGAGTGAACTCGGACGCTTTCCTCACCTCACTTCTTTAAACTTAGCTGGATGTCACCAGCTGAAAAGAGAAGATCTTAATCTTCTTGGGCGTTCCTGTCCTCATTTATTGGAATTAAGTTTAGAGGAATGCCGCCAGTTAGAGGACCAAGAACTAATTGAATTAATTCTTCTCTGCCCTCACTTAAAAATTCTCAACCTTAGCGGTTGCAGCGCCCTAACGGATAAAGCATTAAACGAATTAAGTATACGATCGTATCAATTGGAAACTTTTATCTGTATCAGGACAAATGGCTTTAGCGAAGAAGGAATTGATCGTTTTGTTCGCCAACGCCCAAGTCTTCACAAAATCAATATAAGAAATAATTCTTTCTCTTTAAAATTCATTGTAGGTCTCAAACAAGAATTTCCCTTTATTCAAATTGAAAATTGACTATGATAGGCCAAACATCGAGGTGAGAAATGTGGCACAAGGAATATAAAGATTATCCCCTAGATACTCCTTTAAAACAACGAAAAGCCGAGCCTGGAAGAGGGATTATTGGATGCGAAATGAGCGAACTTAATGGCTGGGGAACAACACTCCATAATCCTCTAATAAAAATGACTAAGCAACGGTTATCACCCACAAAGGAAAATCGTGGTGATTAATGCGAATCAACCTGATGGCGATCATACTTGGAGGATGCTTTTGAGTTATGTGCGCTGCCCTCATTGTGGATATATCATGGAAAGCAGAGATCCTTATGAGCAGCGATTGGATGAATTCGTAAAAGATATGATCTGTCAGCGCTGTTTAAAAGAATATACCATAAAAAGCAGTTAAGTGGAGTTGTAATGATGCACAGTCCCCATAATCAATCGGAAGAGGATAAACTGCTCCAAGAAAAAATTGCTAGAGATACGCTAGAACGTTATTCTGGTTCTCCAGTTGAGGATTTTCAGCCTTATATACTCTTAACCAATTTTTCTCGTTATGTCCATGCTTTTGCTGATAGTCGGCATGTTCCAGTGATTGAAGGATCGACATTTAAAGTAGCTCACTCTCAAAAAGAACGCATTTCTGTATTGGACTTTAAAATCGGCTCTCCAGCGGCAGCTCTAGTAGTGGATCTATGTGCCTTTCTCCCAATACGAGCAGCGCTTTTATTAGGGATGTGTGGCGGATTGCGGCGACATTATAAGATTGGAGAGTATCTTGTGCCTGTAGCAAGCATCCGTGCCGAGGGAACCTCCGATTTTTACTTTCCTTCAGAAGTCCCTTCATTAGCAAATTTTTTAGTACAGAAGATTGTCACAAATGTTTTAGATGAGACGCACACGCCTTATCATATTGGCATTACTCATACGACTAACAAGAGATTTTGGGAATTCGATCATGAATTTCGTAATCGTCTTAAATTGACCCGGCCTCAAGCCATCGAAATGGAATGCGCTACTCTATTTATGGCAGGATACAGTCATCGATTGCCTGTCGGCGCGCTTTTGCTCATATCGGATTTACCTCTTAATAGGGATGGGATCAAAACAAAAAAGAGTTCAGAATCTGTTTTTGAAAACTACACTTCTGAACACGTAGAAAAAGGGGTTGCCGTCATGCATGCTTTGGATATCGCCTTTGCTCATCAAGCTAAGGGCGTATTTCGGGGCAGTCGTCGTCATTTTGAAAATACTGTAAATTGAATGAGTCAATTCAGCGTAATTTCTTTCCTTTATTAATTGAAATTCAAAATCATGCTTGACTTTAAATTAAATAACTAGCACGATCCTTCTGTATTAACTTATGTTAAAAGATAATTAATTGAGATAATAATGGGAGGTTATATGATTTTAGGCACTATTCAAGGTTATTGCCACGCTTTTCAAAATGATGTTTTTACAGTTATTGATACTGCTAAATTAAATAGGAAACTAAGCGAGGCTGAGAAGAGTAAGGTTATGAAAATAGGTTTTAAATTTTTTACAGGTTTGCTCATCAACGCTGGAATGCACATCGCCTTTCCTCAACTCCATCTTGCAAAATTGCTTGCTGGTGGTCTTGTTGTGGCTTTATCTATTGATGCTTATCAACTTTATTCTCATGTTTCAGATCAGAAAACCGAAAGCACCACAGTCTTGGGTGAAGCAAGGAAAAAAATTAGTAGTTTGATTAATTTTCAAGGAACTAATGGAACATTCTTCAAGCCAACATATGCTCGCTATGACAAAGAATTTACAGCTGTTGCTAATTGGGCGTTTCGTCGTTAGTTTTTTTTGAGAGGATATTAGAGGTGATTCCGTAATTCAATCACGAATTTCCTAAGTGCTTGGCTATAAGCTAAACAAAATAAATTATCCATATTGGCAAATATGACCAATTTATTTTGTTACGCTTCTAGCTCAAGCACTTAAAAAATTCGCAGATTGAATTACGGAATCACCTCTTTAGTCTGCGTTTGTTTTTGCCGGATTCATCCGGCACCTATAAATTAATATTTCATGGAGAATATATACTGCTCTGAGCTGAATATAAAAAAAATCTTGAATGATTGGCAAAAAA
>JBEPVL010000032.1:0-28054 GCA_041691035.1 Chlamydiota bacterium
TTGTGCTCTAGAAATTGGGCTGTATTATGAATTTATTTTTTGGAAATGGTATAATTTAATACCTAGACCTATAAAAGATGTGATTATGGCTCCAATAGCTGCTAGGGAAAATCCTAATTTAGCAGCAAATCGCTTGATTAAAGCAAGTATTCGTATAACCATTGCAGCAATAGGGATATTTTCTGCATATAAGCTTCTCGGAATATTTGCTTCTTCATTTCCAGGCGTATTAGCAAGTGTTTCTCTTCCTACGGCTGTGGTTTATATAACTTCAATGCCAGCAGGGGATATTATGTATGGATGTACCTTTTTGTCTTTGGGTACCATTGGTTTGATTACAGCTTTAGGCTTAGAAGCCTTAACATTGTTCCAATTGAGCTCAAATCTGTTCATGGCAGGAATGTGTATTGGTTTTATAAGCGTAGGATTGTTGTGTGTTCACTTGAGTGATGAAAGAACACATCATGAAGGATTTTTGGGCTATCTCGAGCCTCATATCAATAGCATTGCCGAAAAATATCAA
Organism: Chlamydiota bacterium; assembly: GCA_041691035.1. GTDB lineage: Bacteria > Chlamydiota > Chlamydiia > Chlamydiales > Parachlamydiaceae > JBEPVL01. The sequence continues at coordinate 524 of JBEPVL010000032.1, forward strand.
ACTTCTGTAGCTAGTTTTTTAAATAAGTGTAAATGAAAAGATATGTATGAAAAAGCCAATCACAGAATGGAAAAATCGCTAATTGACATTTCGCGGTTTTAGTCAAAAACACCCGAGTAGCTAAGGCAAAAGCAGAAGGGAAATATAAGGGGCGAAAACCAATAGCAATGGAGCGACAAATGGAGGTAATTCGTCTTGTGATGAGCGGTGTGCCAAAAGCAAGCGTTGCAAAGGAACTTGGGATAGGAGAGGCCTCAGTATATCGAATTTTAAGGAGATCGACTGAGAATAGGATTATAGCTGAACGTCAGACTACTTTAAATTATTAAGCTGGTTTTCTGTTCCATTGCTCACAAAAACAAAACATAAAGAACAAAATTATTTAACTAATTTAAATAAAATAGTGTCAGAATTAAGTTATTATGTTGTCGACAACATAACTACTTAATTTTGACAAATTTAAATAAAATAGCTGATAAATAAATTATGAATAGTATATAATTCAAACGTATTCACATAATATAATTAAAAATATAGGATTTTTAAATGAGTAGTGTTGATTTATCATTAATTCAAACATACGAAAATTACGAAAACAAGATTAAACTTGATCCTTTTGAAAATTTTCCTATCGAACTTCTTGAGCTGATCTTTTCAAAATTACCAAAAAACACATTGCTTGAGTGCTCTTGTGTCAATAAAAAATTCCGTAATTTAAGCAGGAAGCCGTTAGCACGCATTGAATATTCTGATGAAAAATTGGCAGATGCATTTGCAAGAGGTGCTTGGCGTTTGTCGGTGCCTCGCTTATTAAAAGGTATCATGGTTGATGAGATTCCCATTAACCCTCCTTCAACACATTGGTTTAAATTATTATGGGATGCAAAATACTCACTCTATTTAAAAGAAGTGGTGATCTGGGAAGAAAAACCTTATATCAATCCCAATCAAGAATGGAAGGAAACAAGAGGGGAAATGCAGCTGCCTTATACTCTCCTTATTGCTGCGAGTGAATGGGGAAATGTGGCTTTGGTAAAAGCACTTTTACAGGATAAACGTGTAGTTCCCACATCTTATGAAAACCGAGCTCTTTTATTTGCCCTTGTGGCTAATCATCAAGAAATAGTACAACTTTTATTGGAAAATTCCTCTGTTTCTTCAACAATTGAGTTTCCTTATTGCAAAGAAAAATTACTTCATTTCTTGATTAAAAAATCTTCTGTTCCTTCTGCTTGGCTAAAAACAATTCCCAGTTATCAATTAAAAACTGCCATTCGCACAGGGAATATTGTAGCAGTCCAGCTGTTATTGAAAGATCCTAGAGTTAATCCAGCTCTTGATAATGACCAAGTTCTATACAGGGCAATTGTTGCTGAGCAAACTGAGATTTGTGAATTATTACTTAATGATCGACGGGTTAATCCAGATCCGTTTGTGCTATTAGAAGCAGTTCGAAGGCAGAAAATAGATATAATTAAGCTTTTATTAAAAGACGATAGAGTCGAATTTAGAGAAAATTATAATTTAGCCCGTAGAGCGGCTGAAATGAAAAAAAATCATGAAATCGTCCAATTATTAGAAAATGCAATTTAGAAAAAATAGCCACAATCTAATTTAGGCGCAATTTTTAGAAGATTAAAAATATAGTTTATGAGTCTCCGTAAGAGCTTTTAATATCCTTAAGCCGGTTTTCTGTTCCATTGCTCCCAAAACCCCCTCTTCTACTTCCTTTTTAGAAAACCATGGTCAACCTTTCGCCGTATCACAGGCTTTTAGGGAAAGGCTTCTCATATGAAAAAATTTGAAACTCGAATTAAGAGCTAGTTACCTGCTCAATCGCTTTTTCTGCGGATGGGTAGGTAAAAAAGAAACCATTTTGATTGAGCTTCAGAGGGATAACGTTTTGGCTTGTTAATAAAAGATCGTTAGCAAGATCCCCCAATGCAAATTGCAAAAAAGAGGAGGGGACATTGAAGGGGGCTGGACGTTTAACAGCAGTACTTAGAAGTCTTGTGAATTCGGCATTAGAAATGGGATGAGGAGCGACTGCATTAATAGGACCAATGAGAGTGGGGTGATCCATTAAAAAAGCGATGATTCTAATAAGATCATCACAGTGAATCCAACTCATGATTTGTTTTCCATCTCCAATTTTTCCACCCAAACACAATTTAAAAAGGGGAATGAGGTTTTTAAGGATTCCACCTGCAGGACTCAATACAATACCCGTTCTTAAAAATAGAGTGCGTATTCCCTTATCTTGTGCAGGTAAAGCAGCCTCCTCCCACTTCTGACAGACTTCTGCAAGGAATCCTGAACCAGGTGTTGATTCTTCAGTTAAAGGTTGATCTCCTCGATTTCCGTAATAGCCAATAGCAGAAGCAGAAATGAAAAATTCGGGAGGATTTTTAAGAGACGCTAACGTATGACTAAGAAGGGAAGTCCCTTTCACACGACTTTCCAAGATCCTTTTCTTTTTCCCTTTGGTCCATAAGCCAGTAATGGATTCACCTCCAAGATGAACAACACCATAAAAATTTTCCAATTTTTCTTTAGGTAAAATGCCAGAAAGAGGATCCCATGAAATCTCAAATTCGTTTTTAGGTGCACGCTGATAAACCAGGCGGTAAAGACTATAACTCTTCTCAAGAGACCTTTGAAGAGCCGATCCGATTAAGCCTGAGCTTCCTGAAATCAAAATTTTATTCATAGTGTTCCTTGTTTATCATAATAATGCAAATGCTCCTCAGTATTTGTGCCAAAAAGCTCACCTTCCTTTAAAATGCCCTGATTTATCTGTTCTATCATAAGGGTAGGGTTGTATACTTGATAGCTTTCCAAAGATGTCCCATAGAAGAAATGACTAAGAGCGTGACGTTTTTCCGTCATTTGATTGCTATCCTCTTTTGAGGGATTTTTAATTAAGCAAGAGCGCCAGGAGCCTAAAACTAAGTGAAGAATTGTCAATCCGATGTTTTGACAGCGAATATGTGTGTGTTTTAGCAATTGAAAGAAGCGATCAAAAAAAGACATGTGAGTAATACCCTCAACGAAAGGCATCTGGAATAAATTAATAGTGGAAATGAGCGTCTTTTCAATACTCTTTTTCACATAATAAGCACAGTTTTTACCTACAAATTGAAATACTCTATTCCGCCTTAAAATTCTATCAAACATATAATTGAGATAGGTTGTCTTTAGCTCATGATCAGGAAAAAAGGGAAAGAAGGCTCGTTGTCGATTGGTATTATAAAAATTTTGGTCATAAAGAGAGAGTACGCTTTTTACGGTATCACAGAGCATAAGCACTTTATCCATAATACCTTGTATATAGCGATCAGCATAGACACCTGGTGAGATCTCATGCCAATCCTTATTTTTATTACGGTAATAAAGTTTCCAAAAAGTATGGCATTCGAGGACCATTGGGTATTTTTCTTTTGCTGTGACGCCAGCTTTAAAAAAGAAATCTAAATTTGCAATTTTATCTCCATATGTTCGGGCCATTGCTTCTTTTGATATCACTTTACAAACAGGCATTTTATAAATCCATCCTTCTCTTGGAAGTGTTTCATAAGGTTTAGAGGGATAGTTTTGAGCTTTAGAGTCCCAAACTCCTTCAACAGGATGAAAGTTGCTGAATCCCCAATTTGCACAGAGAACAGTATTAGTTTCTTCATAATTTTTTAAATACCAGGATTTAAAAAACTCGTTTACGGTCAGATAGTAGTTCCCTGCTCCAAAATAAAGCATCTCATCGGGATTCAGAATATTATAGCGTTTTTGTTTGTGAGGTTCAAATTCATCAAAACGCCCACTATAAATAGGAAGAGTGAGAATGCGTCTACTTATCAAAGGGTTGTCTGTTGAAATTTCTTCTATTCGCAATGTTTCCTTTTGTGGGTCTCTTGAATAACCTAGAACTGCGGAGAGGCGCGATTCGTAAATTTTTTTTGTCGTATTGGGATAAAGAATGAAAGGTTTGACAGGATTATAATCTCTTAAAGCCCATTTAAAAAATAATTCAAGATATTCAGGGTTAGTCTTAATAGCTGCAACCCATTCAGGGTGTTTAGCAGCTTCTTCAAGCTGTTTGATTTCTAAGACGTTTAAACCCTTTTTCGTTGCATAAGGGAGGGCGGTATTCCATTTAGGATATTTGGATGCTTTTTGAAATTCTATTTCCGCGGGGGTTAAACTTTCCTTATTCATTGAGTGTTGAAGATTTTTTTTCCAGTCTTCTGCTAATTCTTTAAGCGTTTGGAAACTGTTTGCATCAGGTTTAGCTAGAGCCTCATTTAAATGGCATTTAAGTGCTATTGCGTGGATTTTCAGTTTTGTGAATTCATGTGTTAGACGTGAGGAAGGCTTTTCTACTTTAGCATAGATCAGTGCTATAGATTCGACAATATTATTGTGAATATAATAGGGTTCAAGATATTCAGATTTTTCATCCACGGTTGCTTGAGGAGAAACAATTTTAACTCCCTGCTTCTCTAAATGCTCAAAAGACGCCTGTACACAATTGATAATGCGTAATAAACGATCCTCCTTACGCTCTCTCATCCAAAACATGTAGAAGGGTTTGCGTGTCTCTAGACCGAATATAGGATTCAGTGTATTAGAATTAAGTCGTTTAAAACTTGGATGCTCTTGTCTGAGCTCAAAAGATAAACTTTGAAGTTGGTCAGTGGTTAAACAGTGTGCTGAAATCGACATTAAAATGATTCCTCTGGCTAAGGTTATAGAAGAATGGAAATGAGAATCTATCAAAATTTTCTTATTGAAATCAATAGCCCTTTAACTTGAAATCTTCTAATTTTAAAAATAGGATTAATTATTAGTTTAGGAGGCCCTATGGAATATCGCCAGCTTGGAAAATCAGGTCTTAGTGTAAGTGAACTTTCATTTGGATCGTGGGTCACTTTTGGATCGGACCTTGATTTGAGTGGAGCGCGACAGTGTATCCATGCTGCAGTTGACCAGGGAATCAACTTCTTTGATAATGCAGAAGTTTATGGTGCTGGTGCAGCTGAACTGATTATGGGGGAGATTTTAAAGGATTTTAAACGGGAAGATCTCGTCGTCTCCACAAAGATTTTTTGGGGCGGTAAAGGACCTAATCAGACAGGACTTTCCGCAAAGCATGTTATTGAGGGGACGAAGGCAAGCTTACGAAGACTGCAGCTCGATTATGCAGACATCATTTTTTGTCATCGAGCTGATCCTAAGACACCTATTGAAGAGACTGTGCGCGCTTTTGATTATTTAATCCGGTCCGGACTCATCCTCTATTGGGGGACATCCGAATGGAAGAAAAGCCAAATTGAAGAGGCTTGCGAAGTTGCTCTAAAAATGAATGCAACGCCCCCTACAGCAGAACAACCAGAATATAATATGTTCCATCGTGAGCGAGTAGAGAAAGAGTATCTCTCTCTTTATTCACAATATGGAATAGGGTTGACGGTTTGGAGTCCTCTTGATTCTGGAATATTAACGGGGAAATATAATCAAGGTGTTCCCTCGGATAGTCGATTGGCAAAGCATCCTGAGTTGGCTGACCGATTAAATTCAAAAAAAATTGCAAAGGTTAAAGCACTCGAAAGTGTAAGCAAAGATGTGGGATGCACACTGGCTCAATTGGCGTTAGCTTGGTGTCTAAAAAATAATAATGTCAGCACGGTGATTACAGGTGCGACTAATCAAAAGCAGCTGGTGGATAATCTTCAAGCCATTGAGGTGAAGCATCGTTTGATGGAAGAAGAAATGGAGCGTATCGATACCATCCTCAAAAACGACTGATTTGAAGGCCACCACAGAGATCACAGAGAGAGGGTAAATCTGTTGAAAGACTGTTCTTATATCGTCTTAGATTGCATCCCTCTCTCATATTTTGCATAACGTCTCTGTGATCCACGTGACTCAGTGCCTTTAAAGCAATTTCAGTGGGGGACTTTCTCCTTAAAAGCGGACCTGAACCTCTCCACCAACATAGCCGGCGGGATCCAGCTTGTAGCGATGTGGGTGGTGATTGTGGTTGTTAGCAACTCGATAATAGCCGCCTAGTGTAGTCCCTGCATGGAGGTTACCAGAGAGGTTTTGAGTTTCATAACGAACAGCAAATTCACCGCCTACATTTTGGTACCGAACCACATAGCCGGCATTGGCTTCGCCTTGTTGCACGCGATGTCGGCTGTTAAAGTTGCTAGAAGCTATGGCTAGACTCCATTTTTTTGTCCATTGGTAGACAATGGAAAAATCGAGGGGAAAAATTAGATTGAGTTGCCATTTGTTAGAGATCGCCCAGTCGATCCCTATAATAGGATAGACTCGATCCATTCTCATTCCTGTTTCACCAATGAATCCTAGGTGAAAACCAAAATTTTTACAGAAGGCGTATCTTCCCCATAAAATAAGATTATAGTTGAAGTATTCAGCGCTCATACACCCTTTACCGATGTCCCAGTAGACGCCAAATTGTCCACGCCAAGCCCAATCGGAAAAGCGTTTTGTCAAAAAGCCGAAGTTAAGAGTGACAGTGTTGAAAAAAGATTGATCGAACCAGGGATTTCCATCCCACGTAATTCGTGTGGGCTGGTAACCTAGAACAACATTAGCCCCTTCCTGATAGGGTTTGTTATAATAGTAGACCATTTCAAATTCAAAATTGGCAAGTGTGAATTCAATCTCATCCTTTTTAAAGAATCCTTCCCGAATTTTTGCCTTGCCGATGGCATCAAACTCGACATTAAAGCTAAAAGGGGAGGGCTTGACTTCTGGACTCTTTTTAGGAGCAATTTGCTCTTGGCTGAAGTCGCTGACATCGATATCAGGTCCAGCCCAAGTATATGTGGAAACAAAGAGAAGAATGAAGACAATGGAACGACACCAGTTACTTTTTCTTGAATGCACGTTTTTTCTCCTTTTGAAATGGCCAAAGAAACCTATAGAAACTCTGGTTTCTCTGGCCGGAATCCTATCCAACCTTAGATAGTGTTGCTTTGCGACTTAATTTTAGCTGTCCTCTTTCATTAATTCCAACGACTATTACAGTAACAATATCTCCTTGTTTGACGTAATCATCCAAGTTATTTATTCTGATGATATCGAATTCGGATATATGGCAGAGACCTTCTTTTCCAGGCAATACTTCCACAAATACGCCAAAAGGCTGAACTGATGTGACTTTACCAGTATAGGCCTTTCCAATTTCGATATCGGCTGTTAAACCAATAATGATCACTTTGGCTTTTTCAATACTTTCGAGGTTATCTGCAGCGATACTAATGAGGCCGTCATCGTTGATATCAATCTCGACACCGGTTTGTTCAATGATGGCTCGAATTTGTTTGCCTCCTGGCCCAATGACAGTTGCAATTTTGCTTGGCTTTATCTGCATTGTCTCAATTCTTGGAGCAAAAGGGGACATCTGCGAATTAAATTTAGGGCAAACAGCCAACATTTTTTCGAGAATATGAATACGTCCAGCTCTTGCTTGCTCAAGGGCACTCTCTAAAATTTCTAGTGTGATGCCTTCGACTTTGATATCCATTTGGAATGCAGTGATTCCTGTTTGATCACCTGCAACTTTAAAGTCCATATCTCCCAAAGCATCTTCTATCCCTAAAATATCTGAGAGAATAACATAGTCGGTATCACCTAAAATTAATCCCATTGCAATTCCAGCAATAGGACGTTTAATAGGTACACCCGCGTTCATCATCGCTAGGCATCCGCCACAGATCGAAGCCATAGAGGAGGAGCCATTCGATTCAGTGATATTGGACTCTAAGCGGATGGTATAAGGAAACTGTTCTTTTGGTGGGATAATAGCACTAAGCGCTTTCTCGGCTAACTTACCATGACCAACTTCTCTTCTTCCAGGAGCTCCGATACGTCCCACTTCTCCGACAGAATAGGGAGGGAAGAAGTACTGCAGGTAAAACCGCTGTGTTCCCTCACCATCGATATCTTCAAAGCGCTGAGCCATAGCCTCACCTCCAAGAGTACAAACAGCAATTGTTTGCGTCTCTCCGCGGGTGAAGAGGGAGCTTCCATGTGTTCTAGGAAGAAGACTTTGTTCGATTTCGATGGGGCGGATATCGGTTGTTTTTCTTCCATCAGATCGGATTTTAGCCTCTAAAATCATCTTCCGCATTGCTTTTGAGGAAATTTCTTTCAAGACATACTGAATATCGGTTACAGAAAATTTAGCTTCACCTTCTGCGGGGGCAAGGGACGCAAGAAGTTTGTTATTCACAGCACTTAGCGCGTCTTCTCTTTTTTGCTTTTCATTGATTCTTAAAGCTTCTTCAAGATGAGGTCCCGCGATGGACTCGATCTCTTGATAGAGTTCTTTGGGGCGTACTCTAAGGGTGGTTCTATTTTTTGTTTTCCCAATTTTAACGCGCCATTTTTCTTGAGCTTCGCAAATGATTTGGATGCTTTCATGACCTTTTCTGATTGCTTGAAGAACTTCTGCTTCGGTTAGGAAATCACAAGTTCCTTCAATCATTAATACGGCATCTTCGGTTCCTGCGATGGTTAGGTCGAGCTTCGATTTAAGAAGTTGCTCATAAGAGGGATTGACAACGATTTCGCCGTTGATGAATCCAACTTTAACACCGGCGACAGGCTTTATTAATGGAATATCAGAAATGACAAGAGCTGCGGAAGCTGTACAGATAGCGAGTGGTTCGGGTAAATTGACACCGTCGTAGGAAAATACATAAGACAGCACCTGTACTTCATTGAAATAGCCCTCTTCAAACATAGGCCTGAGAGGACGATCAATCAGACGAGAGCCGAGAATTTCGCTTTCTGCAGGGCGTCCTTCACGCTTGATAAAGCCGCTTGAAGTCTTACCGATTGAGGAAAGTTTTCTGCTATAATCCACGCGTAGAGGGAGGAAATCGACATTAGGATCAGCTTGAGGTGCAGCACAAGCAGTAGAAAGAACAATAGTATCACCAGAGCGTCCAAACACAGCACCATTTGCTTGTCGCGCAATTTTTCCTGTTTCAAAGATTATTTCTTTTCCGTTAATCATAACGGACATAGTGTCACGAGTCATTAAATATTACTCCTAAAATTGTGTATATCTAAAATTATGGTGTTATACATGTTTGGTGAGAATTAAGAAAGAATAAATGAAGGTCTAAGTGATAAGTGAATGCTTGGGTCCTAAAGCAAAAGGGGGCAGCTTGTGCTGCCCCCTTTTGCTTTAGGAACTTTCAAAGGTCTATCGTCTTAGTTTAAGCTTATTTATTAATGTCTGATAACGTTTTGTATCAGTGGAATTAAGGTAATCTAACAGACGTCTGCGTTGACCGACTAATTTTAATAAAGAGAGCCTTGAGGCGTGATCCTTTGGCGTTCTTTTTAAATGTTCGGTAAGCTCAGTGATTCGCTCTGTTAAAATTGCGATTTGAACATCGGCTGAACCAGTATCCTTTTCGTGAAGCTGGAATTTTTTTGTAATTTCTTCCTTTGTACCCTTGTCTAGTGACATAAAGGAATCCCCCTGTTGAGCCGAAACTTCGGCATTGGTTGAAGTCAGTTATATAAATATATGCTGATACAATCTTAACAAATTTCTCTATTTTTGGCAAGAGATATTGCGTGTTTGACTTCAGATCCCCTCTGTTCTGGCATTAGACTGGGCGATTTATATTTTCTTTACAAATTGGAAAGGGGGAGGCGGGTCATGGGTTCTAGGTCAATAGAATCGCCCCCATTTTTTCTTAGAAATCGATGGTATCCCAATCCAGCAATCATTGCGGCGTTGTCAAGACTGAGGCCAAATGGAGGCCAAATGCATTGAAGCTGAGGGCATTGGAGATCAAATACTCTACGTAATGTTTGATTATTCGTGACTCCGCCGCCGAAGATAAGCGTATTCACATGATGGATATTCGCAGCCTGTTGAGCCTTTTTGATAATATCGTCAAAAGCAGCGCGTTGAAAGGAAGCAGCTAAGTCGGCCCGATCTTGATCTGTCAGTGTTGGGCTTTGTTCACCCTTAGTTCCTTTTATGGTATAAAGAACAGCTGTTTTAAGACCACTAAACGAAAATGCTAAAGGATGGCCTTTAACTGTACCTGCACGTAGAGAATAACGGAATGGATTGCCTGTAGAAGCGAGACGCTCGATTTCAGGTCCTCCAGGATAAGGAAGATTTAAAAGTTTAGCTACCTTATCGAAAGCCTCTCCAATGGCGTCATCGACAGTTTGGCTGACCATTTCATAGTGTCCAATTGCGTGAATGAGAACCAAGGCAGTGTGTCCCCCAGAAAGAACAACTCCCAAGCAGGGAAAAACAGGGAACTGCGGGAGTGACATGATAGCAGCGTAGAGATGTGCTTCCACATGATTAATGCCAACTAAAGGTTTATTTTGAGCTAAGGAGAGAGCTTTAGCAGTGTTAAGGCCGATTAAAAGAGCCCCTATGAGACCAGGTCCATGAGCAACAGCAAATAAGTCAATATCCGAGAGAGCGATGCGTGCTTGTGAAAGAGCTTCATCAATGATCGGAATGATTAAGTCCACATGGCGGCGACAAGCTAGCTCTGGGACAACACCTCCATATGCAGCATGTAAATCAAACTGAGAAGCCACCACGTTGGATAAAATATCAACGCCATTACGCACAACAGCACATGCTGTCTCATCACAACTACTCTCTAAACCCAGGACAAGTAAGTTTTTTTCAGGTTGATTCATATCTAGAGCACGAGATCTTTTGCAGAATCCTGATCAAGAATCCAAAGCGCTTTATGGGCAGGGAGACCCACTTTTTGTACGGGAAAATGATCGGGATTATAGGGACTAGAAAAAACTTTCGCGACAGTTTCCGCTTTATTTTTTCCAATGGCATAAATACAAGTCGTTTTAGCCAAATGGATACAATCGTATGTCAGAGACATGCGCCATATTTTCTTCTCTGGAATGTAATTCGCTGTAACAAGACGATTATGGGTGTGGAGCCCATGGGTGCGAGGAAAAAGTGATGCTGTGTGGCCATCTTCTCCAACACCTAACATGAGGAGATCGAAGCTGCAAGAGGGGACCCATTGACGGATTAAATGTTCGTATCTTTTCGCATTCTCTTCGATATCGGATTCCGCTTCCATTCTAAAGATTTTTTCCGGTGGGATGGGTAAGTGATCCAACCCAGCTTTCATTGAGGCAAAGTAGTTGTTTTCAGGATCAGAAGGAGAGACGCTTCTTTCGTCGCTCCAAAAACAGCGAAGTTTGGACCAATCCAGTTGTTCTTTGAGAGGCAATTGACTCAGTTTTTTGTAGATAGCCAAAGGTGTTTGACCTCCAGAGAAAGCTACAGTGAAGAAACCTTGTTTTTTGATGGCTCCTTGACCAATTTCAATGAATTGATTGGCCGCAAATTCAATGGTCTCTTCTGCATTTCCAGGGATAATTAAATCACGACGTTCATCAAAAGATTGAACTTGAGTTTGCCATTGAGAAATTGCCATAATCACCTCTATTTTGTTTGACTAATCAATGTTAACATGGAACTGTAATGATCGCTCATTTTCTGGTAAAACATTTCCTGCATAAAAGCGCGGCCAGAATCAATATTTGAGAGCATAAGAGAGAACGGGAGCTCGCATTGATTTTGATTAGACGCTTTGAAGATAACCTGCTGATCAGCGCTTCTTTCTAGAAGACAGTGATAATCTTTTTTTCCGGTGATCTCAACCTTAAGCAATTCCTCTGAGGGGAACTCTTTATGAGACTCCGCTTTTAGTTGAATATGAACAGGACCCTCTTTTGATTCATAGAAGATATTAAAGTCCTCGTCTTTTGAGGAACGAAGGAATTTCCATTTGAGGCGACAGGCAAGCCAAGCTTGAAAATAGATCGCTTGCGTTTCAGGATGGAAAAAAAGGGGATCAGGATAATCGTTATAGGAAATAATAACTTTTTCTGCTCCAGCGAGCTGTTCAACACGTTCGCGAGTATCGAAAGTTTGGGCAAAGATCTCTCTCCATCCACTACTACGCGTCCAGTTCATATCTATCATTGGGATGGAAGTCAGGTGAAGCTTCGACAGCATGTCTTGGCTGAAGCGACGTAAATTCTTTGTGCATTCAGAGTCAAAGATAAGGCGTGTTGCATAGAGCAATAAGTGTGGCAAAATGGCATTTTCTGTGGTGGGATCTTGACCCCATAGTAAGTAGATAGGGAGGTCAGGCACAAAAAAGGGAAGAATTAAAAAAGGCACTTCATTGATCGATTCTCCCGATGCTTTGATGATCATGTAATCGCAAGTTAAAGCTGCATTACTCTTCAGCGGCGTTGTTAACAATTCAACACTGGGAGTATTATGGGAAGCTTCTTGTTCGGCAATAATAAAAAAAATTCGGCAAGGAAACTGGCCTATGATCAAATCGACAACTTGCTTGAAATAGTCTGTTCTTCGCGGTTCATGCGTGTAAACGATCAAATTAAAAAGGCATGCTTTCATTCGTGTTGGATTCGCTTCATTCTCAGCAAAAGACTTCAGTGGAGTTGATACGGTCATAAATTGTTCCTAAATTGGTTTATCGTAGACGCCACTGTCGCTCATCGAAGGAAAGTAAAGCATCTCCAGCCTCTGGTCCCCAAGTTCCTGCAGCATAATTAGGGAAATCTTTTGGTTTTACAGATTCCCAATAATTTATCAGAGGGTTAATGAACTTCCAAGAAGCTTCGACTTCATCATCACGAGCAAAAAGGGTGTTATCAGCAGACATACAGTCACAGATAAGCCTTTCATATGCTTCAGGAGGTGTTGATCCGAAGTGTGATCCATATCTAAAATCCATTTTGACAGGCTGCACAACAGTATTTAGGGATGGGACCTTGCAGTTAATCTTTAAAGAAACACCTTCATTAGGCTGGATTCGAATTGTCATCACGTTTTGTTCTATAGCACTGTTAAACCCCTCAAAAAGATATCCAGGTGCCTTCTTAAAAACGATTGAAATTTCAGTTGCTCTTTTGGGTAGACGTTTCCCAGCTCTTAGGTAAAAAGGGACCCCTACCCACCTCCAGTTATCAATAAGCACTTTTATTGCAGCATAAGTTTCTACTATCGATTCAGGATTCACATTTTCTTCCTGTCGATATCCCTTCACTAAGTCACCGTTAATGAATCCGGATCCGTATTGTCCTCTCACAGCGTAGTGATCAATAGTATCCAAAGGAATAGGTCTTAATGCTTTTAAAACTTTGACCTTCTCATCGCGTATAGAGTCTGCATGCAAATTAGGGGGTGGTTCCATTGCAACAAGAGATAAAAGCTGCATCATATGATTCTGTACAATATCACGAAGCATTCCAGCTTCTTCCCAGAAGCGTCCACGTGTGCCTATTCCAATCTCTTCCGACACGGTGATTTGAATATTATCGATATGCTTATGATTCCAAATTGATTCAAAAATGGGGTTGCTAAAGCGAAAAACGAGTAGATTTTGAACAGTTTCTTTGCCTAGATAATGGTCGATGCGAAAGATTTGGCTTTCATCAAGATGTGCAGATATACTACGCTGAAGCTCTTTCGCTGACTCTAAATCCCTGCCAAAAGGCTTTTCAATGATGACGTGGCTCCACTTCTCTTCATGGATATCGACGGGATAAATCAACTGAAACTGACTGAGTTTCTCAACAATAAGGGAGAAAAAACTCGGTTGGGTGGAAAGATAGTAAACTCGATTACCTTGGGTTCCAATTTGTGCGTCAAGCTGATGGAGAAAGTGGTTAAGGCTCTCGTAACCGGCATCTTCATGGAACTCTGACTGATGGTAGAAAAGTTTTTCAGAAAAAACTTTCCAAAGAGCCAGGTCTATAGGTTTAGAACGAGAAAATTGATTGACAGCCTCGAGCATCTCCTGGCGAAACTGCTCATTCGTCTTCTCTCTACGAGCAAAACCGACACAAGCAAAGTGAGCAGGGAGAAGACCTTCTCTTGCTAAATTATAAAGAGCAGGAATGAGTTTGCGAGCTGTTAGGTCACCAGTAGCGCCAAAAATGACAAGAATGCACGCTTGAGCAGTTTTGATACAGCGGGTGGATTCTTCAAAGGGATTTTCAAAAAATGGGGATACAGTCATATTTTTTTATATGTGGGGTTGTAAACGCTAGTGAATTGATCATAACTCACAAAAAAATTAATGGCAAATATGATTGAAGATAGAGCGTACGCTTTAGCGTGCGCAACGTCTATGCCTTTTGAACGATTACAGAATATTTCTATTCTTTTTTTTCGATTAAATCAATGACTTCTTGAATATCGGGTCGATTCTCAAAATGGAAGTCAATCATGCGATGTGTCATTGCGAGGATCTCTCTTGTTTTAGGATCCATTATATTTTCAGGATCATCCAAGAGTGATTGGATTGCTTTTTGGGTTGATTCTATGTCTAAATACATATTGCTCCTCTTCCATAGACTGCAATTAAGTTCCTTCTCAAGAACTTTAATAAAACAAACTCCGATAGCCATAGAGTGAAGTGGCTTCATATCCGCAATCATAGAGTCCCTTATTGTCATGTAATCCTGTGTTCCATCAGCATATCCAAAATCTGTCAGTAAAAAATCATCCCCATCCATTAAAATATTAGGGAGTTTTAAATCTCTCCAAGTGTAATTAATGCTTTCAAACGTTTGGATGCTTTTTAAAATGAATAAAAAGAACTGATTTCGTTTTTTCAGAATGCGTTCCGGTTTTTTTTTTAATAAAGAATCAACATCACTCTCCGCTCTTTTTGCGAGCTCAAAAATAGCGTTTTTCTCTGATTTTCCAAGACCCACAGCGAACTTGTATTGATGAACAACTGAAACAAAAGAACAGTCTATTTGATGTTCGCGAAGTTTTTGGTAGACTTCGACTTCTGACAGTCGCGGCTCTGGTGTATAGTCATCATCCTCATAAAAATCCTTATTTTTTTCGACTTCTGGTTCTTCTGCAATTTTTAGAACCCATTTACTGTTTTGATCGTTTTCATGTTTTAAAACTTGCAAGTCGCCAGTTTGATTTAATTGATAAACTTTGGCTGGATAGACTTTCTTTGAGGCTCCTTTAGCGATAATGGTCTCATATTTAATTCCTAATTGAAAAGCTAAAATATGATTTCCGTCTCTGACAAATAAAAAATGTATGGGGTCCTTTTCTGAATTCTGTTTTTCATAAGTATATAAAAAATTGACTTCATCTCTTTGGTTAAATGCCTGCATTGCATTACCAAGTTTAGAAAGGCGACGGGAGAGGGTGGGGTCATTAATAGAATAAATGGTCTCGCTACCGGTTGCACTTAAACTATCGGAACTAGAACTCGTTTTGGTAGTGCGAAAAAAATAATTGGCTGAAATATTACAAAAATCTTTTTTATGTTCGAAAAATTTACGTTTTAGCTCGTCAAATTTAAATATACTAGACTTTACTCTATAGATTTCCGATATAGAATTTGAAAGAAATTGAAAGTGAGCTAAGAGTTCTCCATCTTTAATAAAAGAGATCACTTTATTCTTGTTCGAGTGAAAGGTTTGAATTCCCACGAAAACTTCTTTAAAGCTACTAATATATCTCTGCGTGTTATTTTTTAACGAGTTCATAACTTACCAAGTTTTTTATTATTAAAAATATTTATTTGAATTATACATCTTAATTATTAAGATATTATTAATTATTTTATAAAAAACTATTAAAATTTGAATTAAAGAAAATAATATGAAAGAGAGATAATCCTTTGCTTATTCGAATCCTTTTGCTAAACTCTCTTTTTTAGAAGTTGAATTGTCTAATAATTGATAAAATGGCTTTGATGCCATTAAAAATAGGAATTCATTCATGGCTATTAGTGTATTTGATCTATTTTCAATCGGAATAGGCCCTTCGAGCTCACATACTGTTGGCCCTATGCGTGCTGCTCGTCACTATTCTTTAGAACTCGATAAATTAAATTTAATCAAACAGGTAGCTTTTCTTAAAGTCGATTTATACGGCTCATTGGCACTTACAGGAGAAGGACACGGAACCGATCTTGCTGTTATTCTTGGCTTAGAAGGAGAAACACCAGAAGGGATAGATCCCAATGCTATTCAGGAAAAAATCGCTCAAGTTAGACGCTTAGATCTCTTAAATTTATTGGGGAAAAAAGAAATTGTATTTAAGGAAAAAGAGCAACTGATCTTCCACAAAGATAAATTTCTCCCTTTTCATCCTAATGCAGTCAGGTTTACAGTTTTTGATGAGGCTGGAAATGAGCTCCTTCAAAAAATTTACTATTCTCTAGGAGGTGGCTTTTTTATCGACCATGAGACAGCTATGGGAGAAAGGATGCCGCAATCGGATAAACCCCCAGCGCTGTTTCCATTTCGGACAGCAGAACAGCTGCTTAAGCATTGCAGAGAGCAAAATAAATCGATAGCTGAAATTATGCTCGCAAATGAACTGGTATGGCGTAATGAAACACAGATTCGAGAAGGCTTACTTAAAATCTGGAAAGTCATGCAAGACTGTGTCGAAAGGGGATGTCATCAGGATGGAATTTTACCCGGTGGATTAAATTTAAAGAGGAGAGCGAGCGGTATTTATCGTTACCTCCAGAAGCAAGAAAAAAAATCGCTTGAAGACAGAGACCCTGCAGAGATTATGGATTGGGTCAGTCTTTGGGCTCTCGCTGTTAACGAAGAAAATGCAGCAGGCGCCAGGGTAGTCACGGCACCCACAAACGGAGCCTCTGGAGTTATCCCTTCAGTGATTCACTATTATATGCGTTTTGTTAAAGGTGCCTCTCTCGATGGAGTCATTACATTTTTTTTAACTGCTGGGGCCATGGGGATCCTCTATAAAGAAGGAGCCTCCATATCTGCAGCTGAAATGGGTTGCATGGGTGAGGTCGGCGTTGCCTGTTCAATGGCCGCAGCAGGTTTAACGGCTGCTATAGGCGCTACTAACGAACAGATTGAAAATGCAGCCGAAATAGGGATGGAGCATAACCTCGGTCTGACCTGTGATCCAATCAAAGGGTTGGTGCAAATTCCCTGTATTGAGCGTAATACCATGGGGGCTGCTAAAGCGATTAACGCCTCAAGATTGGCGCGGCATGGAGATGGTTCTCACTTTGTCTCGCTAGATCAGGTCATAGCAACCATGAAGCAAACCGGAACTGATATGAAGTCTATTTATAAAGAGACTTCCTTAGGCGGATTAGCTGTCAACGTCCCAGAATGTTAAAGGAACAGAATGAAAACGAAATTTGAGGAAAGAGAGTCGGTCACCCTGATGAATCGAGGTGAGAAAATGTTTGGAATTATGCATCGTCCTCTCTCTAAAGGACCCCATCCTGTTGTTTTATTTTGTCCTGGATTGGCTGGAACTAAGTCAGGCCGCTATCGAATGTTTGTGACTTTGGCACAAGAGCTCACCCGTAATGGGATCGCTGTCTTTCGTTTTGATTATAGAGGCGCCGGTGATAGCGAAGGGGAGTTCAATGAGATGACCGTTACAAGCAAAGTCGAGGACACACTTATATGTCTCGATTTTCTTTTAAAATCTTTTGATATTGATTCGAGTAGGATTGGAATTCTAGGACGTTCTTTAGGTGGAGCGATCGCGCTTTTGGCTGCGAGCCATTTCGGCACGATTAAAACGATTGGACTATGGTCCCCTCTATATGATGGATCTCCCTGGAAAGTTCTTTGGGAAAAATTCCAGAAAGGGTCCCATGGGATTGATCAATCCCAGATTTTAAATTCTATTCATGCCCCAATACCTAATTTGGAGTTCGTTCAGCAAATCATTCAAATTGATATGCAAGCTGT
This sequence comes from Chlamydiota bacterium, assembly GCA_041691035.1. GTDB lineage: Bacteria > Chlamydiota > Chlamydiia > Chlamydiales > Parachlamydiaceae > JBEPVL01. Next base: position 18,350 of record JBEPVL010000032.1, read on the forward strand.
GCTTTCTAAATTGACAAATATTCCACTGTTGCATATTCATGGAGAGCACGACACTGTTGTTGATTTTCGACATGCATTGGCCTATCAGGAGGCAAGGAAGTCGGCTTCGGAGACTAAATTCATTCCTTTACCCAAGGGAGATCATGAATTTTCCAATCCCGGAGATCAGTCAACGGCAATCAGTGAGACAGCTCTTTGGTTTACTAGAACGATTCTTTAAGGTGTTATATATGCAGACGTTGAGCTTTTTGCAAGAGCAGAGAGTGAATTACCATCCTCTCTTGCCAACGGCACTCAAATCTTTTTTATCTCTAATTCCTAAGCATCACACACAGATTCAAACCTCGCTGTTAGATTCTTCTTTACAGACCGTTTTCCCAAATACACATTCCAATCCTATCCTGACTTTTGAAAATGGAAATAACCAAGAGAAAGTAAAATTAAAGATAGGAGTGGTCCTTTCGGGCGGACAAGCTCCAGGTGGACACACTGTCATTGCGGGATTATTTGATGCTGCTCGAGAGTTTCATCCCCACTCAGAGATTATTGGGTTTAAAAATGGCCCTAGTGGTATCGTTAAGAATTCCTATATACTTTTGGACGCTGAAACCATTCAATTACACAGAAATCAGGGTGGGTTTGATTTGCTCGGTTCAGGACGCACGAAAATCGAGACTCCCGAGCAACTAGAAGCTGCCTGTAAAACAGCAAAAGAGCATGATCTTGATGGACTTGTGATCATTGGAGGCGATGATTCCAACACAAATGCAGCCTTTTTAGCGGAGTATTTTGCAAAAAAAGGATTAAAAACAACTGTTTGTGGCGTCCCCAAAACGATCGATGGCGATTTAAAAAACGAATTTATCGATCTTTCTTTCGGATTCGACACAGCTTCTAAAGTTTACTCTGAAATTATTGGTAATTTACTGAGGGATGCGAAGTCTTCAACAAAATATTACTTTTTTATAAAAATAATGGGACGCTCGGCTTCCCATTTAGCGCTGGAATGTGCTCTACAGACCCATCCCAATTTGACTTTGATAAGCGAAGAAATCGAAAAGGAAAATCAAAATTTAAGTGACGTCGTCGATCAGATCGTTGCGGTGATTTGCAGACGATCCGACCAAGGCAAGGACTATGGTGGGATCCTCATCCCCGAGGGCATTATTGAATTTATTCCCGACTGCAAACAGTTAGTCAATGAACTGAATATTTTGATGAAAGGAAATCAGCCGACTCAACTTCTAGAAAACATGACCGATGAGCAAAGGTTAAACTATTTAAGGACCTTATTGTCTTTTGAATCATTTGCCTGTCTTATTCAATTTCCATTCGAATTACAAAGGCAGCTTCTATTAGACAGAGATCCTCATGGAAATGTGCAAGTCTCTAAAATTGAAACAGAACGCCTTCTCATCTCTCTAGTTGAAAAAAAATTGAAAATATTAAGGAAGCAAGAGAAGTATAAAGGAAAATTTTCTCCCCAGCCCTTTTTTTGTGGCTATGAAGGCAGATCTGCCCTACCCACAAACTTCGATTGTAATTATTGCTACTCATTGGGAGTTTTAGCCACTTTGATGATCCGTTGGAAATTAAATGGCTATATGGCGTGTATTCAGCAGTTAGCTAACGAGCCAGAAAATTGGGATTTAGCTGCTGTGCCCCTGTCTCAGATGATTCATCAAGAACTTCGCGAGGGGAAGGCTCGCTTTGTGATAAAAAAATCTCTTGTTCAATTGAATCAACCTTCTTTCTTGATTTTTTGTTCTCAAAGAGAACACTGGATTCTCCAGGATAATTATATTAATCCAGGCCCAATTCAGTTTTTTGGTTCTAAAGAAGTTTCAGAAAAACCACCTCTCTCTCTAATTTATGATAGAAAATTAGATCTCGCGTCGATAATGTAGTTTGGAATTTTTAAGTTGATAGATAGGAAGAGACCCCAGAAAGGTCTTTGGAGAGTTTATAGTTTTTCTCCAATAAAAATAGGACAAAAGCTTTGAGCACCAAAGACCCGCGGGTCATTTCTGTCATTCCTGTAGAAAAAAAGTAATATTTGGTTTATTTAAAGATTTGTTAAATTTATTGATTTACAACAAAAAAATGCGTTTAGATTTGATTTTCTTTTATAAATCAATTATAATGTAAGTTACTAGATAATAATAAACATAGGTTTTTTATGCAAACCAACGCTATTGGAAAAGGTCCCAAGAATGATCAAGCTCTTCTCAAAGTTCGGGAAAATTCCCCGAAAGAGCTAAAAACGAATGGGGCTGCTCAAGAATCGATTCAGACTAATGGTAGTGGATCTTCTACTCCTGGGACTGTTGCTGATATGGGAAAAGAAGTTGCTGTAAAAAATGAATCTACTTCTTGGGTAAGTTATTTTGGAGCAAAGCTAACATCTGTGCACAATGCTGTGTCGCATTTTGGAAATGTTACACTAACTTCAACGGGTGCTATTGCCAAGTCAGCAGTGCATGGTTATCTTGCAAACTATTCCGATTCATTAAATGTAACTGGTCACCTTCAAATAGCCTCAGATCGAATTGAGAAAATTACAGGTTCCGCATTCGGCTACCAACTCTCACAAGTTGCTAATGGAGTTATTTTCAGCAATATAGATTCTTTTATCCCTGGTTGGTTAACAAACGATAAAAATCTCATAGGAAATCTTCTGGGCATTAATTTAGCGAACGGATTTGCTAACCTTATAGAAAAAATGGACAGCGAACAAAAGAAATTGGCGTCATTCGATAAGCTCGAACAGGAATACGAAGAACATAATGAGAAATTTTCAGTTTTTAAAGAAAAATTAGTAGAATCCCACTTAAAGCAAGGATACTTCACAGATCAAGAAGCTCTTCAGAAGGAAATAGACTATTTTTTAGGTAAGATTATCCAATTAACCCATTCTGACCTTCTCTCCATAAATCATCCAGAAATTCAAGCCCTTTTAGAAGAACTTTATCCGGATATGGGAAAAGATAAAATTCTTGCAATACTCAACGATGAAGTAGAAGAAGATGGGCTTGACCTAAAGAATGCAGAAGAATTAAGGGAGCTGATCCACCTTTGTCAAACAGAAGGAAAGAGACAGGATGAAATTAAAAACAAGAGTTTGGAAGAGTTCGAGCAAAAAAAAATAAATGGAGAGAACATCAGGATTTCAGAAATTCCCCATTATGATCCGAAAGATGTCATATCCAATATTCTTACTTTCTTATGTAAAAAAGGAAGCAAGTATATCAATGGCGAAAAATTACAAGGTCTCGAAGAAAAATATAAAGAACATCGTATTGAATTTTCAATGATAAAAGATCAGATCATCTTTTCAAAAGATCAGGAAAAACTCAGTCAAATGTCTATGGAAGATCAATTAAAATTTGAAGCGCAGAGAGATAAGCTCATTAATCAACTTACTCAAGCAGCATATGAAAAGAAGGATCTTAAAGCTATTTTAACGCAGCTTTATCCAGAAATGGATATAGGGGCAATTCAAAACGCTCAAAGCCGCTTACAAGGGCAATTTTTTGATTTTGATACATCTATAGAGCAAGATGTACAGGATTTAATGATCCTGATCCCAATATGCCAGAAGGAAGGAAGGAGACAAGCCGAATATAAAGCATGTTTTTTAGGAGTAGTTGATGAACTATTTGTGATGTTATTTCCAAACAAGCTTAATGATATCGTCATTCCGCGTTTTTTCTTTCTATCGAATCTCGCAAAAAGTCAAGCGTGGGTTTATGATCTTATTAAAGGTACTGTTGCTGGTATAATTACGGAAAACTACCTTGCTATGGAAAATGATTCAAATATGACTGAAGAATGCAGAGAAGAAATTAGTTCACGCGTTAAAGATGTTCCAATTGAAACATTGATACAAGCTCCAGCTGCATTTGCACAAGGGTATGCCCGCAACTATGTCAAAACTGATCCCTCATTTCTAGCTCAGGTTGAACTTGGAATCAATGATGTTTTGGGTAACACGCCAAACAAAGAAAGTGAAGGTTCTAGGGAAGAATTGCATAAAATTCAAGACTATTTTGGAGTGGTTGAAGTTAATCCCGATAAAGCAAAAGAAAATTTTTCTAACGTGGAGTTCTCAGAATGGGTGGTGCAATCTGCGCAAAGATTATTAAACAGTGATGTAGAGGAAGTGCATGGTTTAGGTAATTTTTTAAAAAATACCGTCTCCACAATAACTTTAAAGTTACTAGCTACTGCTAGCGAAAATCTTCTAATAGAAGTAGATGAAAGTGACTCCTCAAAGAAAAGGGTTATTCCTTCCAGTGACTTTATGCAGAAGATTTCAGATGCCCTCACTGCTAAATTTAATTCTCTTCAATCGGGCGAAAAAATACCCGAGCAATTTGTAAAGGACTTGATCGACAGTCTTCCACTTCCACTATTACTCAAGCATTACATCATCCCAATAGCTATAAAAAAAATGCATGAGTTGGAAGCTACTATAGATATGTCGGGTAGTCAATTACTGAATGATGCTATTGGAAAAATTAAAGTTTATGAAAACGGTGAAAAGCTCATAGCATTTTCAGATATTATCTCTGATATGATTATCAAACAGATTCTTACTAGAAAAGATAAACTCACAAAGGAAGGTTTGGGTGAGTCGCTTGATGAGTTACTTGCTCTTTATCTTCCTGGTATTGAGGTAGATGAAACTCTTAGAAAGTGGTTTACAGTTAATATTTCTGCGCTTGGATCAAATAATGCGGATGATTCTCACGCAATGATAGCCCTTAAACAAACGATTAAAACCATTTTGCTAAATGGATTAGCTAATACTGCAAGCAAAAATATAGAAAATAAAGAGGGGAATTTTTCAGCTCAATTATTTCAAAACTTGCATCAGGTTTTTATTTCCTCCTTTCCAGGTTTGCTTACTGGAGAATTTGATTTATTTACAAAAAGTTGGTTGCAGCGACTTCTTGGATTTCGAGACCAAATTGGCCACAATCAACATCAAATCAACAAATTAAAAGAGAAGATTGAAAAAGAGGCTAAGGTTTATGTTATTAAAGATGAACAAAAAGCACTTTTTAATGGCTATCAAAAACTGTATTCACAAAAACATCAATCTAATAAACTTATCGCGGATTTAAAAATTCAGTCTGAAACTTTCCTGATTGATATCAATCAGGAACTTAGAAATAACGGACAAGCGGAATGGAATAAAGAAGATTTATCTGGGGTGCAAAAATATTTGGCTCAGAAAATTCAAGATCCAAACTCACATTTAAATAGTCTATCTGAGGAGTTTTTGTCAAAACTCCATAAAATTTTTCAGTCTCAGCAAATTATCGAAAGAATTTCTAATGAAATAAAAGACATTGATGCAAAATTAAATACTGCTAAAACTGATTTTAAGAAATTTTATGGTAGATCCAATAGTTTAGCTGTAAAAGCTATTAATGAACTTGAGGACGATCTAAAAGATTGCAACGATTTAATCATGGAAAATGCAGAGCTTGAATTTAAATTAACAGCTGCTCTAAATAATCCCAATATTGATTCACCTTTTGTTAAATTTGGAGATCAACTTTTTGCTTTGTTTGGATTGGAAAGCCCTAAAGAAGATTTATCTGGAGAAAAAAAGCCATTAAAAATGATGGATCATATCCTAAATAGCGTTGAAAAAGTGAAAAAGGATATGCTTCCCCGTGTTTTTCTTGATCAAATGGGTCCTTTACTTTTAAGCATGTTGGAACTTGAGGAGAATAAAGCTGCTTTATCGCTTGCATCAAAAACCCCTCATCCCTGGGGAGAATTTATTTCTAAGGTTGTTGAAGGCAGCATGGAAAAAATTCCAGATAGGATGCAGAAATTACTGGATTCCAAAGAATTCAGGGAGAAAGCAGAAGAGAAATTTCCGGGGGGAATTGATTTCTATCTTCTATTTGAACCAGAATTACGCGCTATTTTGACTGATAAAGAGGATAAAACGCTGACTGAAAATCGGGTAGTTCTCGGAAAGGTCATTGAATCTGTGGTTGTAAAATCTTTATTGAGAATATTTAATGCGAATCAAAGTAAAAAGGATATAGTTACTACCCTTACATCTAGATTGAATAAATTAGTAAAAGAAAATGTAAAACTAAATGAGGATGACATTTATTACCTATGTGACCAGTTAGTAGAAGAAATGCTCGGTCTAGAAAGTTCTGCTGATTTTAATGAGCTTCCTGAAGGTGCAAAAGAGGTTGTCTTTGACATCATTCGAACAGAGGCACGCAGCTTTTTTAAACCTATTGTTGCAGGGATCAAGGCTCAAAAAAAACAAGAAGCCTCTTTAGATGAAAAATCAGGTTCAGGTTATTTAGCGCAATTAGCAAAGGCATTTTCTATTGATGCGATCATGTTAATCCCTTATGGGTTCATGAGCTATAAAAGTGTCGCGCATGATATTTTCAAAGAGCTTGCTGAAGAAGAACCTACCGATGATCAATTGACTGTCTTTACAGATTTCATTGTGACACTTACTAAAAACGCATCCGAAAAGAATGTCACTAACCATGCTATTGTAGAGGCCTTTAAATCTGTAATAGGAGAAAAAACAAAAGAAGAAACCGCAGCTCTAAATATAAAAATAGAGGCTTTTGGCGGAAAAGACAAAGTTAAAGCAATCGTATTCTCTCCTGAAGCCATCACGTCAATGCTGCAGGAATATCTTTTTATTCCAGATGAATTAAAAACTCTTCTAGAAGCAGGCTTACACGATTTGACCCGTTCAGACTCTGAGGGATATAAAAATATTTCTGAGTTATTGCAGCCTTATATGAACTCTATTTTACTAAGCTTATTCACAAAAGTGGCAGAAAAATATCCTAAAACTGATTCTAAGGATTCTTTTCTTATTTTCATGGATGTTCTTTTAGAAAAAGTACAAACCAAGTATGCCCTATGCAAAAACTTAGTAGCAGCATATGATGTCACTGTGAAAGCGGGTGGGCAGGCTAACACAATCTATAAATGTAAAAGTAGAGAAGATTTAATACAAAATCTAGTTAAAGAAGCCACTCAAGATCTTATAAAAGATTTGTTTGATCTTAGATCTGCTGAAGATCTTGTAGGAATTCCGCCTCAATTGCAATCGGTCATTTACAATTTACTTAACAATCAAATCGGGGATATCTTAAAAGATCTTACTAAAGACTTAATGACTGTAGATGAATCGAAAGAGGGAATTCAAGACATAAAAGCCAACTTAGGAGAGTTTGGTGTCAATAAAGAGACCAAAATTGCATTCGCAGCCCAACTTGCACAAGATGTCGGCCGCTTTGTCATGAGTTGCGTCCCTAATGTCATGGCTGATATCACAGGAACCGGCGAAATTTCAGGAGTAGCTGCGGTTTCTTCTGGGATTCAGGGTTACTTCGAGGACTTATCAAAGGGAAATGTTTCCCTAGCAAAATTATTGCTGCAGTATTCAAAAAAGGATCACTTAAAAGATATCGTCGGCACAAAATTTAAGCAACTCGACGCAGACAAGTCTAAAGAGAAAGCCAAAATTGCTGAGATCATTGGAAATGCACTATTAGGGCCTATCAATAGTCTCCTTACTCAAGCTTTAGCGTTTGAAGAAACGGATGGTCTACAACGCAATCAGAATTTAATTGTCAGTCTATTAGGTGTAGCGACGCAGCATCTTAAAGTGTTAAATCAAGCTAAGGCTTCTGGTAAAACAGACCATGCTGGTTTAGTGGAGGAGGCTGGAGATTTTATTCATGACGGTATCCCCAAGACTGAAAATCCCTACAAAAGAACGATGGAGTTTATCACGCAAGCTCTTTCCCAGTATGGCGATATTCCAGCTGCCACCCTAGAAAAAATCAAAGAGGAAATTCAAAAATATGGAAAAGAGGTTCGCAAGAAAAACCTTCCTCTAGATAAAGATCACATAATTGCAGCTATTCAAATAGGTATGGGTGAAACAGAACTTAATGGCACTCAGATTGAGGCACTTGGCTTAGTTGATGACGCAACCAACCATACTCTCACTGCCCTCATGCGTACTGAAGTGGATGCTTATAATGCGAAAAGGAAATCCTCTTTATTGGAACCAACAATAAAAGATGCTATGAAAGTGATGTTTCCAAATGGAAAAAATGATCTAATATTTGTTCCTGAAGCTCTCAGAGGTGTCGTTTGGAAGTTGTTTAAGGAGCAATTGCTACCATTGATATTATCGTTGATTCTTGATGTAGTCCTGTCTCCAGATATGATTCAAACGATTGTGCTAACGACTTTAACGACCCTACGTCAAAACTTAGAAAAACCGATCTTTAATTTTGAGCAGACATTAAACTTCATCAAAAATGCTGAAAATCTTACAGAAAAGGAAAATAAAGCCTTACTTGAAGCCATCCAGAAACATGGCGAGAAGCTGTCTAGAGAAAAGGTAGAAGGTGATGGTTTTTCTATGCAAGAGGTGATTAAATCTGCGTTAACTGAAGATCGAGCTGTTGCAGTCCTTAATAAGTTGAATCTTGGAATCCTTGCAAGAGTGATGGGAGATGAAGTGACTGCTTACACCAATATAGATAATCCTGATCTACCAAAAATTCCTGATCCAGTTGCAGGAGTTGCAGGAGACTTGTTTATTCAAGCTATGGGTCTTGTAGAATTGCATCCTAGATTGAAAGCAATGGTGATCGATCCTGCAACAAATGAAGCAAGTCCTGCCATCAGAGAAGCAATTGGAAGGGTTCTAATCCAGCAATTTAATGGTAATTTCATCCATGCAAATATTGGAACCATCCTTGAAGCAATGGTCAAGCGTGATGACGCTGGTAACTTTATGCTTAACTTTATTCCTGGTGCACCTAAACCCACCGATGCAGGTAAGACAGCCAAGAGAGTAGAGAATCAAGAAAAGATTAAGACAGAAACTTATAATATGATCGATGCAGCCGTTTTAAACTTCATTCGAGGCAAATGGGCGGAAATCCATCGCAAAATTGGCAAATGGCTAGATAAAAAATTCGGTACAGGAAAGATAGGAAAAACAGTCCATCTCATCAAAAAGGCGTTAAATAAGTTGGCTCGATTAGTCTTTATTAATATCTTTGGCTCAATTCTGCAATTCTTCTTTGCACCGATTGGCAATTGGATAAAACACAGACTCTATGAGCATCTACTGAATGATAATTTAGATGCTGTCGTGGGGGCTTTTGTTACTGTTCCAGAAGGACAACCTACAGAGGACGAATTCTCGCTGCTCAATCAAAACCTTGTTTACCAATTCTTGGAGAAAATACGTGAAGTGATTAAAAACGAGGTAGGAGACGATGAACCTGCTGATGTAGTGATATAAACCAGTTGACTGTGAACGATTTAGGGCGTTGCTGCCGCAACGCTCTTTTTTTTATTGTATCAGTCGCCTCTAGGTAAACAGGCCGTCTCGGCCTGATTCTAATCCAAGCTTTAAATATTGTCGGTTTTCCATCGCCTCTGCCAGTTTTACAACCGATCTTTTTCAGGATTCTCATGTATTCTGTTTAGCGTAGAGACGCTACGCTTTTTTTTAATTCAAATTTTATTGTCCTTTTGATATTTTGTCAGCATTGAATGCCAACCCCAAATCTTCTTTTCCAACCTTCTCAGACGAACGAAAAAAGGTAATCATACCATTTCCAAAAAATAAATTCACTTTTTAAATAAAAAATATTATCTTTCTAG
>JBEPVL010000033.1:0-27953 GCA_041691035.1 Chlamydiota bacterium
TCTATCACTCTTCTCTGTTATGAGTAGATTTGTATAGATAAAAAGTAGCGGTTGTACAGTTTTCCATAGGATGCTTCAATTTCTTCAGCTTCTTCTTTTGAGATCCCTTTGTTAGTCAATTCAGCGATTGTATGATCACCCCATGCAACAGAACCTAAATGTTGAGTTGCTCTCAACAAGGTATTGTCAATATCGCAAACTATCAACACCCCATCTGATGAGATATTCGTGATATATTTTTCAATTTCGACAAATTCTGGCGATTCTATAATGATTGCTTTTAAAAAAACAGGATATAGAAATAATGGGAAAATGATGAGAGCTAACCATTTTTTTAACATAAGACCTCCACTCGATTGGTTGATTAATTGGTTCATCATTTTAGCTCCGTCATGATTTTCAGAAAAATTAATCTATTTTATGATAGACTTTAGAATTACTAATGATCCGAAGAGTTCGAAAAAGCTATTCGGTTTTTTATTTTTATTTCAACTTTAGGTTATATGGCCGCTTTTAATATTCATTGTGATGATCCTTGGTTTTCATATATTCGTCAAGGTCTTAAGCCGGTAGAAGGCCGCAAAGCAACACATTCTTACAAAAAAATTACTACCGGCGATTTCATAAATTTCAGTAATGGAACAGAATCTTTTAAGGCGTTAGTCACTGAGATTCGCCAATATGAATCTTTAGAAGCCTATTTAGAAGATGTCACGCTTGCAAAGGCATTGCCGGGTGTAAATACTCTCCAAGAAGGATTGGATATTTACTATCAATGGTCAACCGAAGAAAAGATTAAACAATACGGATTCTTAGGGATATTTATTAAACCTGTTTAATGTAATGAATCACAGAGACCTGAATAAAACTACGAACTGACACATTAGACATCTTAATTTAGGAGATTAACAGCGGCAACTCTATAGGGAAATGCAACTTACTGAGAAATTAAAATCGATGTCGGTAGAAGAGGCTATCTTACTTCTAAACCAACATGGCATGCTTGTGAAACGCCCCTTCTTGCTCTGCAATAATTTTGGACTTTTAGGTTTCAAAGAAATTGATTGGTCCCAAAAAATTCTAAAGAGATCGCAATTTTAGACTAAACTCAAAAGAGCTTGCTACCAATTTTAGCTGGAACTAAAGGGGAAAGAAAGGTTGCTTCTCCACTATCGGCTTTGGGATATTGAACTCCTTAGGACATCTGAAATAGCATTGCCGATTTTTCAAGGTGAAAAATTCAAAACGCCTAACACAAGCTTATCTTTAATTTCCTCTGGAGCGTGTGAGTAAATCTCCCAACACTTGTCCTGATTCCAAATTTTCCAAAATCGACTTTCATTTTATATGCTTTTTTCGGTGCGGTTGGTTCTTCTTCAACGCTGATAACTCGTCCAAAGCGAATTTCTAGCTTGTCAAAAGTTTCTTCCTTAGACACAATTTCTTTTTCATCCGACATAAACACCTCTTTATAAATCATCTAATTTGCGATGCATTACATAACCATCTTGAAAACTTCCATCTTTGACACATTTCATTTTTTGGGTATCAAAGTCTTTGATTTAAAGAATAATTTTAATTAAAAATAAAGTACCAATTTTAAGGATGGACATGCGAAAAATTGCACTCGAGGAACATTTTATTACACTTGATTTTCTACCAGATACGCAAAAAAAAGATTTTGCCGGTATGGACCTGGAAAAAGCCGCTGATTTCCAAACCCGCTTACTTGATTTTGATGATCTGCGTATCAAAGCTATGAATGATGCTGGCATAGAAGTTTCCGTGCTTTCCTTAACTGATCCAGGAATTCAAGGTATTATAGATACAAATATTGCCATTGAACAGGCATACAAGACAAATGACTTTCTTGCTAAAAAAATATCTAAAAATCCTGATCGCTTTCGTGGTTTTGCCTGCCTTCCCCTACAAGACCCTGTCAATGCTGCCAAAGAACTAGAACGTTGCGTGCAACAACATGGATTTGTAGGAGGATTGGTCAATGGACAAACTCAAGGGTCTTACTTAGATGAAAAAAAATTTCATCCCTTTTGGAAAAAAGTGGAAGAACTGAATGTCCCAATTTATTTGCATCCTGGAAATTCTCAACATATACCACCAAGCTATAAAGATCGGCATGAACTGGCTGGTCCTCTTTGGGGGTGGACTGTTGAAACAGGAACCCATGCGCTTCGTATGGTATTCTCCGGTTTATTTGATCTGTTTCCCAGAATAAAAATTATCCTCGGCCATATGGGAGAAGCTATACCCTATCTTTTATGGCGTTTGGACAGTCGGTGGAATATTATAAAACATCCAAAAGAACTAAAAAAATCTCCCTCTCAATACATAAGAGAAAATTTTTATGTTACTACTTCAGGAATGTGTTCAAGGGGTCCTCTTAATTGTGCAATTCAAGAACTTGGTGAAGAACGAGTGATGTTTTCTGTTGATTATCCTTATGAATCATCAACAATTGCTGCACAATTTATCGAACAGGCTTCTATCAGCAAAAAAGTAATGGAGAAAATTTGCTACGAAAATGCACACAAGGTTTTAAATTTAAAGGAAATTAAAAATAAGGATCTCAGCAGTTTATGAATCATATATTTACTAATCTTAAATTGTCCATAAAGCATCTTTTGGTTGTTAATTTTTTGTTTATATTTACTGGATGTTCAAATCAAGAAGAAAATAATGATTCGAAAACATCTCTTAAAGTAGAGAAAAGACCTAATATTATTGTGATCCTGACCGATCAGGAGCGTTATCCTGCGCACTGGCCTGACGGTTGGGCGGAAAAGAATCTGGTTTCTAATGAACATTTGAAAAAGAACGGTATTTTTTTTCAAAAGGCCTACACTGCAGCTTCTGAATGCACTCCAAGCAGAGCGGTTCTTGCTACCAGTGAACATTATCCAATTAATAAAGTCCCGAGTACACCTCCTAAAACAGGATTGCCATCTTCAGATGAGCTCATGGATATCGGAGCATTGCTCAAAAAACATACGGATTATGATATCGTCTGGAAAGGGAAATGGCATCTTACCCCTCCTCTAGATGGAGGATATAATTGGACAGAGAAGGATATTGCTAACATCCAAGAAAAATACGATCTCTATGGGTGGACCCCGCCGGATGCAGGGAATGCTATCTTAGAGTTTGAAAAGAATACCGGAGGAACCTTATTTGACGGGCTTTCAACATTAGGAGGGGGATACGCGAACAATGATCTTCGTTACTTGTATGGATCCTCTAAAACAACATCCAAAGAAACTCCTGGTTGGGGGGATGGAATTTTAGATTATTTGAAAAAGGTAAGTGCTACAGATGTTAAGGATCGTAAACCGTTCTGTCTTTTTATTTCACTTGTAAATCCTCATGATGTTTGGGTTTATCCCACAGTTTGGGAAAAGGCGGGTTATAAAAAAGAAAGCTTTGCTGACATGGGCATAGACCTTCCCGATAACTACGTCGACGACCTAAGCACGAAACCCTCTGTTCAGCTTAAAGCTCGGGAAGCTTATAACAAACAATCACCTTTAAACGACCTCGGGGCTGAAAAAGAATATGTAAATTTTTACGCTTATTTAAATAAAAAAGCTGATGAACACATTGTCAAAATTTTAGATACCCTTAATGCAACAGGTTTGACAGAAGACACTATTATCATCAGAACTGCAGACCATGGAGAACTTGGCTTATCACATGGAATGAGAGAAAAAGCATACACCGTGTATGAAGAGATGATCCATATTCCTTTAATCATATCAAATCCAAAATTATTTCCAAAACCTCGCATAACCGATGCTTTTTATTGCCATTTAGATTTGCTGCCCACCATTGCAGAACTTGCGGGCGTTCCAGAGTTTGCTCAATATGGCAAAGGCGTAAGTATAGTTCCTATTCTAAAGGATAACGTGAGCTCTGTTCAGGATTCCATTCTTTTTACATATGATGACAATTTCTTTTTACCCGAAGATGTCCCTGGTGGGCATATTCGTGCGATTCGGCAAGGAGATTGGGTTTATGCCATCTATTATTCTGAGAATGGTAGTAATTTTGAATACGAGATGTATAATTTAAAGGATGATCCGGGTCAGCTTCATAATCTTTTATATAAGAATATATCCTCTGAAATTGCGATTGAAGCAAATAGGCTCCATCATAATCTTAAGGAAAAGATAGACCAATCGGCAGCTTTGCCTGTCGGATTTCCATGGCCTTTAAAACCGTTTTGATTTTAGTTTTCAAGAAGGGCTCATTTCAAAGATTGAGCTTTTCTACGACTCTAAAAGCTAATCAAGTAAGTAATGTGAAAACTAACCGCCGCTGAGGGCCAATCTTAGCCGAATAGTCCTTTTGAACTATTCGGTTTTTTATCAGTATCCTAATAATGAATCGCAGGCTCAGTCGCTTTCGTTAAAAAGCGTAAGCCAGCGCTCTTTTTTGCATTTCAACGACTTCTTTTACAGACAAATTACATAAGCACGCAACCAACGCGAGCTCTTCAGAAAGATCTCCAAATAAGGTTGAGTCGTCGGTACAAAACACAACAGGATGCCCTTTTTTAAATAATTCTAAAGCTGGATGCTCACTTGGTTTGGTGATCATACTAACGTTGAGAGCGCTTCTGATACAAGCTTCTACAACCTAGCAGGATTTGGAAAAGAGACACCAGAGGCTATTCTTCATGTTAGAAAAATTAGAGTCTATTCTATTGACACATCAATCCGCCAGCTACAGGCACGGTCTCTGGTATACTTTGTTGCCATTTAAAGAGGTTGCCAGGGTCATACTTATTCTTGATTGCAATCAGCTGATTACAATTGCTTCCAAAGTAAGCTGTCATGAAATAATTTTGCAGACTATAATCAACAGTATTGCCGTATGCGTATTTTGAAACATACTTACTCACCAGGGAATGAAATTTGCGGCTATACTTCAGCGCGGCAGGGCCCCGATCTTGCTGATTCCATATTGTCGGTTGATACATCCACGCAAATCCTTTGGTCAAAGTGACTGGCGCATCGCTCTTAGATACTTGACCTCCTAGAGCTTCTACTTGAAAATTAAACTCCAACTGCGCGTTGTCTTTTTTCAGTTTCTCAATGAAAGTGTAGATTTTTCGAATGCCTTTTGCGTTGATCGGCTCTATGAGGACGTTCGATATGGCCTTTCTAAATGGCAGGCTGTCATTTCCCACCCAAAGCTGCGACATTTCGTAATAAGTCCCATAGTTTATCTTAACAGTGGGATTAAAGCGCAAAAAGGCACTTTCCCACTCGGTAAATGGGTTGCTGGTGGCAGTACTGTTGACTTTAAGGCCTTCTATTGAGAGGATTGTTGTCCCATAACTGTATAGTGTGTTTGCAATCGCAGAAATGTTATCTGACAACGTAGAAATCCAGTTTTGGTAAGTCGAGAAAATAATAGGAGCTGTCACTGAATTCCACGGAAATGATATCTCATAGTAGCATACATCAGGAACGGTGAGCAGTCTAAATGTTATATCCAAAACGATGCCGTAGGCTCCATTACCTCCTCCTCGGAGTGCCCAGAATAGATCAGGATAACTGTTTGCACTGACTTCTATGATTGTAGCGTCTGCTGTAAGCAGTGTAAAGCTCAATACGGAATCAGAGGTCAATCCATAGGTGCGCCCAAGAAACCCTACCCCACCTCCAAGTGTCAGTCCTGCAACACCTACAGAGCCGCATGTTCCAGTGGGTATGGCATAACCCGCAATCCCAAGGGTGTCTATGACTTGCTTAAGGAGACAACCAGCTCCAATAGTCGCTTGAGAGTTTAGTGCGTCAATAGTGATCGAATTAAAATTGGTAAGATCGAATATGTATCCCGACGATAAGGATCCAGGTTCATAGCAGTGTCCTCCTCCTCGTACAGCAAAAGGAAGGTTGTAGTTCTTAAATTGAGTGAGGACAAATATCGCTTCTGCTTGCGTTGTGGGGCTGATAATCGCTAGGGGGAAAATATTGAAGCGCTGGTTGTAGTTGAAACGGGCTGTATTATATTCAATATCATCAGCATAAATGGCATACGGCAGGCCTTGGAGCGATGGTGGAATGTCTGCGTTAAGTAATTCGCATCCAAGCATTAATGTAAGTAAAGCAAGTGCTTTTCCTATTAGTGAACAAAGATGCATAACGCCTCCTTTCCGCGGACTTCAGAAAATTGTAGATATCTATTTAAAATGTATAGCCTACGTTTAAAATAATGCCATAAGCAATCCACTCCGAAGTGGTTACGACCTTGGTTGTTGCCGGGACTCCATCCAACTCAAATGCGTAGCTCTTGAGATGCCCCTTGTTTGCCTGCCAATGTTGATAGGTAAAAATCGCCCCTACCTGCCATCCGCTGCAAAATCGATAATCAGCTGAGAGAGCGGCAATATTGCCATAGGCTCTCGAAGAATGCGTTTGACTATCCACTCCTTGCAGCCTGGCAAGGAAATTATTTGGAATTACGTGGTTTGCAGAATAGTTCGCAAAATGGAGTTCATACCAGGCGCCAAAATGCCAAAGACACCAATCATATTCAATGCCTGTGCCCACAAAGGGACCTCTCCATTTGGTTTTTGTCTGATAGCCGCTTCCATAAAGAGGAGAGTCTACGTATGGCGCTCCTTCCGGAAAAGATATTTTTCCAGACTTTGTGGCTATTTTCTGCTCGTCATAAGCGTAGCCGGCTGAAAGTCCAAAGCTCCATTCGTTCCAGTCGAAAAGATAGTTGGCTCCTAGTTGAAAATCATAGGTTCTCGCTCTCTTTAATTTAGCCTTGCCATGAAGCTCTCCAGCCCCAATATAGCTGACCACATGCTCATGCAGTCTTCCCGAAGGGGCACCAATGCCCCAA
Source organism: Chlamydiota bacterium (assembly GCA_041691035.1). GTDB lineage: Bacteria > Chlamydiota > Chlamydiia > Chlamydiales > Parachlamydiaceae > JBEPVL01. The sequence continues at coordinate 6,877 of JBEPVL010000033.1, forward strand.
TAGGCAAATCCACTTAAAGAAAAATTCTCTAGGCAATAGTCCGTAAAATTTGGCAGCGCGATGCGTCCATTGACTCCCACATGCCAGATGTTGACATTTTCAACACGAATTGTATCGCTTTGCGTCGTTTGTCCGCTATCTTTTGTATTATTAACGCTTTTATACGTATCGTTTCGATATCCACCAGACAGATTCAAATCAGAATTATTTGAAAAAACAGGAGCATTAAAAAGAAGGGCGCCGAAGACCGCCATTTGCCACAATTGCATCATTTTAACCTTTAGTAAATGTTGTTTCCAGCCCAGCGATCTCATTTAACTTATTTGAAAATTTTTGTCAAAAATAATTGGAGCCTGGCCAAGGCTAAATGAGTTACAACCTAATTTCACTGGAAATAAGGTTGCAGAAGCCTGCAATATACCACGCGCGCTTAGCATTTTTAACTCAACAATTGTTTTTAATAAAAATAATATTGTGCTATTTCTCTACAAGCACTAATCAGTAAACTGCGGGCATCATTCTGTAGTAATATTGACTTGCTGTTTCAATATTCCAAAAATAGAGGTGGATTATGGATACTTTTAACTTTCTGAAAGTAATCGCGTTCGCATTGGCATTCTCTACCTTGAGTATTCCACTACCAATCTATCCATGCAGCCGGGTGACATATACAGCCCCAGAAGGCACCGTTGTCGTTGGAAGATCGATGGACTGGGTGGAAGATATTCAAACCGATCTTTGGGCCTTTCCCGCAGGTATGTCCAGAAGTGGCAGCGATACTCCAAACAGCGTTAAGTGGACCTCAAAGTATGGCAGTGTCATTGCTAGTGGATACAATTTGGGAACAGCTGACGGAATTAATACTCAAGGGTTGGATGCTAATTTGCTCTATCTTGCAACAGCAGATTATGGAAAACCATCCCCCGGACAACAAAGCCTTTCAGTATTAAATTGGGCACAATATGCCTTGGACAACTTTGCGACTGTGGAAGAGGCTGTAAGGGAATTCAGCAAAAATCAATTCCATATTGAATCCAAACCGCTTCCTAATGGATCTTATGCTGGCCTCCACTTGTCTTTAACAGACTCTACGGGGGATAATGCGGTTTTAGAATACGTTAAAGGAAAACTTGTAGTGCATCATGGTAAGCAGTACGCAGTGATGACAAATGAACCCACTTACGATCAACAGTTAGCATTAAACGATTACTGGAAGGAGTTAAAGGGGTGCTTTCTCCCCGGGACCACTAACCCTGCAGACAGATTTGTAAGAGCTTCGTATTATTTAGAACAGGCACCATTGACAACCGATGAACAGCAATCGATAGCTATTGTCTTTTCGATCATTCGCGATGTTTCACAACCTATCATGAAAAATAATTCGAACAGACCCAATCAAGCTCCAACTATTTGGCGATGCGTGGCCGACGTGAAGCATCAAATCTACTACTTTGAACATACAAACAGGCCGAATGTCTTCTGGGTAGATGCAAAGAAATTAAATTTAAAAATCGGAGCCCCAATTAAAAAGCTTCCTTTGGCTAAAGGAGAAGTGTACGCAGGGGACGTCAGCACTCATTTTGTAACCCATTGAATTTCTGTAAGATAATCGCTAATGCTGGATTCAATCCATCGGTTCGATATTTTCCATCTTGATAGGTCAATTTTCCTGGGAAAATCGAACCATGCATTTCACGATGTTGATCAAGAAAGAAAGGCTTAAGTCTCTTAAGTCCCTGGGTTCTTATATTGAGCTTTTCTACTAAATACTCCCCGCAGGGCAGCTACAGCTACATCAAGAGATTCTCGTGCACGTCTTGAGGCACGAGCTCCATCTCCTGCAAGGTGGCCAATGCCCGATTGAACATACACGTTGGTGGGTATTCCTGATGCGATGAGTCGATCTGCATATTTCTGAGCATCCTTACGAAACATATCTTTCTCGGCTAAAATAATAAGGGCAGGAGGGAGGTTAGTCAAAGTTTTCGCAAAAATCGGTGAAACATAGGGATTTTTGGTATCTTTAGAATCCATTACATATTGCGTAGCAATCCAACGCTCTGAATCAAACTCATCACCCTGAGGCTGTAGCGTTCCTCCCCAGGTATTATCAACGACAGGGTTAATCAATACCTGTAAATCTATTGAGGGTCCTTTACGATCACGCGCTAAAAGACATAATGCAGCCGCCATTTCGCCCCCAGCGCTATCTCCGATAACAGCCAAGCGTGCAGGATTTGCATGAAATTCCTGAGCATGTTTGACAATCCAAAGCAGAGCATCGTAACATTGTTCAAGAGGTAAAGGGAACTTGCCTTCTGGTGCATTCAGATATCCAACAGAGACAACTAAGGCTTCAACTTCCTTGCACAGATAACGGGCTAAATTATCATGGGTATCTAAACTGCCGGCCACCCATGCCCCGCCATGAATATAAAGAATGATGGGTAAATCATCGAGTTTATTTGGCGTATATATACGCAAAGGGGTTGTCCGATTGTCATTGTCTATCGTCAAATTATCTACATTCAAAACCTCAGGCCTCTCAGCTTTAATAGCCAAAAACTTTTCATTTAACATATTTCTCACCTTATCCGGCCCCATTTCCGAGAACGATTGAGCTGAGATAGTGCCTGAAAGCATAAGAACACCTGCAATGATAGTTAGAAGTAAATATTTCATCATAATTTAGATTTTTTTTTTGTTACGTTATGAAACCTATCGCGCTCTTGAATTAGTTGAGCGGCAACACTGATAGCAATTTCATGTGGATGATTATTGCCTAAGTCTAATCCTATAGGGCAATAAAAAGCTTCTTTACATGAATGTGGAAGGTCTGTTTCTTCAATATCTTTTTTAATTCGAGCTGCTTTTGCCTTACTTCCAATAACACCTAAATAGGGAAATTGCCTGGTTCGTAGAATTTCAAGTAAAATCGGTAAATCGGAACTATGCCCCATCGTCATTAATAAGACAAATGTTTGAGAATCCAGATGTTTCACTTCAGAGGCCATGTCTTGTGTATGAATTAAGGATAATTTATGTGAGCGAGGCAATTTATTCAACCATATCTGGCGAGGATCGATACACTGAATTTGGCAGTCTAATAAGAGAAGATGAGGGATGAGTGCATTGGCCACGTGGCCAGCGCCAAAGACGGCAATTTTCCATGTTTTTGAATGGAACGCCTCAAAGTATATCCTGACAATGCCTCCACAAGACATTCCAACATCTTTTTTCAAATTCCATTCAGCAAATGTTGTCTTAAGAGAAATATTTTCCAAAAGCGATTTGGCTTCATTGATGGCCTTAAACTCCAATTTTCCGCCACCAATGGTTCCATCATATAAACCATCGTAGGTGACTAACATTCTGCTTCCGGTATTTTGTGGTGAACTGCCAATGACATCGACTAGCGTCACCATAACAAAAGGAATATTGGAAAAAAGCAGCTCATTTAATTTTTCATAAATAGTAAGCATCAAGATTTCCTGGCAGTAAATTTGGTTTAAGCATAATTTAAGCAATACAGTAGGATCAACCTAACTATGAATTATACCTTTTTTTAAGCCTATGGCTAATTGTGAATTAGTGAATATTTCAGAAAAAAAAGCAATGCCGGAGCCACTGGATATTGCTTCCCGTTGCGCAATGCAATTATCTCTAATGGAAATAGGCTTAGGCTCACTTCTGCATGCATTTCACGTCCCGTTTTCCGGGTTTTTCCTATCCCTGAATCAGTGCTTTATATTGAATCGAGCTCTTCTTTCTCAATCCTCAGCATCGTCTGCGTCGCTTTTTCTGCCCATGACTATTTCAAATACAGCGGCAATCATCAAGACGCTAAGCCCTTATGGCAAGAAATTCACGCCCATGCTTGCTATCTCGATGCAAGGATTATTATTTAATCTTGGAATCCTATTTTTTGGTAAAAATTTGTTTGGGAGATGTATAGGGTCGCTCCTACTCAGCTTATGGCCCATGATCCAGCCTGCCCTTATCTATGGGATAATTTATGGCAGCATTATTCTTAATATGGGGGTTTATTATAATCAAATGATTGCCAAGCTTCCCTGGTTTGGCGATATGACTCTTCAGACTATTGTTGCTGCATACGTCTTTATTCACATGTCTTTATCGTTAGGTGTATGTTTATTGACCTCTTTATTGCCTGCAAGAACATTAGACAGATACGATCGATATATTACGTCTTACAGCTCCTCTTCTTTAAAATCCTTGTCAGCTTCAATGAAGACTACTTTATTGCAAAAACTACGAGGGGTTTGGAAAGACTTCACTTCGCCAATATTTCTTCTTTCATTGATACTCAGCGGATTTTTCTTCTATGCAACGCTTAACTCATTGGGGTCATTTTTCTTTTTTTTCTTTCGCCTCATCGCTGTCGCTTTCTTGACGTTTTTTCTCATAAGAAGTATTTCGACAGAGTGGGTTATAGGCATTCTTTCAAAGTTTTATTTGTTCAAAAAATATACCCCTTATGTGGAAATGGTTCTTCACCGAATCCAAAACTATAGGACTGATTCAAAGCGTCAATGAATCGGTTGAAACACCGCAAAGCATCTGAATGCGTTGACAGGTCATTGGCAAGTCCATATCGATCCACTCATCTTCGCCTGTAAAATCTTTCCTAGCCTCTTTAATGGCTTGCTTAATTGCTATATAAGTAGACGCTCCCAGCGTCAATGATGACTCTGTAAAAGACTTAGAAGATTTTACCGCTTGTTGTTCAGTCAACAGTTCTCTGGCATTTCGCACAGCATCGACCGGTTGTAGTTTAACTCGAAAATCGATTGGAATCGTTTTCGAACAAGGCGGCTTATAGCTCCAGATATTATCCGTCACGAGGCGGCCATATTCATTGTAGACAAGCTCCTCAGTGGTGGCAAACCCTATGCCCTGCACAAAACCCCCCTCCAGCTGGCCGATGTCGATAGCGGGATTGGGTGATTTATTGACATCGCAAACGGCATCTACACGCAATATCTTGAATTCACCTGTTAATGCGTCTATTTCCACTTCAGTAACCGCTGCTCCATAAGCGAAATACAAAAAAGGCTTGCCCTTAGGATTTGCGGGGGTCGGACCTTTGTAGTGTGGAACTTTGTAAAGCTCAGCTGCGCTAAGATTAACCCGCTGAAACCATGCTTGAAAGACTATTTCTTTCCATTTTTCATCCCATTTGGTTCGCCAGTCTTCTATGCGGGAATGGGGAGTAAACTGCTCCAAATCCCTGCAAAGATCTTCTAGGCGATTTCGAAGAGTTCGGCAGGCCTTCTCAACTGCCCCTCCGCATAAATCAAATCCAGTAGAAGCCGCGGTAGGAGGACAGTTGGGAATTACATTGGTATTGTTGCCTCCAATCCGGATGTATTCAATCGGAATTCCAAGAGTATTAGCAGCGAGTTGTGCTAGTTTGGTATAGAGCCCCTGACCCATCTCAACTCCGCCTTGGTAAATGAAAACCGATGCATCAGCCATATTGAGAGTAACAACGGCGCTGGATGAGTTGAGAGAACCTCGGGGTTCTGTAAATCCAATTCCATGCTTTTGCGGAACCATGACTATACCTCGCTTCCGCCAGCGATTTTCCTTATTGAACTTTTCAACTTCTTTTTGGCGTTTTTCAAAATCCGAAGACTTGTAGAGGTCATCCCAAATTGTGCGGATATTGCAGAAGTCTAATTTCTGTCCGAAAGGAGTCAAGTCGTAAGAGTCCTCAGTGCCATTTTTATACATATTTTTATAACGAATTTCTTCTGGCAATATTTTGCGCCCGAGTTTCTTACTTAATTGAAAAGCCACATGTTCGATAGCATTTTCAACGATTGCCCAAGCTTGCACCACACCAAAAGTGCGAAAAGCGGTATTGCTTGCTTTGTTAGTGCGGTACGCTTTGCCATTAGCCTGCAAAGTCTCAATATAGTAGGATTGATCGATGTTCAATAGACTGGAATCCATGACGGCAAATGTTGCGTCATAAGTATCCCCCGCATCAGAATTGAGATCAATACGCATGCCCTTGATAATACCATCGGTGTTATAGGCAACATGGTACTCTCCTAAATAAGGATGTCGCTTCCCTACCGCTTGCATATCTGTAGGGCGGTCGTAGACAAGACGAACAGGAAGCCGAAGTTTGTATGCTGCTACAGCCGCCTGAGCACCTACTAAATTCGCCCGATGCTGCTTCCCGCCAAAGCCGCCCCCAATTTGCTCAATGACTACGGTGATTTGGTTAACTTTAACTCCTAAAGCCCGAGCGATGGCACTTTGAGTACCATTGGGATTCTGCGTAGAACAATAAACAGTCATTTGATCATACGAATCTGGTACAGCCAGGGCGCACATCGTTTCCATATAAAAATGCGCTTGTGAGGAGGTCCTGAATAGTCCACTTACAACCTCAGTGTCGGGCATCGGCTTCTTGGGATTGTTTAGCCACTCTTCATTGCTGCCGTCGCGTGTGATAGTGGGGAGGCGTTGTTGGATGTCTTCATCCGGATTTATCGCCTTTCTTATCATGGGCATCTCAGTATTTTGCTTAATGGCTTCTTCAATTGAAATCACGGCATGAAGATCTTCGTAAGCAATGCACTCGTTTTCGATAAAAGCAACTGCCTGATAAGCTGCGGTAATTGAATCGGCAACAACCATGCCGATGGGGGCTGCAACAGAGGTAACAACACCATTAGAAAATACGGGATCATCATCTCCCAAACCGACTAGCTTACAACCCCCTTTGGGAATATCAGCAACCGTGATCAAGTCTTTGAAGCCAGGGAACTTCTTAATTAAGAGTTTGCTGAGTTCTTCTAAGCCGGAAGTGTGTTTAGTAAAGGAGAAACGTGCGTGAGGCCTGCTGCTCTTCACCATGACACCATGTAAGCCTCCAAGGGGAAGCCCGACATCATATGTATACTTAGCTTCACCTGATGCTTGAACAAAAGCTGCTCGCTTAACAATGGGTTGGCTTAAAGGGAAAATTTCTGGATATTCAGAGTACTCTTGTTTACCTGATGATAAGGGCCTTACGTCATGATTTGCGGCTGATTTAATTTCACTGCTGACTAATTCCGGCTTCACCGCAAGAACGATATGCAGGAAAAACTTGTAAAAGAAGTTCTCAGCAAGTTGAAGCCTATATTCTGTGCTAATCCCTTCTTCCTCCATTGGAATCGTTATTTCTTTTACTTCTTTTTTAAGAACCAGCAGCGCCGACTTCAAGGTTTCTTTATTCAAAGGTTTACCCAAAAGGAATTGCTCTGTCTTGGGAACTCGACAATTTAAGGAGGCGAGTCCTCCGTAAATGATCGTGGCTTTTTCAACAACCCCATTTTTGCCTTCGCTTAGGCGAAACCTAAACCCTGCATTCACAATCGGATGCGCCATCTGTACTCTGCGGGAAATCCTATAGGTCTGCACATATTCTCGAAAATGTGTATAGGGGATGTGGAAAGATAAAATAACTGCATCTTCTGGAAGATCTTTTACTGCAGGCATTTCAGTCAAAGAAAATTCTTTTAATCCACCTTGGTATTCTTGTGAACCAATCGTAATGGTGGTTCCGAGCGTAGCAAAAATCGTATACACATCAGAAGGAAACGGATCGCCATGGTCTGCATGATCCCAAGTCATAAAAATATTGCCGGCAATACTTCCAGCAGAACGCACCTGCAGGCCTGCAATGTATACGGCATGGCGCTTAAACTCTTTAAGTCCTAATGTCTCATTGTGAGACCGTTTTTTTATAACTTCAGAAATGAAATCCACCAACTGCTGGATTGACACTGCCGCCCCGACATATAACCCTGAATCTCTTTCTTCCATCTTGCTTAATTCGATAATCGACGAAATATTGATAAGGCATTTTGAGTGCTCATTTTGATAAACACCAGAACCGGTATTGCCACAGATAAGCCTGACGCCTTGGCGTCCGGATTGGCTAACATATTTTTTCTTTAACCGGTAGACTTCTGCAAGAGTCAAAGGATGAAAAAACTCATGATCGTTGCTTTTAAAATGAAGGGCTCTTGGCGATTGATCGTATTCAGAAAGTTCCTCCAGGCTAATGGAAGTCATTTTCTTTTTGAAATTAACATAAAACGAGGGATCGATTAGACATTTTTGAGTTTCATCGGCAGCAGCGTCATAATCACAGGCGAATGTACGCATGCCTTGAAGAATGGGACGGTAGCCTGTGCAACGACAAAGATTACCTCCATAGATGTCTTCGATTTCCTGTTGTGAAGGGGAAAGGTGTTGTTGCAAGAATGCGTGAGTAGTCATCACGAAACCAGGTGTGCAAAAACCACACTGGCTTCCGTTGTATTTCGCAACACAAACTTGTGTCGGGTCCAACCCTTTATGGACGCTGCCAATGCCTTCAGTCGTTGTGACTAACATCCCATCTACAGCACAGAGAAGGCGCAAACAAGCATTGATTGGCCGATGGATGGTTATGCCATCGGGCCTTTTATGAGAAAGCATGACGGTGCAAGCTCCGCATCCTCCTTGGCCACAACTAACTTTTGTACCTGTCAAACCTACTTCACGCAAATAATCTGTCAGCTTGAGGGTAGGATCTGGATTTGAGATTTCAACTCTGACACCGTTGAGCCAGAAAATTAATTGATTGGAGTATGATGCCATTCTAATGAACTTCCTCCATGCTAACAGGTCCTGTACCGGAATTTGGATCAATTTTCCATGGCCACTCATGACTGTTGTACGGAACTCGAGGAGGGAGTAAGGGCTTCACCCCATGCTCAGCCGTTTCGGCTTCGATGACTTTACGCGCACTACCGCCGAGAAGTTCAAAATCCATCAAGCGTGGATCCTTAAAGAAGACCTCTCCAATCAAACGATCAGAGACGATGCGCATGAAAGCATCCATCATTAATTCAGGCGTAGTGGTAAAGTCAGTTGTCTCCAAAAGTATAAGACGGTCATTGATCGCCTGCTCTCCAAAAAACTGTACAAGAATTGAGAACAATATATTATTTTGGCGAGCAACATAAATTGAATTACTCAATCCATAAGTATTATTCCAATCTTTGCCGAGCATTTGCTTCCATTCTCCAAGAACATCCCACCAATGCCTCACTTGGGCGTTTGTTGCCACATCAATCAACTTGGCTAGATTAGGTTTGATGGTGCGGCTGAAAGACTGGACTTCTTCATAGGTAAAGGTCCGATTTTTGATGCATGTGTCCATAAACGCGGCAATTTGTTTGAGAGTATCGCTCAATAGTTTGCGCTCTTCAAGATCAAGTTCTATGGCATCCAAAGAATCTATTGATATTTGCACGCTAGTCCGATAAGACGTTAAGCTTCCTAACCAGGCTAAGTCCGCAGAAGGATTTGAGGTATAGGGTGCTAAGAGAACGAATGTTGCCATTGCACAATGGCCAACCGATTTAGCCACCTGATACACTCTGGGAACTGATTCTGCTTCCAAGGGTGGCTGTCCAGGTCGGTAAAGAATAAAGCGTCCGCCCTTCCCGCTAAATAAACCCATGATTAATGGATGGTTATTTAGGAAATTTTGTTTGTAAATTCCCAGTGATCTATCGTAGATAATAAACATTTCATTGTTGAGAACGTACACATTGTTAAAAGCGATGTTTTGTTTAGACGCTGGTTTACTTTCATCAATGACAAATGACTGCATAAACTCTGGAACTTTTGAAACTTCGAGCGCTATCCCAGAACCTGATAGGAGCAAAGACAAAAGGACTGAAGAAAAAACTTTCATAAAAAACTCTTATCTTATGTTCTGCTTGTATAGAGACTTTTTGTGTTCTTATTGCTGTTAAAAATGAGTATATTTTTTTTTAAAATTTCTATTCAATCTAATAGTGAGTCATCTCTTAAATCCTGAGTGGCAATCTTTTAACTCTGTGGGATTGACTGCTTTTTTGAAGAATGGGGAGGGGCTTCGCGAACACATGACAAAAGCAGTGGTAAAAGGGACTTTAGAGACACCAGAGACTTAAGGGACAAATCATTTAATATTTCTGATATACTACAGAGATTTAATGTCTTTTGTCCCTGTTGTCTTTTAAGTCCTTGGAGACTATTAAGGTTTTAAAACCATCGCTCTTAAAAGCCTAAGGATAGAATTATCAATTAGTTATTTACAATAATTATTATTGTATTTTTTGTTTGCAAATTAATAAATTAAGAATTACTATGATCGAACTTATTTATTTTGAATAGATAATATGAAATTTTGAGAACCTTTTAATGGTTTTAAAATTAACTTTGCACAATTAAATGTTAGTTTTTGACTTTGCCTTAAATAAGGTTGATGGCAAGTTAGGCTTAATTTGCCTATCGTTTTTTTAATGAAAAAAAATTTGAGAAGTTTTAATTAGTAAAAAAAAGGAGCTTTTTTTTGGCTCCTCAAACTAAAAAGGATGATACAATGCAATCTTTAATTCCTCATAAATGGGACTGGCAAAGTTTTGATGAAAATCAAGCTGTCCTTTTGTATAGTGAACCAATCTCTTCGGATAATAATCCTAAGCCAGAGAAAACAAAAATAAAAAAGCTCAGTGGCTTTGAATTTTCGGAAAATCTTTTAAAGGTGACCCATATTTTTATAGCCAGGCAAGATCCCTCGGAAGAAAATAAGCAAATGTTTAATTTACGACTAAGCTTGATGATAGAAAAGGTTTATTTTAATTCAAATATTGGGAATCAAGTAATATCTTCTAAAAATCCATTTAATTGTCTCTTGATTAGAGCATCCCACCCTTATCTTAGAAAAAGTACGGCAACTTTTTTAAATGATCCTCTTTTCACAAGAATTGAAAGATTGCTTCTCTCTTATAAAATTCCTCATTTTGTGCATCAAAGACAAGTTGATTTTTTTGAATTAAAAAATGTTATGCACATCATTATGGGGCCAAAAGAAATGCTAGAATCGCTAACTCATCCACAGCATCCTGCATTAGAAACGCAACAACTTCAGGGTGCACTTCTGCCCGTACCTCAACCAGTTCACCAACCTATATTATCCGAAAACCTAAGTCTTCTTTTCTTCCCTGCAATCCCAAACGATACTGAAACTGAGATTGTACTCACCCATGAACCTCGTACAATGGGTCTTTTATCGATGACAAACCAGACGAGATTTTCTACTCAAGTGACCTTTAGAGATAACATCACGAAGGTAGCTGCTTACATAAAATATGAAAATAAACTTTTACGGAATATCTCAAAACTTGAATGTGCGTTGTCAATTTCTTTTGGTAAAAATAATGAAAATTTACCTTCAGAGAAAAATCAATTTGAATTCCTTTGGTGTAGTAGAGCTATATTTGCTTCGCACATGGTTTTGAGGAGGAGTAATTTAGATTCTGTGTTGGGACTGCGTGAAAATATAGGCCTTATTCTAAAAAAAGAAGCTGCTGAAGTAAATAAATTACCCTCTTCTCATCTTTATCACATGGCCGCTTCTGTAAATAAAATATTTGTTATCCAGGAAATGATAAAATTGGGTTTTGATATTCATGAACAATGGGACTCGACTGGTCAAAATAGTTTCCATGTCGGATTAGTATGCCAATGGCCAAAGATTGTCCTTTTAAGTCTAGAAAAAAAAATAAGTCAGAAAACTGTAAATATTTGGCAATTGACTCCAGAGATAATATTGGACAAGCTTAATAACACACATCCTATCAAGCAAGCTATTGCGGAATATGAAAAGAGAGGTAGCTTGTTTGATGTTTATGCAAGACTGGAAGAAGGAGAATCGATCTACTCCATACTTCCTGCTTACTCTTATGCATTAACCATTCTTTTGAGTGATGACTATTTTAAATTGAATCAACAGGTCGATACGGAATCTGAAAAGAAAACAGTGCGCTATTTTCAAATTGCAACTCGGCTTTCAAATGACATGCAGATGGTCTTTGGAAAATATCTGTGTCGTTCAGGTGGTTTGTTTTTTCGCTTAAATCAAATTAATGAAGCATTAAAATACATTTTTTCTCCAATAACCAAGGAAGAGAGGGTACTGGAAGCCTCTTCTATAGATTAAGAATTTTGAAAAACCGGATCTTGCTCTTAGCTTGCAGTAATTTCCAATACTGCAAGCGTCAAGTAACACAACCTAGTTGTTGTTTACAGTCACACAATCATAGGTTGTCGTTTGTTGAAAAAATGGATGGTAACCGGCAGAGGCTAGGCCTATGTGGAGCGTATTGGAAAGCGATAAGGTCCTTTTACCGATTTGAGTCCACCTAACACCATCATCGGATACATAACCAGTAAAGAGGTTTCCTTCACGCACTAAACGAACCCTTATAATACCATAGTGGGGTATGTTGATGGTTTGAAAAAAAATTCGGTGCGCATGGAGGCGACTCCCCTATGACAGTGGTGTCTACAATGACTCCTTCCCGGCTGCTAAGTAGCCAAGGAAATAATATTACAAAGGTAAAAAAAGCCTGTAAACTAATCGATTGGTCTCCAAGAGGAGACTTGACATTGCTTTCATCATTTATATGCTCCAAACAATTATAAAAAAATATTGATAGATTTTTAGTGCGCTTGTTTTTATCGGATTTATAATTAGAGTTAAATCACAGGGAGCAGGTTCATGTACTTTTCATTTCGCCTGGTTGTGAAATGAAAATATACAGTGAATACCTGCTCATTTATTTTTTTCTAATAGAGGTCAAACTGAAAACCCACAGCAAATGCATTGTAGTTGATATCTTTTATTTTAAAGTTCCATGGCGAAGTGGCTGCGTGAGTGGGGTATACTGTCGATCCTAAAATATAATTGCTGCAATCGATATATAAATAGCGATATTCAGCAAAAACATGAAAACGGTCACAGATGTTATAGCGGAGTCCAGCCTTTGCCTGAGCTGCAAAAGCCCAGGAAGAATCGCTGCGTTGTGAATTAAAATGGTTTATGCCTAGTTCAACAGGCGCCACTTGTAATGATTTGGCATCTCGAATGGATATCCGTGCTGCACCAATACCACCCCCTACATAGGGAGAGAATTTGCACCAAAAGGGACTTTTTACAGAAAGCACAATATTAGCAAGGCATACAACCGAATTCATATGGAAGGAATCTGCAAAATCGTGTTCTGGTAGTCTGGCTGTGGGATTAATGAGATGTCCCTTTTTCTTATGACCATAAAAATAAGCCTCCACCTCTGCAGCTGGAGCTATAATCCAATCTGGACATTCACAATCGTAAGGGCATGGCGACCATTCATAACCAAGTTGTACGCCACCAAATCCTGTCGAGGTTTTTTTTGTATGTCCTTGAGCAAATACAGCCAAAGGACCTCCCTCAGCTTCAGTGAAGTATGCGGTTCCCATTTGAGATAATTTTGTAGAGTTTGAGAACAATCCGCCCCCAAATCCTCCGATATAAAACCTATTGCGATCGTAGGATTCGCAACAATTTGCCATTAAAGAGGAACCTATTGTGCTTAGTGATGCAAGCACTAACATCACAGTAAGACGACTGTTGCTAAATAATTTAAACATAATACTCTCCAGGTTATCTGGTTCTTATTGATCACATGTAGTTAATATTTTTGAATAATCATTTTTGCTTTTTTTTTCTACATTTTTAATTTTATTTCAAAAGTAATTAGTGGAATACGTGAGTAAGTGCGGTTGAGTCATCTGTACAATAAACCTCAAAAAAGAGGAATGCTCTTGCATGAGTTATGTGAAAAACTGCATCCTTCATCTTTTTTGAAGGATTTATATGAAAAAAATGATTAGACACCATCCGATGGCTTGAAGATGGACTTATTGCAAGATGAAGATCCTTGCTTTAGATTGGTTTATTTTCTTGAGTAGTTAAAACCCGACCTACATCTTAAATTCATGCGAAAATAAAAATATGAAATATTATACTTTTCTATTTTACCCGTTTAGGAAAAAATCGAATAATTTAAATTTAAGTTGAAGTCTATTCATTATTTAGATATATTATCTGTTATATTAAAAATAAAGAAAGGTAATGATTTTATGATTTATGTTGTGAGCGATGTAAAAGGTGTAATCTTTAATCAAGAAGCTAATATACCAGGAAAAGGACGTGCTCTAGGGGTTTTAAAAGCTCTTTCTTATAAACTTCAAGAAGGTGTTTTTGATATAGCCGAAATAATAGAGGCGATTCAATGTCTTGATCATATTGAAAAAAAGATTCGTGGTCGTTGTTGGCTATATGGATTTATTCAGCATATTCCATTTTCACAAGTAAATGTCATTAGTTGTCTCCTCCAAAAAGTGCGTCAGGAATTAAATTCACAAAAAAAATCCATTGAAGACAAAGTTGAGATAAAAAAAAGCGAAGAAATAGTGCTAGAAGAAGCTAAAAAGAATACAGATAATCCCTTTGAATTTTTTTTAATGGAAGACTGGAATTCTTCATTGGATAGATCTGGAGATTTCGTTGTTAAAATCAAAGGTAATTTATTTTGTATTAAAGTAAATATAATAAATAAATTATTAATTGTAAAAGTGTTATCACATTACGAACACAGGAAAAGAAAACGTTATATGAAGACTGAAAATGAAGAATTTGGAGAATTAGCCAAAGTTTTAATGAGTGAAATAATTACTAAAAATATAAATAAATAAATTTTTATTTATTTTTAAAACAAAAAGAATTATAGAATATGTTTTATAGAGCAGACTGGGATAACCTTGTTGTTACAACTAATCAAATCCCTGGTTATGGATTTGCTAGGGCATTTTTAAAAAATTTATCTTTGAATTTAGATTCAACTAAGTATAAACAAAAATTTTTTACTGAAACAGCAATTGAAAAGGCTAGAACTGCTATAAAGGAAGTAGAGGACAAAGTCATCCGTCGATGTAATCGTGGTCTTTTTTCCTATTACTTTTTGCAATACATTCCTTTTTCTGAACCTTACACAATAAGTTTTTTGCTCAAAAATATTCGACAAGAACTAGATTTTAACATAGTCAAAAGTCAAAATTGCTTAAAAGCAAAAGAAGAACGAGAAAAAGAGGCTATCATAAAAGCTACTGCTACTGCTGAAGAGACGTATAAAAAAGCTCAACGGAATATCAGTAATCCACTAGAATTTTTCGTCCCAAGAACTAATTTGGATGTAAAACTTACCGTTATTTATAAAAAAAATTACTATCGCGCTGCTTTTAAGAATGGTGAAATTGAGGCAAATGCCTATGTGCCTTTTAGTATGAATAATGAATGGATTCCTTTTTTGATCGAAATTGTTAATCAATTTCCTGTTAAAGAATCTTTATCAGACAATGACGCCATTGTTAATGATAGGGACATTGCTACATTTGCATCTTTTAGTGCTCATAAAGCACATTATGGAAACTACTATAAAAACGTTAGTGAGGCTGCTTTTCAAGATCTAATTAAAAAAATTATGCCTGCCGTTATAGTCAAATAGAGATATACCTTAGACTTTAGAGGTAATTTTGCAACTCCCTCTAAAGTCTAATCTACGGTTCAACCTTATTGAACGATTACATTCGAATGAAAGATGGATTTTTACCAGCGGAATCCGATGCCGATATCGAGTTCCACAGAAGTCCAATGGAGCTCATCATGGGTTGAGTGCGCTTTCCACCATTTATACTGTGCTGTTCCTGTGAAAAACCAGCATGTATCCAACATATAGGTCGTCGATACTAGGCCGTCGAAGCCGTAAGCCCATCCTTTGCGATGGTAGCCGTCAACAAAATAGACGCCTGTTTTTGAATCTCTTTTACGGTGGCAGTTGTTTAAAAAGTTAAAGTTTCCTTCTGCGCGTAAGGTCCAGTGAGGATCTAATCCATAGGCAACTTCCAAACCTAGGAAGGGACCATACCAGGTGAATCTCTCCATATCTGTTCGTTTGTCTGTGCTCAATCCCAAAACACTTGCAATATTGACGTGATCGCTGCTTGGTGAACCAAAAGGATCCGAAATTTGGAATGAATTAAAAGGGTTTGAAGGGCTCACAATAAAATCTGAAGAGCTATACGACGAGGGATAAAAGAAGGAAGAGTCAATAGATTCTCCATTATTATACCACTCACTGCTATATTTTTCGAAATCAGAGGAGTCGAAGTAAGATGAGGATGACGAAGAGGAGGAATGACGATCCTTTACACGTAAACGTTGACGGTGGTAACAACACCCGATCATGGGGACAACATATCCTCTGCAGTGACAAAACGTGATTGGATATCCGAAAGCGAGATCGAAGTCGTAGACTTCACTTCTTCGTTTAATTGGATTATCAGTGAGTGCATGAATGCTGTGAGAAAGGATGGAGCTCTCAATATGAAAATGTTCTTCCGCGCGTCCCTTTTGGGACTGTCCATATTCACCCTCTAATTTAATATAGAATTCAGAGCCAACCCATTTAACTTTCCCGTATCCCACATAGAACTCGACATCCTTATAATGAATTCTAGAATCGGCTTCTGCGCTGATATAGCTACTTTCCATATCCTTAACTTTCCAGTTTAAGGAGTCTCTTCTCCATCCAACCCCTAATTCTAGAGCTGTGCAGAGGTCTACGCAACAACAGGAGTCTCCAAAGGCTGATGAAGTGATTAGAGTGCTCAAAAAAAGTGTCAAAAGAGTCAAATAACGGGACATGTTCTAGGCCTCCTACCGAATAATGTAAGCATTTTTTTTAGGCTTAATGGTAAATTAAATCAATCAAAAAGAGAACGATTGTGTTAATTTTTTTTTAATGTTTCCAAAAGAAGCGGAATGCGATCTATCTTTTCCCAAGAGAATTCAGGTTCTAATCTCCCAAAATGACCCTCATAGGCTGTATGACGATAAATAGGGTGATTCAATTCGAGACATTCGATGATGGAACTTGGAGTCAAAGGAAAGACACAAGGAATGATTTGCATTAACGTTTTCTCGTCCACAGAAGAAGTTCCAAAAGTGTCAACTGAAATGGATATCGGATGAGGGATCCCAATCGCATAGGAGAGTTGAATTTCACAGCGCTTTGCAAGTTTAGCTGCAACAATGTTTTTTGCTATATAACGTGCCATATAGGCGGCTGAGCGATCAACTTTAGTGGGATCTTTTCCGGAAAAGGCCCCTCCACCATGTCTTGCCATTCCTCCATAAGTATCAACAATGATTTTTCTTCCGGTTAACCCGGTATCACAGGAAGGGCCTCCTAAAACAAATCTACCAGTTGGGTTAAAAAAAAATATTGTTTTCTCATCAAGAAGATGGGCGGGGATGATGTGATGAACAAGTTCTCGCATATCTTCTTGAATTCTTGGTAAAGTGATTTTATCTTCATGCTGTGTGGATAGAACAATGGTATTTACTCGGATGGGGTGATGAGTGGAATCATATTCAAGAGTAACCTGGACTTTAGCATCAGGCCTCAAATAAGAGATAGTTCCAGCAATTCTCTCGAGGCGCAGTTGTCTAACAAGTGCGTGAGCAAGCATTATGGGCATAGGCATAAGTTCTGGCGTCTCATTGCAAGCATATCCAAACATAAGACCTTGATCACCAGCGCCTAGTTGTTGGTAGCTATTTTTATCTGAGCTTACTCCTAAGGCAATGTCGGGTGATTGCTCATGAACAGTGACAGTTATCCCACAAGAATCTGCATCAAAACCCTCTTCAACGTGATTATAACCGATTTCTGATATGGTTTTTCTTACAACTCGATGGTAATCAATATTCCCTTGCATGGAAACTTCACCTGCTAATACCACTAGACCTCGTGTGACTAATGTTTCGCAGGCTACACGAGCGTAAGGGTCTATTGTTAAACATGCATCAAGTATAGCGTCGGAAATTTGATCAGCTACTTTATCAGGATGTCCTACAGAAACAGATTCTGATGTGAATAAATATGTGGACATATTAACCTGATTTGTATGTTTTCAGTTTTAAAGATTAGGTGTTCAATGATCGGTATTTTATTATTTATCCTGCTCAACGCTGACATAAATGCGTTTTCTATTTTAACAGTCGATCAACTTTTTCATGATAATAATGAAGAACAATTAATTGGCAAAGAAATACAACTGAAGGGATTCCTGTATCCCTTTGGGGAAGACCATGTTCTTTCTTCTAAACCTAATCTGAAAAGTTGTTGTATTGGTCCAGCGAATCGACATCAAATTCTGGTCAAGCAGTTAACGGGTGAGCAAATGAATCATATAGCAGTGTTGCAAGGATTCCTTTTAAGGAGTAATGAAGGCAATCAGTTTCTTTTTGTAAATGCCAAAAGGATTCAAGAAAATAAAACCTACACTCATTGGATCACCATAGTTATGGTTTTAGGGATTTTTACTATGATCTCCTACTTATGCTTGAAGACCAACTTCATCAAGAACATGACCAAAAACCCGTTCTCCTAGTTCTTGAAATTTTTGAATGTCATCAGAAACGTAGTATTGGTGACGAGGGGAAATGTTTGGCATGTTAGCCCATCCTAAATCGTGAATCATCTCAGCAACTTTGCTAGCACATGTTGTAGCAGAATCGACCAATGTGATTTTCTCACTCACAACCTGTTGAATTTGGTCAAATAAAAGAGGATAGTGCGTGCACCCTAATAATAGTGTATCAATAGGATATCCAGCTAAATCTTTGAGATACTCGCGAATAATGAGTTCAGTAGCAGGATGCCCGCTCATACCCTCCTCAACTAAGGGAACAAATAAGGGACAGGAGATGGGAATCACGGTCAGATGGGGATCGAGCTGTTCTAAGGCTTTTTGATAGGCACCCGATTGAATAGTTCCTCTTGTACCTAATACAGCAATACATCCTGTTTTTGTTGTCTTCACTGCCTTTTGAGCGCCCGATTCGATCACGCCAACGATGGGGAGTGAAAAAAAATCTCTTAACGCAGAGAGAGCGAAAGCTGTTGCGGTATTGCAGGCGACAACAACCAATTTTACCTGTTTATGAAGGAGAAAGGAGAGATTTTCCATACAATAGCGAATCACTGTCTCTTTTCCTTTATTACCATAGGGTAAACGGGCAGTGTCTCCAAAGTAGACAAGGTTTTCATTAGGAAGGGCCTTCATGACCTCACGCATGACAGTAAGTCCGCCAACTCCGGAATCAAAAAGGCCAATGGGTTGTGTAGAGATGTGCATAAGATGACCTATTTCGGTATCTTAAGAATCTGACCAATGTTGATACGATCACTCGCAAGCTGGTTGGTATCTTTTATTTTCTGAACGGAAATCTTATGAGCAATAGCAATTTTCTTTAGAGTATCGCCCGATTGAACTTTATAGGTTGAAACGCCTTCTTCCATTTCTTTGCAAACTTCTTGTGTTGGCACATCCTTAGAGTCGATTAGATCAACCATAGAGTGTAAAGCTGACTCCAAGCTTGTCATGTGTTTAGTTTGCATTTCAAGATATTTCTCAAGTTGCGTTAACCGTTCTTTAATTTGATTGAGAGAGAGGATCGTTTCATTAAATTGGGTTTGGATTTGACGGATATCAGTGATGATCCCTTTAGTTGCCCGATCAATGGTGCTTATGCGTTCCTCTGAGGAATTCAGTTTTCCTTCGAGGTTAACAGAAATTGCACGTGTATAGTCTTTTTGGGAGTTCATTTCAGTTTGTGCCTGCTGTCGAAGTTGATCGTAAGCAGCTTCTTGATTATGCAGGCGATCTTCAAATGTGCGAATTTCCACTTCATGGTTACGCACTTCATGTTTAAGATCCTGGAGGATTGTTTTTAGTTGACGTGAAGGATCTTCAGGGGCAGGGCGAGAAATAGGGGAAGGCTGTGCGTCAGCCCTCATAAAGAATCCAAGAAAGAGTAACGTCAATAATGGTAAGGCTCTCTTAGCGAACATAGATTTTAAACTCTGCTCTCCTATTTCTTGCTAAGGCTTCATCATGGCCTTCCATAATGCAAGGACGTTCTTTTCCAAACGATATTGTAAATAGCTGATCATGATTCACTCCTAAATCAATTAAATGATTGCGGACAATATTGCAACGACGTGAACCTAAAGCTAAGTTATAGGCTTGTGGCCCTCTTTCGCATGTATGACCTTCAATGAAAACAAACACGTTTGGATGACATCTTAAGTAGTCAGAAATGTTACGAACCACTTGAAGATTTCTCTCACCTTTAATGAGGCTGCTATCGTAATCGAAGGTGACTGCTTGGAAAATGGGTGCTAATTGGGGAATAGTGCTCGGATCTCTAAAATATTCAATCCCAGGAATTGAGCTACCTGCTTCTCCGGGTGTTTCACGTGGTTGGCGCGCGATGATGTCGGCCATTGCAAAATCGTTGTTAGCTTGATCTTCAAGAGGAATAAAATCTGCTGACATCATATTTTGTGGTGTGGAACCATCTTGAAATTCCTGCCATTGATCCTGCTGGAAGTTATTTTGTGGGTAGCTGTCTCCATCTTCAATATAAGTGAAATCATCTTTTGATCGGATTTGCTTGGATTCAGGATTAGATCCAGATAGTGCATGCACGCTGCGTTTTAGATGTCTGCCTGCCGTTTTGGTGTCTTCCCAAACATCATTCCCATTCCTAGCACATCCTTGAAATAACGTGCTCACCGTCACTAATAATGCAGTAAGATAAAATTGATTGAAAGTTTTCATGGATATTCCTTGAGCTAAATATGGAGATTAAAGAATAGGAAGCATCGCTCAAAGACTAGCATATTGGATTCATATTAGCAAAAACTTTCGATATCTCTTAATTTTCCTGAGATTTTACAAGAAATTATTTACAAAGCATCACCTTCGGGTAAAGGTTATTCTAGCGCCGCTTGTGACAATCCTGCTTATTTTGTAAATATTCTTTACACTATATTTATTAATTAAGCCTAATGCGTATGTAATAGGTAGAATCGATTTCGTCGGTAGGATAATTAAAAATAATAGAAAATATATAAAAAACTAATTCTTATTATTGACTCATTGTAAATTATTTTTTTTAGAATATTTCTTTATCGAATCTTAATAAGAAATAACTAAAATCCGGTTCATCCGGTTTTATAGGACTCACTATCCAACCAACGATGTTTCTTGTTTAT
>JBEPVL010000034.1:0-27077 GCA_041691035.1 Chlamydiota bacterium
CTTGCACATTGTCTTTCTTATACTGTCAAAACATCTCACTGACTCACGGTCACTGCTTTCACTTTGTTGCGTCTGCTTTTGCATTTCGCTTGAGTGAAGTTACCACAATACAAAACAGTTACATTTCTCGCAACCCTATTTTTTCAACATTTTTCATTTTCACGTTTTCATCATATTTTAGACGAGATAATTTTATAGATAAACTTAAAGTAAGAGGACGAAATTGGTCGGCAAAAAGGAGCCATCTTTCGAAACCCAAGTTAAAAAGAAATCGACTTAATGCGCCTGACTTGAGGCTGGAAAAATTTCGTGAGATATGAGTAATAACTGATTGAATTTTTCAACTTCATGGAATGGGGAAACCATTTATTTTTTATTTCAATCATTTCTAACACGACACCTATTAGCCTTTGGATAAGAGGAGTCGCAAGAATTTAAAATCACCAAAGTTATTTAACCAAACAGTCATTATTTTAATGATATTTAATATTTATTATTATTCAATCGATTAACAAATTCCATAAAAATAAAAATATTTCTTAACGATTGTTCTGATTCACTTTTGAAATCGTTTCAAGTTTCTATTTTGAACAAGGAGAATTTGTTAAAACACACTTTAAATAGGCTATAAGGGGTCGGAATTTGGATGTTGTGAACGAGCACTTACCCAAACAAGATTGGCTCTTTTTAAATGATTGTAAGCACTACGCTTTGTACAGATAACTCCAAATTTGCTTTTCATCATATCCAAAACATCTTGTCCTTTTATTCTTCCTCCTGAGCGTCCTTTCTGCAGTTCCAAAACAGCATTACGAAAAGCTTCTGATTCTGACATAGAAATTTTAAGTTTAGCTCCTCTCCCTCCTTTTTCTTTAAGGCCTATTAATCCATCTTTTTTAAATTTTCTTAGCCAAACGTAAACTGCATTTCTAGTTACTTTTACAGCTTCTGCTGCCTCTCTTGGGCTTTTACCATCTTGCATATGGGCAAATGCTAGCAAACGAATTTTCTCTCTTGGATCATTTGCACGTTTTGCTAATTGTTTAAAGTTATGTATTTGATTTTTTTCTAAAAAAATCGGGTTCTTTGACGACATGAGAATTCCTTTATTTGAAAAGGAATTCTTATATCATATTTTGAATTGTATTTTTAATTTTTTCATTTGGTATTAGTTATGTTAAGGAAGAAGACTTTTTTTCCTACTGGGCGTTTTTGACTAAAACCGCGAAATGTCAATTAGCGGCTTTCCCTCCTTCGTTACTCTCCGAGAAGATATCTCCTCTTGAAATCTCTGGTTGAATCATGATGACCTCCTTTTGCATACTAACCCTCCTTTTTGGTTATTAGGGTTAGTTATTCATAGTAAAGAAATGTTTTACAAAAAAGAGGAACCGGACATTTCTAATTTGGAGAAACCAGACATTTCTATTTTGCGCCTACAATTGTAATAACTATTGTTGATTTTTTATTTAAATATATTATACAATGTTATTATAATATATTTTTTTATTAAATGGAGAACTATGTCTTTATTAACTCTTGTAGCTTCAGAATCAAAAGGATACCAGTCTGTTAACACTCCGAATATTTTAACTAGGGAGGAAGTTTGCATTCGTTTAAGTGATTCAATTTCCAATGTGATTCGTTCTATTGCTGCAGATAGTCAAGAACGACTTAATTACAACGCAAATCATTCTCTATTACAGCGCGGGATCTTTTATCCACAAGACTATTACAAGGCTTTAAAAGAAAACAATCAGAATGAAAGATTGGAGCATCTCTATCAGCGCGATAGCTTTTATCACGGATTTTTAAACACAAAACATTTTAAACTCGCCGAGGATAAGAGCAGTCCTTCAGGGAAAATGGTTTTAAATTTTATCCTTAAAGATGGTGTTGATTCCGTTGAAGCGCTTCTATCTATTCGAAAAAATCTTAGTTTGATAGGTTGCGGGGAAGTTTGTCAAGTAGCGCAATATGAAGCAGTATTAGAAATCATTGGTCCGGAAAAATTTAAAATCCTTTTTTCCGCTGATTCCACTACTCCACTAATGATAGGTTCTAAGCTTAATAATAATCCCATCGCGCGTTTACGAACCTATTTTGTAAAAGAAAATCCGCAATTGGAAACAATTAGAAAAGGGGATCAGCTTTATTTTCAAAATATAGGTATTTATGTTGATAAACACTTAAATGGCCAGTGCCGTGGCTATAATGTCATTTGCGTTGATGATTCGAGTGAGGATCCCAAATTTACAACTTTAGGACTTCCCCCCGGAGGACTAACTAAAGCAGAAATGGAGGAAACTCTAAGAAGTGATTACAATCGTCCCTTTGCCGGTTTCGATTATCTAACTGAAAAAACTCAAAAGGCATTTTTCAAGATTGTGGGGGCTCAAGCTGTTGCTAGTACAAAGCAGAATGCTCAGTTTCAAATCTCAGTAGAAGAATTTGAAGAAATGGGAGGTGGAAAAACCACTCTCCTTTGCGAACTAGATGCTGCAAAAATCACACTTCTTGCAAATAGTTCCATCGAAAAAGCACGAATTCTTTTTGATAATTACAAGGTTAAGCGAGGAACCCGTACTTGAACTACAAAAGAAAATAGATTTGCTGGTAGGTATAATGAAGGTTACCCCTCTCTGCGCTCTCTGTCTCGATTTTAGCATTTTTAGTCTGATTTTTCAGGCTAACTGCCTGGACCCGCTAAAGGATTGCCATATTAGGTGTTTTTGACTAAAGCTGCTAATTGACATTTTGCGATTTTAGTCAAAAACACCCAGGGTAGAAACTATCGCATGCTCAGGATGAACAAGATAGGCGGTAAGGATTTAAATCTATGTGTGTATTTTACACGAATCCTTACCGCCTACCGGTAACACTTATGTTAGGCCGTTAATGACTCTATGAAGGCGCTTTTTAGTAACCTAGTACTCTTACAATCACATGAACCTCAATTGCAGCTCCAATAATCCCCTGTGAAATTTCGTTTTCCTTTCTTTGCTCCTTTGCGTTAATAAGTGCGTTTTATTATTTGCAAGACATTTAGTAATCGAATACGCACACAGTTGAGAGTAGGAAATTACGATTCTAAGCCACTATATCCCCTTTTAAATGACTATGTAAATCCGCGAGAACACGTTGATGTTCGGCTTCTACTTCTTCTTTGGAAAGAGTCTTATTTAAATCACGGTAATTAAGCCGCAAAGTCATATTTTGGAACTCCCTGCCGATTTTATCATTTCGGTAGATACCCACCAAGCTGACATTTTCCAATAATGGGAATTTTTTAATTTGTATTGCATCCAAAACATTTTGAAAAGAAACTCGCTGTTCAATTGTTAGAGTAATATCTCTTTCCGATCCTGGATAGAGCGGAAGTTCAGACACCCTTTCAAGAGGTTTAGATACCTTGAGAAGATCATGCAAATTAAATTCCGCGAAAAGAATCCTCTGAGGAACATCGAGCCGACGTTGGACGGCAGGATGAATTTCCCCAAATGAACCGATTTCTAAATCTCCTACAAAGACAGAAGCTTGTCTCCCTGTATGAAGAGAAGAGAGATTAAGATTTTTGAAAACAAGCTGTTGGATTCCTAGCTCTTTGCAAAAAACTTCTATAATTCCTTTAAGATCAAAGAAATCGAAAAGTTGACTAATAGTATTCCAGTTATGTGGGTGACTTGGCCCAGTCAAAATCATTCCCACCATTGACTGCTCTACAAATTGGGAACCATTTTTAAAATGAATACGTCCGATTTCAAATCCTTTGATCGCATGGCATTGATGATCGTAATTATATTTAACGACTTGTAGTAAACCGGGAAGGAGTGAAGTCCGCAATATAGATTGCTCGATAGAAACAGGATTAATCACATTAATTGTAGAGTCCGGTGAAATGGTTTGATCTTGCACTATTTGCGTAAGGGTTGGTCCAATAAGATCGCAGGTAAGAAATTCCTGCATACCCTCTTGAATCAGAAGTGCTCGCATTTGAGACTCAAAGATATACATGGGAGCATCAGGAATAATCGATGGTCTAGCTCCAGACCGTTTTCCCTTAATGTTACCATAACCATAAATCCTGGCAACCTCTTCGATTAGATCAATTTCTTCCCTAATATCAACACGATAAGTGGGGACAGTGACCATTAGCTGTTCTTCGGAAATATAGAGTGTTTCGAAGCCTAATCTTTTGAAGATATCCTCGATTTCTCCTTGGCTGATGTGTATCCCTAAAATTTTGTTCGTGCGACTGGATCTACATTGAATGGATTTTGGTTCAAATGTCTGTGTTTGAATGTCGAGAATACCCTCTAGAATCTCTCCACCTGCAACCTCTTGGATAAGTTGTGCAGCTCTATTGAGGGCTAACTCAATCTGATTTGCATCAGCTCCTCGTTCAAAGTGTTTTGATGCTTCCGTTTGTAGGCCTAATTGCTTGCTTGCCTTTCGAATAGTGACGGGATCAAAATATGCCGCCTCTAGAAGAATAGAATGGGTTACGTCAGACACCTCTGAGTATAATCCACCCATAACCCCTGCAATAGCTAGGGAACGGTCTTGATCTGCGATCACTAGATGCGAAGGAAGAAGAGCGCGTTCTTTGCCATCCAAAGTCACGATCGTTTCCCCCTCTTCAGCTAGGCGAACAATCAGATGACGTCCATTAATCTTATCTAAATCAAAAGCATGGAGAGGATGTCCAAATTCAAGGAGAACGTAGTTAGTGATATCGACAATATTATTAATACTTCTTAAACCGCTTTTTTCAATTCTTTCTTTTAACCAATCAGGTGAAGGGGCTACATTAATATTCTGAATTAAACGACAGGCATAGCGAGGGCATTGTTGTGGATTTTTTACCTCAACCTCAATTTGGTCGAAAATGGAATGAGTACCTTCATTGAGTTTTGGAATGGGAACCAGATACCTTTGATTTGTGGCAGCGGAAAGTTCTCTTACAACACCTAAAATAGAAGCACAATGTCCTAAATTTGGCGTCAATGAAATTTCAAAAATTGTGTCGGAAAACCAATTAGAAAGTAGGCTTCCTAGAGGAAGCTGACCAGACAGCTCCATGATTCCATCATCATCATCAGTGAGTCCCAATTCCTTACCAGAACATAACATTCCAAAAGAGTCAACATTCCGCAAACGAGATTTTTTGATCACAAAAGTTCCTTGACTATCATCTAAGGAAGCTCCAATAGGAGCAAATGCTGTGATTAAACCTGCTCGGCAGTTAGGAGCTCCGCATACCACTTGATAGGTTTCATTTCCATCCGTAACCTTAGCAACAACTAATTTATCAGCTTGTGGATGTTTTTCTACTTCTAAAACCTTGCCTACAACGATATTTTTGAAACGATTGCCGAAAGTTTGATAACTGTCCACTTCTAGACCGGCCATAGTTAGCAATGAAGCGATTTCTTCTACAGAATGACTTAGAGGAAGGTATTCTTTAATCCAAGATAAAGGGATGCGCATGGGTATGATTCTCGACTGTTAAAAATTAAATAAAAACATCACATAATGCTGATTGGAGATTATAAGTCAGGGAAGAAAATTCTTCACTTTATTTTATTGTTTTTTTTCCTTTGGAAGCTTTCACCTTAACATTACTTTTGAAAACCTTTCCCGTGGGGGTCTCTGACAGAGCTAACTTTTCTGGAGGCCCTTCAAAGAGAAGATACCCCCCTTTAGGTCCCCCTTCTGGTCCAAGTTCGATAACCCAGTCGGCCTGATTTAAGATATCCAGATGATGTTCGATACAGATGACTGAGTGGCCTTTTTCAACTAGTTGGTGTAGGATCCGAACCAACTTCTCGATATCGTGAAGATGCAATCCTGAAGAAGGCTCATCCAAAATGTAAAGTGTAGGTTCAAGTGAGCGTTCGGATAGATCTGAAACCAACCTTAACCTCTGAATTTCACCAGCTGAAAGCGTGTTGAAAGGCTGTCCTAGAGTTAAATACTCCAAGCCCATTTGACTCATCAGATTTAACGTTTTGGCAATGCTTGGGATGTTCTTAAAAAAAAGAGCGGCTTGTTCGACGGACATCTCAAGGATATCAGCCATATGATGCTGATTCCAAGTAACTTGCAGAGTTTCACTATTATAACGCTTGCCTTGACATAACTCACAAGGAATAAATAAGTCAGGCATAAACTGCATGGTGACTCGAACTCTTCCTAATCCTTCGCAGGCTTCACAGCGTCCTCCCCTTTTATTTAAACTGAAACGAGCGGGTCCATACCCTCTTGCTTTAGCCAATCGAGTTTCAGCAAACAGAGAACGAATAGGAGTCATGACTCCAACGTAAGTCGCAGGAATGGATCGAGGCGAAACACGATCACTTAATCGTTCGCCCACAATGACCCTTTTAATACCTTCGAAGCCACTTAATCCAGATGGTTGACTTCTTCGCAATAACGCGCTTTTTAATGGGTCTGCAATAATATCTAAAGCAAGTGTGGATTTGCCCGATCCAGAAACGCCACAAATTCCAACAAAAGAATGGAGAGGGATTTTAACATTAACGCTCTTTAAATTATGGAGTTTTGCTTCCTTAACATGCAGCCATGCGGTCTGAGACTTTCTACGAGGTGGTTGAGAAAGAGTTAGCCGTCCGCTTAACCATTGACCTGTTAGGCTGTTTGAATTCATCAATGAATCCCAGTCGCCTTGAAACACAATATCTCCCCCGTGCTTTCCAGCTCCAGGCCCCATTTCAATGATGTGATCTGCTAAGCCAATTAGACTTTTTTCATGCTCAACGATAACGACTGTATTACCCAGTTCTTTTAGTTCTTTGATGACCATGTGGAGATGATGGATGTCTTGTCGATGAAGTCCCAAAGAAGGTTCATCTAAAACATAAATAATGCCTGAAAGCTTTGCACCTATCTGAGAAGCCAGTTGAATTCTCTGCGCTTCACCATCGCTTAATGTTTTCCCTTTTCTATTAAGACTCAGGTATCCCAAGCCTACTTGTGCTAAAAACCGCAATCTTGAATAGATATGAGGCAATATTTCATTGGCAATGACTTCTTTCTTCCCATTAAAATGCCATTTTTTTACGACCTGTTCGAGTTCGGAGATTGTCATCGCATAAAGTTCATGTATTCCCCTCCCTTCAATCAAACAGGCAAGGCTTTCAGGCTTTAAACGCGCCCCATTGCAGGCAGGGCAGGTCATCCATTCAACAATCCCCAATTGCCAGAATGATTGCTTAAGAAATTTATCCTTTAGCGCCTCATTAAGAAATGGGATTAAGCCTCTCCAACCGGTTTGTATGGACCGTTTTTTTTCATTGATCACTAGAGATATTACTAGTTGATCTTCGCTTCCAAATAGTATTTTTTCTAAAATATCTTTGGAAAGCTTTTTAAGAGTAAGGGAAGAGTCTAGATTCCAAGTTTTCCATAATTCTGAAAAAAGAGGCTTTAGCGATTCTGCGATACGACTGGGTAAATGTTCGCACAAATTGAATACCTGTTCTAAAACGGGTGGTCCGTCTACCGATAAGACAAGATCAGGATTTACTCTATCTTCACCACCATGTCCAAAGCAAAACTTACATGCCCCTTGAGAAGACAGAAAATTGAAATCCCCGCTTTTTAACGGAACAAAAGAAAACCCCGTGTCTGGGCAGACGTAGATTTCGGTAAAGGCGCGGATACTGCCATCCTTCCCCTCTTGAATTTTTAAAATTCCCTGACTGAGATCCATTGCAGTTTCCACTGAGAGGGCTATTCTTTCTCGTAATCCCTCCTTCATTTCCAAGCGGTCGACAACGACGTCAATTGACGATGAGGGCGATAAAGAGGGTAAGGGATCGTCGCTATTCCAATCGGCACCATCGATTTTAAACCTTACAAATCCGAGTTGTTGCATATGCGTCAAGGCTTGCTGAGGAGGGTGTTCTGTTGTTGTTTTCATGGGAGCTAAAATTTGGATACGAGCTCCCTGAGGATTTTCTTTTATGATTAAGTCGATAATTTCCTGGCGTGAATAGCGAATGAGTTTTTTTCCAGTTGTAGGACTATGCTGTTCACCAACTACGGAGAAGAGGAGAGCAAAAAATTCGTGCAGATCTGTATAAGTCGCAACGATTCCTGTAGGAAATAATCCATGACTTCCTTGTCCAATAGCTAAAGTTGGGGAAAGTCCTTCAACAAAGTCGACTTGTGGTTTCGGCATTTGTTTAATCCAACTTCTGACCTTGGGGGAAAGATATTCTAGGTAACGCCTTTGACCCTCAGCAAAAAGTGTATCGAATCCTAAGGATGACTTCCCCGAGCCGCTCACTCCTGTGATGACAGTAATTGAATTTTTTGGAATCTTCACATTTAAATTTTTTAAGTTATGCGCGCGACATCCTTTAAGGTAAATAAAAGATAAGTTTGTTTTTGACATCGATATCCTTCGATTATAAATAATTAAGCATATTATAGGTCTTTTTGCTATTTTTTTCTAATAGCATCATATACTAAAGATTCAAACCATAGAAAATGTAAGGTTTTTTGTTGCAATTTCATGGGACCTCAAGTTAACATGAAAAAAAATAGACATTTTAACCTGAGTTTTGGATATTAACACTATACCTACGGATATATTCTATGAGCAACGTTGAGGGAATCGTTGATATTAAAGAAAAGATGCAGGGTGATATTTTGATTTTAAAAATGCATGGAAAACTGGATGCCGTCTCATCTCCCCCTACTGAACATCAAGTTTTTGATTATATCCACAATGGACAACTTAAGCTTCTCCTCGATTTTTCTGGGGTCGATTACTTGAGTAGCGCAGGGATGAGAATGTTACTTTCCATCACAAAGAAATTGAAATCGCTTTCCGGAAAAATGGTTTTAAGCTCTGTAAGTCCAAATGTTATGGATGTTTTAAAGATGTCTGGCTTTGATCATGTTCTAGAAATTGTTAAAAATGAAGAAGATGGTCTGCACCATTTTTGATCTGCCCTATGCAATAAAGGACTATCGTGACCGGAACATGTATTGAAACACAAGAAGACATCAAGCGAATCATTCTAGGCTTTGCTTTGGAAGTCCAAAAGCACATTCCTGAAAATCTCCAAAAAAAAAAAAAAAGAGTTATTGTCCTTTCAGGCCCGACATGTACAGGTAAGTCCGCTTTAGCTATGAAATTAGCAAAAGAGATGGATGGAGAGATCATCTCTGCTGATTCCATGCAAGTATATAGAGGGATGGATATTGGAACGGCCAAAGTCTCTAGAGAGGATCGCTTGCTGATCCCGCATCATCTTATCGATATCCGAGATATCCATGAAAGTTTCAATGTAGTGGATTTTTTCTATGAAGCGCGGAATGCATGTCAAAAAATTTTAGATAGGGGAAATGTTCCCATAGTTGCGGGTGGATCAGGATTCTATCTTCATTCCCTCCTATTTGGTCCTCCTAGCGGCCCTCCATCCATTCCTGAGTTAAGAGAATCTCTTCAAGAAGAAATGGAACATGTGGGTTCAGATGTGTTGTATAATAGGCTTCAAGAGTTAGATCCTATTTATGCTAAAAGCATCACTAAAAATGATAAGCAGAAAATCATACGCGCGCTAGAAATTATCATACTAACGAATAAAAAGGTGAGTAAGCTTAGCTGGAAAGGAAGACGCAAGCCGCAAAACTATGATTTCAGATGTTGGTTTTTACATCGCCCTAAAGATGTTCTTTATCAAAGAATTGATAGACGCTGCGATCATATGCTGAAAGAGGGATTTTTAGATGAAGTCAGGAGACTGGATGCTGAAGGTTTACGTTCCAATTCATCAGCCTCACAAGCGATTGGCTATCGACAGGCATTAGATTACCTGCAAAGCCCCCAAACTGCCGAAGATTACGACTATTTTGTTAATAAATTTAAACAGGCCACTAGAAACTACGCAAAAAGGCAATTCACCTGGTTTAAGAAGGAACCGGAATTTCGCTGGATTGATGTGGATTTGCATGATCCAGAAATTGTCTACGATATGATCATGAGAGACTACGAATCGCTTTAAGAACAGGGAAAGAACATGACAAAGAAAGCTCGCACGAAAGATGAATTATTTATGTTGAAGATCTATCAGGAATCGATCAAACAAGAAACACCCGACCATCCCTTTAATCGATATGAGATGGGCAAACTGGTGGGCCTTCAGGAAAAAGCTGTGGATACGATCTGCACATTGCTTTTGCAGGCCAATTTTTTAAAAAAAGAAAATAAAACCGATGTTTCCATTACCCCACATGGGGTAAAGCTAGTTATAAATCTGTTGGAAGAAGAGAGGGTCAATTGAACGATGTCTCGTAATCTAATTGATAAGCTTCCTATCGCTAAAGCCACACATTTCACCGTTTTTAAATCTTTTTTAGTAACAGTTCAGATACCCCTCCTTCGTTGTGGTATCTGAACTGTACTTCTTTTTAAACATAACCACAAAGCCATATAGATCGCTGAGTGGACGACTCCTATCCTATACGTATCCGGCTAATTATCGCAGCCCTATAGGCTGCGAAATTGCAACTGATTAATACCCAGGGAGTTTCCCTGGGCTGTTACAATTTAAGCCCTTCGGGCTATAGCTATAAGGATTTTTTAAAAAAATGGGTAATGACAAGGGCATGAGCAAGGAAATGAATTATGCAAGAAGCCTAACTCAGATCAATTAACTTCATAAGGGCTTCTTTCAACACTCGCTTGCTTTCAGGAAAGGAAAGGATAGTGAAAGCATCTGCAAATTCAATCCATTGACTTGCCTTTACTTCTCCTTCTTGGATTTTCAATCGACCTTTAACAGTAGCAATAAAGAAGTCTACACTTTTAGAAATCTTATTTCCATTCAACTGAAAAAAATAATTTTCTTGGATAGGCTCTTCAGCCCAATATCGTGATACCTTCAGATGCGTCTCTTCAAAAAGCTCCCTCTCAGCAGCTTCCTTTGGGGATTCGCCTTTTTCAGCATGACCTTTAGGAAAAGACCAAAAGCCAGAGTGGTGCTGTATGAGAAGAACCTTCCAACCTAAATGGAATTTCTTGACTGGAATGATTCCAAATGAAAATTCACGTATGATCATAGATTTAGTTGATAGGGTCCTAAAACGATTGAAGCATTATGCCCTCCAAATCCAAATGAATTTGAAATTGCCTTTTTAATGACAAAAGATTCTGCTACGGTGGGAATATCAAAGAGAAGGTCGGGCTCTGGGTTTTCTAAATTAATTGTAGGATGAATTTGATGATCTGTGATTGCTTTGATAGTAGCAATCGCTTCAACCCCTCCAGAAGCACCTAAGAGATGCCCAACCATTGACTTAGTGGCATTCATTTTAATTTTTGCTGGCTGCTTAAAAATTCTTTTTAAGGCATTAACCTCAGCTATATCTCCAAGAGGTGTCGAAGTCGCATGAGCATTGATATAATTAATGTCTCCCTGATCACATTCTGCATCTTCAAGAGCTTTCTTAAGACATAAGGCAACGCCTTCTCCATCGGAGCGAGGCTCTGTCATATGGTATGCATCGCAAGAAACTCCGCCCCCAAAATATTCAGCTAGAATAGGAGCTCCGCGTTCGAGGGCATGCTCTAGACTTTCTAATACGAGGACACCCGCTCCTTCGCCCATGACGAATCCATCGCGCCCTATATCCCAAGGACGAGAAGCCTTGGTAGGTTCATCATTACGTTGCGAAAGAGCTTTAATTGCACAAAATCCGCCTAAACCCATTGGAATGAGGGGAGCTTCAACACCTCCACAAATCATTAAATCGGCATCCCCACTCCTAATGTGGTTTGCAGCTGAAATAATCGAAAAATTTGCTGTAGCGCAAGCTGTTGAAATAGAATAATTGGGTCCCATGAAGCCAAGATCAACAGCGAGCAACCCTCCAGCCATATTTGTAAGGATGTAAGGCACAAAAAATGGAGTAACTTTTCGCACGCCCTTCTCAAGTAAGGTTTGAACACCGTCAGCAAAGACGCCCATCCCGCCCATGCCAGATCCGACTAGAATTCCAGCCCGATTTTTATTGATGGCATGGAGTGCATCTCCTGAAAGATGAGCATGTTCTAAAGCTTTTTTTCCAGCCACCATTGCGTAGGCGATAAAGGGATCGATGCGACGTGCTTGTTTTTTATCAATATACTCACCTGAATCGAAATTTGAAATCGAACCAGCAAATCGCGTAGGAAAGGTATCACAAGGAAATAATGTAATGGGAGTAATTCCACTTTGACCTTTAAGTAAACATTGATAGAATATGTCGACATCGTTACCAAAGCAGGAGACGATACCCATTCCTGTAATGACAATTCGTTTCTTATTCATGAGACCTCAGTTACCGATTTCATCATAGGGATGATAAGGATGTTTTGTCCCCTCTTTCCAACCTTTGGATGAATTTAGGAGATTCGGCGGGGTTGAAATTTTCACATCGACAACTCGTCCGTCTTTCCAAAGATGTTCGAGGCCATATTTTTCACGCATTTCAGGTGTAAATAAGTGAATTACAATATCGGAATAATCCAATACGACCCAGTCGCTATCCAATAAACCTTCACAGTGGAAAGGTTTTTGACCATGCTTACCCATTTGTTCTATGATGAATTGACTAATTGCCTTGACATGACGGTCAACAGTCCCTTCTGCAATAATAAAATAGTCAGTCATTGTGCAAATATTTCTTACATCTAATACGAGGATATTCATCCCTTTTTTATCATAGATCGCTTGAGCGATTTCATTAATCAGTTTAGAAATCAAGATCCCAGACTCCTCAAAATTTTCGTTTTTAATAGACTTCTTACGAGATTATACCAGATCAAACGAGTAAATCACCATCATTATTTGCTGTCAAGAAACTACTCAAAATTTTTATAAAGATGATGATTTTCAATATACTGTAAAACGGTATTCGGAAGAAGATGTCCACAATATTGGTTAGTTTTTAGTCGATTTCTAATATCAGTACTTGAAATCTCCATTAATCGAGTCTTAGTCCAACTTTTTTCAATAGCCTTTTGTATCTTTAAAGGAAACTCCTGAAGCGGGATATTGGGGAAATCAGATCTAGAGGCAATTAAAAGTGGGATTCTTTGAACAATCTCCTCTGGTGATCGCCACTGTAAAAATTGAGAAAGGAGATCATCCCCTAATAGTAGATAAAATTGATGCCTATCATTCTGACTTTGTATCAGGCGAATTGTATCGATTGTATAAGAAGGAGGAGGACGTTCACATTCAATTGTATTGAGAGAAAATGCAGGTATTTCCGCTAATGCTAATTCCAGCATTTTTGCTCGATGCACGAATGATGTTGTTGACTTCGTATTTTTGAGCGGGTTTATTTGTGCGAGAACGAACCACACTTGATCAAGACTTCTTTTCTCCATGAGTTCGATTGCGAGATTAATATGACCCCAATGAATAGGATCAAAAGATCCACCTAGCAAGCCAATCTGAAGCTTTTTTAGATGATTTCCCATCCGTAATTAACGCTCCATTTTTTGAGACGAGAATCGGGAGAGACAGCTACAGCCTTGCCTGCAATTAAAAGCATGGGGAGATCGAGAAAACTATCTGAAAACACAGTGATGTGTGAGAGGTCTATTTTAAGATCTTTACTCATTTCTTTAATTGCATTCGCTTTGTCTTCACCAGCAAAAACATTAACCTCTTGAAAACGACCAGAAGGAGTTGTTAGATATTTCGTTGCGCGCCATAGATTGATTCCAAGTCGTTCTGCGATGGGACGTACGAGAAAATCAGGAGAGCTCGATAGAATTGCCGTATACTCCCCTTCCTTCTGCGCCTCTTGTAGGCGTGTTTGAACTGCAATATTGACCATTGAGTCTAGCTGCTGATCAAGAAAAGGTTGGACAAAACCACTGACCTGACTAAGGAACCTTTCATAAAATATCGCCCTAAAGGTTTGACGATGCAATTGAGGGATACTGATAAAACCAAATTTATGAACACCATAAGTAGAGAGACAACGGACTAACGTTCTAAAAGAAAAAAATCCCTTCTGATAAAGATACCAGCCGAAACAATAGCTGGTATTAACTTTTAGAAGTGTGTGATCAAGGTCAAAAACGCTTAATCTAGAAGGAGCTTTCGAAGGTGGCAAGCCATGATGGCATTCCATTATCCTTTTTTCCCTGTTAGTTGAAGTTGAAGTTTCTTAATTTTCTGCTCGACCTCTTTAATCCCATCGTCAATTTTCTCTAGTTTTTCCTTTCCCTCATTGATTTGCGAGGTTAGGGAAAGTGCTTTTTCAAAATCAGATAGGGAGCATCCAGCAGATTTACGATAGGACTCTAGAACTGTTTTGATTTCCTGACGCCGTGCTTTTCTTTGCTGAAGAAGATCCTGAAGTTGCTGAAGAGATTGTCGATCGTCTTCCGATAACTCTAGAAGAGATTTTTCCTGCTTTTCAATAATAATTTCTTTAAAAGGCTTCAATTCGCGTTCGAGATCTTGTTTTTCAGCTTTTGTTAAAATAGAATCCGCGATTTGCTTTAAGCAAAGATCTTTTTCTTCCGTTAGTTGTGACAGGTCTAGGATTTCTTGTCGTGCAAAAAGATCCTGTATATTGCTTTTGAGCTCTAGAAAAACAGACTGATGTTTTAGTAAACGTTCTTTCTCTTTTTGCTGTTTTTCTGCTTCTTCATGTTGAACTTTTTTATTGATAACGTCTCTAATCCCAGAAATAATACCTCTGAGATGTCTGAGTTCCTCGCGCCCCAAATCAACTTTGCGCATGTGTGAGGTGACTTCGTCTATCTTTTTTATGATTTCTTGCTGAGAAAGTTCTCCCTTTTCCATGGACTCGTTAATCAGTTGTAGACGCTGTTGGATTTCTTCTTCATTTTGTCTAAAGAGGGATTTTTTTTGAGCGAATTCTTTCTTTTTTTCTTTTTCTTCCGATTTAATTTTATCCCAACACAAGCTTAAGTTAGTCCGGGTTTCGCTAAAAGAAGAGGTATTTAATGTTAAAGATTTCGCTAGAGACTGGAGACATTTAATTTCTTCGCGGAGATGGTAAAAAGGCTCATTAGAGAAGGTATCTCCGAAATGCATATCAATGAAATTCTTCACATCAGATGCAAAAAGATCGCTGATTTCTTTGATGAGTTCTTTTCTTTTAGGGAAGACCGCATCGCCAGCATGGGAAAGTCTTTGAAAGAACTGATTTTTTTGCCTGACGCGCATTTCATTTTTGAGAAGTTCTTTTCTTAATGCATTGATTCTTGAAGCCTGAACATTCAGAAAGTTAAGATACTTCTGTAGGTGTTCATAGGTTGCTTTTTGGTTAGATAGATAAGAAGGAAAAACAAGATTTTCGGAGACCGGGCTTTTTTGGATAGAGGCATCAATATCCTTAACATCAGCTTCTAGGGCATCAATAGCGATACCGATCTGTTCGATAGCAAACGAGCTTTGTTCATCTAATAGATCTTTAAGGCGTCTGGCTTCTTTCGATAATTCGCTAAATTCATGCCATAATTGAGTTCTCAATGGGACAGCAATGGTTTCTTTAAAGAGTGGCAGACAGTGCTTTCTTGCTTCCCAAAAGCTCTTAAAATGAGGAATTCCTTTATGTTCCAGCGAGGAACGCATGAAGTCAATCCCAAATTGAAGCTTTTTGTCTATATTTGTCTCTGATTCAAAAGATTTTATAAAAGCCACTAGCTGGGGAGGAAGGCGGTCTAAGGCTTCTTTTTCATGAGTAGGGTGGGAAGAATCAGGATCATCGCTTACTTTATGTGGAGAGGACTCTTGGTCCCCTGAAAAAGAGCTAGTTTCACTTACATGAGATTCTTCTTGCAAACTCAAATTGTCAGATTCATTCATAACAACCAATGGTGTAGATTTTAGGAAAAATAGATTTATTCTCTGAGCATATCATAATTTACAGCATTTTTTAAGTAAATCAAATCATATTCTTGCTCTAAAAATTAAGCTTTTTTAAGGCGCGATCCTTGAGGGGAATCCTCAATGACAAACCCTTTTTGGTAAATGAAATCTCGCATTTGATCTGCTAAAGCCCAATTTTTATCTTTTCTTGCTTGCATACGATTTTGAAATGCCTCTTTTAACTCATCAGGAATCGTTTCACTTTTTTGGTTAAAAGATAGTAAGCCAAGGACGGAATCGAAAGAATGGAGTAAACTCAAACCCAATTCTGCTTCTTTTTTGCTAATGGTATTTGCATCGCATAAGGCGTTAGTATGACGAACAAATTCAAACAAAGCCGCGAGCGTCGATGAAATATTCAAATCCTCTCCTAAAGCGTCTCTAAACATTCTTGATGTGTCATGGATGATCCCTTCAATTTGTCCTCCATCATGGGACGACTCGAGTGTCTCAAGTCGCATAACAAAATCATCAAGGCGTTGCAAAGAACTCTTTACTGCCTCCAGGCCTTGAAAAGTGAAATTCAGTTGTGTTTTATAATGTGTTTGTAAGAGAAGCATGCGAATTTGACGCCCGGTATATCCTCTGTTGAGAAGATCTCTTAAAGTATAGAAGTTGCCTAAGCTTTTTGACATTTTCTTGCCATCAACGACGAGATGTTCGGCATGCATCCAAATTTGGACAAATTTTTTCCCGGAACAAGCCTCTGACTGAGCAATTTCATTTTCATGATGAGGGAACATATTATCAATTCCCCCAACGTGGATGTCAAGAGTTTCGCCCAAAATTTTCATTGCCATAGCTGAACACTCTAGATGCCATCCTGGACGCCCTTTCCCAAATGGACTATCCCAGTAAATTTGACCATCTCTTTCAGCATCATAAGCCTTCCATAGCACAAAATCGGCTGCATGTTCTTTTTCGTACTCATCGACAGCTACTCGTTCTGAAGCCCCTACTTTTAGCTCTTCAAGATTTAAGTGGGAAAGACACCCATAGTGAGGAAACTGGCCAATTTCAAAATAGACGCTTCCATCCCCTCCATAATAAGCCACTTTTTTATCCAAAAGGAGTTGCACCATATGAATCATCTCAGGAATATAGTCTGTCGCTGCAGGATAAAACTCAGCTGGCTGAATATTTAATGTTTTTAAATCTGCAAAAAATGCATCTTTAAATACCTGGGTATAATCATCTAAAGATGTGCCTTGAGCAAGAGCTCCGCGAATTGTTTTATCGTCTACGTCAGTCAGATTCATGACCTGTGTAATTTTGAAACCAAAAAACTGAATGGCACGTCTAAGAAGGTCTTCAAAAACATAGGTCCTAAAATTGCCGATGTGCGCAAAGTTATATACCGTGGGTCCACACGTATATAAACGCACATGATTATCTTGAAGTGGCTTCAAAATTTCTTTGCTACGAGAAGCTGTATTATAAAGAATCAGCGGCTGTATAGCTTTATCAGAAGTTAAATGGCTCATAGTTCACTGTTTTGATTGCAAGGTTTCAAACTTTTGTAAAAGTAAAGTAGCAGGATCTGCTCCTTTCTCTAATTCAGGAAGAAGGGCATCAAGTTGCCTGTAATTTGTTTTACCTGTTCCCATGAT
This sequence comes from Chlamydiota bacterium, assembly GCA_041691035.1. Lineage (GTDB taxonomy): Bacteria > Chlamydiota > Chlamydiia > Chlamydiales > Parachlamydiaceae > JBEPVL01. The sequence goes on from JBEPVL010000034.1 coordinate 17,549, forward strand.
AGGAATTTTGGGAATCTTCCAAAATTGGTTGATCTTAATCAAGTTACTAAATCCTTGATTGCGTAGACAGCGGTTAATTTCATCAAGAGTTGTATCAAAAGCCGTAAAAACAAAGATTTTTGTTTTCTCGCCTGCCTCCTCTCTTCCACAGACGGCCAGTGGCGGCCCCTCAAAGTCTAGATGAACATCTTTAGCAAGGGAATTCAACAAAGCATCTTCTATGGAAGCCAAGCTTATCATCTCTGCTCCCACTTTTAGGAATCGCTTTAAGCGACCTGAAATGGTTAAGTTTCCTGCTGAATCAATGATTCCCAAATCTCCGGTGACATACCACTGCTCATCATTTAGTTTCATAAAAGGAGAAGAAAGCCCCTTATTGATATAGCCAGGAAAAATATTAGGACCACGTGCTAAAATGAGACCCTGTTGGTTTCTATCCAAAACTTGGTGTGTTGTCAAATCCACAATGCAAATTTCTACCGAATCAAGAGGGCGACCAACCCCATATTCTTTTTTTCCACCAGAATTAGCAGTCAAAACAGGCGAACATTCAGTGATGCCATATCCTTCAACAAGCACGCAATTTTTGAGATTTGCCACGCTTTCATAAAGGGCGGGGGGAGCCTTCTCAGCACCACTGATACAGATTCTTAAAGAATCGAGTTCACCAGCCGAGGCATTAGAGAAAATCCCCTTTAAAAATGAAGGTGCGCCACAAATCAACGAAGCTTTCCAACGATGTACCTCTTCAGCCACTCCTTTCCCGTTAGTTGGATCAGGGTAAAAGGCTACACGAAATCCAGCAACCAAGGGGAATAGTGTACAAGCCGAAAAGCCATATGAATGAAAAGGAGGTAGAATGGAAAGGATGATATCATCAGTGAAAAGCGGCATCACTTTAGTGACAGCATCCAAATTGCTTAAGATGTTATGATGGCTTAAAGGGACCCCTTTAGGACTGCTCTCGGTGCCGCTTGTAAACAGTAAAACAGCTCTTGATTGAGGACTTTGACCTAACATGTTAAAATGAGATAAAACAGCTGAGGTCGACCTAAATGACCAGAAATAGGCTTCTAGTTTATTTCTTAACGAAATTTCTCTCCTTACATCTTCTAATGTTACAATCAAATCCTCGATACCATTTAAATTAACATTCTCCAATCGATCTAGGAAAGCCCAAGATGAAATCACAACCTTGATTCCTGAAATTTCTCTTACCATTTCAAGGTGTCGAGTTCCTACCGTCCAATTGACCATGACGGGAATTTTACCAGCCAATTGACATGCCAGTAGTGTAAGGCCTGCAGCCACACTAGAAGGAAGCATAATACCAATGTGTTCACCTGGAAGGCGCCGAATATATTCAGCTAAGAGAATCACTCGCATTTTTGCTTGTTTATAGGTTAGAACTCCGCTGACATCATCACCGCAAGCAATTTTACTTCCCAGATGTTCAGCAACATTCAAAAAAGCTTCTGGTATGGTATTGCCTTTGAAAACAGCGAGCCGTTCTTTTTTACGTGCATTGAACCATGAAGGAGGGGTGGATTGTTTCAAAACTTCCCTTTCATCGATTTCGATTTGATGAGAAGCAAGGGCCATAAGCTTTCCTACAGTAGTGATATCCCCTACTGTCACACCTCTAATATCGAAATCATTATCTAAAAATGCAATTAATTCACCGATCTCCAAAGAATCAAGGCCTAAGTCTGTACTCAAATTTTCAGAATACTTAATTTCACTAGCAGGTTTTTCAGTCATTTCTGAAATTTTTTGTCTGATTTTCTTCTCTACTTCGGGAGGGATTTTTTTAAGATCGACATCTTGAGTCGCTTTTTCATTTGTTTCGACTTTGGGCAACTCTTTTGACCAGATACTATAAGGTACAAGCGTTAAGGAATCACCAGGCTCTTCGCCTTTTTGGGAAGAAAGTCCATCTGGTTTGTTATACCAATCTTCTATATAGCGATTCATCTCTAGACGAGTTCCTTGGAAAGGAAAATCAGCAGGCGCCTGGACGTATTCAATTATGACATGACGACGAGGGGTGAAGAAAAGAATATTTTTAAGAGCAATTTTCACACCCTGAAAAATCGTCGAGAACATGAAGGGAGTTTTTCCTGTCAAAGCACGAGAGAAACTGCTTCCCCATAATCCTTTTGTTCTCACTAGAACGATATTAACTTCCGGACAGGCCTGGATAATCCGGTGTACACCAGAGGAGGATATTACTTCTTTGGATTGATATTTAACACGGCCTGCTGGGTAAATAAGGAAGTTGTCCCCTTTTTTTAACCCATCGATAAGAGCGTCGATTGCTTGATCAGCCTTTTTCTTTTTTAAGCTGTTAGTTGTTTCCCCAAAACTAGGAACTGGTAACGCATTCATGTAGCGCATAAACCAATTCACTAAAGGAGTATAATACATATATTCGACAACAACAGGTCTGAGAGGGTATTTTGATAAGACTCCATTTGTCACAAGTGTGGGATCAACAAAAACGGTTGGGTGATTGGGGAGAAAAAGGACCCCTCCTGGCTTATTCAAAATTTCAGGATTAATTTTATCTAACCCTTCGTAAGTTACCTTGTAGCGAAACCAAAGTGTCATTCGTATAAAAAAGCAGAGAAATAAAGAAATGAATCGCTTCACAGATCCTCCAAAAAATCGAAATTGAGAAGAGTCCATTGTCTGCAATCACACGAAAATTTACAACAAAAATCATGGTCGATGGGGATAGCATCTAAGCTTAACAAACGAAAATAAGAGCGAATAAAACCAATAAAGAATAAAATAATATAAATTATAATCAATTTTATTAAATTTAATAATTAAAGGAATGGGTATCTCATGATTCCACAAGATCCTAATGTTGATTTTACCTGTTTAAAAACCAAAGACCTGTTGGCTCTTCTTATCATTTATATAAATATTTTCTAACTTGTAAGGATCTTTAAGTGAAGTAATTAAATTAATTTGATATTTAAAATAAAAAAATTATATTTACAATAAAAAATCAAATCTTTAGAATAAGTTTTAAACTGCAAATAAAAGGGATGTTTTATGGATCTTCGAATATTGGTTCATGATTTTGATAAGTTTAATCCTCCAATCGATGAGAGTAATAAAGCCTCTTTCCAAGAGAATCCGTTAAAAAGAAAAGCCGAAGAAGAAGTCTTGAGTCCTATTGTTAAAACGGCAAAGGAAATTTTGGAGATATCAGAGGATCCGTTAATTGGGACTTCTAAGGAAAAAAGTAAACTCAAGGGGATATTAAAAATATCAAAAAATCCATTATTTGAAACTACTAAGTGGGAAAAAAAACTTATTGGGGTGAGATTTAACCTTAATCCTCAAGCTTTACAAATAAAAAATACGCAAAATCTTCACATAAACAAAATCGCTGAAACTGTCATAGAAAGCCATACTCAATTAGTAGATAATAATGATATATTCGCATTTTTAGATTCTCTCCTTCTTTCCCAGCAAGAGATTCAGCAACCAATCGATGTATCAATCCGCATCGATGACCTAGGTTACTATCAATTTTTTATTGAAAAGGAAAGTAAAAGAATCAGTTTGCACCAATTTTTAGACGTGATGCCCTATGTATGTTCGACTGAAATCCCTCCTCTCTCAGATGGATTAAATCAGTCCGAATATCAGTATAATAAAGAATTTTATACTAAAGCATATAATTTGATAAAAAACCTTTCAGACATGATTTTTAACCACGTTAGAGCTATCAGAGTACTAGATGCTTATATAACTACAGGTCAAAATGGAAAAGAAGTTTGGCAAATACTTTACGATACAAATCAGGAAGATGTGCACAAAACTATCCAAAAATTGGGAAACGATAAATCAGCCCTACCAGAGGAACTCAATAAAATTCAGAAGACAACACTCTTATCCGCATTGAATCAAGCTACCAGAGTTTTCCGCAATAAGATAAGAGTCCTCCAAAATGCGACATTGCTTTTTGGTATAAAAAATTATATAGAGATTCCTAAACCCCACAATTCAATGTTTTCAAATCTATTTGAAAATATTTTAAGGGAGTTTGAACCTTTATTGAAAATAGAAACAACTGAAATAAGAAATCAGACTGAAGAATTTTTCCTCAGATCAAAAAAATTTCACCCTCTCTTTGAAGACATTTTTAATTCTAATGATATCCCCTACCATCAAACTACCACGCATTTAAACCTTCAAACTCACCCTCGTTTAAATTATATTGAAATGACATTAAATTTTTTAGAATCAGAAATTGAGAAAACTAGCGATAATAGGGATAAAAAATATTTACTGAATCTAAAAAATTATTTCAATCAAGCAATGGAAGCTGTTGTTAGTTACAAAAAAACCAAAATCGAATTTTTTAGTCAAGAATTAGGCTGGTCTGAAATAAAAAATAAGCAAAATAACACTAAAATAGCTCTCGCCAATTTGCATGGAGATTTTGATGCTGAAAATCCAAAAAAACCAAAAAATCTTAATAGGGCACTATCATTTCTAAAACAAGGATTAGATGATCTCTCAAATAAAATCCTCACTGAAGATGAGGATGTTTGTTTAGAAGTCCTGGAAGTAATTGGTCAAACTTCGGATAAGATTTTTCAGACTGGAATTTTAGCAACGTCGAAAGAGTATTTTGATAGAATTTTGATTCCTGGGATTAGACTTAGCCTTTTATTAGAGAAGCTCATTGCGAATATTGATTCCTACGTAGATAATCCAAATTCCGATCTAATTACAAGCGAAAATATAATTAAGATACAAATTTTTGTAAAAAAAAATTTTCCTGATCATAATAAATTTATCGATAATTTAATCACTCTCACCTTGTTGAAGAATTCTTCAAATGAGGAATTCGAAAAACTTAAACTTGAATTCATTAAGGCTTTTAATAAATTTGCAGAAGAACTTCCAGTTGATAAAGCAAAATTCTTTATTACAATCCTTAACTACAACGAAACCCCCGTTCAAGACGATTTAGATTTCCTTGAGCAATGCAATGCCCGATGCAAAACATATGAAACAAATACTGAACTAATGATTCTCGATCTAACTGGGATTATTTCGTCAATTGATAAGAAAAAAAATGAAAATGAACAGCTTGAACTACAAAATTTTGCAAAAGCTAATATGGAAGTAATCGAGGATTAATTCTTAGAGGTTTCTTGCCTAATTAATATTTTTTTATATATTCTTTTAAAAAAAGCAGTGTATAAAAATATGAGGTCTATCGTGACACAATTTTCCATTTTTGGGCATGTTGTCGATCTATTACAAAGGCGAATTTTTCCTGGGCATGTAACGGTTCAAGGGGACAAAATCACTTCAATTCAAGAAGTAAGCCAAGTAGAAGAAACATGCTTTATCCTACCTGGTTTCATTGATGCGCATATTCATATAGAGAGTTCAATGTTGATCCCCTCTGAATTTGCGCGTATTGCCACCCTTCATGGCACTGTTGCAACGGTTTCAGATCCGCATGAAATTGCAAATGTGTTAGGTGTCGCGGGAATTCAATTTATGGTTAATAATAGCAAACAAGTTCCCTTTCATTTCTTTTTTGGTGTCCCCTCTTGTGTTCCCGCAACCAATTTTGAGACCGCAGGAGCTTATATAGGTCCTGAAGAAGTCCGGAATATCTTTAATGAGTACAAACTTCATTATCTTAGCGAAATGATGAATTACCCTGGTGTATTAAGCCACGATCCAGAGATCTTGGAAAAAATCAGAATCGCAAAGGAGTTAAACAAGCCTATCGATGGACATGCGCCGGGACTAAGTGGAAAAAATGTTGAAAACTATATTAAAGCTGGCATTTCAACAGACCATGAGTGTTCCACTCTCGAGGAAGCTCTCTATAAAATTAAACACGGCATGAAAATCATTATCCGCGAAGGATCGGCCGCAAAAAATTATTCTGCCTTGCATTCTCTTTTTCAGTCACATCCGGATAAAATCATGCTTTGCAGCGATGATAAGCACCCTCATGAACTTATTGAAGGGCATATTAATCTACTTGTTAAACGCGCTGTCATTGACGATAAACACGATTTGATGGATGTCCTTTACGCTGCATGCATCCATCCTAATGAACATTATAAATTAGGCATTGGACGCCTTCAGGTCGGAGATCCAGCTGACATGATCGTAATAAAAGATTTAAAAGAATTTAAGGTTTTGCAAACCTATGTGAATGGAACACTTGTTGCCGATAAAGGTAGATCGTTGATTCCTCACATTGAAACCCAGCCACTCAATAAATTTGAATGTAACCCAAAAAGAGAAAACGATTTTAAAGTTCCCCTTCCTTTTAAACACGAAAATTTAAGAATGAAAGTTATCGTTGCTCAAGATGGTGAATTGATCACATTACAGAAGATTGTCACTCCTAAAATCGTCAATAATGAAGTGTGTTCTGACATTAAAAATGATATTCTAAAGTGTGTTTTAGTGAATCGCTATCAAGACTCGGCTTCTGCAGTAGCCTTTATCCATGGGTTTGGATTGAAAGAAGGGGCGATTGCTTCCACAGTTGCACATGATTCCCATAATCTTATCTGTATAGGCGTTTCCGATTTGGACATTTGCAACGCTGTCAATGCGCTAATTCAAGAGAAAGGAGGAATTGCAGTTTCTTTAAATGGAAAGGTAGAGACTCTCCCTCTTCCCATGGCCGGTTTGATGAGCCTGGGAGGTGCAGAAAATGTAGCGCAACAGTATGTCCATCTTGACAAACTTTCTAAAAAGTTAGGCTCCCCCCTTAATGCCCCATTAATGACTCTCTCATTTATGGCCTTACTTGTCATTCCCTCTCTTAAGCTTAGCGACTTAGGATTATTTGATGGACAATCATTTGCCTTTACAGATTTATTCGTTATGCATTGAAGATCATATCAGAGACTTTAACGAGTTCATTACTGGATTACTTTCGTTTTTTTAGATAGAAAAATAATTTTGTTATGGTGTAATTATGTTTGTTTTTTTATAATGAATAAAAACAAGTTTTAGAATTAATAAATAATTTGGTTATGATTATGGATACTCATTTAAATTTTTATAATAATAAGGAAGTTTTTGATCCTAATTTAAACGGTTCAAAAAATAAAAAAACCCAAAATACTTCGAGTAACACTGGTGAGAGTAGTTCAAGTCCCGATAAAATAGCTAGTTTACCCAAGAGCATTTTAAAAAGGGAATTAGCAGTTGAATTTGAACCACGAAAAAGGATAAAGGCTACACATGACAAAAAAGTTATGTTTTCTTCAGCGCAACAAATTAAGGTAATTGATGATAGTCATGACTTTCCTTTATGTGAAGAGAATGATGAAAAAATCCTTATTACCGGTGAAAAAAGAAAACACTTTGGCTCTCTAGAGGACGAGTTAGTCAATGGATTTCAAGTAACCATGGGAGGAGAGATTCCTTCGAGTTTTTTTATAGAAACAAACAATTACAAAGTTAGCATTAATGATTTTATTCTTAATTTAAACTATATAAATCCCATCAAATTGACGGATATGGATGTCGGTACAAGGGAATATGCTCAGAATGAAGCTTTTTATAAAAGTGTAAGCCGAATGGTTAATGCCGTAGTTGAAAAACTCGATTATTTTTCAAAATGTACAGACCTTTGCATGGATATGCTAGTTAACGGGCATTTAAGCAGTGATCTCATCAACCTTTTTATTTTAGAGGAATCAGAAAAACTGGATGTTCAGCTTTATCCCCTTTACTTAAATAGAATAAACGAAATTCTTAACAAAATTGGAAAAGAGAAAATTTTTGCTGAGTTTTCAGTTATATTCACTACCGATGAAACAGATATAAAAGGTAGTAGGGATTGTGTTAGTCAATTCCTGAACGATAAAGAGAAATCGATTTTTAATAAAATTAAAGATAATGATTTCACAGAAATAATGAAAAATCTATTCAACGATATCCCACCGAATTATCTCGATCAAAACAATATATTAATACGAGTAATAAAAGGAATAAAAACAATACAATCTGAAGCTATAAAAGATTTTAAAGAATTTAGAAAAAAAGATTTATCTCGAGAATTTCAAACGCAGTATTCTGATATTAAAATTGAGGGTGTGGATAATAAATCTTTCTATACTGATAGTGTTCAGGAATTTATGACTGAAATAGATACTCTTGTTTTAGCTAAATGCAACCAGCTTAGATATAGCTTCAATGAATTGAACTTAGTTTATACAGATTTTGATAAAATTTTCTCTGATATATTCAGTATTGAGTATCGAAAAACATCGGGATTCAATTACAATGAGTATATCAAAAACTTAATTCAATCCTATATGGGAAATCTTCCTCCTAATACAAATGAAAAAAAAATGTATTTAACTAGCTTACTGGATTACTTTAATCAATCTATGGAGGATGTTAAATCTTATAAGGAATGGAAAACTGAATTTTTTAATGAAGAAGCCCTCGAAGGTGTTTTTAGAAATGAAAAAGATGAATTCAAAAATTCCCTAAAAGAACGCACAGACCAATTTAGTGAAGCACTTTCCAATAAACCGGATGGATTACCCGAAATTTTCTTTATTTTGTATGAGCATCTTTCCCAGCTTTCCTCAAAAATTGAAGGTAAAAATGAAGAACTTTTTATTTCTGAATGCAAAATGACCCACGATGTAACTGACGTGGACTTCTTATCTGATTTTAATGAAAGAACTCAGAGTCTATCTTATCATTTAAGTATCATATTTAAAGAAGTTGGAGAGCTCATCGATAGGCAGATTATAGAAAAAGAACCTGATACAGCTACAACCTCAATTGCAAATTTTGCATCCCTTAATGAGGCTTTAGAGGTATTTTTTAATTTCCCAGAATTTTATGCTTTTCGCGCAAGCTTTGATAAGTACTCTAAAGATCCAATTGGAGAAAAAGAGAACTTAAAAAAAATTTCAGCCCAATTAAGTTCAATTCTTAAAAAAGGTCACCCTATCAAATTGCCCTCTCAGCTGCTCCCTTATCTAAATAGAGCAGAAGTCAATCAACCGGATAATACTGAAGTTATTAAGGAAATCGATGGCATTTTAGCAGAGGTGGAAAAAGGTATTCATAAGATATTTGGTTTAATAGACGAGATAGAAGGAGTCGAAGAAGACGATGACTAAGAGCCTATTATCATACTTAGACCGGAGGTCTTTGGAGTGCCAGAGACCTCCGGTCTAGGCTGGTTAATCTAGCCGGTTTCTGGCTCAAAATCCCCTGAAAAACATGTTTCAATTCCTGTCCCACCTTCTCGATTAGATAATCTGAAGAAAAATTGTTTTCGATTTAAGATTTCAGGCCTGGCTACCTCCTGAAGTACTCATAGAAACTCAGGACAAAAACCAGAACATATCTAGAAAGATCTTTTTAAGTTAGACTAACCAGCCTACCTCCGGTCTATTCTTATGTCTATTAGACATCTTGCATAATTCATTTCCTTGCCCTTGCCCTTGCCCTTGCCTTTGCCCTTGCCCTTGCCTTTGCCCTTGCC
>JBEPVL010000035.1:0-25896 GCA_041691035.1 Chlamydiota bacterium
AACTGAAACCCAAACTCAAAAAGAGACAGAGGTAAAAAAAGAAATTAATAAGGAGTTTCTCACTCTCATAAATAAAGAAAAATATAATAGTTTAAATCCTACAGCAAAAACTGAAAAACCGTGGAGAGATTTAGATTTTAATAAGCCTATAGAGAATCAGATTTCAGATAAAATCATTTCCAATTCAGAAGCTTTCTCTAGTTTACAAGTTCATAAAGATATTCAAAATTTTGCAAATTGTTTTGATTCTAAACTTTATTTTTCAAAAAATTTTTTAGAGACTTCCAATCAACATTTTCTTTTTGGCACTGGAACAAAATCGGTCAATTTCTTACTTGTTGTACCTAAAACCTTTCAAGTCATTATTTTATCCTTAGAGGAAGCAGCTTATTTAAAAGATAATATAAAAAATCCATTGATTAGTGGCTGGTTAATTGACTTGGATGGAGGACCCATTGGAATTGGAAGTAAAAGCATTCCCATTCCTTTAGAAGATATTAAAGAAACGCTGTGGAGTGCACAATTTTATGAGGGAAATGCGGATCAATTTGAGAAAGATATCAATTTTGCTAGAATGATGATTGAACCCAAAAAAAAGTTGATGAAGCACTATTACGATTTAAAAATTTTCTTTTCCTCACGTCCCAAACATTCACTGATTTTTAGTTCGTCATCTTCCTCTGAATATGAATCTCCATCTCGTCGGATGCTTTCAAAAAACCATAATCGCGCTTCTAAAGACTTGGGTGAAGAAGAAATTGGAAGTCTCTCTCCTGAACAAGTGGTCAATCTTTCAGGTGAACAAGTACCCTATCTCAAGACAGAAGAGCAGATTGCTAAGCTTCCCAATCGTTTAATTAATTGCTTAGATCCTAATCAGTTAAAATTACTTTCAAAAAATAAAATTGTGCTCTTAGAGAATAGCGAACTGATTCGATCCCTTCCTTATCCCGACTTTTTAAATATTAATCCTTTAATGAGTCGCTTCCTAAATCCATTTCAAATTTCGCAAATTTCAAATTTTTCAGATGCAAAGCAACTGATTCAGTTTTTAGATGAAAACAAATTAGAGCATTTACGGCCCAATATTAAAAAGGATTTAATGCAATATGTTGAAAAAACTCCCTTATCTAATCTAGAAATTTCTTTTTATAAATTTCTTTCTGATGGAAAAATTAAACAGGTAAATAGCAAAAAAATTTGGAACTTGAAACCTTCACATTGGCAATTGTTAAGTGAAGATCAAATAGTTCAAATTCCCTTAAAATATCCAAATACTATCGATCCTTCTAAATATATACAAAAAATTCCAACTAGTTACTTGATTAATCTTGATGCCTCTCTTTTAAAATTTATTAGCAAAGCCCAAATATTAGAAATTGAAATTAATGACTCCAGTGTACCTCTTCTTAATAAGTTAGAGAAGTCAGAAATCACTCAATTATCAAATCCTCAAGTTAAAAAACTAAACAAAGAATATAAGAAAATTATAAGTAAACTAAGCGAATCGCAATTAATTTTTCTGGATAAAAAACTTCTTAGGTACATAACACCAGAACAAATGAATAAGCTCGATAATGAAACATTTCAACAAATTCAAAGCTTAGACTTGCTTAAAGAGGTAAACGAAGATAAATTTAAACTACTATCAGAAGATCAAAAAAAAATAATTATTAATTATTTAAAAATTATTCCAAATAATGAATTAGATAATATAAATTCAAATTTTTTACGCTTACTGGATAAAGATCAAATTCAATATCTTTCAAATCCCCATAAAATTCTTCAATTATCTCCAGATCAATTTAAAAATATCAGCAAAGATCAATCAAAGGAAATTGCTAGTGCAGACACTATGTTATTTAATAGAATATCTGATGATCAAATAAAAGTTTTATTACCAATACACAAGGCCATTATTCAGGAATTACAAGTTACAGATTTATATCTTTTAAATGATGAAAGTTTACAGCAGATTTCTGCAGATCAATTAGTAAGATCGCCCAATTCAATTTTAACAAGAATAACATCGAATAAGCTTCTTTATCAGGCATCAAATGAAAAAAGAGTGTTTTATTCAAACATTCAGAAACAAGAATTAGAATCCTATGTCAAAAATATGGCCGTAAACAACGTCTCAGATCACTTATTAGATTTAATACCACCATATCAAATATTGGGTTTAAATGATCCTTTAAAAATGATAAGGCTACCACCTGATAATTTTAAATTATTAGATAGCACACAATTAGATAGCATACTGAATAATGATGAAGCGATGAAGGTTCTTTTCTCTAAGCCTGAATTCATAGAAAAAATCCCTGCCAAATTTGAAAAATTTATTAAAAAAATACCTATAATGGATTTAATTTATTTAAATGATGAAGCATTACAAAATATTTCTTTAGATCAAGTCGCACAATTGAATAATGAAAATGTTATTAAAAGAATCAGTAGATATGATTTACTATTAGAGTTGAATGAAACTCAAATAAAATATTCTTTAGAGAATGTTATAAATGCAATTATTAAAAATCCTAAAAAAGTATTAGATGAGAGGAAACTAAAAGACTTTCATTTGCCCTACTTATCGGCTTCAAAGTGGACTATTAAAGAACCTTCATTTGAGGAATTCGTCTTAGGGATAGATGCCGATTTGATTTCCTATTTTACAACTGAACAATTTAATATTATAAAAAATAAGCAATTAGGTCCAGAGATCATCAGTAAACTTAATCAAGAAAAAGTTAAACTAATTAGAAATAAAAACGATACTAAATACATTACAGACGCACAGTTAGAAAATTTTTCAGAAGATGAAATTAATGCCATTTTTGAGGGAAGTAAATCAGAACTTACGACGGAGGGAAATAGGAAAAGAATCACAGCCCTACCAGTCATTGTAGGTAATTTCTTCCGTAATTTCAGCAAGCTTACAGGTCACTCTATTTTAGCCGTTTTCTCCAGAGAGGCAAGGGAGAATTTAGCGCAAGATGCAGAAGAAACGTTTATTCATTCCCCACGAAGAACTTTTGCGGGATTCTACATGTCAAATAATTATGGGAGATACAGAAAAGCGCAAATCGACCATAAAAAAAGTAACAATTTCTAATACCAAAATTATTTCATTTGGTATAAATCCATATTTTCCTGGGATTAATTGTTCATCTACGTTAAATCTTTCTTTGAGGAAAGAAAGATTGGGTGATGAAGATGCAGATAAAACAACAAATAGGACCGCAAGATATTGATATTTCTCTTTTGGAGGAATTATATAAACGCTTTCGGGAAAATCCAAGCAGTCTAGATGTGTCTTGGAGGCAGTATTTTCAAAATTGGGGAGAAGAACCTCAAGCAAATAAGTCTTTAACAGGTGACTCTTGTCTAAAAGTTATTAGAGAAAACGGACATTATTACGCAACAGTCAATCCCCTAAGTATCCAGAATAAAATACCTCTCAGAAGTATTCCTGATCATTTAGATATGCCAGAAATGAAAAGAATCCGATCCATTTATTGCGGTCCCGTCGGCTTCGAATGCCAATCACTTGATGATGTAAATTTGGAAAATTGGCTTGAAGACTATATTGAAACAAAATTTTTTCAAAGATCCCTCTCTCAAGAAGAACAAAAAACAATTTTTCACTACCTCAATCGCTCGGAGTTATTTGAAACCTTTCTTCATACCAAGTATCCTGGGCAAAAAAGATTTTCTATTGAAGGCGCTGAAACACTCATTCCCATGCTAGCATTATTCTTAGAAACATGCGAAAAACAGGCAGTAAAAGAAGTCGTTTTTGGAATGGCACATAGAGGACGTTTGAATGTCCTTATTAATATTTTAGATAAATCTACTAAAGCCATCTTTGCGGAATTTGATGATTGCTCAGATGAGTTCGAAGGAATGGGGGACGTTAAATACCATAAGGGATTCTATAAAGATTCTGAACGGATTAAGGTTACTCTTTGTCCAAATCCCAGTCATTTAGAATCTATCAATTGCGTTGCTGAGGGATTGGTGAGAGCCAAACAATTAAATAATGGCGATCAAGAAAGAAATCACATCATCCCCGTCTTAATTCATGGTGATGCTTCAGTCGCTGGCCAAGGTGTTGTTTATGAAACTTTGCAACTGTCCAGACTTGCAGGTTATACCACAGGAGGGACAATCCATATTGTGATCAATAATCAAATTGGATTCACTACACTTCCTAGAGATTTGCAATCAACTCATTATTGTACGGATATTGCCAAAGGTTTTGGTTTGCCTATTTTTCATATCAATGCCGAGGATCCAGAAAATTGCGTGAGAGTCATGTTACTGGCTTTTGAAATCCGTCAGAAATTTCATTCGGATGTTTTTATTGATCTCTATTGCTATAGAAAATATGGACATAATGAGAGCGATGAGCCCGCTTTCACTCAGCCATTGGAATATAAACTGATTAAATCAAAGAAACCGATACGTGAAATCTATAGAGATTTTCTATTTCAAGAAAATATTGTAGATTATGCGTCGATAGAGAAGTTGGAAAAGGAATTTCAGGAATGCTTAAGCGCTGACTTAATATCTGTTAAAGAAAGTAAAACTAAGTCAGGAAAAAAAGAGTTGCCATCAGCAAAAAGTTTTCCAACTCATTTTGATATTCAGACGCAGGTTGATTTAACAACATTGTGCCATCTTTCTGATCAAGTGAGTAAGATCCCTCCAAATTTTACACTACATCCAAAAATCCTTAATTTAGTGAAAGAAAGACAGAGTATGATGGGAGGAAAAAAACCCATTGATTGGGGAATGGCTGAAACATTAGCTTATGCGTCTCTTCTTTCGGAGGGTGTGAATGTGCGCCTATCCGGGCAGGATTGTGAAAGAGGGACTTTTAGTCATAGACATGCTTTATGGGTCGATCAAAATAAAGAAGAGGACTATTTTCCATTAGCTCATCTTGGTGAACATTGTGGATTATTTGAAGCCATTAATTCGCCTCTATCTGAGATGGGTGTATTGGGGTTTGAATATGGATATAGCGTTGGGGTGCCCCTTGGATTAACAATCTGGGAAGCACAATTTGGCGATTTCTGTAATGGAGCCCAAATCATTATCGATCAATACATTGCAAGTGGGGAACAGAAATGGGCGCAAGGGTCAAATTTAGTTCTTTTCCTACCTCACGGCTATGAAGGGCAAGGACCAGAACATTCTTCTGCTAGGATGGAAAGATTTTTAATTTTAGCTGGGCATGAGAATATGTGCATTATCTACCCTACAACTCCTTCTCAAATGTTCCATCTTCTCCGTCGTCATGTAAAATCTGATAAGAGAAGGCCTCTTATCGTCTTTACTCCAAAGGGACTGCTTAGACATCCCTTAAGTGTGAGTTCATTGGCTGACCTCACTTCTTCACCATTTTTAGAAATCATTGACGATGGTTCCCATCCAAAAGATGCAAATAAAATCGTCTTCTGCACAGGGCGCTTTTACTATGATCTAGTCGCACAGCGTTCAAAATTAAAACTCGATTCAGACATCGCTCTAGTTCGTATCGAACAGCTATATCCTCTAAATTTGGATGCGATTAAAAAAATTGTGGGTTCATACTCTTCTGCAAATCAGTATCTTTGGGTACAGGAGGAACCTTTAAATATGGGGGCTTGGACATATATCTATCCACTTTTACAATCCTCAATCCAACAGGGGCAGCATCTCAAATTTGTAGGGAGGGAGCGAAGCGCATCCCCTGCAACAGGCTCTCATAGCCGCCATGAATCGGAACATGCAAATCTACTAAAACAGGTTTTCGAATTATGAAAATACCCATTCAAATTCCCTCTATGGGGGAATCTATTATCGAAGTTGTGATTGGTCAAGTTTTTGCTGATACTGGGAAAGTCGTCAAAGTTGATGCGGAGATATTAGAAATTGAAACAGATAAGTTAAACCAGACTTTATACGCTCCTCAAGCGGGTCAAGTGTCATTAGAGGTAAAAGGAGGGGAGGTAGTGAAGGTTGGCCAAACAGTAGGCTATATTGAAACAAATGCTATAAGCACATCAGAGACACCAAAAGAAGAAGTTAAAGTCGAAAAAAAATCTGTTCAACCTATTCAAAAGGAAGAAAAGCAAAATATTAAGCAAGAGGAACCACAAGGATCTATTCGAGAAAGTAAAGCTGATTATATTGATTCCCTTAAAAGCTCCAAGAAACCTGAGCAAACTGAATCGAAGGCTGTTTCTATTTCCGAAAATAAAAAGGAAATCCTCGTCAACCGAGAAACAAGAAGTCCTCTAAGCCATGTGAGAAAAGTCATTGCATCACGCATGTTAGAGTCTCAAAAAGAAATGGCCACTTTGACGACTTTTAATGAAGTGGATTTAAATGAACTCATGACTCTACGGGAGAAATACAAGGAATCTTTTCAAAAGAAATATGACTTAAAATTAGGTTTAATGCCTTTTTTTGTTAAGGCTGTTGTGTCAGCATTGGAAGCCTTTCCACAAGTTAACGCCTATATTGATAGTGGAGATTTAGTCCAACGTCACTATTTTGATATTGGGATTGCTGTAGGAACGGAAAAAGGAACCTTTGTTCCTGTTTTAAGAAATTGTAATCGACTTTCTTTTTCACAAATTGAAGCAGAGATACAGAAATTTGCTAAGCTATCAAGGGAAAACGGACTCAAGGTTGATGATCTTCAAGGAGCTGGCTTTACGATCACAAATGGAGGGGTTTATGGCTCACTGCTCTCCACTCCTATCCCTAGCCTAAAGCAATGCGCAATTTTAGGAATGCATAAAATCGAGAAAAGAGCGGTTGTGATACAAGATCAAATTGTCATTAGGCCCATGATGTATTTAGCTTTAAGTTATGACCACAGACTAATTGATGGAAGGGAATCTGTATCGTTTCTTGTTCATGTAAAAAATATGCTAGAAGATCCATCCAGACTTCTTCTTGAGGTGTAAAATGTCAAAATCATATGAATTAGCAATTATTGGAACAGGTCCTGGAGGCTATGCTGCTGCCTTACGAGCAGCTCAATTAGGGATTAAGGTCATCTCTATTGATAGAAGGGCCCGGTTGGGAGGGACATGTTTAAATATGGGATGCATTCCTTCCAAATCACTTTTATTTTCAACAAACGTTTGGTTCGATGTTCTCAAAAATTCCTCCATACATGGAATCACTTTATCAAATCCAAATCTGGATTTTGAAAAGGTGATGAAGCGAAAAGATTCGGTAGTTGAACTGTTGGCAGATGGTGTAGGGATGCTTTTTAAAAAGCATGGAATCCCTTTACTGCAAGGAGAAGCTTCTTTTGTTGATTCAAATCGGGTTCAAGTGAAAACGTTAGATGGAGTTCAAGAAATTATTGCAGATAACTTCGTTATTGCTACAGGTTCAGAACCAATTGAATTATCAAATTTTCCTTTCGATGAAAGGCGCGTCCTTTCTTCTACAGGTGCATTATGTCTTCAGAAAATCCCAAATAGTCTTTTGATTATCGGCGGAGGCGTAATTGGAGTCGAAATGGGATCTATCTACTCCAAAGCAGGTTCAAAAGTGACAATCATTGAAATGCTCCCAAATATTTGCGCTGGGTTAGATACGACGCTTTCAAAGCATCTTCTACCAATTTTAAAAAAGCAAGGGATGAACATCCTTGTTTCTACAAGGGTTCTCACAGCTGTTCTTCAACCAGATGAAGTGATTGTTACAGTTGAAGAAGACGGAAAGCTTAAAAATTTAAATGCGACAATGGCGCTCGTTTCCATTGGCAGAAGACCTCATACAAAGGGTTTGAAATTAGAGAAGGCAGGAATTCAAACAGATGAAAGAGGATACATTCCTGTTGATCACTATTTTAGAACCTCCAAGCCTAATATTTTTGCTGTAGGTGATGTTATCCATGGCGTTATGTTAGCTCACAAAGCAAGCGCTGAGGGTGTAAGTGTTGTTGAATGGCTAAAAGGGATTAAGACGTCACTCAA
Organism: Chlamydiota bacterium; assembly: GCA_041691035.1. Taxonomy (GTDB): domain Bacteria; phylum Chlamydiota; class Chlamydiia; order Chlamydiales; family Parachlamydiaceae; genus JBEPVL01. The sequence goes on from JBEPVL010000035.1 coordinate 7,989, forward strand.
TTACATGGCAATCCCTAATGTTGTCTACACGAATCCTGAGGTTGCATCGGTGGGCTTAACAGAAGATGAGGCTAAGGAGAATGGGTTGTCTATTAATGTCGGAGTATTTTCATTGAGAGGAAATCCACGAGCTCGCTGTATGGGCGAAACGGATGGGTTGGTCAAAGTCATTGGAGATAAAAATTCTGGAAAACTGATTGGACTGCATATCCTAGGAGAGGAGGCCTCTGAGCTTATCAACCAGGGAGTGATTGCTATTCAAGCAGGAATGTCTTTAGAAGATTTGGCAGCAGCTCCTTTCGCTCACCCTACGTTAGGAGAAGCTGTTAAGGAAGCTGCTTTAAGTGCCTTAGGACGCCCGCTGCATCATTAATTCCAACTTTAATAAAAAAATAGACTTGAGAACGGGAGGGTCGGGATCTTTCACTCTGCTTCGTGAAAGATCCTCTGTCCATTGCTATCTTGATCCTAGTAGTTGTGGGATGTCCCACATCCACATGCAGATTTGACATTTGGATTGGAAATCTTAAATCCCGCCTTAATGCCATCAATGAAATCAATCAAACAACCTAAAAGACGCGGAACCATCTGTTTCTTGACATGAATTTCAATGCCATTGCTTACGAAAACTTCATCATCACCGTCAGATTTTTCAGAAAAGTCGAGAACATACTCAAAGCCATTGCAGCCTGCTAATTCTTCCGAAAATCGCATACCCCAGCCTTCTTTTCCATCTTCTGATAAGATCTCTAAGAATTTTTGAGCTGCTTTAGGCGTAAGAGAAATGGTTCCTTCATCTGATTCCTCAGCTAAAAGATTATTAAGCCGTCTGACGAGTTCATCAATTTGCTCCTCAGTTTTACCATGGCTTAACATGCCACCCTCGAGTGTTTCCCAAACAGCAGCATGACATCCAACACAGTGCAAGCCTGCGTTCGTGATTTCCTGAGACAGTCTTTGAGCTTTATAGGGAAACATCCCTAATATCTCTTCAATCGTCATTTGACGATGAATCTCTTTGGGTTGTTGATTTTTTTTCGGTTTTGAGCAGCAAGAAGACTGGGAATGATCCTCTTCCTTTTTCGGAGCTGAGCAGCAAGAAGAAGGCGAATATTTTTCCTCTTTCTTAGGTGCTGAGCAGCAAGAAGAAGAATGGGAATGCTCTTCTTTTTTATTTGGTTTAGAACATGACATGATGATAGCCTCTTAAATAATTTAAAAAATTTGCATTAGAACGCAATGCGGACTCTTCCTGATCTGATCTTGCATTGGCAAGCTAGGCGTTCATTGATGGTGCCTTCTCCTAAAAAATCTTTTTCCTCCTGAGTGGGAGAAGAAAGATTTTCCTTTCCTTCTTTGACTTCGATCACGCACGTTCCGCAAACACCTTCAGTACATGCAAAAGGAACTCCAGCATCCTCACAGCTTTCAGCTATAGGGGAGCCATCAGGTAGTTCGATTTCTTCTTCTGTGCCGTCAAAAATAAGGGTAGCCATTCTCGATTTTTCTCCTTAACAAGATTTAATACTTTAAAAGTAAATGATTTAATAATAAGGATTATTATGAAGACTATCTATTAAATCAAGTGTTTTTTGCTGAAAGGTTGAAAATTAATGGAACTTATGGACAATGTGAGTGGCTTTAATCCATCTAAGTGTGTCGTGAAAAAATGATCTATTTTCTTTATCTTTTTCTATTTGCATGTTTTTCCCTTGATGGAGCTTCACCTGAAAAAATTGAAAGCGAATTAAGAAATCATATTCATTATTCAAATGAAACAATTAATACGTTCGGTCATATTTATATAGGTGGTCATGAGGAGGCAATATCTCAGGCGACCTGGCTTTATGTTAATCAAGCAATCAATTATTATAAGGAAACAAAACCCATATGTATCATTTTGGAGTTGAATACTCCTGGAGGTGAAGTATTTCCCGCTCAAAAAATTTCAGAAGCACTAAAGCTCCTAGATACAAAAGAGGGAATTCCTGTCGTTGCCTACATCAACAATTGGGCCATATCCGCTGGTGCGATGCTTGCTTATTCCTGCCGATTTATTGCCGTGACTAAAGATGGAAGCATGGGTGCTGCTGAGCCTGTCTACATAGATGAAATGGGTAAAATGGAATCGGCCTCAGAAAAAGTCAATTCTGTTCTTCGAACTGATTTCGCAAACCTCGCTCGCTTTTATGGAAGAAACCCTTTTATTGCAGAAGCAATGGTTGATAAGGATTCTATTGTGGTCATGCGAGATGGCGCTATCATCAAACTCGATAGTGAAAGTCAGATTACCCTTACAGGTTCAAATCCAGATAAAATCATTTCACCTAAAGGAAAACTACTTACTCTTGATCCACAACAGCTTGTTGACTATGGGGTGGCAAATTTAATTGTGGCTTATAATCCACTTGAAGAACCCTCAGCAACTGAAAAGTCAAAAGGGAAATGGTCCGCTTCAAAAATGGCTTTTTTTCATTCGCCATTTTTTAAGGATATTCCAAATGCCGTGGTAGATAGCTATCAGATGGATTGGAAAACAAGATTTTTTGTTTTTCTAGCCACACCGATGATCTCTTCCCTTCTTCTTATGGGGGTGATGATAGGCGGATATATGGAACTAAGTCAGCCAGGATTGACTTTACCAGGATCTATCGCCGCAATTTGTCTGTTTCTTTTGATCATATCCACCTATTCATTAGAGATTGCCACCTGGCTGGAACTGATTTTCTTTTTTACAGGTCTCATATTAATTTTTGTAGAACTGTTCTTACTTCCCACCTTTGGCTTGCTTGGCTTTTTTGGGATCATGTTATTTATTGGAGGCTTGGTGGGGATGCTGGTGCCAGGTATCGGATCGGTTCACTATATTTCTGATTCCCACACCTTCAATGCTGCTGGAGAATTTGTTTTGACACGCTTAGGTTGGATATGTTCTTCTTTTATTTTAAGTCTCATCATCATTGCTTTCCTTGCGAGGTATATGTTTCCTCATTTTTATGGTTTTCAACACTTTGTCTTAAGTGGAAATGAACAGGAGGCTTCTAAAGGCTATAGCGCCGGCAATAACCCTATTTTCATGCCATCAGTGGGCACTATTGGGTCGACATTAACAATTTTAAGACCGGCTGGTAAAATTGTTGTGGATGAAAAGGTGTTTGATGTTATAAGTTCCGGGGAGTGGGTCAATCAGGACGAAATGGTTGAAATTATGAAAGTTGAGGGGAGCCAGATTATTGTAAGAAAAGTTCAACGGTAACTATCATGATGATTTCATATCTCTTACTTTTACTTGGGTTGACTTTGATTTTTACTGAGTTTTACCTGCCAGGAGCCATTATGGGTATTCTGGGTGCTGTATTTGTCCTAACGAGTATTTTTCTATTTGTTTCTAATACGACTTCCTTTTTTGCAGCATTTCTTTTTGTGATTTCTTCCATAGTAGCAGTTGTCCTTGTGATCAAGCTGGCTCTAAAATCAATTGTCAACGCAAAATCTGGATATAGTATTTATTTAAGAGGGGATCAGAAGGGGTTTCAAGCCTCCTCATTTGATAAATCGCTGATTGGTCGCGAAGCTCTTGTCCTCACCGACTTAAAGCCTGGAGGATACATTACTATCGATGGTCAGCAACACCAGGCAATCTCTAATACAGGGTATATTCCAAAAGGACATGTCGTGATGGTTATCAGTGGACAAGAAGATAGTTTGATCGTTCAATTTCTACAAAAGGAGTCTTTATCATGATGTTTTTTTCTATAGTTGCTGTTTCAGACATGGTAAGCACAGGTTTTTATCTATTCTCATTTGTCATAGCTGTTTTATTTCTGATCCTATTAAGCATTGTTGGAAAGTTCATTAGTCTTTGGTTTCAAGCTTATGTTTCAGGAACTCCAATCCCTTTATTTAATATTATAGGGATGAGCTTAAGAAAAATTCCTCCGCGTGAAATTGTGAATTCGCGCATCAACCTCTTTAAAGCGGGATTAAAGGATATCTCTGTTTCAGATTTGGAAACACATTATCTTGCAGGAGGACATATTCCAAATGTGGTTGAAGCTTTAATCGCCGCAGATAAAGCCAACATCCCTTTAGATTGGCGTAGAGCCACTGCGATCGATCTCGCAGGTCGCGATTTAAAAGAAGCAGTACAGACATCAGTAAATCCACGCGTGATTGATGTCCCAAGTCATGGCGGATATATTACAGGGGTAGCTAAAGACGGTATCCAGCTTAACTGTCGTGCACGTGTTACTGTACGGACTAATATTGCGCAGTTAGTGGGTGGAGCAACCGAAGATACAATCATCGCTCGAGTTGGAGAAGGTATTGTCAGTGCGATCGGTGGTTCAGATACCCATAAACAAGTGCTTGAGTCTCCTCAACGAATTTCTAAATTAGTGTTAGAAAAAGGATTAGACTCCTCAACAGCTTTTCTAATTCTCTCTATCGATATCGTCGAAATTAATCTGGGCGAAAATATTGGTGCAAGATTGCGTACCGATCAGGCTGAATCAGATATTCGCATCGCAAAAGCTGAAGCAGAAAAAAGACGAACTATGGCTGTTGCTGTAGAGCAGGAAAATAGTGCTAAGGTTAAAGAAATGGAAGCTCGATTAGTAGAAGCACAGGCTGCAGTTCCTCTTGCAATCGCAGAGGCATTTCGTACAGGCAAGCTTGGAATTATGGATTATCAAAGAATCCAAAATATTCAAGCTGATACTAATATGAGAGAGTCGATTGCAAAACCTAATACTGAACGCCCTCAATAGAATGTTAGGAGGTGTCTATGGTTGAGATATTTGGTTGGATCATCAGCCTTTTGGCGATTTTTTATCTTTATTTCAGAAATGCTTCGGAATCTAATAAAGAGGAAGAATTGCCTGAGGAACTAGTAAATCACTTAAAAAAGGTCGTTCATCAGAAAAAAGAAAAAAGTCGAGCACAACAGGGTCTAGTTAAAAAGAAAAAATTGATCGAAACAGCGATCATACCTCCTAAATTTGTTCAAAAGCCTCTGATCATTAAACCAGTTGTCGATAAAGATTATGAGCCACCTAATTTTTCAAAAATTCAGAAACTGTTGAAATCTTCAAACCTACAGGAAATTATTATCCTAAAAGAACTGCTCGATACACCTAAGGGCTTAAAGAATGATTGAGGGGGGTGGAAAACTTGCTGAGAGATATCGTGACATTCAGCAATGTATTCATAATGTGGCTTTACAGGTTGGCAGGAGCCCTGAAGAAATCAAACTCATCGTTGTTTCAAAAAATCATCCTGCAACCTCCATTCAAACTCTTTTTGAATTAGGGTGTCGTGATTTTGGGGAGAGTCGGATTCAAGAGTTAGTTGAAAAGGCAGGCTGCCTATCTTCTGACATTCAGTGGCACCTCGTTGGGAGCCTCCAACGTAATAAAGTGAAGCAAGCTATTCAGACTGGGAACTTAATTCACTCCATAGATAGTCTTGAACTAGCTAAGGAAATAGAAAAAAAGAGTCAGATATTAAATCGGATCACCCCCATTCTATTACAAGTGAATGTTTCTGGCGAGCGGTCTAAAAGAGGAATGGCTCCAGATCAATGGGAAAGGGTACTGATAGAACTCAACTCTTTACCTTGCATTGTAGTAAGAGGGTTAATGACAATTGCTCCTCTTACAGACGACCAAAAGCTTATCAGAGACTGTTTTTCAAATCTACGGCTCCTACGGGATAAATGGAAAAATATCATGAAAAATGGTGATGTATTTCATGACTTATCGATGGGGATGTCGCATGATTATAAAATTGCAATCGAAGAGGGAGCTACCCTTTTAAGAATTGGCAGCGCAATCCTACTATAGGACTTCTTGCATCATTCATTTCCTTGCCCTTGCCTATGCCCTAAGAGGATGCGTCTCATTTTTGATACTGTTCGATATCCTCGGCTAATGCATCGAACTTGTCTAGTAGAGAGTTATCCAACTCCATCCTCTTGATAGAGCTAAAGCTTCTCAAATAGATCAAATTTTTTACTAATCTTTATATACTCAATAAAGCTCAAAATGAGAAACACTTCAAGGTTTTTTTAAATGTATTAAAGCAGCACTTTTCCTGATTATAATTGTGTAATTAAACCTAATTTTGTTATAATTATTCCTTTTAACAAAATTTTTAATATAGCAAATGAGGTCCTATGGATGCTCTAAGTAATGCAAGAGTCAATGCCTGGGAAGATGAACAAGAGCTGGCAGCCAAAGTTATCCAGAAAAGTTACGCGAAATATAAAATTAAAATGGCCGCTGAAACTCTTGGCGATTCTACTATTAAATCCTTTTTAGCTTCAATTTCTTATCAGCTCCCCTATCCCGTCGAACAATCAAATTAAATACATCGATAAAAAGAATGCTAAGAAGTGGGTTGAGGATCATCCAACTGAAAAAAGAGAACTTGCTCAAAGATATATTAATTCTATTGACAGAGTGAGTAATCGTCAATTTTTATTTAGACTGCAAGAAACGATCAAGGCTTTTCAAAAACACATGGGGCAACTTCCAATAACAGAAAGGGACTTTATCATTGCAATCCCTAATACCAAACAAAAAAATTAAAGTTACATTATGAGCTTGAATGCGCTTCAGATTTGAGCCATCGTTTCGAAATTGATATCTTTGAATATCAATGAGAAACGATGGCTCAAAGGTGAAAATGCAGGCAGGATCAGAATGCCGCTTTAATTTTTTCGTTTGGTATAACTCCTATGAAGTTAAAAGTAATCCATGGGTAATAGCTCTGGCTTTGCGATTTTTTTCCATTCAGCTCCCTGTAGATATTCTAGTAATTGAAGCAAAAGGCCTAACCGATGAGGTCAAGAAAAAACACCCTACTGTTAGACATATTGCTTATATTGACGATGGGTCTTTCTCTGGAAATCAAGTTGTAGACTGCTTATGGAAATGTTTATCACTGAATAATCCTGATTATTCTATCCACATTATTATCCCTTTTATGACAAAATATGCGGTGGATTACATAACAAAAAAGTTAGCTAACCAGGTCATTATACATAAACATCAACACGTCCAAAGCCTAATTGAAAAAGGTCTTTTTGACGATCGCCGCGCATCGTTGTTTTTTGATCACAAAGTACCCGATGCTCGGTCAGTTTACCCCTCTCTCTATTCAGGAAATCTTTTGGGTAATACCGGAAAAAGCTGTAAATTTATTAGTGATACCTATTCCGTGCCATACAGAGATCTTTAGCTCTCAAATTTCTTTGTAAGTGAACTATTGAATTTCCTCGACGGGAGAATGCACATGATGTAGACTCCCTTTTATATCCGACAGCCACGGAATTTTGGTAAGCGTCAAGAAGGAAGACAAACCGTGGTGGTCTTGTCTAAAATCCAAACCTTACTCTTATGAGTCAATTGGCACAAAGAAGGTCTATCTTCTTTGCTTACGAATTTCCTATACTTGGGGTAAAAAAAGAGATGATACCTTCAATATTAGCGATTGGTAAAGCCATCCCCCCTTACTCTTTATCACAATTAGAACTCGCTGCTTTACTTAGCGATTTAATGCAACTTAGTGATGAAGAATCATGGATTTTAGAACGAATTTATAAGAATTCTGCAATCGATAGACGCTTTTCCGTATTGTCCGATTTCATGCAAGCTAAAAACCGTTATCAAGGAGGGCGTGTTGTAGGCATGTCTGAAAGGAATGAACTTTATAAAAGGGAAGCTCCAATTTTAGCAGAAAACGCTGCCAGGAATGCTTTTCAGCAATGGGGGGGATCTCTTAATGAGATTACTCATGTAATATCTGTTTCTTGTACCGGATTAATAAGCCCAGGTATTGAGTATTTTCTCGCAAGGCAATTTGATCTTGCGCCAGATGTTTCATTGTTAGGAGTCAATTTCATGGGATGTTTTGGGACTTTTAAAGCTCTAAAAGTAGCTTCTAAAATTGCTAAAGATAATCCCAAAAATAGAGTTTTATTGGTATCCACAGAGCTATGCAGCTTGCACTTTAAACCTTATGGCGATATCGAATCCATTGTGATTCAATCTCTTTTTGCAGATGGCTCAGCAGCAGTTATTATTGGTTCCGAACCTGAAGGTCATGAAAGAGCTTTATTTAATATCATTGATGAAAAGTCATATTTTATTAAAAATACTATGGACGAAATGACTTGGAATGCAAGCGACGAAGGATTCGATATGAAGTTATCTCAACGTGTTCCCAGTCTCATTAATGAACATATTTTTCAATTTGCAACTCAGTTTATAGATCCCCTTATTAAATTAGACCAGTATGAATGGGCCATACATCCTGGCGGAAAATCAATTATCGAAGCAATTGAGAAATCTTTATCTTTAGACCGCTCTCAAACCATTTCTTCGTGGAATATTCTGCAACATTTTGGAAATTTATCTAGTGCTACCTTTCTTTATGTTCTAGAAGATATTCAAAATCGAAGGGATTCGAAAGAGCATGTTATTGGATTGGGCTTCGGTCCGGGACTTTCGATAGAAGGGTTGAAGTTGCAGCAAATCAGCTGTTCGAGAGGTTAGTATGTGGGATTCTCGTTCTAATCGATTAGAAATAATAGACCTTGGACCTGATTTTTATACTAAAGAAGAATATAATGACTGCTTAGAACAACTTGGCAAAATTGGCAAATGGCTTGGGGGAGATCGGGCAACATTGTCAGCATTCTCAAAAATATGCAATAAACAACTTTCCATTCTTGATGTTGGATGCGGAGGAGGCATATTTGCAATCAAGTTGGCTAGACAATACTCCTCGGCAACTGTTTTAGGGATTGATATTAACCCCTATGCGATCGAGTTCGCAAGTAAGAAGTTATCTTCTTTTAATGATAAACTTCATAACATTAATTTTGAAATAAGATCAGAAGCCGAACTGAATGAACCTACTAAAAGTTTTGATATTGTGACTTCCACTTTAGTTTGTCATCATCTTCCAGAAGAGGCATTGATCACATTTATTTATAAAGCTTGTCGAATAGCTAAAAAAAAAGTGATTATCAACGATTTACATCGTCATCCCCTTGCTTTATTGCTATTTAAGATAATATGTCCCCTCTATTTTCGAAATCGACTAGTGCATCATGATGGCGCTCTCTCTATTCAAAGAGCCTTTAAACGTCATGATTGGGTTTCGTATTTAGAACGGGCAGGTATAAAAAAATCTCACTATACCATTAAGTGGCATTGGGCTTTTCGATGGATTGTAGAAATTAATTGTGAGGAGTTGACACTTGATTGAAGATTGCGTGATTATAGGTGGAGGCGTGGCTGGCTTAAGTGTTGCCAATCAATTAGTGGATGCAGGAAAGAGTCCGTTAATTATAGATGGGGGCGACTATCCTTGCCATCGTATTTGCGGTGAATATTTTTCACATGAAAGTTTTCGTATACTCCAGAAATGGGAAATACCATTGACGGGTGTGATTAATCGTGCACGGTTTATTAAGGAGAATAAAAAAGTGGAATTTTCGCTACCTATCTCAGCAGGTAGTTGTTCACACTTTGAGTTTGATTTGAAATTGTTTAATCGAGCCTTAAAAAAAGGTGCCCGAGCCTTATGCAAGACAACTGTGGAGTGTTTAAGAACACCTGAGAATTCATTCGAAAATTACGAATTGAGACTATCAGATAGTCAGATTATACATACCCGTCACCTTATTATTGGAACGGGAAAATTGCCAAAAATAGCTGGCATCCAAGCAAAAATACCAATAATGAAATATATTGGTTTTAAGGCCCATTTTGAAGGCGTTGAAATTGATGATAGCATTGAAATGCACACCTTTTCTGGAGGTTATTTAGGAGTAGCGAAAATTAATGCCAAGACTACCAACATTGCTGGTCTTTTTCACAAAGATATTGGGAAAAATTTTAATTCTCCAGAAATACTCTTGGAGAATCTATTAAAAGATAAGTCAATGTCAATCTTAAAAGAGAAGATGAGGAGTGCTACCATGGTATTTCCAAAGTGGCTTGAATGCCAGGTCCCGGAATTTGGCATACGAAAAAATCCCCAATGGGAAAGAGTGTTTTGGATTGGTGACGCAGCTGGAGGAATCCCGCCAGTCAGCGGAGAAGGCTTAGCAATTGCCCTGACTTCTGGCTGCATGGCAGCGGATTATTTGTTAAAAAGCAACTCCCATCAGTTCAAAATAGATTGGTTAAGGAGATACGGAAGAAGATATTTTTGGGCAAATCAATTACATCGAGGCTTGATGAGACCCTGGTTACATGAAATTGGAATCAAACTCTTTCATCTCTTCCCTTCCCTACCTATCTATTTGTGGCAATTGACACGTGAAAAAAAGTCATATAGCCAAAGCAGTGTCATTAGACATCTTGCATAATTCATTTCCCTGCCCGTGCCCTTGCCCAAAAAAAACAAAAAGGCCCCTTTTCTTAACATAAAAGGCGAGAATTGTTGATAGGTATAGTCTCTATGTTGATTAAGATTGTCCAGAAACAGCGTTAATCGGGCAAGGGCACGGCAAGGAAATGAATTATGCAAGTTGTCTATTGTATGCCTATATATAAATGTGGAGGCCTGTTGTTTTCAACTGCACGATAGATAATTTTGTTTTGTACGCCTCGGCACAAAGATCTATTGGCATTTCAAAAATAAAATCTGTGCTATCATCAGCTGGAGATGCCATTTCTATTTAAATCCAGTAATCTGAGAATGAGCTGTGCAAGCTGCTCAATAGTGGGGCCTTTCATTAACTCCATTGTTGGGACCTTAACCCCCAGATTGGTTTCGAGAGCAGCTAATAATTCCATTGTCATCAAGGAATCAATTCCTAATATATTAAGTCGAATCGTAATACTTATCTTTGCCGGATCCATTTTTAATGTTTCGCTGACCATATGCTTAACTTTAGTGATGACTACACTAAGGCGTTGATCAGTATCCATTACGAGAAGTTCTTCAAAAAATGGCAAGACAGAGAAATCACTATTTTTGAATCTAAAATCGGCAAAAGCAAAAGCTTCCTTAATTCCTGGTAAAGAATCCATCAGTTTTTTCCAGTCTATGTCCAGAACACATAAGTGCGATCTGCTTTCAAAAATTGCCTTTTCCAATGCTTGAAGGGTAACTTTTGCAGGTATACCCATGATTCCATGGTTTGCAAGATGCTCCACAAGTTTGGTGTTTCGTGATAAAGCTCCGGTTTTAAGGGCTCCCCAATTGATTGTAGTAGCTGATAACCCCTGTGACTTTCTATAGTGGCAGAATGAATCTAAGAAGGAATTTGCGGCAGCATAGTTTCCCTGGCCTGGATTGCCAATGATCGAAGAAACAGATGAGAATAGAACAAAAAAATCAAGTTGCAGATTGACTGTCAGCCGATGCAGATTAATGCACCCAGCTATTTTAGGATAGAGAACTTGTTGAATAGAATCAACTGTTTGATGAGAAAGGAAAGCATCATTTAGAACCATAGCACAATGTAGCACGCCTTTTACAGGCGGCATCGATTTGTGGCAAGTATTGAACAATAGAGTCATTTCATCAAAGTTCCCTACATCCACTGAAGCCACATTAATGCTGATTCCTCTCTCCGTTAACTGATTTAAAACAGTTTGGGATTCCTTTGAGGATGCTCCACTGCGTCCTAAGAGAATTAGATGTTTGGCTCCTTTTTCTACAAGCCATTTAGCAGCTATCAATCCAAAGCCACTCAAACCCCCGGTTATTAGGTAGGAAGAGTTGGAATCAATAAAACAAGATTGAGTCCTTGGGTTAGCCATCACCGTTTGGTTGGCAAATTTGAGCATGATTTTTCCAACCTGCTTAGCGCGCGCCATATAGTGAAAGGCCTCAATGCTCTCATTTGCTGGAAATGATTTGCAGGGCAGAGATTGAAAGACACCTTTGTTGAAAAGAGAAAATGCTTTTTTAATAAGACGTTGGATGATTTGAGGATGATCAAGGAATATTCTATCCAGATCTATAGAAGCGAAGAGAGTATTACGATCGAAATCCTTCATCGGTAATTTGCTATTGATGCTTATGTCTTTTTTTCCAATTTCAAGGAAACGTCCATAAGGTGCCAACAAAGACCAACTTTTAATTAATGCATCACCTCCAAGTGAATTAAGGATCACGTCCACGCCTTTCCCGTCAGTCCACTTTAAGATATCATTTCCAAAGGAGAGTGTGCGTGAGTCCGAACATTCCTGCACACCCATTTCTTTTAAATAAGCCCTTTTTTCTTCACTTCCAGCCGTCGCAAAGATGCGTGCACCGACAAAGCGGCTATATTGAATAGCAGCCAGACCCACTGCTCCAGAGGCGCTGTGGATTAGAATTGTTTCATCTTTTTTTAATTTACCAATCTCTTTCAATGCACGCAAAACAGTAATAAAAGGAACATAAATCGCTGAGTTATCAAGAGTGCAATTTGGTAAAATGGAGCATATAAATTGAGTTGACAGGGTGACGTAAGATTGAAAAGCATGAGGTGTGAATGCGCAGATCAGGTCTCCAATCCTGTAGTTTTTAACTTTTTTTCCAACAGAGACAATTGTGCCTGTACACTCCATTCCAAAATTAGTTCCAAAAAAAGTGCCTTCAAGGGCATTTTGATTAAGCATTCCCAAAATTTTCATGAGGTCTTTAAAGTTAAGAGATGAAGTGTGTATCTGTATGCCAACTTCATGATCTGAAGGAAGGTGTCTTTCTATTTCCTTATAAAATAAACTATCGATCTTTCCGGGAGTTTTAAGTTCCAGAGAAAACGCTTGTTGTGGAGAGGATAAAGGAATCTGCTTCATTAATTCTGATGATTTATTAGATTCTATTCGCTCTATTTTAAAAGCATATCTTGTTTTTTGACGTAGAGCAATCTCAATATCTTTGCTATATTTCAGTTCGTGAACTAATTGGGCAATATCTTGATCATTATCTAGATCTATAATAGAACAATATGTATTTGATAATTCATGTCTGATGACGCGGGCTAATCCCCACAATGAACTTCCAAATGAATTTGAAGTAGAACAATTTTTATCTACAAACTGGGTTCCTTTCGTAATGATCCATAGACTGGTCTGTTTATCTTTCCTTAAGTTTTCTATTGCTTTTACAAGATTGATGCACGCACAGACTACATGGAATTCAGCGGTTGCCAATTCATGTATAGGGACATCACACACATATCCTAATACGATATTAAGATTCTCTTCTTCAGAAAAAGCATCAATGAGCCTATCTGCACGATCTTGCGTCTCTAGTTGAAATAGTGAAAATAATGAACAAGAATAATCGCTATTCATGAGAGATTCTTTTATCCTATGGCATAATTGCTCTTCATCAGCGCCGATTAGCCAAGAACCATTTGTTGAATTTTGATTATTCAAAGGCTTTTCAATCCAAACAGGATCATAGAACAATCTCTCAACTGTTTGCGTTGAATTTTGAGATATCACCTGACACTTTAACCCTTTAATTTGCACACAAACATTTCCCAAACCATCACAGATTACAAGGTCCCCCAAAATATGTAGGTGGGATTGTTTGGTATTTTTGGCATGACAATACAGGCTTCCTTTTGAAGAAGTATAAAAAATAATTTGCTCAATCTGACACGGTACGATGACTCCTTCATCTGAAATACCTTGTTCAAAAGTTCCAATTAATGTTTGAAAAGCAGCATCAAGGAGTGAAGGATGTAATTGATATTGTCCACTATCATTTTGGATATGAATTTCAGCTAATGCTTCTCGCCCTTTTTTCCACAATTTCTTGATCCCTTGAAATTGAGTTCCATATTCCAACCCTTTTTCAGCAAATTGCTGATAAATTGTTTGTCCCTCAATGCTATCTCCTTGCTGCAGTTCTTTCAGATCAATGCTTACAAGGCTTTCTGTAGAAATAGTGGCTCTGCATTTTCCTGATGCATGGCAAACCCACTCCTTTTCATTTACTGCTGATAAACTATGCACTTTAAAAATTTGATTTTCTGTATCTAATGAAATTTGGAGGATGGGTTCTTTTTGTTGTGGAATTGTAAGCAATTGATGAAAGATGATCTCTTCTAAACAGCATTGAGTTTTACCCTGGGTGGCGGAAAATATTTCTAAACCAGCTTCTACATACGCTGCAGCTGGAAACACAACTATCCCTTCAATTTTATGATCTTCAAGCCAAGGAAAATAATGCCTGTTTATTTCAACCTGCCATGTTGGTGAAGGAGAATTGATTTTTCTGCTAAGCATGACCTCTTCCCGTGAACCGAGTCGATATTGGCGAGATTCCTCGGATTCAATCCAATGCGATTTCTTTCTCCAGGGATAGGTGGGCAATCTAATAAAGTTACCACTATCCCTATTGATCAAATCCCAAGGAAGCGTATAACCATTAACGAACAATCCACCTACACATTCTTGAAGGGATATTCGATCAATTTTTTTTCTATTTAATGTTGCTAAGGTTTCCCCCTTTATATGCGAGTGCTGCAAGGTCTCCTTAATATAAGCCCCTAAGACAGGATGTGGACCTATTTCTAAAAATAATTGACATCCATTGTTAATTATTTTTTCAAGAGCAGCCGCAAAGAGAACTGGCTTTCGAATATTTTGCCACCAGTAGTCCTTAGTTAATAACTCGTTATATATACCGCCATAGACTGTCGAATAAAAAGGAATCGACGGTTTTTTTGGAGATAGTGAATCCAAGGCGCAATAGATATCTTCCTCTAAACCATCCATTTGATGGCTATGATAAGCAATATTCACTTTAAGAAATCGATTATAAATCTCTTTCTTTTCCAAATACTCGGCAATTTCTTCTAGCTCTTTTTTGCTTCCAGATAGCGTAACGGAGCTTTGACTATTTTCTGCTGCAATCGAAATTTTTCCTTGGAAATTGATTAAAAGAGCCTGAGCATCAACCGGACTTAATCCTGTTGCAAGCATGGCTCCAAGGTGTTTTCGTGTTGCTTGAAGTCGTGAGCGATGAAAGCTAACCCTAAGGCCTTCTTCTAGAGTCAATGACCCTGCAGCATACGCTGCCCCTACTTCTCCGATGCTATGCCCAATAATAAAATCGGGCTGGATTCCCCAACTTTTCAATAAATCTGTGAGGGCTGCTTGAATTGAATAATTAGCTATTTGACCAACCTCTGCTTGAGCCATGCAAGAATGCGTTTCTGCTTTCTGCAATTCTTCTAAAATCGACCAATCAGCGATGGAATGAAGAATCCTGTCGCACTCTTTAATCGTTTTTAAAAAAATGGGAGAATTTTCTAATAAATCTCTAGCCATACCCCACCATTGAGGGCCCATTCCAGTATATACAAAAGCCAAAAGAGGTGTTTTTGATATGACTTTTCCCTTGACACATCCTTCGGGAATTTCCCCCTTCCCTGCAAGACGAAGTTTTTCAACTAGTTCCTGAATAGATTGTGAACTAATAGATAAGCGATAATCAAACTTCGAACGTTTGAATGCTAATGTATGGGCTATATCGGCCATTTGTATTTCAGGGTTTTCGCGCAAAAATTTTTCACAAACTACGGCAGTTTCCCCTAAGTCTTCTGAATTTTTGGCTGAAAATGGAAAAATGTAAGAGAGTGAGGACGCTGTCTGTTTATTTTGTATTTGCTCGTAGCTTTGCAAAGCAACATTTGCATTAGTTCCTCCATAACCAAAGGCATTAACTAAAGCCAAATGGGTGGAGTTTGATTGAGGAAATTCTTCCAATTTCGTAGGAACACGCAGGCAATATTTGTCGAAAGGAATATTTGGATTGGGATTCTTAAAATGCAAATTAGGGGGGATTTTCTTATGCTGGAGGCATAAAACTGCTTTGATCAGCCCAGCAATACCTGCTGCGGCCTCTAGATGACCAATATTGGATTTTACCGATCCTAAGTAGCAATAATTTAATCGATTTTTAGAAGCATTTAATACTTGATCAATTGCTAATGCTTCTGCAGGATCTCCAAGAGGAGTTCCTGTCCCATGAGCTTCAACATAATGAATATCCGAAGCCCTAATTCCATTGTCTTCTAAAACCTTTTGAATCAGCGCTCTCTGCGATTCGGAATTAGGTTGAGTGATTCCCCCTTGAGTATAACCATCTTGGTTGACTCCAGTCCCACAAATAACAGCATAGATAAGATTTTTATCTTTTATTGCTGCTGAAAGAGGCTTCAGTATCACAATTCCGCCGCCCTCTCCTCTTACATAACCTTTGGCATCAGCATCAAAGGAACGGCATTCACTATCTGGGTTTAAAAAATGTCCTTTTGACATCGCAATGCTTGTTTCTGGTGCAAGCATTGCATTAACCCCACCCGCAAGAGCAAAGGAGCATTCATTATTCCAGATACTTTGACAAGCAAGATGTACTGCTACCAAGGAAGAAGAACAAGCAGTATCCACACTTAGACAAGGACCTTTAAGATCAAAAAAGTGAGAAAGTCTTGCGGATAATATTGTTTTGGAGCTATTAACACCTGTATACATCTCGCAATAATGTCTATTGTATGGACTATTTTGCAATGTCAGCCAGTCAGCAGTAAACGCTCCAATATATACACCTCCACTAGTTCCTCGAAGTGATTCCGGAATGACCCCTCCATCTTCCATAGCTTCCCAAGCTATTTCTAACAAAAGCCTTTGTTGAGGGTCAAGAAGCTTAGCTTCTCTAGGTGATATGTGAAAAAATTCAGCATCAAATTCATCCCATTTCTCTTTAAGAAAACCTCCTCGCTTAGCAATCATTTTGCCCGGGGTATTTATATGAGAATCATAAAACCGCCGAATATCCCATCGATCATTAGGTACATCAATAATAGCATCAACTCCTCGGCAAAGAAGATCCCAAAATTTGTTGGGATCTGAAGCTTGGCCAGGAAATCTGCAACCCATTCCTATAATTGCAATGGGCTCCTTGCATTGAGCATTATGATTCATACTGAAAGCCTGCTCACTTTAATATTCTCATTTTAGTGCATAGTAAAGATTAAAACTCTATGAAAAATCTTATCTGATAATTTTTTAAAAATATATATTCCTATATTTTCTTTGGATTTAGTGCCGCGATGGCTATGTGAGTAGTCTTGTAGAGGTGCCACGAACTATCAATATGAAACAGGATTTCCCAATAACGATGCTTAATTTGAATTCTTGATTATAAAAAGGTAGTCAGGTCCGTCTCGGCCTGATTACTTTGAAATTCCTGTGATTATTAGCTTTCGCTATGAATGCTCGAAAGATCTTATTATTCAGTCAGCAGCCGAGTATGAAGCCCTTTTTTGCGACGGTCTAGGAGAAGGCATTTGGATCAACGCTCCTCATGACATTAAGTTCTTGCGCAATTTAAGCTTCAATATTCTTCAGGCAGCGAGAATGTGAACTTCTAAAACGGATTTCATTTCTTGTCCTAGTTGTGGTCGCACGCTGTTTGATCTCCAAGATGTCTAGTGTTTCTAACTGATCCTAAGAGGATGCGTTTCATTAGTTATAATCTTTGATATCGTTGGCTAATGCATGGAACTTGTCTAGTAGAGAGTTATCCAACCAGGGGTTTTTAATTAGAAAGATTTGATAAAAAAATTAGTAACAATTTCTGTTAAGTATTTTTCGTCCCAACCAGCCTTTTTGCGCCTCTCTAAAAGCCCTTTTCCTGATCCTAACATATTTAATGCTAATCTCCTAAAGGTAGCCAAGTTTTCTGCTGCATAACCGGTATTTACAACACTGCCATCTTCAACGAAGGTAACGTCTAGCTGGCGATGCAAATTATTCTCAATACCCCAGTGACTTTGAATTACTTTAGCTAGGCGCTTTCCATTTGCATCTAAGCAAGTTCGGAAGAGCCTCCAGCCAAGCCCCTAAAAGTTGTCTGAGAAATTCTGGTTTGA
>JBEPVL010000036.1:0-24908 GCA_041691035.1 Chlamydiota bacterium
AACATCTTGATAAGCAATTTCCTCAAACGTTTCATTATAAACCTTGCTCAAGAAGACATCAAAAGTGCGATCATTTTCATTAATCATATCTTTAATTAAAGGAGGGGCTGATAAATATTGAATATTTTTTTTGGGTGGATTGGTATTGGGTATACGCTGATGATATAGTTTGGAAATATTATTTCCTTTTTCAATAAAAATGGCTCCCAAAGAAAGTCTAGAAGTTAGTAGACTTGCTCGGCTAATAAAAGAACCTATAATAGGAATAAAAGGGGTTGCAGAATAAATGCTGCGCAGAAGTAAATGGGGAAAAGCTGAAACGAAAATATTCCCCCCCATTTTCGAAACCATATTCAGAACTAGATGTTTAATTTTGATGGTCAGATGTCTATATTCAAGCCCTGTCATCCAGTCCTTAAGACCATCCTGCTTAGGGATGTCATGAAATAGAAAGGGATACGATAAAACGGAAAATAAAACCTCTATCATGCGACCAGAGTCCTTATCCCACCCTCCTTTATAAAATTTTAGCTTTTGTTTTAATGCCGATTTTTGATCATTTTTTCCTTTTCCTTTTGCAATCAAATATCCATAGATAAAATCCTCATAGAACTGCTGTGCAGAAGTCCATTTTGCTTTGATTTCAATAGGAGCAGCTGGTGAATAGGAAAGCTTTATCTGCTGTGAAAGAGGAGTTTGCATTGTTTGATAGCTTTCCAATAGCGTTTTAAAAAATTGGATCCACTCCACTCTTAAATGTGGGGTTGGAATCATGTTTTTTAAAGGTTCAAACGCATACCGTAAGGACTCTGTAAAAAATTTTGAAATCACACTTGGTGTATTGATTTCTCTAGCTGCTATGCAAATCACGTTAATCACATTCTGGGATAAAGCTGAGGTCTGTTTCACAGACTGTTTTAATTGTTCATAACGATTCCTTAAAATAGCATTCAGCGCCAACTCTGAGAAAAATAAGTCCCACAACTGTGCCTTCTGAATGAAATCAATCAAAAAAGTAAAATTAGGCGAAGAGATAATGGCTTTTAAAATTGATTGAGAAAGAAGTTGAAAAAGCCTCCACTCTTCATCTACGCTCAAAATATACCGTGGATCTTTGATGTGTTGCAATTCAATAAGATCAACATAAAGAGCGCCAATAAGTAGATACAGCTCCAATTGGGATGTAGCCTCAGTTTCATTCGAATAGAGTAATCGATTCTCTTCTATGCCCGCAAATAACCGTCTTCTAAGGAAGGAACTATTGCAAATAAAGGGGGGGATGAGTGACATCATAGTGACAAGTTGATTTAAACAGGAAGGAGGGATCATCTCCCGTTTAAGTAAACTTTCAAATTGAAGGATAGCGTTTTCTGCCTGTTTCTCATTATTCTGTAAAAGCGAAAGGTAAATAAGATGAACAATCGCCTCAGGTAATTCACTGCTGAGTTCTCCATTTTGCTGTAGTGAATAAATATGATAAGTGGGAGAGAGAGAATCTCTTTCTTCCAAAGCCTGCAAATGCTTGTAGGAAAATGTTTCGGGTTCATTTGTATAGCGACTGTTTAATAAAAATGAAAATATAAAATCCCCATAAGGGGCTACTTTTGAAACGATTGGCATTAAAAATGACAGTCTCCACTTTTCTTTTGGAATAATCGCCATTTTTTCGTTTTGATCGTTTTCTAAAAGAAGATAGCTGGGATAGTGATCTAAGTAGGAATCACGCTGATCTTCAGCAATAAAATATCCTGGTAGAAGAGAAGAAATTATAGCCTTAGTCCGTTTTCCATCGTTTATCATCCTAAAGCTCAGACGATGAGGAAGAAAATCGACTTGTTGAATTTGCCCTTCACCAGATAATTTCCAGCAGATAATTTGATCCATTTGGCAAAAGCGCTTAAATCTTCTACTAAGAACAGTATCAAAGACGGGTATGAGCTCTTGTTTGTTTTTAAGAGCTGATTTTAATTTAAGGTTATTGAAATGATCTTTTTTAATTATATATGAAGCAATCTGTTGGCTTTCATTATAACTTAAAAGTTCTTTATCAACGCAATCTGTCTCTTCTAACCAAAGTGATCTTCCTCCATTCGGATTTCCTTGTAGTCGATATAACTTTGTATTTATCTGTCTAAAGGCTATGCAATGTCCACTTTCATATGAAAAAATAATAGATTGATCCGCGTTTCCAAGGCCACCATCAGGGTTCAAATGCAGCTGTGGATAGCGCTTATCAAGCACTTTTAAAAGTTGATTCGCAATTTCAAATTGCTTTATCTTATTTTCATCGCAAATCTGATCACTTATTTTTTGTTGGATTTTTCCTCGTTGTAAATCTACAACTATAGATCCATTCACAAAGCAATCTAGCTCTACCTTCGTCCACTTTCCGGATAGTGTTTTATTTAAAAGTTTATTAAAAAAACTAGGGTGTAGTGCGGGATCTTGTGCAACAATTCTAATCAACGAAAGCCATTTATAGTAGATGTAGCGAAGTCTATTATGCCATTGAGTTTCAATCTCAGGATAACATAAAAACGGAGACCTAAGCTTTATAGTGTAATTCTTATGAGAGGTAAATAGAAAATAGGCATGGGCAATTTCCTGCGCTAGCTGCAATTGATGGGCTTCATTGGCTTTGTTTGGAAAGCCAATTGAAAGAGCATTTAGGATGGTTAAATTCACTTGAATCGTATCATGGTAATTTTCGTGATAGATTTTAAGGGTTTTAAATTGATGAAAATGCTGGCAATGATTCGGTGTAAATTCTTCACAATATGTTTTAAGAGCTAAATATAAATCTGCTAAATAAAAAAACAGGTCTTTTTCCTCTAAATAGAAAGCCTTTTCTAAAAGCTGTGTCAGCATCTTTCCTAACTGCTCGCTGATTTCTGGTTGTTCCAATAACTGGTTTCTTAATATTTTTCCCGTAAATAGAATCTGCTGACAATGTCGAATAGGATGAATAAAATCCTGTGTAGATGATGTCAATACCTTTTTTCGATCATGTAAAAATGCATTCATCCTCAAAAGATACGTCTTCAAGTAACCCAACACCCTGATTGGAATATCTATCATCTCAGTATGTATCAATTCAAATTGCTGATTTTGTATCTTTCTATACTTGCCTAAGGTGTTTTCTGAATTTTCTCTAAATAAAAAATTGATAGGATTTTCGTACACTTTGCTTTGGGTGCGTATAAAATAATTTTCTTTACTTCTGGAGTTATCAAAAAAATTAATAAAGGTCTTTGAGTCATCTTTTTTAAAGAAATTTAAGTCTTGAACGTCATAAAAAAAAGTATGGATTAAATACGTTTCAAGAGCAGATGAAACGGAATATAACCAATTTTTTGTTAACCATGATTTCTTTGTATGAGTGAGAGTTCGGCATTTCTGAATATCTACATCATCGTCGATATTCTGATTAAATGGAAAGGGACTAGTTTTTGTCGCATTTTGAAAAATTAAGAGGTTCTGACATAAGCGACATTGGATATTTAAAAAACGATATCCAGCTGGAATAACATTGCTTTCTAATTGAAAAGACTCTTTGAAAGCTATCGAAAGTAAGAATGTTTCTTCAAGACCTTGTCCCCTGGAGGTGGCATTTTCACTTTTATCGAATTCCACGCCTTCCTTTTTAAAATTGGTGTAGAGGCGTAGTCGATTAAAATATTTTTTTAAAAAATGGACTTCAACATACTCCTGATCCAATGTGAGCTTTAAATTGGAAGTATTTGCATGACTGAAAATTGGATAAAACAAAGTTTGGGATTTTATTGATTTAAGAGTTGAGGAATCAAATTCTAGATGTTTTTGAACAGTGAAATACGACTCTAATTTCAGAAGATGATTGATATGTTGAGGATTTTCAAAAGAACACAAATTTTGATAAAATAAAGGATGAGAAAATATAATTTGTTCATTCAGCTGACTATCAGGGCATTTCCTCGCTAGTTTATCAATGATTGCAAGGTTACTATAGAGAGCAATAACAATAGGGGAATAAAAAGGGAGGTTTGTCGGATTTTCTTCATTCATCATCGTTGAAGCTGTGTTGAAAAGAGTATCCATATTCAACGAAAGGCAAACTAACTGCTTAATAAGAGATGAAGAGTCGGTCCAACTGAGCTCATCCCAATAATCCTTTTCCTCTTTTTTGGGAATAGGTAACTGTAAGATGGACTCTGTAAGGAATTCAATAAAATCAAAATAGTTTTTGTCTTTTTGAAGGTTAAACTCCTCACACAAATCAGAGAGCTCGTTAATGTACCCGACAGGATTTGTAGAGGGCGAGTTTGTCTTTCTTGAAGAAAGCCCCATGAGAAAAGTGCTTTCTTTAGAGAATGTCATTAAAGAGGAGAGGGATGTCTCAGAATGGGGAAGGTTAATAGCGATCTCTCTAGGGATTTGAACATGATCCAAAAAAAAACATCCCTTATCAGGAGGTTGATTGAAAAAGGTTTGCACATAAATCGAAAGTTTATTCATATTCAGATAGAATGCCTTCTGTTCATCAACTGAAAGCATTTTTGCGATCATTTTCTTTGCAACCCACTCTGCATAAATGAGAATCAAAGGAAGAGCTAATTCCCCTATATATATTTTTAAATCCCTAATTTTTTTTTTATAGCTTTTTGAAAAATTGGGAAGAGCTTGTTGCAAATGATAGAGGAGTATATTGAAGAAAAACAACACGTTTACTTTTTTATTGGGATAAAATAAGAAGGCTATTTTTATAAGAGTGCTTGAAAATGAAATGAAGCTACAGAAATGAAAGAAATAGGCGAATTTAGATTGAGGAAAAAAAATCTGTGCGGTTGTATAAAAACGAGAGAAAAGAGTTTTCAAAATCCCTATCACCGAAGTTTTTGAGATCTTTCCAAGGAATTGGTTTATTCCAGCAACAGGGCGCAATAGATCGTTTAGGGGAGAGGGTGTTATTCTGTTAGCTTTTGGAAATTGGTCTTCAAGATAATTTTGAATAGCAAGGAGTTCATCGAGAGTAGGCTGATTCATCTTGATTTTCTTTCTTTGCTCTAATAATCGATCTAAAGCATATAAAAATGAGTTTATTTTAATTTGATCCAGCTCTAATTTGTTTAATTCTGGATTCCAGAAAGTTTTTAGGTGAGCGATATAAGCCTCATAATGCATCATCCATGAGATTGCCTGGGCATTTGCCGAAGGCTTAACCAGGTATGTTTGTATGAGTGCAAGTGGGGATTGGATGGATTCAACATCGGAGAAGTCTTTTTTTTTATCGTGGCAAACCGTCCCTTGTAGCTGCGAAAGAAGCCCATCAAAGATGGCGAGCGCATCTACTTTAAGGGTGGAGAATCTAGATTCCATCAAAAGAAAAAATAATCTTTCAAAAAAATCAGTCGAGAGTTTATCCTGAGGGATATGCTTGATCTCTAAAGGCCAACAGGCCCAACGCTGCTCCCCCTTTTTTTCAGATAGAGGAATTGTCAAATCGCCATTTGAATAAATTCTAACTGTAAAAGTTTTGTCGACTTCTTTCTGACATTCAAACCATAAGGATGAGTTTCGTGGGAAAAGATTAAAAATTGATCGTAGAGAGGATAGATAGGGGGTATCCATTGTTTCAAGATAGCTTAAGATCTTATTTTGAATAGTGTCAAAAAAATCATTCTCCACAGTAGATAAAAACCGATATAGGTTATTTTTAATTTCTTTTTTAACATTTTCTTTGTTTTCTAGAGAAATTCGATCATCGAAAATTAAAGCAAAGAGCTTCGCTTTAATTTCATCTTCTTTAAAAAAGTAATTGCATTCTTCTTCAATACTTTTAACTAAGATCTCTTCAAATTCAACAAGTAACTCTTTTGGTAATCTCTCCTCAAGGAATAACTTTACCTTTTTGTACAGCATCGATGCCATCTTTGGGGCTAGAAAAGTTGTTTTAAAGTATTTTTCTTCTAGAAACTGGTCCACGGCCTCGCTTACTAAGGATGCAAAACTATCACATTGGATTACTGTTTTTTGAAAATTGGGAGGAAAAATAGGAAGTGGTTGATCAGATAGCTGTTTAAAAAATTTGAAAATTGTGGAGTCGGGATTCTTTGCAAGATGACCGCAGTATATCCACTGATCATTTGCTTTTAATTGACTTAATTCGCCAACAACGTGTTTAGCCATGTGAGCATATTGAATTTGTCTGAGCTCAAAGGTAGAATTGTAAGTACCAGAAAAAATAGAGTTCTCAAATGCACGAGCTACACGTAAAGCTTTTTTTATAAATAAAAATTTGGATTTAAAATCAGCAACAGCATCCTCGGAGTTTTTTAATAAATAATTATAAAATAAGGAGGAAGCTACAAAATCACTTGATCCAGATTCGCTAAATAATTTTTTAAACGCACACTCTGTCACCTCAGGCTCTGCATTTTTGCAATGATGCATCAGTCGTGAAAAAAAATTAAAATGGTACTCCTTTTCGTTTTGGATCCGAGTATTTTGTTCAAGTTGTAAAATTCGTACACTAGAGCTGGCTTCTTTAAAAGAATAGATCCTAGAATGGCATTCAAGTGAATGGAGAGAAATATAAAAATTTATTGGGAGCTTTTTTACTTTTTCTGAATTTTTAAACTCAGAGAAAACTTTTATTATAAGACCAATTGCTTTCTCTTCCTTTTGATGAGTTTTTTGTAAGATGCACGTATAAATTCTTCCAAACAAAGAATTTTTTAAAATAAGCTTTTCTCCCCATGGAACAAAAAGACGATTGATTTCTTCAGATAAGGGAAGATTGGGATTGCGTTGTGTACATAAAATTGTAAGAGGTTCAAGTGATGATAAAGGTCTCATATTTAATTATTTCATTTGTATTAGAGGTGATTCCGTAATTCGATAATTCGGAAATTTTTTAGCATTAAAGACCTGCGGTCTTAGCCAAAGTTTCCCAACACCTTCTTGTTATTTGCTCATCCCTTTTTTTAAGGATAAATAAAGTAGGAATTCAAAGCAAAGGTGTACAGGATTGAGTTTTAAACTTTAATTCAGTGTTTAAAAAAACCAATTCGACTTTAAATTTGTTTTTTGGTTTAATGACGTTGATGTTTAATTTAAATATTTTTAAAATTCTGTCCAAAAAGGTGACTAATGAATGTAGCGTTCAGTAATCTTCCTCGTATAGGAAACACAATAAATTTTAATTTTAAAGACTGGGAAAAAAATGGAAAAGAGTTGACTACATCTCCCTTTCATTCTTCTATCACGCATTTAAGAAAACTTCTTGAATGGAAATGTTTACTAACAAACCAATATGAGATACCCCCCGAAATAAGACAAAATTTTCTTTCTAGAGTAAATTTTTTTTTTCAAAAGATTAGTTCAGAAGACGACTCTGTTGAAAGAGAAAATTTTATTAATGTCTTAGTAATTTATACTCTCTTTAGAGATTTTTCTATACAAATCAAAATGGGAGATGACTGGATCGTTCAATGCTTGAAGATTCCACATTTAAAGCTTCTACTCGATATCTCCTCGCTTGATTTCTTTGCACAACCTTTAAAGACTAGTTTAGACAAACAGCAACTTTTGGATAAATTAATTAAAATTTCGAAAGATCATCAAGTTTCCATATCAGGATTTTCGATATTTATATATATGGAAAATTATTTTCGATCGCTTATGAATAATCAAGACCCGTGTTGCACTTTTTCTTTTGATAAAAGTACCATGATAAGAATTTTAAATAATTTTTTAAAATATCCTAAGTTCTTGTCCTCCCTTAAAGATCAAAAACCTTATGAGCTTTTTGAAAAAAATATTAATTTACTTTCAAACCCAAAATTTAGAGAAAAAATCACTTTTTTTGCTCAAGAAATAATGGAAGTAAAAAATAATAAATTAAAAAATGAAAGCTCTAAAACGGAGATTGTAGGTTATCATCCCAATTCTTCTAATTGTTCCGACCTAGCTATTTCTGAAATTTTAAGCAGACTTGATAAAGGAAAACAACTTTCTTTTGATTTAAAAATGGAAATAATGCGTTTTAAAAGGCCATGGGAATTTATTTTTATTTTTAATTTAATCAAAAATTTTCCAGAAATAAATGAAGAAACACTTCAACTAATACTAAATCTTACACACTCATTTAATAAATATATTTTATTTTCTTCTTTAGAAGATCTCTTAAATAAAACCCAGGATAGATTTTGGGATTTAATAAAAACAAAGTCAGATTTAGAAGATCTTCAAAAAATTATTTTTTTATTTGATAGGGATTTTGACATTATACAATTTAATTTCCAGATTGTCTACATGGCTTTAGTGTTCATAAAAAAAATGCCAAAAGGAGTTGAGAATAATGCTGGCCTTTTGAACCTCATTATGAAAATTTTAGACACGGGAGTCCATTTTCCTGAGGAGTCAGAGCACTTAGAAGAAATTTTCAAATTATTACCCCAGAATCACATGACCATCGGACATGGTGAAGGTGTTTTCTTTTTATTTGAATTTTCCATAAAAGAGGGTTTGCCCAATTTATCTTTTAATTTAACTGAAGTTTTCTTTACCATTTGGAATTTTTTTCAAGAAAATCTATCTGAGGGTGTTTCAGATCTAGATCGCCCTCACCTCCTCTTTCAATCAAAATCATTCCTAACAACGATTATCTCCCAACCCAATGAAACTAAAAGAGGAATGTCTCTTGCCTCATGGTTTGTAAGTGTGTTTTGCCAAGAATATCCAGTCCAGATAAAATTACTATACCAATTTTATTTGTTTAATTTTCTCACATGGCAATGCCATTTATTACCACAGTTTCAACCCTATTTGAAACTTTTAGAAAAGCAAGAATTAAATGTGATTCAGGCTGAAAAAATTAATGCGATTTTAAAATTGATCACCTTTTATGAATTTTTTTTCAAAGAAAATGGAAACATCCAGTTTTTAGATAAATTCACCGGACTTTTAGAAGAGATCCATTCTCTGGAACATATTGAACTCATGCTCAGTCTTGTGACTTTTCAAATTTCAAAAGAACAAGCAATAGATTCACGAAATGAATATGTCTTAATTGATCTAGCTAATTTGTTCGAAATATTTAAATTAATTCCTGATAATAAAAAATATGTCTTTGTGAAATACTGGAAAATAAATAGACAGAAATTTGAAAAACTATTATTTGATTTAGATAATTCTAGAGATATTATTCAGAAATACTGTGTTCAATTAGATAACGAAATAGAGTTTGCTCTTATTATATCTCTCTTTATGGATAATCAACTAGAAGTAACTACTAACAAAAATATATTTGATTATATTGAAGATAATATTGTCATCCCTCTTAAAAATAATCAGCTATTAGAGCTTTTCGCGGAAATCAATTTTTCCTTCGATATTTCATTGTTTAAAACTATAGGTTTGCACAAAATCATTGATTTCTTAGTGAAAAAAAGGCATTTCTTGACCAGAAGTTATCCTGAAAAGCAATTGTTAGATATTTGGTTACTGATTTTAACTAATCCTAGTAATAGTGAAGAGTGGAAAAACTCTTTTGCTCAATTACCTAATTTGTTAACACCTAGTGCAATTCTGCTTTATATCAAAATTTTAGAGTCATTTTATATATCTAATAGGCAAACGAAATCAATAATACAAGAAGGAAATATTTTTTTTGAAAATCTTATGAAGCTTAATCTTAAAAATGAAGATTTTGAAGTGCTTATGAGTTTAAATTCTGTAATTTTTGAAGAGATTCTTCAAAATAACCCTTATTTTGTAAATATTTTAAAAGATTTGGAATTTTTTAATATTCGTTCTGTTGAAGAACGTATTATTTTTATAGAAATTATTTCTGGCGTGGATTTTCAAAATGCTTTAAGTTTTAAGACATGTGTTAATAAATTCTTAAAAGAAGGGGATAAAGAATTTATAAGACTCTTTAATCACCCCTACACTGTCTTTAAAGAGGGAAAGTTATTTATACCAGCGTTTTTAAATAACGCTAAAAGTCTTTTTACTAAAACCCCCTCCTTAGTCAATTATTTAAGAAGATTTTCCCTGAGAAAGGAATATGAATTCCATGATCTCCATATCAACGCGCTTATCGCTTATAATATGGAGATTGATAGCTCCCGCTTGCTAATTGAATTTATAAAAAATAATTTAATTGGGTTTTCAATTAGAAAATCTTTTTATGACTTATTGTGCCAGTTAAAAGACATTAGCCTATTCGAATGCCTTCAAGAAATTATTTTTTGTCTCCCTCAAGAAAAAAAATCTCCCTTTTTAATCGAAATCATAACCTATAAATGCATGCCGAGTACAATTGAAGAGTTTACCATTTGGAAAGAGTTCGTTCAAAAGGTAAATCTTAAAGAATTTGATACCAAGCAACTCATTTCTATACTTAAATTTAGTGCTTTGATTCCGAATATTGAAGATTTGAAAACTTTTTTTACCATGCATCATCATCTAGGTGATGGTTTCTACTCTAAAGTAAAGACGCTTTCATTAACTATAAAGGGAGAGGAAATAAAAAATTTATTATCAGCCTACTACCAACTTTATCTTGTATTTCCACAAAAAAAAATAGATGCTATTTTCCTCTTTCTTCCACCCTCACAGCGCATTCATTTATGTACGGAGATCTTTCAAATCTTTGAAAAATGTTCAGATCAAACAAAAGATAAGTTTTTTGAGCTTATTCCCCTCTTACCAATCAAAGAGTTAGAAACCCTTCTAGATGTAAATTCTAATAGAACAGTGAACGAACTTTTAATTGAACATCCTTCTATCAGAGAAAAAATAGCTAAGCACATTTTATTCATTTTTGATCAATTTATTGCTGATGTACGCTATATGGAACTCTTTTCTACTTTTATTATACAAAACTTTGATTTCTTTGGACTCATGGATAGGGAAGATGTGCTTCTAAAGGGAGTTGAAATAAACTCTTTCAGCTCTAGAGAGATCAATAATCCAAAAAATCCTTACAGTGTTCATAAATTTATTTCTCAACATGAGAGCATTACTCATCTAATTCCTTTTATTTCAGAAGGGGAGAAAATACCAGGGCTTCCTCCAGAGAGTTTGCCTCTAGCAATAAATATCGATGGATTCAGAATGCTTGCGAAAGAGCGATATACAGCTGAAATGCTTCCTAAAACAGTAAGTGAGAAGTCTTTTTCAATACTTTGTGAAAGTTTTACCAACCGTCTTAATGCTTTCAAAATCGAGGAAAAGGAAATTGTACTAAAATACATGAAGGATAGCTATGAAAAAACTTTTTTTGAAATGCTTAATTTCATTAAGGCTAATTCATATTTATATATTAAAATTTTGGGAGTTCCTCGTGTCGATGGACAGAAAATTAGTCGTACGGTCTATGAAGGTCATGAAATTCTCGAATGGATTCAAGAAAGCGATACAAGTATACCCAAGAATGAATATCTTTCTGAACAGGAATCAAGATTAATGCGGTTTCTAGATGCTCTTCAATATTGCGGAGAGGGGCAGGAAGAAGGTATTCACAGATTTCATCATCAAGTCTTTGCCTTTTCAGGTCACTTAAATAAAATAAATGAGCAAGAGAGGATTTTAGATTTTCTATCTGACATTATTTTCAGAGCCCAGGATGGTCTCTTTGCAAGCCCTTCTCTCCATCAAGAATTAGGCCATGACAGCAATCACACACAGATCACCCATAGCGCCGTGTTCCTGAAAAATCTTTTCAGTGATCAAGTTGGCTATCCGTATAAAAGAAAATTAGATGTATTTACCAACACGATTCCAGATTCCTATTTTAAATTAGATACAAAATTTATGCTGAAAACATTCTACAGATTACTACCTCCTAAAACAATTTTTGATATAGTTTTGGGGGCAATAGCAGAAAGTTTCAAAAATAAGAATGCAGGTGGATTGTCCTTTATGGATATCCAAAGGTTTCTTGAGTCAATGCACGCAAATGTTGGGGGAGATTGGATCTATCAATACGTTGCTTTCAATGAACATTTAGAACCTGTGGGCATCACAGCCTTTTGTGCAAAGGAAATTCTCTCCTTTGCAAATTTAGTGATCGAAGTGCCCGAAGCGATCGTGAGTACCCCCCAGAATAAAGAGCCCTCCCAAGACTGCGAACATATCCATAAAAAACACAAAGTGAAAGAGAAAAATTTATGAATGTAAAGTTTAGCCTATCCACAAATGGAGAGACTTCAGTTTTTAAATTTCAAGACTGGCAAAAACAGGGATATGATTTGATACGTACTCCTTTTCATGCTTCTATGGAGCATTTAAAAAAACTTCTTCAATGGAAAAATGCCTACACAAGTCAAATCACCTTGGATCTTCAGGTTCGAAAAGAATGTTTATCGAAAGCGGATCAGTTCTTTAAAAAAATATCTTCTGAAAATTTTTCTATTAAAGATTACGGTATTTTCTCTAACTCTCTTATTCTTTTTATCTTATTTAAAGATTTCTCTTTTTCTCTCGAGAAGGGAAACGAGTGGATGATGAATGCTTTAGAGGAAATCCTTCCTCGCATTAGACTCTTTCAGGATATCGCTTCGCTGGACCTTTTTTCGCAATCAATCAACACCAAAGCAGAACAAATAGAACTCGTAAACAAAATTATTAAAATTGCAATCGACAATGAAATTCGTGTAATAGATATTGAAGGGTTTATCTATCTCGATAACTATTACCGTTCGCTTTTCGAAAATAAGGAGCCTTGTGTCTACATCGCTATTAATGAGTATCACGAAACTTTTTTTACGAGAAAAGAAAAAAAATATAACGATATCATCCTCTATTTGAATCAAGATGTCATTAGTTCAATTTTTGCAAAAAATATTAAACTTATTGCAACCCTAGATTTTAATGAGAAAATCGGTTCTTTTACCCAAGAAATCACCTCATCTGTAAATAGTAAGCAAAATAATGAAATCGCCAAAGTCAAACTGATAACCTATAATCCTCAATCCCCTTCTTATTGTTTTGATTTAGTCATTTCTGAAATTTTAAAGAGATTAGATAAGAAAGAAATTCAAACATCTTTTGATTTAAATTTAGAAATAGCTGGTTTTAAAAAGCCATGGGAATATATTTCTCTTTTCAAGCTTATTAATAAATTTGATGTAATTGATTTTGAAACAATTAAACTAATAGTTAAGGTATCGCGCTTAATAAACAATTATCTTTTATTTTATTCGATTGAAGAAGTTTTTAATGAAAATGAGTTTTGGAGTCTAATAAAATTAAAGTCAGACTTGGAAGTTCTTCAGAAAATTTTTAGTGTGTTTGATGAAAATTTTGACTACTCACGTTTTAGATTTAATACATTTTATGTGTTTTTATTATTTATTAATAAAACAAAGTGTTTAGGATTTGAAAGAAATAAAAAATTAATTTCTCATTTTTTTAATCGAATTATATCTATTGCTCAATCAAAGTTGATGGAGAATATGATTCAGTCCCTACCAAATGGCTCCCTATCAGTTGGCCAAAGTCAGGTTTTTATAGTTATTTATGATCTATTTGAAAGTCAAGAAAAGGTAAACTTCCTGGTATCAAAAAATGAATACTCAAACTTAATTAAAGTTTTCCCAGAATTGTGGAATTTTTTTCAAGAAAATAGCTCTGAAGGAATATCAGATGAAATAAGATCTCATTTATATCCTCAATGGGAATCATTTATAGAATCCCTTATCAATCAGCCGAATGAGGCCAAACGAAAAATGGCGCTTTCCTCTTTTATCAGTCATTCTTGGCAAAAAATTCAACCTCATAATAAGTTATTAGGTAAATTTTATTTATATCAAATTTTAACAAATGAATATCCTTCGTTGCAATTCCTAAGTTCTTTTTCAGAAGAGACAGCTTGTTTATTACAAATCAAAAAGATTGTTATAATTTTAGATTTAGTTGTTTTTTATCAAAATAGATATTTTCAATTCATAGATAAATTTATTTCACTTTTAAATGTTCACGTCGACCATATGCAGTTGCTCGTGTCGCTTGTAATGTTCCATTTTCCAAAAAATGAATCACTCAATTCCGATGACTCCTTATCCGATCTCTCACAACTCGTTAAAATATTTCAACTTATCCCCAATGATAAAAAAACCGAATTTGTTAATTTTTGGAAAACAAAAGAACAGGAAATTAAACACTACACTTCGATAATAGAATTTTTAACTTTATTTTCAAAAGAAGGAATCCTTTTAAATACTATTGAATTTGGAGTCTTGTTTTATGAACTATTGACTCAAGTCAATGATTTGACAATTTTAAAAGGCCTTCAAACAACGATTTCACTCTTACCCCCAGAAAAAAAATCTGTATTCCTAGAAAAAATCATCTACGATAAATGCATCCCCACAAAAATTGACGCTTTTGTTGCTTGGAATGAACTGCTCCAAAATAAAAATTTGGAAGAATTAGATGGTTCCCAAATCCTTTCACTACTCAACTTCAATGAGCTTATCCCAGATATAATAGACATCAAGGAATTCTTCAAAACCCACCAATTAGACCATCGCTTTTACCTTAAGATGAAGTCTCTATCAACATTTATTAACAAGGAAGATTTAAAAGCCTTCATAGAGAGTTTTTATCAACTCCACTTGATCTATCCCAACACAAGAATAGTTCTATTATTAGCCTTAGTTCCTGCTGATCGACGAATCAATACGTGTATCAGTTTGGTCGATCTAATTAAAAATTGTTCGAATAGTACAAAAATACATTGTGGAGAGTTGCTCCCATTTCTATCTTTAGAAGATCTGAAATCTATTATTGATTTAGATTTTAAAGGAACGTTACCTGAATTAATGCTAGAGCACACTTTCATAAAAGAAAAGATTTCTATTCATACTCTCTCGATTTTTGATCAATTTATTAATAATGCGCAGCACATGATGGTATTATCAAAATATATAATTCAAAATTTTCACCAGATAGGTTTAGTTGAGGACTCCGATCTGGTTTTAAAGGCAGTTGAAATAAACTCTGTAGTCAATCCTCAAGAAATTAATAATCCAAAAAATCCCTACAAAGTTCATCAATTTATTGCCGAGAAATTAAAAATGGACCAACTGATCCCATTCGTTTCAGAAGGCGAAAAAATTCTAGGGCTTGATCCAAACATATCTTTCGGGATCAATATTGAGGGATTCAGAGCACTCATAAAAGAGCGTTATACTACCGATATGCTCCCTAAAACTGTAAGCGAACAATCCTTTATTAAACTCTGCGGAAATTTTACTGACCGCATTAATACCCTAGAGACGAAGAAAAAAGAAGCGTTATTAAAATATATGAAGGATAGCTATGAAAAGAATTTTTTTGAGATGTTCGATTTCATCAAAGCTAACCCCTATTTGTACGTTAAAGTCTTAAGGATCCCTCGAAGTGGAAATCAAGTCATTGATCGTACGGTCTACTATGCCCATGAAATATTAGAATGGATTCAAAATAGCAATACGGGGATTAATGAAAATCTTTCTGAGCAAGAATCAAGGCTAATGTTCTTTCTATCGTTTCTTCAATATTGTGGAGAAGGGCAAAAAGAGGGTATTTATAAGTTTTATCATCAAGTCTTCTCTCTATCAGGTCATTTAAGCGAAGATAAACAAAAGAAGATCTTAGATTTTGTTGCTGATATTGTATTTATAGCTCAAACTGATACAATTGCCAATCCTATTCTACATCAAAGATTGGGTCATGATAGTAATATGGAACAACTCATACATAGCTCTAAATTTCTTAAAAATCTTTACCACGAACAAATAGGATATCCCCATACTGGGAGCTTAGACCTATTTACACGAACAATTCCCGACTCCTATTTTAAATTAGACACAAGATTTGTATTAAAGACTTTCTATCAAATTTGTTCTTGTCAATTTTTCTTCAACAAGGCAATGGAGAGGGTGGAGCTGAGTTTTAAAAGCAAGGGGGCGGGTGGATTAACGTTTATGGATATTCTGGGTTTTCTTGAGTCAATAGGCCTTAATACAGGAGAGGGATGGGTATATCACTATATTGTTTTCAATGATAATTTTGTTCCCATAGGAATCACAGCCCTTTGTGCAAAGACGGTCTTTTCATTTGCAAACCTAATCGTCGAAGTCTCAAAGGGAGACATGCATACACTTCTCCAAGACAAAGATTTAGATAACAATTACCAACATATCAACAAAAAACATAAATCGGATAACTAACTCCAGGGGAGTCCGATTCACCATCTGATTAGAAATTAACCGAGCCTTTCGGATAAAGTGTTTCGAATTTGTCTTTTTCGATTTTGCTATAAATCTCATTCAAAGTCGCTTCAAAATTTCCATTTTTATTTACAGCTTCAGCCATTTGCTTTTCATATTTTAATCGTACGCTAGGCGACAATTCATTCAATCCAGTTAGATCAGAAAATAATTCCTTCAATGAAGCTTCGTTCATGCTTCCTAGCTTTGCTTGTCCTAGCTTTGCTTGTCCTAGCTTTGCTTGTCCTATTTTATAATTGACATAATCGCGATCAAAGCCAGAAGAAAATTTCTGAAGTGGCTTCCCTCCCTTTACCTTAAATCCAGGCAACCCGGTATTTGTTTGAGTAATTTCAAGAGAGCCATTGTTTGTTTGACTTAAACGTAAGTTATAGGCCTCTCGATGTCTTTTCTTAAGTTCTGCCAGATCCTTTTTAGTTGTGGGTACACTACCCCTACTTTTTTCTGCATAGGCGGAAGTAGGCATCAACTTAATATCTCCAATATGACTTTCCCTCAACGGTGTATGTGTAGAGAATCCAGTCGTTCCTATTCCCATGCTTGTACCTAGCGGACTCGATGTCAAAATTCCTTCCTTCTTACCTTTCATAAAGGTTTCGTTAGTTGTTGTTCCAGAATAGGAGTCTTTGTCTATACCGAAGGAAACTTGTGCATTTTCAACTTTTTGATGGATTAATTTTTTAATTTCTGATTTTAAATCGATAGTTCTTTTTTCCTTTTCAGGAATATTAGCGCCATCAGTTATTAATAATTCAAACAAAAGAACGAGGTCGCCTTCTGTAAAACAAGCAGCGGTGAGGATTTCTTTGTTAGCTTCCCATGCTTTAATTTTACCTTGATTTTCTTTTGGAATATTTGATTTCAATTCCTCAAATGTAGCCTTAAGTTTGGCTCGGTGCTCGGCTGTGTTCATTTGTATTTCATCAGCAATATGTTGAGCGCTGGATTCTGTACGGCTTGTGCGGTCTTTCCCACTCATGCAGTTAAGATAGGAAGCGATACCCATAAGTCCATCCATGACCTTCCACATTGCAGGAAGCTTAAAAGGATTATCACCGACCTTGCCTTTAGCGAAATCATTATTTGCCCAGATTTCATCCATTTCTAATCCGACCTCAGTAAGAGCAGGGAGCGCGTTTAGCTTAGCGATGAATTTTTTCATTTCAGCTGGATCAGTTGGAATTTCCTCCACATTCATATTTTCTAAATGGGTATTTAAAGTTTCCCTTAATTCTTTCGCAGCATCATTATTATATTTAAAGGTCGAAGTATGCCACCCCACTGCATGCATTCCTTTCATTTCTCCTACTGCGCCTTCATTTACACCAAAATTAGAAAAAATGAAGTTATCCTTTAAAACTTTATATTTTGCTTTTAATTCACCGTTATTCTCATTATTGTAGAGTTCTTCTAGAGCTTGTTTAATATTAGCTTTATGTGCCTTTAATAGGCCCCTGTCTGGCTTGCCAAGAGTAACTGGCGTTAGAAGAGAATTAATATGAATAGCTGAAGCGGTTTCATCATTAGCTAAATTTTCTACAATATTTCTTATGGCAATCTTAGCTGCTGTTACTGAAGGAAACTGCCCTCCTCTATACGATACATGACGAGGCTCTTCTGAACCGACCATATAATGTGTGGTTTTATACATATTTGCTGGACGTTCTGTAGTCGTCTTCCTCATTCCTGCGGTCACACCACCATGGTTGAGTTCACCTATAGGTTGGTTGATGGTTGAAAAGGCATACATGCGTCCTCCGTCAGATTGCTTGATCTGAATGGAATAGATGTCTGTCCAATTAGCAGGATTTGCAAGAGCATTATTGAGATGAGAATTTCCCCATTGTAATTCTTTAGAAACTTTATTTAACTCCTTGGCCTCTTTTGTCGACATTAAGCTAACCCTATTAAGATCAGGAGGTTGAATTTTGAATGTAGAACTAAATTTAGGTGCTGCATCAAGCTCTTTATTAATCGCATCATATCTTTTTGCTTGTGTATTGGAAAGTGTTGAAGTGGCCTTTGGATCGGGGTTTTGTCCTTTGGGAGTAGCTATTTTGAGTTTTCCTTGATCAACTTTTTGGAGTTCAAACTTTTCCTCTAAAAGAGACAGTTTTTTTTCTACAACAGAAGCATAAGCTTGACACTGCTGCTCATATTGACTTGCTGGATGGGTGCTGAGATGAAATTTAGACATTTCACAGTTAATGGCTTTAATTTGTTTCTCTAAATGATGTTCTGTCCCTTCACACTTCTTGATTTCAGCCTGGAGTTCGTTTATTGTACCTGTACCAGTATCATTAGCTGTCTTAAGGGCTATTTCCAGTTTCTCCCGATGATCGACAACAGCATTGAAATCAGTAGTGAGTTCTTGAACGGTATCCTGAATCCTTGTAAAATTTCTCTGAATATTTACATTAAAGTCGAGTCTCAGCTCGTCCATTTCTGTTTCAAAATTTGCTTTAAGTTGAGGCAATTCATTAAGGTCTCCTCTCCCATTTTGAAAATTAGTTAATTTCATTTCTAATTTATTGTAACGATCTGAAACTTTGGAAAGATGGTCGATTTCTCGGTTGTGCATTTCACTAATATTCGATAAACATCGGCCTGTTATCGCTTCCGTTTTGAACTCTATTTCATGCAGAAATTCATCCAAGGTAGGGGGGGCGACTGTTGTTGTTGTTCGAGAGACATTTTCCAGTGAACTTCGTAGGGATTGAACTTCATTATAAAGTTCTGTAGTTGCTTTATATTTAACCTGTTGGGTCTCATTTCTGGTCGATGCAGTGATCGTTTTATCGGTGATCTGCAGTTTTGTAATATTTGGATCTTTGAACACATCCTTTGTAACAAGGATAATTGATTCCAGCTTCTCTTTTAAAATTTTTTCAGCTTCTGTTATCGGAACGATATCACTATAATAAACCGATATTTTATAGCTTTTTCCGCCTATATTAGCATTAACAAATATTCTTTTCTCACCTTCATTTTTGAAAATATCAAACTTTTTAATTTCATTATTAACATTCAATTCCACAAAAGAACCCAAATTTTCATTAGGTGTACTCATGAGGAGTCCTATTTGTTAATTAAGTTTTATATGTAATTATATAATATTTTCAGATTTTATGTATTAAGATTATTGAAAAATTAAATATATAAATTGTTTTAATCTAATAAATTTTTGTATAATCACTAATAGGAAGAAAAGTTATTAATTAAGAGTCTTTGACATTTTTTAGAGAAGTAGTTACATTCTTTTATCATTTGTCTTTAAGCAGGAATCAATCAAACAAAGAGAGAATAATGAATACCGATACACAACTACGTTTAAAATCAATTCAAGATAGGATTCTTCATATGTGGAGGTATCTTTGACTTAGCTTCTAAAGAAGCGAGGGTAAAAGAATTAGAAACATTAATGGAAGGTCAATCCTTTTGGGATGACGCAGATGCTGCTCAGAGAGTGATTAACGAATGTAATCAACTACGCCTTTGGACGCTTCCTTCTAATGATCTTAAGATGCGTTTTGATGATATACAGGCCCTTTTGCCTGAAGCTTACGAGTTGGATGAAAAAGATCTGATACAAGAGCTGCAAAACGATTTAAATAGGATTGACTATTCGCTAAACGACTTAGAGATCAGACGCATGCTGTCAGGAGAACTAGACGACAAGGATTGCTACCTCACGATTAATTCAGGAGCGGGAGGAACTGAAGCTTGCGATTGGGCTCAGATGTTATCGAGGATGTATCAACGGTGGGCTTCAAAGCGAGGCTGGAAGGTTGAGGTGATCGATTTCGTTGAAGGCGATGTAGCTGGATTTAAAAGCATTACTCTGCGCATTCAAGGCAGCTTCGCTTATGGTTATGCTAAAGCTGAGAAGGGAGTGCATAGACTTGTTCGTATCTCTCCTTTTGACAGCAATGCAAAAAGGCATACTAGCTTTGCTTCCGTAGATGTAACTCCTGAAATCACCGATGGCATCGACATTGAAATTCGGCCGGAAGATTTACGTGTGGATACTTTTAGGTCTTCTGGAGCTGGCGGTCAACACGTTAATAAGACCGATTCTGCCGTGAGGATGACGCACCTGCAGACTGGAGTGGTTGTTTCCTGCCAGTCTCAACGGAGTCAAATTCAAAATCGCGAGTCGTGTATGAAAATGCTCCGCTCAAAATTATATGAGTTAGAGGTGCAGCAAAGAAAGAATGCGATGGACGCCCTTAAAGGGGAAAAGTTAGAAATCGCTTGGGGAAGTCAGGTTCGTAATTATGTTTTTCAGCCTTATACCCTGGTAAAAGACACACGAACCAAAGCAGAATCTGGAAACATTCAAGCTGTCATGGACGGCGAGATTGACGATTTTATAAACGCATTTTTAAAGGAGTTTGGATGATGAACCATAGGTTACAAGTTCCTGAAGGCGTAGAAGTTCGATTTACTGCTCCAGGTGATGCTAAATATCTTAAGGAGTGGCTATCAGATCCATCAGTGGATTATTGGTTTCCCATGGATGATGAGATTGAAGTCGAGGACGCTGTCATGCGTTGGGTAGCTTTTTACCGCTATAGGTGCAGTTTGACTGTACTTAAAGATAATATCCCTGTGGGAATGGCTACTTTATATTTACAGCCCTATAGGCGGCTCACGCATCAATGTGAATTTGGAATTATTTTGGATAAAAACCAACGTGGAATGGGGATAGGAAGCTATTTACTCAGTTGTCTTATCCATTTAGCTAAAGTGAACTTTAAGATTCATTTATTGCATCTTCAAGTGTACGCTGAAAATCCTGCGATAAGACTTTACCAGCGCTTTGGTTTTAAAGAGTTTGGGAGGCAAACAGGATGGATTTTGAAAGATCACCGAAATGTCGGACGAATATTTATGGAGAGAGAGATTTAATTTGTATGTATGATATGAACTCACAACGCTTTTTGACCTTGCAACAGCAGCTAGAGACAGGAGCTGGAAAGAAACTTCAACTCAAAATCAATGACAATCGTTCAACAATGCTCAGCGTAAAGTGGGAGCCAGATTGTACAAAGGTGTCTTTGCATCGGATGTTTTTAGGCGCCCCTCAAAACGTGATGCAGGCGCTATCCTGTTATCTCAAAGGGGAGCATAAGAAGCTGGCACCTAGTGTTTCAGCTTATATAGAAGATAATATTAAATTACTTGACTATTCGCATGAATTAGATCTTAGTAAATTAACGACTAAGGGTAATTTTTTTGATTTGAAGCAAATGTATAATCATATCAATCAAGAATACTTTAACGACTCCTTAAATCTTTCTATTACATGGTTTGGAAGCTCTAAACAAAGGGTCCGAAAAAGAAATCGGATCACTTTCGGGCTCTTCCACGATCCTTTAAGGCTCATAAAAATTAATCGAATGATGGATAGCGATCATTTTCCCGATTATTTTGTAAATTATGTCATTTACCATGAAATGCTGCACTATACTTGCCCTTCTTATGTAGAT
Organism: Chlamydiota bacterium; assembly: GCA_041691035.1. GTDB lineage: Bacteria > Chlamydiota > Chlamydiia > Chlamydiales > Parachlamydiaceae > JBEPVL01. Next base: position 21,755 of record JBEPVL010000036.1, read on the forward strand.
GAAAATGGAAATAAACATATCCATAGTAAAATTTTTAAGGAAAAGGAAAGAGAATTTAGGTATTATCAACATGCGCAACAGTGGATTAAAGAAAATCAACATTATCTTTTCCAGTCTGAATGCTCTCTTTAAATTGATTTGAGGAATTTATGGCCGGTCATAGCAAATGGGCAAATATCAAACGCAGAAAAGGAAAGGCTGATGTCAAGAAAGGGAAAATGTTTTCTCGTGCAGCTAAAGAAATCATCAATGCCGCTAAGTTAGGTGGTCCTGATCAAAAAAGCAATGCCAGACTCCGTATAGCCATTCAAAAAGCTCGAGAAGTCAATATGCCTAATGAAAATATCGAAAGGAATATTAAAAAAGCTTCTAGCGATGATCAAGATGATTTTCATGAGTTCACATATGAACTCTATGGCTACGAAGGCGTTGGTATCGTTGTCGATGTCATGACTGATAATAAGAATCGTATTTCTTCTGAGATGCGGATCGCCACCAATAAAAGGGGAGGCTCGATTGCAAGTCCGGGTGCTGTTACATTTAACTTCGATCGCAAAGGAATCATCCAGATTTTAAAGAAAAACGCAGTCGAAGAAGAATTGTTTTTAGCAGCTTCTGAAGCTGGGGCAGAAGATTTTGAAAGCGAAGAAGATGCTTTTATTATAACGACCGAACCCACTCAGCTTTTTCCTATAAAAGATGCTATCACGCGTTTGGGATTCCCTTGTGAAGAGGCGGAGTTGGATATGATTCCTAAAATAGTAGTCGAATGTTCGGTCCAAGCAGCCAAGGATAACCTCGCTTTGATTGACTGGATTGAAGCACTTGAGGATGTAGACGCTGTTTATCATAATATGAAACTATCAGCAGAACTTGAGAAAGAATTAGAAAGGGAAGAATCATGACAAACGAAAAGAAAATTCAGACAGCCATTACCCCTACACGAGAAGAAGATTATTCAGAATGGTATCAGCAAGTTGTTAAGGGTGCCGATTTAGCTGAAAATTCACCGGTCCGCGGCTGCATGATCATTAAAATGTGGGGATACGGAATCTGGGAAAATATCCAAAAGCAGCTAGATGCTAAAATTAAGGCGACCGGTCACGAAAACGTCTATTTTCCTCTTTTTATTCCGCTCAGCTTCTTCGAAAAAGAAGCAGCTCATGTTAAGGGTTTTGCTAAAGAATGTGCAGTTGTCACTCACCATCGACTTGAAGAAAAGGATGGACGTTTGATTCCAGCTGGCCCTCTTGAAGAGCCATTAGTGATTAGACCGACATCTGAAACCATCATTGGAGAGGCATTTTCTCGCTGGGTTGAATCTTATCGCGATCTCCCCCTTCTCATCAACCAGTGGGCAAATGTGGTTCGGTGGGAAATGCGTCCTCGTATTTTCTTACGCACAGCCGAGTTTCTTTGGCAGGAAGGGCATACAGCTCATTCCACACATAATGAGGCATTAAAGGAAACAATGCAGATGCTGGAGGTTTATCGCTCCTTTATTGAAGATGCGTTAGCCATCCCTGTCATCGTTGGCGAAAAATCACCTGGAGAGCGCTTTCCTGGAGCTGAAAATACATTTACACTCGAAGCCATGATGCAAGACAGAAAGGCGCTTCAGTCATGTACGTCACACTATCTAGGGCAAAATTTTGCAAAAGCTTCCAATATCCGCTTCAGCAACCAAGCAGGTCAGCTGGAATATGCATACACAACATCATGGGGAATGACGACTCGCTTAATCGGAAGTCTAATTATGTGCCATGGAGATGATGATGGGTTGCGTCTTCCTCCTAGAATTGCTCCAAAACAAGTTGTCATCATTCCTGTGATCCCTAAACCTGAATTCGAAGCTGATGTCTTGACCTATGCTGAAGAAATCGCTTCCAAATTACGTTCTCTACAGTATCATGGCTATCCTCTAGAAGTCTTAGTGGATAAAAGGGATCGACGTGGAGGAGAAAAAAATTGGGAGTGGATTAAAAAAGGAACTCCTTTACGAATTGAAGTAGGACCAAGAGACCTCGCTTCCCGTTCTATGATGCTCTCTCGGAGAGATCAGAGTCCTAAAGAGAAACAAGCATTTGCGTTTGATTCTCTTAATCAAGTGATTGCTATACTCGATCAAATTCAATCTAATTACTATCAACAAGCTCTTGAATACCGCAATAAGCATATTTACAGAAATATTGAGACATTCGATCAGCTACGTGCATTCTTTACCTCCAAAAATGAGGAAAAGCCTGAAATTCACGGAGGTTTCGTTTTAGCTAAGTGGTGTGGGGATCCAGCAACAGAAGCCCTTTTAGGGGATTTAAAGTTGACGATTCGATGCATCCCATTACAGCAATCCGGCACACAGGGAAAATGCGTCCTCACTGGAAAAGAAGCCACCCTAGACGCCATCTTCGCCAAATCCTATTAACATTGTAGCGTACACTTTAGTGTGCGCTTGTTTTTGTCGGATTTATCCGACAGTACTTTCTAACCAAATAATACGATGATGGACGAAAAATTACCAATTTTACCTACAGTTCGAAAATTTGATGGACATGATTGGTTCTCAACTCATATCTATAGAAGGAATCTTCCTCATTGGGAATTACAAGGATCTACTTATTTTATCACTATGCGAGTGGATCAGTTAGTTGGGACTCCTTTTTATAATAAACCTGTGGCATATGCTATGGTGGAGTCCTTAAAGAAAGAAGATAGTCAAAAATACATGCTTTTCGCATATGTGGTTATGCCTGACCATTTGCATTTAATTCTTAAGCCTATTAAGGGAGTCAAATTACCCAATCTTCTAAAACAGCTCAAAGGTTTTTCTGCCGATCGATTAAACCGAATTTTAAATCGATCAGGTAAATTTTGGCAGAAAGAAAGCTTCGATCATTTAATTCGAGATGATGCAGGTTTGCGCGAAAAATGGGAGTATATTAAAGAGAATCCTGTAAAAGCAAATTTAGTGAAGAAGGCAGAAGAGTATCAATTTAGCAGTTTTTATAGTTTGAATGTCGAATAAATGCAATTTGTAGCGTACACTTTAGTGTGCGCATGTTATTGCCGGATTTATCCGGCACTTGAAAGTTTTGATCATTAATTTGAGACGATGTAGGTTTAAGCGAATTTGTAGCGTACACTTTAGTGTGCG
>JBEPVL010000037.1:0-24905 GCA_041691035.1 Chlamydiota bacterium
TGTGCTCTAGAAATTGGGCTGTATTATGAATTTATTTTTTGGAAATGGTATTATTATCAGGATAGAATGAAGATTACGAGAACTGGAGTTCAATGACTTCGGAAGAATCATTAGCCAGGAATGGAAAGCGTTTTAGACGGTTCGCTTATGCTCTGCGAGCACTTCATCAATGATAGACCAACATTGCTCAACTTCAATGGCATTTGTGCCGGTGAGGCCAGATGCGATGATTAAAGCTTTCCATAATGTCCAGGCCCGGCCACGGGCCCATGTTTCTGGATCGAGCGCAAGTGATGCTCGGAAGGCTTCTCGACTTTTGCCTTTAAACAACGTCCAGGCGATTGCTAAATCGCAGGCAGGATCTCCGATGGTCAGCTGTCCAAAATCGATGACGCCGCTTAGTTTCCCCTCTTGCACCAGCAAATTACCGACGCTGACGTCGCCATGTACCCAAACTGGTGATCTATTCCAGGTAGATCCAAGCGCAAATTCCCAGACCTCTGTTGCTGTGCCGACATCGATCTTGTCTTTCAGGGCTGCAATAGCCTCTCGTGTCTCTGCATCGTAGTTAGTTAGAGATCCACCCCGATAAAAGCTATGCGGTCCTGGGAGAGGCCCACCCGTTGGATCGATGTGTTCCAGAGCAGTAAGGAATTGAGCAAGGCTGGCCGCAAATTCGCACAGATCGGCTATATGTGCAGACGCAGCGGTATCTCCATCAAGCCAGCGATAGATCGACCATCTAAAGGGGTATCCATAACCTGGTTCTCCGATCGCTAAATGTACTGGAATCGGAAGAGGCAGCAAAGGAGCTAATTTTGGTAGCCACTTCTGTTCCTTTTCAACCTGCATTGCATAGTCCCCAGAGCTCGGCATTCTCACAAGCATATGCTCACCTAGATGGAAAGTCCTATTGTCCCAACCGCTGCGCGCGACAGGCCTGACAGGCAGATCTTTCCATTCTGGGAACTGCGCCGCAACTAAACAGCGCACAAGTGTATCATCTATCTTCTGGCTGTGGGTCATTCAATACTATCCTTCTTTGGTATAGGATTCCAAATAAACCCTAATTTTTCAAATCGCTCTTTTTGTTCTCTAGATAGCTTGCCACTTCTATAAGATTGTCGTTGTCTTTCGATCCATCTACCTAATTTCATATTTTTTTGATAACGAACCGGTATATTACAATGCCCATTTTCTTTTTGAAACTCATATAAAGATTTAAACATCTCCTCTCTTACCGCATTGTAAGGGTCCCAACAAAACCCTATTTTTTGTAATTTATCAATGCGTTCAGCTAATAATTTCCCCTGCCTATAATGGTCGCGTTGATGCGCTACCCATACACCCAACTTTTGTTTTGTCGGAAAGAATTGCGGGACGTTGCAATGCCCACTGGCAGTTTTAAATGATACCAATTCTTTATATAGACTTTCCCAGGTATCGTTTATGACGTCCCAAGTAAAGCCTAACCGTTCAAGTCTAGAAATTCGTTCTTGAGTCAAAAGACCCTTTTTATATGTATTCCTTTGCCTTCTAGCCCATCTCGCCAGCTCCGAATCTTTCTCAGATTTTTGTGAAACATTACAATGGCCGTTTTCTTTCTTAAATCGACATAATTCTGCTGCCATTATTTCCCATTGGTTTTCATAAGGATCCAATTTAATCCCTATCTCTTCGAGCCTTTGAACTCGTGCAGAAGGCAGAGCTCCTTTTTTAAATAAAGCACGTTGATGGCTGACCCAATTGCCAAGACCACGCACTCCAGAAGAATTTTTAAGAATATTGCAGTGGCCATTCTCTTGCTTAAATTTACATAGCTCTGTGAACATTTCTTCCCAAATAGTTGAAATTGGGTCCCAGACAAAACCTAATTCTTCAAGCCTTTCAATGCGTTCTTTTGATAGTTTGTTTTTTCTGAACATATTGCGTTGAACACTTATCCAACTAGACAGTTTTTTTGTTTTTTCATGTCCTTTAGGCACGCTGCAGTGGCCATTCTCTTGCTTAAATGTACATAGCTTCGTAAATATTTCTTCCCATAATGAATGTAGCGTATTCCAAATAAAGCCAACTTGATTAAGTTTCTCTGTTCGAATTATAGACAGTTTGCCGTGACTATATTGCACACGTTGCTTTCCGACCCACGAACTCAATTTTTGATTTTCTGGATATTTTTTTGGGACATTGCAGTGCTTGTGTTCATTTTTGAATTCACATAATACAGCGAACATTTCACTCCAAAATGAGTTTAAATTTTCTGAAGAAACAGTTTCTTTTAATTTATTAATCTTTTGCATGGAATTCCCAAACAATACCGATTTCTTCTAATTTTAAAACACGTTCGGAGGAGAGAGCTTTCTTCCTATATTCAGTTCGTTGCCTATTAACCCAAGCAGCTAAGGGCGAGTTGTCTTTTGATTTTTGCGGAACGTTACAGTGGCTATAAAGCTCTTTAAACTCGCAAAGAAGCTTAAAATTCGACTGCCAAGCGGCCTCTATTGGATCCCAGATGAATCCAAGGGCTTCTAACTTCATGGTTTTGTCTTTAGCCAGCTCCCCATTCTTATACTGCTTTCTTTGGTCGCTCGCCCAATTAGCCAATGGTTTCGTTGCAATGTTTGTCGAAGAGATATTCATGTGGCCGTTTGAGTCTTTGAATTTCCCTAACTTTATGAAGCTTTCTTCCCATGCTGATTCAAAAGGATCCCAATCAAAGCCGATGGCTTCGAGACGAGCTATTTTCTCTTGGGGTAACCTTCTCTCATGAAAAGCCACACGTAGTAAGCTAACCCAAGTTGCTAGCTTTTTGTTCAATGGATAGCGGGCAGGAACCTTACAATGACCTGAGTGTTTTTGGAAATCGCAGAGTGCCGTATACAAAGCCTCCCATTCTGTGTCTGTAGGATCCCACACAAAATCTATTGCCTCGAGTTTCTTTATTCCCTCTTTTGACAGCTTATCTTTTTTATAAACAGTTCGTTGAGTTCTCATCCAATGATCAAGATTTGTTTTTTCTGGATATACTTTAAGGATATTGAAATGGCCGTGAGTATTTTTAAATAATGCTAATTCGTTGTAGTTTTTATCCCATCGAGAAAGTCTTGGATTCCAAGGCATTCCAATTTTTTCCAGTCTTTCAATACGTTCAGGGGATAGTTTCTTTTGATTAAAAAGCTTTCTCTGCTTTGATACCCATGCACCCAGGGCTGGATTTTGCGGGTATTCTTTGGGGACGTTGCAATGATTGTGTGCCTCTTTAAACTTCTCTAGGGCAGCAAATTGCTCCTCCCAAGCCGCGGTATGCGGGTCCCAAATTACTCCAATGCTTTCTAGTCTTTGTTGTCGCTCTTGAGATAGTTTGCCTTTATTAAATTTAGAGCGCTGGGTAGCTACCCATGAACCGAGCTGTTGGTTTAAAGGATATAGTTGAGGTACATTGCAGTGCCCATTAAGTTCTTTAAAGTCGCATAGGGCAGAATACATTTCCTCCCAAGCTGAAGTGATTGGATCCCAATCGAAACCAATTTTTTCTAAACGATCGATTCGTTTTTGCTCTAAAGCATTATTTTTATACAACACTCTTACATTCGTTACCCAACTACCGAGTGCCCCATTTTCAGAATAAGCTGCGGGGACGTTGCAATGACCATTTTCTTCTTTAAACCTACATAAATTCGAATACATTTCCTCCCAAGCCGAAGTTATCGGATCCCAATCAAAACCTAGTGCTTCTAATTTATTAATGCGTTCTTGTGAGATTTTCTTTTCTTTATAGGTGGTTCGCTGAACCCCAACCCAATTTGCTAGAGGAGGATTTTCAGAATACCCTTGAGGCACGTTACAATGACCATGTGCTCCTTTAAAAACATGTAAGGCGGCGAACATTTCATCCCATTTAGCTTCTATTGCGTTCCATATAAACCCAATTTTTTGAAGCCTACTTACCCTTTCTGGAGATAATTTTTTCTTGGAAAATTCGGTCCTTTGCCGGCGTACCCAAGAATCAAGCTGCTTGTAATTGGCATCATTTGGTACGTTGCAGTGTCCATTAAGTTCTTTAAATTCGCATAAGGCAGAATACATTTCCTCCCAAGCATTATGAAACGGATCCCAATCAAAACCAAGTTCATCAAGTTTTGCGATACGATATTGAAATTCATCAGAACATTTATAGACTTCGAATTTGTCTCGCTGTTTGCGTACCCATCTCAAGAGTAGGGGGTTTTCAACGTAGCTTTCAGGTACGTTGCAGTGCCCATATGTTTTTTTGAATTCGCACAAAGAAGTGAACATTTTATCCCATGCTTTACTCCTCGGATCCCAATCAAAACCCAGCGCTTCTAATTTATTAATACGTTCCTGTGAGATTTTCTTATTCCTATAAGTAGTTCTTTGCTCCCCAACCCAAGTAGATAACTGTTGGTTTTCTGGATAATCTCGAGGTACGTTGCAATGATGGTTCTTTTCTTTGAAATTGATAAGCTCCCCATATCTTTCATCCCACATTGCTCCAAGGGTTGTGACTAATTTTATTGTGATGGCTTTTCGAAGATGATCAAGTTCCAGACCAGGTCCGATTAGCTCTAGGCGCTCCCGTAATAGACTATCATCAAATCCCTTCTTTGCTCCGACATCTTCCCGCATCTTACGGATTATCTCTGCCAAACACTCATCTTGTTCCTGCATTGCTTCCAAAACGTCCCAAACATCTTGGAATTGTGTTTTTTCTAAAGCCGTTTCAATATTTTCTCCCTTTGCGACCTCTAAAAAGATAGGTAGAAAAATATAGCCGCATTCCTTACCAGGAGCTTTTCGCATAGCTCTGCCGACAGCTTGGGTAATGTCTACTCTGCTTTTTTTAGGAGACATGAACGCTACCATATCAACAGCTGGCACGTCTACCCCTTCTGTAAGGCATCTTGCATTTGACATTAGGGCTTTTGGGGCCTCTTCGAATTCACGCATAATTAGTTCACGACGATTTGTAGGCATTTCACCATTAACGTGAAAAGTAAAAAAATCATCCAGATGGGCCGCAACGCCTTCTCCAGAAAGTGAAGTAAAAGACTTTGCCGCCTTAACCGAACTGTGAAACGTGAATATTCGCTTAACCCCATATTCTTCAATGGCATTTTTCATGGCTAATGCGCGAGCGATTTGATTTGCTTTTACTATGTCTCCCTTAACAATAACCTCTCCCCTTTTTAGTACCTCTCGGCCAATCATCTCTTCGGTTATCGCCGAAATGACTATCTTGTATTTGCATATAATCCCCAGAGCGGCGGCAGAAGCGAATGAAAGTTTGTGAGAAATTAAGCCATAAATTTCCTGGTCATCCATAGAAAAAACAAGCTGTGGATCGCCCTCTTTATTTCTTTTATTCACATCATAATGACGTGGAGTTGCGGTGAGAAATAGACGTTTTGCCTGTTCCGCAAGCCATAACCGCCGTCGTTCTCTCTCTGATGCTTAATGCAGATTGGATGTTTGTTAGAGCTTCATTCTGATGGGGTAAGGGATCTTTCCGTTTAAATACAAAAGAACCGCTTTTAAGCCAGTCTTCAATGCACTGAAAGTCGTTTTTATCAAGAGCATCAAGGTCATTTCCTTTTACCGCATAGAAATCGGTCCGGTCTTGCATCAACATTGGAAGGTCTGTAGAATTTGTAAAAAGAACCCTCTCTTTCACGCGGTCGCTTATCCCCATAAACGTTGATAACTCTTCCCAAGTCAAACTTGTGCGACCCGAGCGAAATTTGACTTGATAAGCGTGGTAGTAATCTTCTTTTGTACGAAAAACCCCATCTACTCCCATGTCCCTTGAGGTAAGACCTAAGTTATTGCGGATAGAAGCAGGAATAGCCTTATCAGGCCATATTTCAGCTGCCTGCGAAAGCTTTTGAGTTGCAAAATAGGCTTCAGCAAAAACTTCAAAAGCGTCACCCCGGTCATGTTCTGGTAACTTTGAAATTCTATTTTCTAGCTGATTAAAATTATGAAGATCTTGGAAAAGTCCTAAATCAATAAATTTTTTTGTTTTTAAATGTTTTGATTTCATTCTGTTTAATTTGCTCGTTAAAATTTAATCAACTGTCCAGGACTTCGACTTCTAAAGATCCTTGTATACACTTATGTGAATATCGAATATTCTGAATACTTAGGGATTAAAGGTAAATACGAATGATTAATTTATTGTCTCTTCGTGGAAAAACTAACAAATAGGTTTTACCATTTTGAATACAGTCTATAAAGTGAGGAAGTGCATTTTCATTAGATAAGTGCGAGTTTTTCAACAAAATTCTCCTTTTTATTAGCTCCGCAAAACCCTCCCTAAAGCTTCCCCATTGCGCCCTATCGAATAGCTTACAATTTCTCACCTTGCAGTCCCCGAACTATCCTCTGACTTTTCAAAATCTCTTCTTTGGACTTTCGAAAATCTTCCTGCAGGATCTGAAGGGGATGGTTTAGCGTAATTGGCATGAGTTGCCCCTGTTCTAAAATCACCATTCTGTCATTGGGGATCTTTTCCTCATTCTGCTTTGCTTGGGCGCTATAGCCATTGCTGCCGAGAAATTGGTTGTACTCCCAAGCAAGCTTTTGCTGGGGAGTCCTACTTTTTTGACTTTCTCGAGGTAGCTCAGGGAGGGTGGGCTGCTGGCAAACCCACATAAGGAGCCCGATGGGGCTGTCGACGTTTTTCTTTTTTTTCACGAATTCCACAGCATGAGCCACACGATGCTCGCTATAGCACATCAGGGATCTCTTCTCTTGATCGCTCAAATCCAATCCTTCCAAACATTTGTAGAAAGTTTGTGAAAAAGCTGCTGCAGCTCTTTTTTCTTCTTCTTCTTCTTTTTCTTCCTTCTTTGTTAGTGGCGACTTGCTGGCGACGGGTTGGTTATCTCTTGGCGAACTGAAGGCTATTTGATGGCGATTCGATGGTTTTTCTGATGGTTGTTCGCCTTGATTTTCTATAGACAAATCTGATGGTTTTTTTGATGGCGACAAGGTGGCTGTTTCTAGGCGAACAGTTGGTTGCCTGATGGTGTCCAAAAGGTTACTTGATGGCTCTTTATCATTTATTTCTCCTGACTCCGCATTGATATCCAAGAGAGTTGTGCTGATAAGCGTTGCAATTGTTCCTTTCGTGTTTGTCTGGAATTTTACAAGCCCCTGTTTTTCGAGCTTTTCTATAGCAGTCCTATACTGAGATCTAGTCAAGCCAATTGTCCCATAATCTCCAATGAAGGCTTCGTTAGCTTTGAGCTTATAGATTGAATAGGCTGGATCCGCTCGCTTTGCACGAAGAGCGATTAAAACAAGCAGTAAAAAAGCTGGAGGACTGTCTTTAAGCAGGTCAAGCCCTTCTCAATAAAGTTTTATGAATCCCTCCGACATCTTCATGGCTGTACTGAGATTTTAGTGTTTTCTTGAATCTCTGGTTCTTTTTTGCGGGGTTTGTACTTTTTCTCTGATACCCACTTGAAGAAAGCCTTTTCATCGATAAGCCATGTCCGGTTTGGCCGCTTTAAAACCTTGGCAAAGCCATTTTCATTTCGAAAGAAAATTAAATGGCGCATCCCGCCTACTGGCGGCCACTCATGGAACTCATTCCATTTAGAAACAGGAATGAACCGAGTCTGTCTTGGTTCATCGACCGTTGCCTCAACACCCTTTTTAGTATCTTGCTTACTATTTCTCATTTCACTCTCCTTCTGCTATTGCAGTTTGAATTAAATAACCGCATTTTACGGCAATGCATCGCCATTAAAAATGTCTTCGGTCAAAAATTTCTAAAAAACGATGAATAAGAGAATATTAGAGATCTGAAAAATAGGAGGAAAAATCGAAGGTGATCTTGGGATAACTATCCTTTTTGGGACGCCCGTTTTTGTCTCGCCTTTTTTGTTCCGAAGCTTCATTCATAGGGATGGCAGAAGAGATGACCCATCCATAAATAGTCTTGAATGGGTATTTTTTGTGTTTCAAGCAATGGCTGTGAACGATTTGTGCAATCATTCGAGGCGGTAGATGTGGAAAATCTTTTCGGACTTTTCTTGTAGCCCTCCATATATAAACCATGTCTTCACGTTCTTGAGCAGGCCTTCTTTTTGATAAAACGGCTTTTCCTTTGATTAAAAGCCATGCAACGGTGAGCTCTGGAGCAACATATAGCCCCGCCTTTTTAACATTTTTATCTTTGATACCGTCATCTGTCAACCGCCCTTCATGAACTAGCTTTAGCCAATCCACAGGCATAGCTGCGGAAACTGTTTTCCCTTTTTCTGAGCACAAACATCGTACTGCAATTTTACCGTTTCGAAAGCATTTTTCAAAGAGGTCGTAATATTGTTCGAAATCAGGAAAAAATCTTTTCTCTTCCTCAAGACTTTCTAAATTGGGAATTTTTAAGCCTAAAACAGTGTATGCGGCCGTTCGAGCAGTCCAAAAGTCTTCCTTTAATCTCGCATGAATTTTTTGATCAGTCAGTAGTTCACTTTTCTGAAATATTTGAGGAGTATTTTGGTTATCTGAGTTGTCCATTTTTATCCTCCTGATATCCCTGAAACATTTTTGTTTGAAGTGCTTCCACCATCGCATGCATATGAACGCTTGGAAGATGAACATAGTGTTTCGTCATCTGAAGAGTTTCATGTCCGAGAAGCTCTCCGATCACGAGTGGATTGTCCTCAATTGTGGCTGCACATGAGGCTGTCTGATGTCGCAAGCCGTGGAAAACGAAACCTTCTATGCCAGCTTTCTTTAGTGCACACTCCCATGCAGATCTAATATCGATAGGTCGATTAGAACAATTTGGTGATGGAAACACCAAACTATCCCCGCGTTGATTTGTGCGCTTGTTTTGTAATAGCTCCAATAAAAGTCCTGTTAACAGAATCGGCCGTGGTCTCCCATTTTTTGTATTCTCAAGGAAAATAATTCCCTTTCTTTCGCTGAGGTTTAAATTGATGTCATTCCAACAAAGACCCATTATTTCTCCTTTTCGCATTCCAGTTCCAAGGGCAATCGCCACAATAAGGAACAGGTCTTTTGAGCCACTCTCTTCGCATGCTTTGAGGAGGCTCTTTTGCTCAATTTCATCTAACACTCGCTTACGTCCCTGAGACTGTCTTGGCTTTTCAATTTTGAGGACCGGATTTTCTCTAATCCATTCCCATTCTTTGACAGCTTTTGAAAAGACGTGGGAAAGGCTGCTCAAATAGCGGACGACAGTAGAGGGTGAACGCAACCTACCAGTGTTTGTAATACCTGCTAGCAATTCATCTCGCTTTTCAGCAATCTGACTCGGTCTTATCTGCGCCAATAAAAGATACCCAAGCTCATGTTTCCACCAAAGCAAGTGCCGGCGAGTGTTCTTCGCATTTTTTGGCCTGGAAGGGAGCACTCGTTCTATGTACAAGTCAATCAGTTCTGAAAGGGTGTGCTTTGTGGCAGGATTTGTAAATTCATACCTGTCATGTTCAATTGCAGACTCCATATCTCTCTTCCACTTTTTAGCCAGTGTCTTCGATTTGAATGACCTATCAAAATACTGCCCACCCTTCATCCGAATGCGTACCCGATAAGATTGACAATGCTTATGCGTCCGCATCGTGATTCCTCTCAAACCATCCTCAGCTTTGCCTCTAAGGCTTGCCGATATTTCTACTTTTTCCATGCTTTGCTCCTATTGTTATAGCACGAGATCAGTTGTAAATGTTTGAATTTTATCGTAAACTGTTGGAACGAAAAATGGCGTCAGTGAGAAAAATTCTGATCCAGAGATTTTGGCCTTAAAAAATCTGAATAGTGAGAACAAATTGTCCAAGAACAAAAAAAAATCAGTGGAGATCAAATATATCGCAATTGAAGATCTAGTCAGCCGTCTTGGGCTTTTAGAAGAAGACGTATTGAAATGGATAGAAAGAGATAAACCGGATATTCATCTAGATCATAGAGGACGTCAATCTGTCCCTATAACGCTTATTGAACAATATGCTAATAGTGACGAATACACAAAATTTTGTTTTAAAGCAATTTCGATAGAAATAGCTTTAAGAGGTGTTGACAACTATAATACAAATCAAAAACTCAAAGAGAAAAGATTAAAATTACTCGATATTTACGAGTCCTACATCAGTAAATTAGAAAAAATTCACCATAGACACCTCAATTTGGTGAATAAGACCGGAAATGAATCGAGTACAATGGCTGCATATCTACTTTTTTCTAGAGTAATATCCACTTTAAAAATGTGCTGTTTGTGTCAGCGACACGATCATTGGTATTGGGGATCATTTTTGAGAGAAATAGATGAATGTCTAGCTGTTGCTGAACATTTTACTATTTCTAAAGATACCCCTCATGGAAAAGTAATCCTTCGTAAATGGTTTCGCGAAAATGATGCTCCCAGGCATGCCGATTGCCGCGAAATAATTTCCGAAAAAATGACTGCCGCTAATCCCATTCATAGTAAAAACGACAATTACGATCTTATAAATGAGCTTTATCAAAAAAAATCAAAATTCACACATCCAACTTATCTTGTCATTCGAGAAATAACGAAATATAAGGTGTTAGATAATGATGTCGCCTGCGTTGAAGAAATTGAATATGGAGCATCCACCTATGAAAGAAAACTGCTTGAATTAACAGAATTTTTCAAATCTAGTATTTGGACTAGCTTTCAAATCTTTATTCAATGCTTTCATGACTTGCCATTGACCAAAGAAGATCAAGACTATTTATTTTATATCAACAAAAAGCTCTGCGATGAGGAAACTAAAGATTTCATAGAAAGGAATAGGCGATAACGACTAGCAATCCGCAATACCTTTTGAAATGATTCCATCGGCCTATAACATTATATCAGATCGATCAAGCAGAGCAACAATCGCCTTTTCAGAAACTGGCTTGTAATCCCAAACTTCAACAGAAAGATTGAGTTGACGATCCACAAGCTTGTTAGGCCGTTTTTCATGGACATGGCCATGGAGCTGAAAGTGAGGAGGCGCCGGCTGGCTTGGAATATGAACAAGTTCGACTTGGTGACGGCCAACCTTGATGAATGCAGATTCTAGAATAAGAGAAAATCCAATCGTCTGCATTTTAGTGGGAGATCCATCGTGATTGCCTCTAATGCAAATCTTATTACCATGAAGCTGTGAGCAAAGATTTGTGAGAAAATCAGTCGTGCCCAGCCCAAAATCACCTAGAAAGAAGACTGTGTCTTGAGGCCCAACGAGAGCATTCCAATTCTCAATAAGCTTCGCGTTCATCTCATCGACTGAATGGAAAGGACGTCCCGTGTAACGAATGATGTTATTATGAGAAAAGTGAGTATCGGATATAAACCATTTATTCATTTTTAACTCTCGATTAACTCCCATTTGTTAAGGAGTTTTTCCACATCTCCCCAAGGAAGTCGACTGCCCTTAGCTTTCATGGAATCAAAGCTATTCCTAGCTTGCACTTGCTTTAAGAGCTTATTGTTCAGCAATTCTTCAATAATCCATACCGTTCCATGTATTTCAACCCCTTCGCTCTTTGCAGCGGCTCGAAGGTCTTTATCACCGCTCAGAAGAGGACATTTTTCTTGCATGGCAAGAGCTAAAGCCGAATGATCCATCAGGCTAGGCCGTGAGTATTTAAAGCTCAAAGATTCTGTTCTCTTGACAGATTCAGCGGTAAGACTTCTCACTTTTAAACCAGCCTCCAAAAGATAGCTATGCCGTTCTCTGAGTTCCAATTCAAAGAGGATATCAGGAACTGCGATCTCATAAGGGAGTCGAAAAAGAACAGAGGTCAAATTGCCATCTTCGATGTCGATAAGAATGTTAGCATCGCTAATGAGTAAAAGCATGTGAATTTTGCACCTGACGAAGAGCTTTTAATTGAGTGAGAGAACAGGATAACAGTTCTGCGGCTTTTGGTTCCCCAATATATTCTTCACCGAGAGCATGAAACAGCATTTGGTTAAAAGCATGATCTTTTTCTGAAGGAATTTCTATCCCTGGTTCTTTGCGATGCCATCCTTTCTGTCGGAAACGAATGATGAGGCTTTTGTAGTACGATTCTTGAATGATTCCCAAATCTTTAAGACGATAGCAAATCGCTCCCATGCTTAGTTGAAACTGCTCTTTAAGAAGAAGAAGCTCTTGCCATTCAATGGCCCGACGCTCTTTTCCCACCACTTGAAATACAGCTTCACGTGGAAATAGAAAAGCACCTGCAAATCGATTGCAAGCCTGCTCTTCATCTAATTTGGAAGAAAGACGATTAATAAAAATATAGTGAGCGAGTTCGTGAGCTAGATTGAAACGTTGTCGATCGCCAGGCCATCTGGAGCTAATCACTATGATTGGCTGATCATTGATGACGGTAGAAAGACCATCAAAATGCTCTTCATCGGTGTTAATAATAAACACTCTTATTCCATGACTTTCTAACGCATCGATAAGATCGTGAATAGGAGCCAAACCCAGTTTCCAATGATTACGGAGTATTTCAGCAATTGACTCTATCTCTTCAAGACTATTAATTTTCGGAGGAAAATCAGATGGAAGTTCAAATATCGGTACAGGAGAAGTCGGATAAAGATTCTCCAATTCTAAACGACGCTCGATTTGACTGATTACTTCAAATTTAATTGCTTCTTCGACTTTTCCATTCAATTTTTTTCGTTTTCGAAATTTTACATTTTCAAGAGAGACTTTAATTGGACGAAAAAAGAAATCGACACGAACTTTCAAAGCTCTTGCTAATTTTATGAGCATGTCCGAAGAAGGATAAACATCTCCATCTTCATATTTTTTGATAGCGGCATGGCTCAAGTGCACGAGTTCGGCAAGTGCGCGTAAGCTTAAACCAGCAGCTTTTCTCGCTTGCTGAAGTCGAATGCCTAGGTTACTCATATAGGTGCCTATATTTATAGATTTCCTGTATAGTTTACATTATAACTAAAATCTATTATCTTGTAAACTAGATACTTCTTAATATTGGTGACACAAAATGCGAAACAACGACATTAAAAACCTCCTAGCACATGTGGAGAAGAGCCTGGTAAATATCAAGAACTCCTATGATCAGTCACTTCATGACAAAGATATCCCGGCTTTTCTACGCATTGACATCAAGAACGTTATGGAAAACTTGAGGTCAGCCTTAGATTATATGGCTCAAGATGTGGCCATGACCATCTCTAATCGAAAAACGAATAATACGGCTCTACGGAAGAAAATCTACTTTCCATACGGCAAGAACAAACAAGACTACGACTCCTCTATAAAAAGAAATCTGCCAGATCTAGAGACTGTCCGTCCTGATATTTACTCTTTAATTGAAGGCATACAACTACATACATGTGGCAATGCATGGTTGTATGATTTCTGCCAAATTCTAAACGAAAACAAACACAACTCCCTTTCACCGCAAACGCGAACATCTCAAAAGGCCTATAGCGTTGGACTCCCAGGAAAGTTCCCAGCGATATCAGCACCAGCTGGAGAAATCATAGCACCACCCGGTGAGATCTCAATAGACGGGATCCCTGTTGAATTTGATCTAAACACTGGAATTCCCCATCAAACTTCAGGACTTGAAGTAATGGTCACCACGTGGGTGAGCTTTGTGTTTCAAGATACGAGTATCGAAGTATATCCATTACTGCAGATCGCACTTAACAAAATTAAGGAAGCGTCAAGAAAACTGTACGAAAAAATAAAAGAGGCTGGACCCATCCCTTGATTCCGTGGACCATTTGTGGACCACTGACCTACAAAAAAGAGCGGTAAATCACAACACTTCGCGGTAGATGGAAAAGGGCACTTTCCGCTATGATGTGGGGTAGTTAGCTGCTAAATGGCAGGGGCGGTGCTGCGGACTCATAACCCGCTGGTCGCTGGTTCAAGTCCAGCTTGCCCCACATTTTTAAACGCTTGTTATACAAGAGGTTACACGCTAGCTCAAGTCAATTATTGACTTAACTTTGTGCCTTGTGGCACTCTGGCGGCACAGTGACCTCCTATGCGTAACAGCTCATCTCATTAGATCTTCTGTTTACCTATAACCAATAGGAGATAAAACAGATGGCAACGATCCAAAAAAGAAAGAACAAAAACCGCACTATCAGTTACCGAGTCATGATCAGACCGAGTGACGGACTTCCTGCTATGTACAAAACCTTCCCCACATTTGAGGAAGCTAAAGATTGGGCAGCAATAGAAGAAGGCAACCGAAGACAGGGAATCTATTTTCCTGAGAAGCTCAAAAAAAAGCATACGGTAGCTGAGTTAATCGATCAGTATATCGAAGCACTTCCTCTTTTAGGCGTAAAAAGTGCTGAAGACATCCTACGGCATCTCAACTGGTGGAAAGCCAAAATCGGCAGATACACTCTGAATCATATCAACTCCGATTTGATCAAAAAACAACGTCAAGCACTCTTAGATGAGGTTTCCCTCAAAGGAACTCAGCGTAGCCAAGCCACAGTCAATCGCTATCTTGCCTCTTTTTCAGGAGCCCTTAGCTACGGCGTTAAAGAATGCGAATGGCTTTCCGTAAACCCCATGTTCAGGATAAAAAAGTTTAAAGAATCTGAAGGGCGTGATCGGGTTTTGTCGGCTGAAGAACTTTCTCGATTTTTGGATGCTTGTCAAAAAAGCTCAAACAAGTTGCTTTTCCCATTCGTCTTATTGGCTATTACCACGGGAGCGAGAAGTGGTGAGCTATTAGGGTTGCCCTGGGAATGCGTTGATCTCAATGAGGGAATCATTCACCTCAAAGATACCAAGAATGGACGCCCTCGTGTTTTGGCTGTAGTGGGAAAAGGATTAGAAATCCTCCGAGATCTTTTCAAAGCAAGAAATCCTGAAAAACCACTTGTCTTTGCAGGGAAGACTCGATTTGGCAGGCTTACATTAAGAAAACCATGGGAGAAAGCTTTAAAAGAAGCAAAGATAGAAAATCTAAAACTGCATGATTTAAGGCACTGTTTTGCAACTTATGCAAGTGAGTCGGGTGCCTCCAATATCCAACTCAAAACTGCAACAGGTCATTTGAGTCTATCCCAATTGACTCGCTATTGTCATCCAGATGGAAATGTTGTAAAGCAGTTGTCGAATTTTGTTTACGATAAAATTTCTTCTTCAATACCATCCACTAATCAAGATGCCAAATCACAGCCGAATCACCAAAATCAGTAAGTTGCTTCGGAAACCCCAAAGAAATCAAGCATCTCGCAAAATGAGATGGCAAAAACTCAATGGTGATGAAGCCCCCATCGATTATATCAGTCGTCGGGGGCTGCTTTTGTGCTATTCGGCTGAAGATTATCCTATAAAACACCGAAGACGTAGTAAAAATGGAAGTCTCAACTCATTTGAAAATGATCAACTCTGGAAAAATTTCGATCTAAAGATGAGTGCTGTCCTCAAAAACCTCTCTGAGCAAAAAAAATCCTCTATCTTTGATCTAATAGGTATAGATAGCTCCCCATTCTCGCCAACTTCCTTAAACCCCAAAAAGCCTGATCCATGTTTAGGAGTTTATATGGAGCAACTCACCAAGCTTCTTCATTCAAAAACCCTACCTAAAGGAATCAGGAATACGGGAAAAGATTTGTTGTGGCTTTTAACACAAAAACTTTTTAAAAGCACTCAATTGCCATTTAATAAGCAGTTTCTATTTCTAGAGATTTACCAGCTCTCGTGTGAGAAAAGACTCGATCCATATTCATACAAGCAACGTAATGCTCGAAAATCAGCTCACTCAATTGACGAAGCTCGTGCTGCCAATGTCATAGAATGGTTAATTGAAGAAATCATCTCCACCGATTCTTTAGGAGCAGCTTCAACACTTTTGTATATCTGGATTGCTCTGCAAGCTGTTTTTGCTGGAATAACAACCTCAGTCAACGAGATACTTCGAATATCCGATCCTCTTAATATCAAACCTAACCCCCAAAAAAAACTACCACTCATAAAAGCAGGTGTAATTCACTTTAATGAAGGTAAACTGCCCCTTCCAAATAGGCTCTTGCATATTGTAGGTGCTGCAATCGACAACAGAAGTAAAAAACCTATTTTCCAAGTCGATCCATCCACAATAGAAAACTATCTTCAAAGGGCTAACGAAGCTTTGGGATTCGATAATAAAAAAGACCCTCTTGCATTAGAAACATTTCTGCGTCGTCCACTTCCTTAATTGCCCTTTCTCCCTCACCAATTTAATGATTGTAACTTATTAACAATCAAAGAAATAAATCTATTTTTCTTTTAAAACCATTCCGTAAGTGTTCACTTCCAAACGTAGTCATTGCTGCTCTTCACACGATATAGATGGTGATGTAACGAAATGATGCGTCATAAAGTCGCATCCCAACTTTAAAGGAAATTAAACATGACTACTCAAGAAGAAAATAAAACACCCGTCTATATGACGGTTCGGCAAATCGCAGAAGATCCTGCCTTTTGCTTTACAGTGCCTATGTTGCGCTATTACATCCTTCATGCACATCGAAACGGTCTCAAATCAGCTATTCGCAGAATTGGGACCAAAAAAGTCGTACTGCGAAGAGATCTTTTTATCGACTGGATCGAAAAACAGGTTAGGAAGTAGGGGACACAAATGAGCACAAAATCAGAAACAATCGAAAAACTTGAGCCGCATGAGGATCAGCCAAGCGGCTCTCAAAAGAACAGGACTACTGTGAACCGAATTATAAATGATCCCAAATCGGGAAAGCAAGACTTTCAGATTGATCTCAAAATGGCAGAACGATTTTTAACACTTCTTTCGGAAGATATTGAAACCGTATTTTCGTTCCAAACCTTCGATGATAAAAAAGAGAATCTGACCCACCCCAAAGTGCTACATGGATCTTTTGATAAACACAAAGACGAGCTTCTTCGACTTAATCGACTAGGAGCTGGGATATTCGTAACAGTTAATCAAACAGATGGTAAAGGTCGATCTGCAGAAAACGTTAAGACAGTACGAGCTATCTTTGTGGATTTAGATGGAAGCCCGTTACAGCCAGTATTGGATAGCCCTCTGTCTCCACACATCATCATCGAATCCAGTCCTGGTCGCTACCATGCCTACTGGATTACAGAAGGAATGGATTTGACTCACTTCTCTCCCATACAAAAGAACCTTTGCAAAAGATTCAATGGGGATCCTGTAGTATGCGACCTTGCCAGGGTAATGCGTTTGCCTGGGTTTTCCCATCAGAAAGGTGATCCATTCCTCACAAAGATCATTCAAGAAAGTGGTGAACAACCATTCTCTCTCGAGCAGATATTTGATGCTTTTCAAATTGATCTCTCTTCTTCTATAGAGGCTGAGAAGCATTCTAACCCAGTGTTAGAAGCTCTTAGACAACAGAAAATGATTATCAATCAACATACCCGCCCAATGGGTTGTTGGACAATTCAATGCCCCTGGAAACACCTTCATTCAGCCCAAGACCACGGTACCAAGTACTATGAGCCCAATACGAATGGATATACGAGTCATGGCTTCCAGTGTTTTCATAGCCACTGCAAAAATCGAAGCATTCAAGATTTAATAGGCTTTCTAAAACCTAAAGAAGAAAGCATAGAGCCTTTGCCCTTGCACAGGCCAATTGCTGTACCAAATCCATATCCTATAGACGCATTGGGAGAAATCCTTGGATCTGCAGCTAAGGCTTTACAATCTGTTATAAAGGCTCCTGATGCAATTTGTGCGCAAAGTGTATTAGGAGCTGCAGCACTAGCGTGTCAAGCATTTGCAAATATTGAGATTGACGGAAGGACGATTCCTTTATCCCTGTTTTTAATCACTGTTGCTGAATCAGGAGAACGTAAAAGTGCTACCGACCAAGTTGCATTACAACCAGTTTATGCATGGCAACAAATGCAGGCATCAGAATATCGATCTGCTTCCCAGAACTATCAAAGGCTGTATGAAGTATGGGACGCCCAAAAGAAAGATTTCTTAAAAACCATCAAAAAAGATGAGCCAGCTTCTCTATTTTCAATACCTGAGCCTATCAAACCGCTAGAGCCTTTAATACTCGTTGATGAACCCACTTATGAGGGTGTCGTTAAGCTCCTTGCTGTAGGGCAACCTAGCATGGGGATTTTCAGCGATGAGGGCGGTAGGTTTGTTGGGGGCCATGCGATGAACAGAGACAACCAGATTAAGACAATTAGCGGTCTATCTTCTTTGTGGGACGGGAAGCCTGTGAATCGATCACGTGCTGGCGAGGGGACAATGATTCTCTATGGAAGAAGGGTATCATTACACCTAATGATTCAAGAAAGTATCTTATCTCTATTGATGAGCGACAGCGGTATTGAGCAGCAAGGCTTTTTACCTCGCTGTCTTCTGGCATTTCCAGCCTCAACTGCAGGAAATAGACCTTATTCTCACCAAGACGCTAATAAAAATCAGGAACTTATTCGATACAAAGACAGGATTAACTCCCTGTTGGATGTAAAATTTCCAGTTGATCCTCCACCTGCACCTCAAAATGAGCTTAAACTCAGAAGCCTAAGTCTTTCAAACAATGCCAAGTCTGCATGGGTCAAATTCCATGATACGATTGATAGAGATTTAGCACCTGATGGCCAATTCGCATCGATTCGTCGTTTTGGCAGCAAATCTGCTGAGCACGTTTTACGCCTAGCGGGAATCCTAGCCATGATCGATGATCCCAGTGTGAATCTGGTTGAAGAACAATATATTCACATGGGGATTATTCTAGTTAACTATTACCTATCAGAAACAGCACGTGTTCATGGATATCTCGCTATTCCTCACCATCTTGTTCTAGCTCAAAAAGTACTCGATTGGTGTTGGTTAAAAGATAAAGAAGAGCTTACGTTACGAAATCTATATCAATACGGACCAAATGAAGTTAGAGAATCGAAAAAGGCACAAGAGATCATGAAAATCCTTGAAGAACATGGATGGGCAAAAAAAATGGATGATAGCAAAACCAGTTGGGTGGTCAGAAAACAGTTAGAAAGGGAGCGTTGCTAATCCTGCTAAATTGCTACAACGTGTAGCAGATTAGCAAAATTAGCAGCTCCCAAAGAGAAAATTTGGAGATTATTATATGCCAACACCAATAAGTAATAAAACGTAAGGAAACCACATGACTGATAAAGAAAAATTAACTAGGAGGCAGCTGCATGTTCTTCCATTCCTCATAAGCAACCCAACCGTTGAATCAGCTGCTAAGCAATCTGGTGTCTCTGCAAAGCAGATCTTCGATTGGCTAAATCAGGTAACTTTTCGACAAGAGTTAGAAAATAGGAAGAATGATGCCGTGAACCAGGCTGTAGATCGTCTTAAAGCGACAGCTTCAAAGGCATGTGACACCCTGATTGGCTTGCTTGATCATGCTGAATCGGAGTCGGTACGACACAGAGTTGCTGTTGATATGCTAAACATGACGCTGAAATTTATGGAGTTTAAGGACGTCGAGCAACGTATCAGAAAACTAGAAGACACCATTACAGAATAGGAGGAATATATGTCTCACAAGATACGATTGAACAGACTAGAGAAGGTGGGGTCTGGCGATAGACTATGGGCTTTGATTGGCATAGGCAAGCCACGAGATGCTCACCACCAGAGGATACTAGAAACACAAGCCCGTCAACGTTTCTACGCCTCAGGAGGCAATAGAGAAGCGTATCTCGCCTTCCTACCGTTTGATTCGTTCCCCGATGGCTTTTTCGGCTATGTCAAGAAAAGTGAGTTCATCAAAGCAGTTACAAACAAGACAAAGAACCCTGCAGAAAACTAATGGGACTCCCAATGGAACGAGCACCTTGGAAAAACAAAGGGGGTATGCTCCTTAAATAGAAGCGGTACCTATTCATATTTATGAAAATCGTCGTAAGGAAGAAGTTCTAAAAAAAATTCCAAAATTTTGCGGAGGCTGTTATATTTTAACCCATCATGCAATGAAGGGACATGTCAAACAAACCAATTGTTTATCATCTTGAAGTTTTGATACAAAAAGAATCATACATTGTAGCTTCATTGAGTTTTAATAAAAGCAAGGGGGAATTATCATATCATTTCCATCACTCATCCGACTCACCTCAGAAACATTTTTTTTGCGATTCAGAAGAATATGCTAATCGAAAGGATCACATAACCTTCCATGAAAAAAAAGTGCATACTACGGATAATAAAAAGCCCAGCGATAGTATCGCATATCAGAACGGCCCTCTTTTAATCGACCCTCCCATTCTCACCCCTCTATTTATTGAATCAATCTATTTGCAAAAAGACGCATCAATCCTACGCAAAAAAAGCCAGCTTCAGAACAAAGAGGGGCTGTTCGTAAAAATTTTAGAATCGAATGAAGTCCAGAACTTCAGTGTCGTGGCTTTGCTTGTGCCATCCATTATGGGTTCAGCTGCGGCTTTGTTTGGACTTCAATTCCTAGATACTCCTGAAGGGTTTATACGATCTCCATTATTGGCAGATTTATGGGACGTAAAAAATCCGCTGGTTTCCATTAGAGAGATTTGGGATCAATGGGAAATATTAGTCTTTGTTACCTCTTACACCCGAACGATCCTTTCACCAATTCCTGCTACAATTGGATCGAGCTTCCGTTTACCTGATTATCAGAATTTCCCCGCTGGACTGACAGATCTACTCCTTCAAACCAAGCCTTTACAATATAAAGAAGCTTTGCTCGGGCTTTTCAATGATCGGCTTAGACCACGGCACTGAGCAGTGCAACTAAACCGTCTAAATTCTTGTATTTTAGCGAAAAAAGATGTATGATTTCCTCAACTTTACTCAGTGAAAATATATGGTTCTTATTAAAACTGATCGACTAATTCTTCGCCTGCCTAATGAGTCTGATAGCGTTCCATTTCAAGCTTTTGAGGAACGAAATATAGGTCATATGTCCCCATGGAGATCAGCAATTGGAGAGCCAAAAAAAGATCATAAAGCTCAGATAATACAATGGGAACAAGAGTTTAAAGAAGGCAAATCCATTCGATTTCTATTATTTCTAAGAGATAATCCTGAAGGTGAGATAGTTGGCTTCTGTAATTTTTCGCAGATCTTTCGGGGTCCCTTTCAAGCTTGTTATCTGGGCTATCACATTGATGCAGCCTTTCAAGGAAAAGGGCTTATGTCAGAAGCTGTGGCAAAGGCTACTGAATATATGTTTGAAACGCAAAATCTCCATCGGATAATGGCAAATTATATACCATCAAATGAAAGAAGTGCTCGACTACTCCATAGACTTGGATTTGTGGTTGAAGGGCATGCTAAAAAGTATCTGCTTATTAACGGGCAATGGGAAGATCATATTCTAACTTCTTTGACAAACGAACACTGGCGTGCAGTATGACAAAAGATCCTGTGCAGATCATATACTTAAATGGGCCATCGAGTAGCGGAAAGACTACCCTTGCAAAAGCATTACAACATGCATTTGAAGAACCTTTTCTGCATGTTGGGATTGATAAGATTATTGGATGGATGCCAGAGAAGGTCAATGATTGGACAGGGGAAGAAGCTCCTATCGGATACAGTTGGAAGAAAAGAGCAGATGTATCTGGCAATCCCATTCAGGAACTACAAATAGGTCCCTACGCTCAAAAGATAGGCAAAACATTCCAAGAAGTAGTTCTTGCCCTTGCCAAAATGGGGCATCACATTGTTATTGATGATGTCTCTTTCGGTAAACAACAGCTTGACGAATGGAAGAAAACTCTAAAAGACTTCCGAGTTTTATGGGTTGGAGTAAATGCTCCTCTCCCTGTTTTGGAACAAAGAGAAAAGAAGAGAGGTAATCGTATCCAAGGATCTGCAAGAGGGCAGTTCCATAAAGTACATGTTGATGCAACTTACGACTTAGAGATAGATACACATCGAGCAAGCATTAGCGAAAATACTGAAAAAATTAAGTCGCTTGCCTTATACCCTCCTCATCTCATAGAGCCAGAGGCAAAAACTCTGATACGGTCTATGAATACGCATGATATTGCAAAAATAGTAAGTCGATATTGTTTTCCTTGGTCTACTCCTGAGAAAACTCAAACCCTTTGGGACTCATACTATCGAGAGCAGCAAGATGGAATCCGTACTGTCGCTGTATTAGAGGAAAATCATGAAATTCTAGGCTATGGGAGCTTGCTGCGAAAACCAGAATGCCCCTTCTTTGCAGCGAAAAATATTCCCGAAATTAATGCTATCTGGATTGATGAAAATCATCGCAGACAAGGACTTGGAAAAGCTTTAATTAAGTGGCTTGAAGATCTCGCAGGTCAAGAAGGTTACGATCAAATAGGGATTGGGGTTGGGCTATATCGAGACTATGGACCAGCGCAAAAGCTTTACTTCCAATTAGGATATGCCCCTGATGGCAATGGTATTACTTACAAGGGAGAGCCTGCTATTGCAGGACAGTCATATGTACTAGATGATGATCTCATTCTTTGGCTGACTAAAAGATGGGGAGATACTTTATGAGCCAGAAAATGGTCTCCTATAAAGAGCTGATTGGTTTCTTTTGTAAATTTATCCGAAAGCAAAAGTGGACCTTCTCATCTGTTTTCATTCAGGACTGTATAAATTCTTTGGATTCGCTTTTATGGCCGTTTATCTTGCGATGGATAATTGATATTTTTACACAAAATGAAGTGAACCGTGCGTTAGCTTGGGAAGCTCTTCAAATTCCGATTATCTTGAGTATCTGTCTTATTATTTTCATAGAAATCAATTCCCGTACCATGGGGTTCCTCATGGCAAAGGCTGTGCCTAGACTGCAAGCAGATATTCGCATGACTATGTTTGACCATGTGCAAGAGCATTCGCCTCATTATTTCAATGAACGGTTTGCAGGTAGTTTAGCTAATAAAATTACAGACATGACCACCTCTGTAGAATCAATTCTTCAACAGCTATTTTGGCCTATTATTTCATCTATTGCGATGTCTTTCTTTGGGGCAATTTTTCTTTGGTTTATACACCCGATTCTTGCAGGCATCTTAATTTTATGGATCATTGTCCATTTAAGTATCTGTTTACTATTCAGCAAGACATGCGATTTATATGAACATCGACATGGAGAGTCTCGCAGTACCCTCTTAGGAAAAATTGTTGATAGCCTGACTAATTATTTTGCTGTCAATTTATTCTATCGCTTTAGATTTGAAAAAAGTGCTCTACTTCCCATTCAGAACGAAGAAGAAAACACCAATATTGCTGCCAGAAGATATGTTGAAAAAATGCGCAGTGTCACATCATTTTTCTATGCCACTATCTGTTTTATAGGAGTCAATGGTTTCGTCATCTATTTATGGCTTAATCATCAAATCACTACAGGTGAAGTTGCTCAAGTTTTCGGCACTATGTGGAATATTGCAGCAGTCATGTGGGCTGTCGGTGGAGCTTTGCCTGCTTTCTTTCAGTCCTTTGGCATAGCAAAACAAGCCTATTCTGTGATGCTTGATCCGCAAGACATGGGAGATAAGCTTGATGCCAAAGAATTAAAGATCCAAAACGGCGAAATCGTTTTTGAAAATGTGTCATTCCATTACGGAGAGAGAAAACTCTTCTCCAACAAACATGCCCATATCCGTGGAGGGGAAAAAGTCGGTTTGGTTGGCTTTACAGGAGCTGGAAAGTCAACCTTTATTAGTCTTATTTTACGATTTTTCCCATTACATAGTGGCAAAATTCTTATTGATAGACAGGATATAGCAGATATCACTCTGGAATCTTTGAGACGTCAAATTGCATTGATTCCTCAAGACCCTGTGCTATTTCATAGAACCCTGCGTGAGAACATATCCTATGGAAAGCCTAATGCAACCGAAGCCGAAATCGTTGCAGCTGCCAAGTTGGCGCATTGTGATGAATTTATTCGTAATATTCCATCTGGTTATGCCGCAAAAGTTGGAGAAAGAGGAACTAAGCTATCGGGAGGAGAAAAGCAAAGAGTTGCAATTGCTAGAGCGATTTTGGTAGATGCTCCCATTCTTATTTTAGATGAAGCTACCTCCTCATTGGATTCGATGACTGAGCGATATATTCAAGACAGTTTGGAAAAGCTCATGCAAAATCGTACTACTATTGTAATTGCCCATCGACTTTCAACACTCTCCCGCATGGATCGCATTTTGGTATTTGATAAAGGTAAAATTGTGGAAGAAGGAACACATGCTACTTTAATGGATAAGAATGGTCTCTACGCCAGAATGTGGAATATGCAAGTGGGCGGTTTTCTACCAGAAACACCGATGTGAAAATTTATTATGTCTCAAAAAGTTGCGTTTTATTTTATCCCTGCTAAGCCCTTTCAAAGGGCCTTGCTACATCAATGGTTTGAACAAAAACACATTAAGGAATGGATGCATGGCGTAGGGCTACAAAATACACTAAATGGCCTAGAAAAGTTCTTCCAAGGCAAGTCTGACACTACCTATTGGATCGGTTATGATAACGATACCCCTTTCGCTTTTTTGATTACTTCTCCTGAAGGCGACGATGCGACTACCTTAGATTTGTTCATTTGCGACTTAAATTATTTGGGGAAAGGGATTGCTATGCCAATGATCCGAGAGTTTTTAATCACTCAATTTCCAAATATGAAAAGGGTTTTGATAGATCCTGAAGCAACCAATACACGAGCCATCCATGTGTATAAAAAACTTGGTTTCAAGATCATTGGAGAGTTTATTGCAAGTTGGCATCCAGTCCCTCACTATCAAATGGAATTATATATGAAGGATTTGTTAACAAACTTTTCAAATTAGTCGTCAATATCTTAAGAATTTTTGGAATTGATCCAGTTCAAAGACGCTTGCATTGCCCAGGGGTTTTTAATTAGAAAGACTTGATAAAAAATTTCATAGATGGTCATCTCT
>JBEPVL010000038.1:0-24489 GCA_041691035.1 Chlamydiota bacterium
CAAACACCTAAAAGTTTAGCCGCTTCGCCGATCTTTATTAATCTATTCATTTGTAAGATATATATAGATTTATGCAAGCTGTTTCTAACCCTGAGTTTTAGTTTTGGGTTCTGAATGCATATTTCCCCTCTTGCCAAATCCTTGAAAGGACCCAATAAAATAGGGTAGCAGTCATGAATCCAGCGACTAGACAATTCCAAATCAGAAAGAAACCTAATTTCTGAAAAACTTGAAAAGTCTTACCTAATTGATTTCTCCCTTTAACGAAAGCCCCTTTTCCGAGCATTAAACCATGCGAAAAAAAATCCCCATTGTTAATGAAAATCGATTTTACTGTGTCGGAAAATTTAAAAAAGGAGGAAGGGAGTCTCAATATCCATCCCATGATTGCCTTATATAGGCGCAAGAGAAAATTCATAATAAGGAGGGCTAACGAACTTTCTAATTTATTTTTGATACTGACTCTTGTTTTTTCTGAAAGATGCAGAAAAAAGGAGGAATTAAAAAATTTTTCTAGGTTATCTCGATACTGCATATTTTGAAGCCTCTCATGATATCCAGAGAGAGCGCTTAAAAACCTCTTCTTTATTGGTATCCATCTATTCCGATAATTCTCTCTTTTCCCTTGCAATGCAGCGACTACTTTTTGAAATAGAGGGATTCCATACGAATTTATCCGATTAAATGGGACTCTAAGAAGAAGCATTGCTTTATCAAATCCCCCTTTTAAACTATCCGTGACTCTATCCGCAAACTGTTTTGCATCCTTGACTTGATGTGTGACCTTCACTTTCCATGCAAAAATACTTTCCCTAGCCTTTAAAAATTGAACTGAAGGGATAAAACTTTGAAGGTTAAACTCTTGGATTCTTGTGATGACTTTTCGCATGTTCTGAGATGCTGTCTCAAAAAAATTATTTGAACGATTTTTTATTTTTTTTAAACGTGAACTTACAATACGAAGATTACTTTTAAGTTGACTCCACCCCTCTACAATCGTTGTAGCTAGTTTATGATATCCATTTTTTAATCCAGTGCCTACTTGAATGAATGGCTGTAATAAAGCTCTGAAGGGCTGAAAGAAAATTCTATTCAAACCAGAATAACAAGCGTCCTTTACCCTCTCTAACTGTTGTGATATTCGTTTACCCTGAGCAAGGATGTGGTTTCCGACCCAATTTCCAATAGTAGAGAAATAGTCTCTAACATTTTTAATTGACTGCTTAGTCAGATTAAAAAATGAGATAAGAGGTGTCATTGCGGTATTAAAAATCAATTTTGGAAAAGAGATCATGCCTTGAAATAAAAATCTTATCCAAGGAATTGTTATATTTTCAATCCGGAGAACCCATTGATGATCGATGAGCCTCTGATTTGCCTCTACACTAATAGCATTTGAGGACAAGCCAAGCGTATCGATGCTTTTATCCCTCATATCCGCTCCAACTTGAGCAATTTGATCTTTTCTTAAACTGGCATCATAACTACCAGCATAGTGATCGGGATTACACCGCGTAATCGAGTCTCTCCTAGGTTGTAGTATTATTTTCATTTTTTACCTCGTATCACCAAACAGGTGAAGATTCAAACACCATGAACATTTTGCTAATAGGATGCGAAATGCCTAAAAGTCGACTGTGTAGGGCAATCACATCAGGATTTTCATTGTCAAATCCACTCTTTGCACCATACTTAAAGTCACCTCTAATTGGGCATCCAATAGCCGCCAATTGCACTCTAATTTGATGATATCTTCCGGTTTCCAATTCAATTTCGAGGCGAGAAAATTGATCCGATCTTGAGATCACTTTATAATTTAAACGTGCTTCCTTTGCATTAGGATTTTTATGAGTCGACACGGTGGATTTGAAATCCTCATGGACCAAATAATGAACTAACACCATCTCTTCTATTTCAGGTATGCCCTCAACGGAAGCTTCATAAATCTTTTTAGTTTGTCTTTCCCTCATGCATGCATTAAGTCTTGCAAGCGCTTTACTTGTCTTAGCGAAAACAACGATACCACTCACACGTTTATCAATGCGGTGAACAGCCTCTAGAAAAACATTACCCGGCTTTTGATATTTTTCTTTCAGCCATTCCTTTGCAATTTGCTCTAAGCTCTCTCCATCTGTTCCACTGGGTTGGGTGAGTAATCCTGGTGGTTTGTCGAGGACAAGTAGATGGGTGTCTTCAAAAATGACAACTAATCTAGGATCTTTATTCATCAAATTTTTCTCTTTGCCTAAGGGTCTCATAAAGCAATAAAGTGGTAGCCATAGCCACATTAAGCGAGTCTGCAATCCCCTTCATTGGAATTCTGACTTGAATTGTTGCTTCCCTCATCCATAATTCGGAAAGACCTAACTGCTCTGTCCCCAATGCAATCGCTACGCCCTGGGTTAAGTCCACCTCAGTAAATACTTGTTTTGCGTGAGGGGTAGCCGATACAATCGAAATATTCTGCTCTTTTAACCACTTTAGAGTCTCCAATCCTTTAGCTTCGACTGTGGGGACAGTAAAAAGTGTACCTACGCTTGCGCGCACCACATTTGGATTATACATATCTGTGCAGCGATCGCAAATAATGAGTCCGTCTACCCCTACTGCGTCTGAAGAACGCAAAATTGTCCCTAGATTGCCTGGCTTTTCAATAGCTTCTGCGATCACATAGAACGGATTTTGACCCTTTGTTTTTTCCTTCAAACAGTTCAAAGTTAAATGTCTTTGTAAAGAAATCGCAATGAGTCCATCTGGCCTATCGCGATAAGAAAGCTTTTCGAACACTTTTTTTGTACACTTTATAACTTCCGCACCATTACTGATTGCTTTTATGATTAAAGCGCCTTCATTTGATCCTAAAAACAATTCCTCACAAATGAATAAAGTTTCTAGTTCCCATCCTGCATCAATTCCTCGTAAAAGCTCCCTATAACCTTCAATGAGAAATAAATTTGTTCTATCTCTTTCAGATCGCTCTCTTAACCCTATCAGATGTTTGACTTTAGGATTTTGCAAACTCGATAGCTCAAGCATAGTGCTCTCCAACCCATCTTCCAAATGTTCCGCTTGGCACATTAAAAGCAGGAGGTTGACCTTCCAAAACCATTTCCCCCATGTCGATACGCCCCTTTCTATTTTTTAAACATTGTTCAAGAAGATGTTGCATGACTAGAGGAGAAAAACCCGGAGTATGGCAAGAAAAAAGAAAAAAAATAGGCTTATCGCTTAGAAGAGACTCGCATATTTCCAGTAAAGGAATAATGCTATCTTCAATTTTAAAAAGCTCACCCTTGGCGCCTCGACCAAAACTAGGCGGATCTAAGATGATCCCATCATACCGAGCACCCCGTTTAATCTCTCGATGTAAAAATTTTTTTACATCCTCCACAATCCAACGGATGGGTTTATTTTCTAATCCGTTGAGGGCTGCATTTTCTCTAGCCCATGTGACCATTCCTTTAGAGGCATCAAGATGGCATACAGAAGCTCCAGCTTTAGCGGCTGCTAATGTAGAACCGCCAGAATAGGCAAATAAATTTAATATCCGCGGTTTATCGGCATGATTTTTTAACGGAAGTAGCGTGGTCTGAATCCAGTTCCAGAAATTCTTTTGTTCAGGAAAAATCCCCAAATGTCCAAAATCTGTGGGGGAAATTTTAAATTTTAATCCTGCAACTTCAAGGATCCACATATCAGGCATTTTAGAATTTGACCGCCACAGATTTTCCTGTTCTCTAGAAAAAAAAGCGTGGGCTTGTTCCCAATGATCTTGAGGAAGCTGTGGTTTCCAGACAGCCTGGGAACAGGGTCGAGAAAGAGTATAAGGGCCAAACTTCTCTAGTTTGCGACCATTTCCACTATCTAGAAGAGAGTAGTAATTTTGTTGCATCATCAATCCTTCAAATAAAAGTAATAACCTGAGTCTTAACATGATACCACAACCAAAAAAAAACTTCTAGTTTTTAAACAAAACTTTAATATTTCTTGTTAAAAACAAAGTGACCTTGAGTATTTAAAATAACAAGATTTGGCATTGAATTTGCAGTATAGACTTCGCCTATCCCTAAAGCGATGGGTAAGGAGAGTACTATGAAAAGATGGACACTGCTTATTTTTATTTTGATTATAGGGTTAATATTTTTCGGGATAGGTAATCCTCGCATTAAGGAATATAGAGAACAACAAGCCGCTCTCCATACGGAATTACGAGCTGCTATGGATATAGGATCGGGATCTACCAACTTGAAGATAGCATCGGTGAATCTTAAAACAGATAAAATAGAAAAAGTTGTGTTTGAACAGTCAATCCCCGTCCCCTATCAGAAACACTTAGAGCAATCAAAAGATAACACTTTTGATCCTCCTGTCATGCAACAAGGAATAGAAGCCATCAACAAATTAAAAATTATTGCCGACTCCTATCATGTAAAAAAGATAGTCGCTGTAGCCACTGCGGCCTTTCGTCAAGCTTCGAACGCCCATGACTATGCTCGTGATGTGGAAGCAAATACCGGAGTTAAAGTGCGTATTATCAATCAAGATGAAGAGGGAATCTTAGCTTTTAGAGGTGCCCTTGCCCTCACAACAGTTGACCCTCAAAAAGCAGTTGTTTGGGATATTGGGGGCGGTAGCATGCAGTTGACAACGTTAAGTAATGAAGGAACCTATTTGGTTGATAAAGGGAAAACAGCCTCCATTCCTTTCAAAAATGCAATCATCCAAGAGATAAAAAGGGAAAACCCTTTGACAGTGACAAGTCCTAATCCGATGAATCCAGAACAAATGCAGTCCGCTATTAAGCTATCAGAAAAATATGCACTACAAACAGATCCGTTTATTAAAAGTAAAATTGCAGACGCAAAAACAAGTATCATTGCCGTTGGTAGCCTATTTAACTATGGTATTCTACCACTTGTCAATGCTCCACAAGGAGTCACATTTCAAAAACTGGAGAAAGCGACCATGCAAATGGCTGACAAAGGAGATAAGGAATTACCAGGGGGATCACTTGCAGAGGTTGCAGTATCTAACCCAATTCTTGTCTTAGGCTATCTACAAGGATTAAATATTCCCTCTATTGATATCGTAAGTGTTAATAATGCCGATGGCGCATTGACTTACCCAGCCTACTGGCAGTAATGATCACGTGGCGTAAAGTGCTGATTCATAGCGCACACTAAAGAGGTGATTCCGTAATTACCTCTTTAGTGTGCGCTTTTTTTTGCCGTTTTATCTGGTATCCTTTGCTTTGTCGCGGTAGCAACGCCCTTGCCCGATTAACTAACCTGAAGGTTGGATTATGGCTTGGCAAACCTGACTACAACTTTGCCTGCTAATGCAAAAGTGCAACCTAAAACAACAACTGCAGTAACAAATTTAATAATATGAGTTGAAATTCTTACAACCGTTGTTGCTGTTACCAGAGCCCTATCATAAAAATGACTCTTCTCCAAAATTACTTTTCTTATTTCGCTAGATGAAGCTTGTGTTAGACATTCCACTCGAGTATTGGCTCGATTAGTGCTTGTGTCCTCTAGAAGATAGGTAAGAAACTGGACATCCCCTCCTTGAGTAGCTTTAAAGGCAAGATTGTGTTTAATTTTATAGTCAATTAAAGAAAGAGGTACGGATGTGTTAGTTATTAACAACTTCCCGATTTTGTAATTGGTACTCGATGTATTTAGTATACTGTCAAGAGGAAAGGTCATATTTATAAATTCTGCACTCAATATTTTTTTATTTTTTATTAGTGCTCTGTGTAAATCTAAATACTTATCAGCCTGATTTCCACTAGAATTAACTTTACTGTAGAATATTTTTCCAATTTTTATTAACTGCTCAGAAGTACTATTATCAAAAACTCCTTCTTCAAGCAAGACTTTGACGAATTCAGGATGCGCTGATAACAAAGGATACTCTTTATCTCCGACTAAATGAGGCCTTTGCCTAACAAAAACTCTATACTTCTCTGCATTACGTTCACCTCTATTATCATTGTTCATTGGGTAGCCATATGGATTCATTCTCGGCTTCTCACTATCACGAATACAGAATTCCATTGCCTCTTGTATCATGTGATCTGGCTGATTGCTTAGTAAAATCTCTATATGCGAAGAAGATAAGCATTCGTAGACAAGTTTGAAGAAAACACCATCTTCTGGATTCGGATTGATAATCTTATTTTTATACAAACGTAATACAATTTCTGGAGTAAACTTTTTTATATTATCACCATAAGCCTTGGAGATATTTTTTATTAATCGATAAACTTCTGTGCGTAACCAAGAGTACATTCTTTTATTACTTTCTGAAGGTGCAGCTAAGGAATCTAAAAGATCTAGGGCTTGAGTATAAAATTTAGTAGATCCCCAACTAAATCCTTTATTAAAAAGTTTTAAGAATTCGGAGACTTCTTTAGGGGTTTGAGGATCTTGAATAAGGCGTTCTGATTTAAGATGAGGAAAAGCCCTATGCATTTTTTCATCTAAGTCTCGAAACTGATCAAGAGGAAGGATTTTTGATAGCTTCTCAGCCTGGTCTCTAGATTCTTTAATAGACTCTGAATCCTTAGTCTTAAATTGAATAGAATCTCTTACTTTTTTATGCTCTAATAAGCATATGACGAAAGGTATTCCATAATCACCTCTTCGTAAGGCTTTTTCAAAAAAATAGTTATTTGTAGCTGTAGGATCGATTTTTCCTTTATCAAGAAGAAATTTAAAAACCTCTATCTGAAAATGTTCAATCGCAGCACATCCACCATCAAAGTAAGAAAATTCTTCAGTTAATTTTCTCCCTTCTATCAATTTTTCCATGATTTCAACATAACCTGTTTGACAACAGGCCAAAAACAATGGATTAAAGTTACCTAAACAAGCAACTCTTGTATCCTCAAGAAGTTTATTAATTATTCCAATTCTCTCTTCTCTATTTATATAAGTTACTTGGCTTACAGCTGCATATAAAGCAGCATTATTCGAGAATGAAGGATCAAAATCAGGATCTACAAGAATTTTATTCACATTTGCTAGGTCCCCTTTGAAGGAATAAGCAACAAACTGGTAGGGCAGCAATTGAGGGGCATTTGAATCTTTGCAATGCTGCAAAATTTGATAGACATCTTTATATTTACATGCAGTTAAAGCTACATCTAGAGCAGTATCATCATCTGTAACAAGAGTTACAGCCCCTAAGGACAACAGATATTTAGCTAAAATGGATTCGTAATGTGGATAATCTTTAGAAGCTTTGTAAGCTTTTTGGAATAGTTGTGAAAAATCCTTGCAATCTTTATAAAGAATTTTTAAGCAAATTTCTAAAAATTGCCTTCCTCTTACTTCACAGCGATTCATTGGAGAGAAAACTTTTTCTGCTTTGAGCATGATTCGACATTTATTCTCTTCCTGTTTGCACAGCTCTGTTATTTGAGGATGAGACAATAATTTCTCGATAAAGTTTATATCACCTCTCTCAAAAGCATATTTCAAAAGGTTTTCGATAATATCAAATACAGAATCATCTTTTGGCAATTCCAAGGAATGGCATCTTTCAAAAGTCAATGCTACCAATTGTTCATTTCCCCATCCCAATCTCTCGAATTGTTGTCCTACTTGTAAAGTCATCTTGGCATCGAAGGATTGTAAAAATGGCTCATCTTCTAAATCTAGATCAGAAGTATAAAGTTTAGATGAATCCGGCTTGATGTCTCCTTGTCCCTGTATGATAGCACGAATTAAAGGCGTATAATTTCTGACAACTGTTGTCACTTTATTTTTATTTCCAAAAGTTGAGTAAGTCACATCCCCTCTAATCATTTTCCATATTTGTGTTAGAGTTTCATCGGAATATACTTTTTGTATTTGTTCTTCTGAAGTGTCGATTCCTCGAACAACTTTTGTCACAGTAGCTAAAAAGCTTCCTGTATTGGGTAATGATAAGGGTTCCATTGATGATCTCTTGATTTAATTTTTAATAAAATAAAAATATATATCATTACTATTTGAAAGTCAATGCTTTATATTACATTTATCTTCCATTATTCTAAATCGTATTAATAAATTAATTTTATGTTATTAAACGATGCAAAAAACTTACGTAACTCATATTTTTTTAAATGGCTAAATTATAAATTCTAATAGAGTTACAGATCTACTATGTCTTGATAGTAAGCTGATTAGCAAGTAAGTGGGGGTGGTTATTGATCCAGGTAAAACAGTTTTTACCAAGTCGAATGGGCACATTTACCTGTTTTCCATCAATGACGAAAGGAGTAGGCAAAGTAAACTCCCGCACCCATCGCTGCAGATTTTTATAGAGAATCGTATTTGGAAATTCGGGTGTATCTTTGACTGAAAGGATGCGGTAGGCACTATCTTGGTAAAGTTGCGGATAGGAAAATTGAATCCCCCAATGAACAGCATTAGGTCCAAATGTCATGGATCTGAATTTTCCATCAGAGCTGGAATAGGTGAAGCGATGCGTCTGCAGTTGCAATACAGGCCTATCGACCTTAATTATCTGTTGATCTTCTCTAACGGGAATAGAGTAAAGAGCTTCTACCTGACGCGTCCACACCGAAGAAAAACAACTTTTTACAAGTTGCGTTTCAACGACCTCTCCCCGCTTTAAACCTTCTATATAAGTCGTATAGGAATCAAGGAAAGCTTCTTTTGAAATAGAGCCTTCATTTTTTTTATGAACTCCTTGGACCAAAAAGATCCAAAAATCACCCAAGCTATTCATCAAATCTTTCATTTCATTTTGATCCACCAAAAGAGGACAAGACAACCATTTGGAAGCTTGAAGGGGGAGACCCATTTTAGGTCTGATCGGAAGGGCCGTATGTATTCGGAACATCTATTTAACCCATGAAAAAAGAATCATTGATCCTATTCCTAAACTAATAGCAGTGTCTGCAATATTAAAAACAGGAAAATCAAACCCCCATAAAACAAAATGCAACATATCAATGACGTGTCCATAAAAAAAGTAGTCGAGGACATTCCCTAGAGCTCCAAAAATGACTAATGCAAGTGATACCTTTCCTAAAGAAGTGTGGGCACCAAAAAAAAAGTATAAGAGGAGAAGCGCCATCAAAAGAAAACGCAAGATAATTAAGGGATGTTGGTAGTCCCCAAACACACCCCATGCAGCTCCCTTATTCGTCATATGGACAATTGAAAATTCAATTCCAAAAAAATTTTTAAAAACACCTACCCCTCCATAGGGGTATACATAAGAAACTGACTCAAGAGGAGGAATCAGACTAAGTGCTAAATATTTTGTGAGTTGATCAACAATAAGGACAGTGACCCCAATGAAGAAATAAAAGCTCAGAACTCTCATTGCTCTGCTTAACTGTTTGGATTCCAAACATAGATCCATGACTTAAAGAAGCCCTTTTTCATATTTTTCTTGTGCCTTTACTGTCATAGTCGCATAAGGCACTGCCTCTAAACGGGGTATTGGAATATCATCACCTGTTGCATCACATACACCATAAGTGCCTTCATCTATTTTTTCTAAGGCGCGGTCAATTTGTCTTAAAATTCCATATTCCTTGCTTGTCACTTCAAGGCTGATCGTTCTATCAAAGTCATCAGTTCCTTGATCAGCCTGATGTTGAGAATATCCTGTAGCCTCATCAGGAGTTTTAACCTCTGCTGTGGAGCCTTTTAGCGATTGAGTCAACTGCCTACGCATTTCCTCAAGTCTACTTTTAAACTTTGCTATTTCAGATTTTTTTAGTGCCATTGTCAGACTCCTACTTCAGTAAAAGATCAATTATGATGCATCGACATAATATTTGTTAATAAAAAAATTCCTCTAAAAATAAAGATCCCTGTAGCCTTATTAAGTTGAAGAAATGCTTTCGTCTTTTGAAGGTAGCGTTTTGATTGCATCCTCTAATTCCGTAAGGTCTTTAAAGCGCCTATAAACGCAAGCAAACCTTATATAGGCGATTGGATCTAATTTTTGCAAATGCTCCATGACCATCTCACCTAATTTACTCGTTTCAATTTCCTCAATATGAGAAAGCATGAGCTCAATCGTAATCTGCGAAGCTAACTGGATGACTTGATCATGGCTAATGCGCGTATGCCGACAAGCAGACGCTAGACCGTTAATGAGCTTTTGTTGTTCAAAATCCTCATAAGTTCCATCTCGTTTTTTTACTTGAACCGTCAAATCCACAGTCTCAAATGTCGTAAAACGTTTCGCGCAGCTTAAACACTCACGTCTCCGTCGAATCCCATTCATTTCACCTGCATCGCGCGAGTCGGTAACTTTCAGCCCCTCGTGATGGCAAAAAGGACACCTCATTCACAAACTCCTCTATTCACTGTATTTATCTAGTCAGCTCGGAGTGAATAATAGCGGGAAGGGATGTTTATTTCGAGAAAATTTTATGCATACCGTCTCTTTTGTTGATTTTATTATTGAAATTGGAGAGAATTAATCCTTTTATTATTAAGGATCTAGGTTATGACAAATAAACAAACCGTCATCGTAGGAATGTCGGGAGGGGTTGACTCTTCTGTCTCAGCCCTCCTTCTTAAAGAACAAGGCTTTCATGTCATTGGTCTCTTCATGAAGAATTGGGAAGAAAAAGATGAAGAGGGCATCTGCCGTTCTGCTTCAGATTTTGATGACGTTCGCAGAGTTTGTGATCAAATAGACATTCCTTTTTATGGGATAAACTTCGTTGAAAATTATAGAGAAAGCGTTTTTAACCTTTTTATTGAAGATTTAAAGAAAGGATTTACACCAAATCCAGATATTCTCTGTAATAAAATGATCAAATTTGGAGTTTTTTTAAATAAAGCAAAAGAACTTGGTGGGGACTTTCTAGCCACAGGTCACTATTGTCAAATTGGGCTTCCATTGGAGTATCCAGTCCTTCTCAAAGGAAAAGATCCAAATAAGGATCAGTCTTACTTCTTATACACCCTCTCTTCAGATATCCTACAAAAAGTCCTTTTTCCCGTCGGCAACCTTGAAAAAAATAAGGTTCGTGAAATTGCACGTTCCTTTAACCTGCACACCTCAGAGAAAAAAGATAGCACAGGCATCTGCTTTATTGGCAAACGAAACTTTCGTCAATTCATTAGTGGTCATATCGCCTTTCAACCTGGTTTTTTTAAACGTTTAGATGGAACAATCATCGGACAACATCTTGGGATTGCTTACTATACTTTAGGTCAAAGAAAAGGATTAGGTATTGGAGGCAAAGGAGATGCTTGGTTTGTTGTGGGAAAGGATGTGAACACAGGCACTATCTACATCGAACAGGGATCCGACCATCCTGCCCTCTACTCCGACACGCTCACCGCGCATACACTTACTTGGATCAACCAAGCTCCAACAAAATTTCCTTTTACCTGTCACTGTAAAATTCGCTACCGACAAGTGGATCACCCTTGTGTCATTGAATCTATAACGGGCAAGGAAGCTTCCATCACATTTCCAATCCCTCAACGTGCAGTTACACCAGGGCAGTCAATTGTTTTCTACCAAGGTGAGGTGTGTCTTGGCGGTGGAGTCATCCAAGAGGCTGGCGCTTCCTATGCGCAACAGGGAAAGTTACTTCCCAGTTCCTATTAGACGTTTCCTATTTCTTTTGACTATTTTCTTAGCAATTTTATATCGTAAAAATAAACAAAAAGATAATTTAA
This sequence comes from Chlamydiota bacterium, assembly GCA_041691035.1. Classification (GTDB taxonomy): domain Bacteria; phylum Chlamydiota; class Chlamydiia; order Chlamydiales; family Parachlamydiaceae; genus JBEPVL01. Next base: position 11,679 of record JBEPVL010000038.1, read on the forward strand.
GAATTTGGAATAACATCCCAAAGTTTCATTAACATTATTTGGATGGATTTTATGTTATATATGAATGCTAAAAGTTTTTTTTTCGGCACTTCAAATCCTGAAATGGATATCCTCTATGATGAATTTCATACTCAATTTGTCTTTGACCCTATGTACGTCATTGTTAATATTGCACTCATCACTCTCTACCATAAAAAAATCAGGGAAGATTCACAATCAAGTAAAGTTAATGTAAAAATGAAACTTTACCCTAGTTTAGGAATGATCTTTATCGATGAACCCAACCGGATCCAACCCTTTGTTAGAAAGATACTGAAACATAGCAATCGTGATTTAGGAATTCTAAGGCAATATATAGCGACTGCCCTAATTTGGATTCCTCCAAATAAAAATGCTAGCGTCAAATCTATCTATCAAATCGCAATGAAGGGTCTTATGCAATTAAAACAAACTTATGGAGGCCTTACAGGTCAGGGACTAGAGAAAGACATCGAATTAATTGCAGACTGTCTCTCAGACCAAGACACAAGCAACCCTATTCTATTAGATAAAAGCCTCATTCTCAATCAAGAAGTCCAAGTCGATGGGCGAAAATTAAAAATTAAAGACTGCTTAGTGGAAGACGTGGGTGTAATCGAAAGCGAATTTCAGAAACGAGTCGCCACTAGACATAAGACCAGCACTGAATCCCAACTCAATGCTTGTTTCAAAGAAAAACTGCAACCTTACTTCGATCGACTATTTAAAACCAATAATCAAAGTTCTACTGTTGGGGACTATCTTAAAAAGGAAATCATTAAAGCTTGGGATGATGAAACGTTAATAATTGCAAACTCCTTGTTAACAGCCAATGTACACCAACCAAGCAATAACATTGCAACTTTAGAAACCCTCCTTAATGGCATGTCCCAAAATTTTAGAAAGGTACAAGATGAATTAAAGCCTCATTTCTTTAAATCAACGTCTTCTAAAACTATAGAAAATGAAAGGGGTGATGGAGACTACTATTTTATAGAAGCTATCAACCAATCCGAGAACGACTCAGATTCAAGTGTAGAAGATATGGATGATAGACCATTGGATTGAATTAATTGAAGGTAAACGGTCATCGTGTCAACGACAACCGTTTTTGGTAGACTTAATACTCGATTAGTAGGAATAGAATCCCTCGACCCCTTGACTATAGGTACTATCATTAAAAGGATAGTAAGAAAAGCTACTAGAAGTTGATGAGTAAGGATAGGAATACTCATAATTTGGATAGGAGGTAGGGGAGCTTAAGTCATTATAGTATACTGGGTAAGTATAAGCATTATAGTAGTTATCGTTGTAAGGATAGTATCCACCATAGTATGGATAACCGCCGCCATATCCATATCCATAATAGGGCCCACCCCAGCCACCATAATAGTAATTATTGTGTCCATGATGTCCCCAATCACCATGATGCCCTCCATGGCCTCCATGGCCTCCATAGCCTCCATGCCCTCCGTGACCTCCATGAGCAAAGCTACTATTTCCTCCTCCGTGAAAACCATGCCCTCCGCCACCGTGTCCGCCACCGTGTCCGCCACCGTGTCCGCCTCCGCCATGACCGCCTCCGCCTCCGCCTCCGCCCCCGCCATGACCGCCCCCGCCCCCGCCATGTGCAGACAAGGTTCCTATACAAGTGTAAGCGATTAATAAAGAGCATCCTGCAACAACAATAGATTTTAAATAAGAATTCATATTTCTCCATGAATTGTGATTAATCAAAATATTTTTACTATAGAATCCTTATTTTCATCTGTCAAGAAATACACGCTCAGAGAAAATGAGAAAATGACCTTGCATAAAATGGGCATAAAGAATTAAGATTGCTGATTTCACTGAGGAAAGATGGCTGAGTGGCCGAAAGCACGTCCCTGCTAAGGACGCATACCTCTAAAGGGTATCGAGGGTTCAAATCCCTCTCTTTCCGCACTAGCTCCGGTTTATCCGGAGCTTTTTTTTTATACTTCAGCAGCCGTTTCATTAGATAGCTGCATGACTCCTGGACTGAGCTGTTTCTTTTTCCCCAATCCACCCAAACAAAACACATAGCAAATTCCCGCTAAAAGAGCAATGGTTGCCCCTGTAGGCCAGTCTAGATAATAAGAAACTCCATTTCCGATAAAACAAAACACACAACTAATCGCAATAGCGCCAATCATCATCCTAGATAAACTCGTTGTAATCAAATTAGCAATAGACGCGGGGATTGTGAGCATGGTTAACACCAAGACAATTCCTACCACTTGAATTAATAAAACTATTGAGATGGCAATCAGAAGTAAAAGAACGATGTAAAGAGTGTTCACAGGTAGGCCTTGCAAACGCGCCTGTTCTTCGTCAAAACAAATCGCCAAAAATCTTTTATGCAAACAAACGACCAATAGAATAGTAACCACATCCAATCCCCACAACACGTAGAGATCTGTTGTAGAGACCCATAGGATATTCCCAATTAAAAAATTAGTGAGCTCTACATTAAACCCAGGCGTTTGAGAAATAAATAATACACCAATAGACATGCCCAGAGTCCATAAAGCAGCAATCACAGAATCTTCGCGTTGTCGATAATACAGGTGAATCCACCCCAAGATAAGAGCAGAAAGTATCGCTGCAACTAGGGCACCAAACAAAGGTGAAATGCCCTCAATTCCCTTAGCTCTTTCAAGCCAAATACAGAATCCAATCCCACTTAAAACAGAATGAGAAATACTCCCAGCAATAAAAACAATTCTTTTAACGACGACATAGGATCCCACAATTCCACTCACTATTGAAGCAGCAAAACCTGCTAAAAGAGCTGAGAATAACAAGCTATTCGTCGTTAAAGCTTCAAAAAACGATACCATAAGACCTTTTCATTCTTCAATTAAGGACGTTGAAATAACCCTAAAGCATAATGCTCACAAATATCTTTAGTTTCTAAAGGATAAACCCGCCCCTGCACACAGAACACTTTTTCAACGTGAGAGATTACGGCGTTCAGATCATGGGTGACCATTAACATCGTCAAAGCTCCCTTTAAATGATTAAGTATCGCATATATTTCTTCTTCAGCCTTAGAGTCCACACTGGCAGTCGGTTCATCTAACAAAAGAATTTTTGGATTCGAAACCAAAGCCCGTGCAATCAACACACGTTGCGCTTGCCCTCCTGAGAGAGTTCCAAAAGAAGCGCTTTCAAGGTGACTTAAACCCACATTATTCAATGCTTGACGTGCTGCTTCCTTTTCAGACGATCGAAACCACCCATTCCAAGGAAGTTTAGAAAGCACACCTGATAAGACAACCTCGATTACAGAAATAGGAAAATCGCGATCAAAACGTATTGTCTGAGGCACATAAGCAATATGTCCGCCTGGTAAAACTTTGCCATCGATAGTTTGATTCGCAATTTGAATAGTTCCTTGATAGGGTTTTAAAAAACCAAGCAATAATTTCAAGAGAGTCGTTTTACCACCGCCATTAGGTCCGATTAAACCCACAAACTCGCCAGGATAAACGGAAAAAGAAACATTCTTTAAAATAGGGATGGAGTGATATCCAAACGAGACATCTTTGAATTCAATAATAGGTTTTCTAGTGTCTTTCATTGTTGAGCAAAGGCCTCAGCTATCTTTCTCATTTCAGGGACATAGTTTTCTGAATAAGGATCAAGCACGACGATTTGAGCTCCTAGGTCTTTAGCAACAAGACCTGCAGCCTTATTACCGTATTGTGGCTGAACAAATATTTTTTTAATGGATAGAGAACGAGCAAGTTTTAATAACTGTGTCACCTGCCTTGGGGAGGGATCCTTCCCTTCCACTTCAATAGGATATTGCTTAAGATTATAATCGCGACAAAAATAAGCATAGGCAGGATGGGAAACTAAGATGACACGTTGTTTGAGAGGTTTTAAAATTTCTGCGATTTTTTGATCTAGGACCTCTAATTCACTTTTGAGAATCTGATAATTTTTCTGAAAGAGCATTTCATGCTGAGGGTAGGTGCGTGATAAGGCCTCAGAAATAGCTTGAGATTGAACCATAACGACACGAGGACTTAACCAAAAATGAAGATCGACAGAGCTATTGCAACATCCTTTATTTCCGTGCATATCATCAGCTGGGATAGCATCTACACCCTTTTTCAAATCAATAAGCTGCATATAGGGATCCGTGCTCCGCAAAGCTGCTGAAGCTTTTTTCTCAAATGACTCACCGATAGTAAACCAGATGGCAGCGGTGCTTGCCCGTATCATTTGCTTAGGAGATGGTTCAAAAGTATGAGCGCTCACGCCAGCAGGAACCATAAGAACAACATCTGCCGAATCTCCCACTATTTTCTCAACGAAATACTTATAAGGAGCAACACTGACAAGGATGACAGGACGGTCAAACATTCCTTCATTTGCCACATTCTGCGCAGCAATAAAACAAAAAAAACTCATGCAAAATGACAAAAGACGCCAAAAGTAGGAAATTTGAAGCATTTATTTTACCATCGTTAAAATTTAACTTTGATTTACGCGAAGCCATTTATGAGAATAACAAATAGGTCAATTAATAACACGAAAAGAGTGAAACAGATAAAATTTCAATGAAGCGGGAAACAGCTTGCTAACATAAACCTAAATCTGATATTGTTGTCCCTTTCTTGGAAGGGTGTCCGAGTGGCTTAAGGAGCACGCTTGGAAAGCGTGTGTACGTTTAACACGTACCGTGGGTTCGAATCCCACCCCCTCCGACACATGGGATGATCTGACACTGCTACAAGCTTATCAAACGGCTCACGCAGTGTTATGATCGCCTTTTTATCCTTCATTTCTAAGTTCGAAAATAAGAAATTCAGGATTTGTCGTTTTTCGTCTACTTTCGAACTTAATCGAGAGCTTGCTTTAAAAACAATTTTAGAACTTTGTCACAATACTAAAGTAAAACTAGCATATTTAGTTCAACTCGATCAATCTTATTATTTCGATCGGGACGAAAATGGAGTTCTTAGGGAGAAGAATTTCCCCCTATCCGTCTAATCAATTACAATTAGCTTCTGATACTCAGCAGATAGCTTATATTTTCGTCCTTTATTGGACGAATCAACCATAGTTATGAAACCACTTTCAATCCAACTTGCACAATGAGCCGCGCTCGTACGTGGTTTAAATCCGAATAATTCGCCAATTTGCCGACTAGTAATTGTTTCAAATTCTTGGAATAACTCAAGCACCTTACGTTGTTTTGGGTCGAGTTTTCTAATAAGAGCACTTTGATCGGGTGAGCCTTGAGTTTTGGCTTCATCCATACACTTTAAAACATTTTCAAATGCAAAAGCCATTCCTTCTACAAAATATTCCACCCATTTTGTAACATCTGCTTCCGCACGTCCCATATAGTAATTATGAGATTCTCCAATGCTAATTGCTTCGTAGTAAGCGCCTAAATTTCTAGCGTAGTATTCTTCTAAGGAATAAAGCCCTTTTAGATCATATCCTCCTAAATGTAGAATCAAAGTGGTAAGTAGTCTAGCTGTTCTACCATTCCCATCATAATAAGGGTGAATGGTTGCAAACTGATAGTGGGCAATTCCTGCAATAACAGGACAAGGCAACTCGGTATTTTGATTAATCCAATCTACCATACCTGACATCAAATTTTTTACATCTTTAGACTCAGGAGGCATATAGACAATTGCTTTTGTTCTACCGTCTCGAATAACATTTTGACCATCTCTATATGCAGTGGGTTTGGCATTTACTTTGCCATTGGCCATTACAAGCCCATGTAGCGTCTGGATCATTTTTTCTGTAATCCTTATACCTTGTGCAGTCCATTTTTCTACTTGAGTTAAAGCAGCATAGTAGCCTTTTACTTCATGCTCGTCACGTTCACGCCCAGGAAAATGACCCTGATGCTTTAAAACTTCTTCTACTTGATCTGGATCCAACCTATTCCCTTCAATCATTGTGGAATAGTGAGTAGTATAAAGACGTGCTGTTTCTCTTAAAGAACTAAGAACTGTCGGTGTTAAAGGCAAATGCAATATTTTTTGCTTTGCTGCTTCAATGCGCATCAGGCAATTCATGACTTTCGATGAGATAATGTAGTTTGGTTCAAGCTTTATCGGCATAATAACGGCTCTTTATCTGCATGATATAATGCTTTTATTATGCAGATAAAATGCAGAAAAAGCAAGTCGTCTTTTTATGAGAAGACACTATTGGAGACTTAAGTTTTGACAGTAATCAGGCTTGCTATATCAGCATCTACATGACATAGGGACCAAAAAACAAGTTCTTCTCTTTCACCTACCGGATACTTGGCGAGTCGGTAGAGCCTTCTAAAAACTTTCATCCAATCACCAGCTTTAACATGATAAGCAGGTGATTATTTATGCAACGCCACCCCCGAGTAATCATTCAGTGCTTACAATTTTTTATTTGAGCAAAATTCCAAGAAACGATAGTGTGACGGTTTATTTAACCAAAGGTTTAACCATGTCTATCGTTAAAGTGATTGAAATCATCAGCGAAGGGAAAACTATCGATGAAGCATTAAAAGCTGCTGTTCAGGAGGCCTCTCTTACGATTAGAGACATCAAACAAATTGATATTGAACACATTGGAGCTAAAGTAGATAAGAATCAGATCACTAAAATACGCATCAATGCTAAAATCAGCTTTGTTGTTCATCACGAAAATCTAGCTAATGGGAAGTAATACAATTGACTCATTGATTAAGACCATGAAGGAGCATAAACAGATGCAGCTTGACATTTAATAAATTCATAACTGCTTGCGGAGGAAGTCCTTCTACCAATGAAGCACTCTCTACCTCTCCTATAATATCCTCAAGGTGTTCTAAAAATTCACCGAACTGCTTACTTTCTAAGGAACCCAATTTTATATCTTTAATTAATGGATCGGATAAAATCTTATTAATAACATCTAAGTTATGTATAATATTTTCTTTATTTGGGAAATCGTGAAGCTTATCAATTTCTGTCTGCATAGCTGCAAAGAAGTCATTTAATTTTGGGAACTCCATAAAGCTTGGGTTTGTAACAAGATTTGAAATGGTATCAAATTGATTTTTTATATCTTTAAGTTCCTTTAAAATATTACTGAAGCTTTCTTTAGTATTTTTATTAGTATAGCAATCCACTATTTTTAACTCTAAATTCTCTAATTGTAACTTCAGATCTAAAAAACCTTTTGCTTCCTCGCATTCCATATAGGCTTGAGGGATTTTAAAACAGAATTCTTTGAGTTTATCCTTTATAGCATTGACTATAGGGACATCAGATGTTTCATTATATTTTTCTGAAAGCCTAGCTAATCGCAACATCAATGCAAAAGTTGCTTCTTTTTTTGCATTGATGTCACTTTCATCACTCATTTGGTACTCTCCAAGAAGTTTTGTGACTTCTTCAAAAAATAAGTATGTGTTTTTTACACTTTCATTCTCCGAGTCTGTTAAAAGAGTCAACCCTGACCATAATAACTCATTTAGTTCAGTCGCTGGTTTATTTAAGCTATTTTTTTCACCATTAACAAAATCATAAATAAATCCTATAGATTTTACAGAATGTTCAATATCGCAAATAAAACCGTTGAGCGCACTTTTAAGTTCTTCATTGGCTACTCTATTTAAAATTACCCCTACAGTACTAATTAAATTTTTTGCTGTTATTTCAAGTTTAAGTAAATTAACTTTATCAGGATTTTCCAATAACTCGACATAAGTCTTCATAAATGTGTTTAGCTGGCCGATCTTGCCTGAATAAACCTCTGATAAACGGTGGAATTCATTTGGCTCTAACTGGGATTTAGCAAATTCATTTTGAATGAGTTCGAATAAATCAGTTTCCTCGTCTCCATTTTTAAAAACAAACTGTTTTGTTGAGGGATTAAACAAAATTACTTTTTCCGGTTTAGATGGAGTAAGCGCTTCTGAAGTAAATTGTATATTTTTAGGTTTAGTTATTTGATTAGCTTCTGGTGTATTTCGTTTAAAAATCTGTTTCAATAAAGGATTTCTTGGAAGTATTGAGAGGTCACCACTACTACCAGATCTTAGACTTTCAGTCGCTGAATCATCTCTTATTATTGGGGAACCTAGGGAACTAGGATTTATTGGGGAACCTAGGGAACTAGGATTTGGGGAACCTAGGGAACTAGGATTTGGGGAACCTAGGGAACTAGGATGCTGGGGAATAGCCATAATAATCCTATTTTAAATAAATTTACTACATCCATAATTATACCATAGTTCAAATTACAAACAAAAAAACAAAAAAACAAAAAAATAAAAAAATAAAAAAAATAACTTAAGAATCTTAAGGATTTAAATAAAAAAACTATTTTTTTGGAGCAAAAGCGCTGAAAGCCATCTCTGATTCTTCATCAAGAGGCATCCCTTTATGATTGGAACTATAATTCGCAAATTGAGCGAATTCTTTGCGAAACGTAAGATTAATTTCTCCCACAGCACCATGACGGTTTTTAGCTACAAAAAGCTGAGCCATACCAGGATGATCGTTCTCATCGTAGTACTCTCTTCGCATAAGAAATAAAACGATATCGGCATCTTGCTCAATACTTCCGCTTTCTCGGAGATCACTCATCATTGGCCTATGGCCAGGCCGCTCTTCCACTTTTCTTGAAAGTTGAGAAAGACAAATCACAGGAATATTTAATTCTCTGGCTAAATTTTTGAGCATTCGAGAGATTTCTGAAATCTCATTTTGGCGATTTTCCGAACGATGGGAGCCCGAACCAGAAAGAAGCTGTAGATAGTCAATAATAAGAACACCAATCCCATAAGTTTCTTTCATTCTTCGCGCACGCGCACGTAGATCTGTGATTTTTAAGCCCGCTTGATCATCAATGACCATCACGTGGTTTTGTATTCCACTCACTGCGCTGACAATCCTTTGAAATTCGGCCCCATTCAAAGAACCTGTTTTGATTTTATCAGATTCTACTTCAGCCTGAGAACAAACAATCCGATGGACTAACTGTTCTGCCGACATCTCCAACGAGAAAAGGCCCACTGGAACTCTATTTTTAAAACAGACGTTTTCAGCAATATTGAGAGCTAAGGATGTTTTCCCCATCGCCGGACGAGCAGCAAGGATGATTAAATTGGAGTTATTTAATCCATTAATTTTCTTATCTAAATCGACAAAATTGGTTGGAATGCCACTAATCCCTGCTTCTTCGGGACCTTTGATAGCAAATCGTTCTTGACGTTCTTGAAGTTCCTTCAAAAAAGGGATTCCAGACTCCGAACGAACACCCGATAGGATTTCCTGAAGAACCATACCCGAAAGGGGACTGGCGGCTTGGCTAATTTGGAAAAACATTTGCTGAGCATCGTCAAGCGCGGCGCGCACATCAGGTGGTTCATCTAAAGCTTTTTTCTCTACAATCTGGGCTGTATTTATCATCTTACGCAATAAGGACTTATTGCGTACTAAATCGACATATTCCTCAATAAAAGCGGAAGTACCTGCATATTGAGCTAACGTTGTGAGGTAAACCACTCCCCCTACTTGAGAGAGCTTGTCTTGACGCTTTAGCTCTTCTGCGACGATATGGATATCAGCAGGACGGTCTGTTTTATAAGCCATCTTCAAGACTTGAAAAACTAGCTTATGCTCTGTAAAATAGAAGTCCGAGTCATCTAAACCATCAGCTGCAATATTTAAGCTGTTGATGCTAGTTAACATGCACCCTAACACCATCATTTCTGATTCTTTAGAATTGGGAGCAACTTTAACTTTGATCACCTGATCGCTCATAGAGCTCCTTGAAGTCAAATTGAGAGACGACTAGCAACTTCATGTACGAGACCTTGCAACCCTTCACCGTAAATAGCGGAAATTTCAAATAAAGTATTTGTTGGAAAGGAATAGGCACGCTTAAATTGAGAAATCAATTCTTTAGATTCCTCAGTATCTATTTTGTTAAGCGCTACAAGGTAGGGTCGTTGTAATAGCTCAGGGTTGTATGCCTTCATTTCTTGACGTAAAATCCCAAAATCGTGCTCCGGAGTGCGTCCATCAATTCCGGAGGCATCCAAAATATAAATCAACAACTTGGTTCTTTCGATATGCTTGAGAAATTCGAGACCTAAACCTTTATTATTACTGGCTCCTTCAATGATTCCTGGGATATCCGCAATATAAATGCGTTGAAAATTGTCCATTTCAATAAATCCAAGATTAGGTTCCAGTGTGGTAAATGGATAGGCTGCAATTTTGACGCGTAATCCTGCCAAGGAAGAAATCAATGTCGATTTACCTGCATTGGGAAACCCAACTAAACCAACATCTGCAATCAATTTCAGTTCTAGATCTACATTAAGCATCTCTCCAAGAATACCAGGAGTGCAGATATGAGGAGCACGGTTTGTGGGAGTCTTGAAAGTATCATTTCCTCGTCCTCCTTTTCCTCCACTACACAAAACAAAACGATCTTTATCTTGAGAAAAATCGTGAATAACGACGCCAGTTCCACTTTCTTTTAAAAGAGTTCCACACGGGACTTTTAAAATCAAATCCTCGCCATTTTTTCCTTGACGACAGTTTCCACCTCCATCGCCCCCATTTTGTCCTTTCAATATGCGACGATGCCGAAACCATTGTAAGGATCTGATTTGTTGATCAGATTCAAATATAATGGATCCGCCTTTTCCACCGTTACCGCCTGCAGGACCGCCCTTTGGGATAAATTTTTCCCGTCTCCAAGCAATCACTCCATTACCACCTTTACCGGCAATACACTCAAGTTTCTCAACACGATCAACGAACATACTTCTCTGATTTTCTGTAATTTGAAGAATAGAATAAACCGAAGTGAGGAGCATCAACCCCTCACTAAAAAAATGAAAGGAAACTATTCGCTTGTTTCCACGGAAATATAAGTTTTATTGGATTTACGAAAGGAAACCACACCATTAGCTAGAGCAAACAATGTATCGTCACTTCCTCTTCCAACATTCAGTGCTGGGTGCCATTTTGTTCCACGCTGGCGCACTAGAATGCTTCCAGCTGTAACCACCTGGCCTGAGCCAACCTTTACACCTAATCGTTTTGAATGGGAGTCTCTTCCGTTTCTTGAAGATCCTTGACCTTTCTTATGTGCCATGTTTTCCTCCACGAGCGTGTGCATGGGCATGTTCTTTTTCGCTACTGCCAATAGCTGTAATTTTTAAACGAGTATAACGTTGTCTGTGTCCCCATTTGCGACATGAATTATGGCTTGGCTTATACTTCAAACCAACAACTTTTTCACCTTTAACAACTCCGATGATTTCCGCAGAAACTATAAAGTCTTGCACAAATGGTGCACCGATTTGAAGATCTGAACCGTCACTAAAACATAAAACATCACGGATATGTAGATCTGAGCCTGGTTCATTCGACGGAAGCAATTCAACTTCAATGAAGTCACCGACTTGAACACGGTATTGCTTTCCACCCATTTGGATGATGGCGTACATGGTTAACCCCTTATCAAAATAATTCGGTCAATAAGATTAAAAAAACTCAATAGAAATCATAGTGTAACCCACACACTTCTTTCTTATCAACGATAAAAATATATAAATTCGCGATTCGCGCCCGCCTAAGAAAAAAACGTTATTTTCCTCTTATTATTTTTTTGTTTACAAATACTCTATCTGAATGAATGATACTTCTCATCATCAGAAATTATAAGGCTTCCCTGCTTTTACTATGAGATCTCAAACCTATTTTTAGAAGTCGACTATGAAAAATCTCCTTTTTCTTTTAATCCTTTCCCTGATACCTCTACTTGATGCTATTCATCCCAATGATGCAAAAGATGTGGACTATTCTTTTAGAATAAAGGAGCTATTCTCCAAAATTGGTTACCCCATTGAACCCGCTGTTCCTTCAAACTTTGTAGCCATGTCTTTTGATGGGGAAGACGATTTCCATGATTTTGTATATTGGGGGCCAAAGGAAACTCTTAAAAGCTTCTTTAAAAATCAAAATTCCCTAAAACAGCCTATCATCAGGGTAACTATCAGCGACAGTATGGGCCTATCGAGCTCTAGCTTTCTAGATGGCGAAAATGGAGAAGAGCTTAAGTTTATCAAGCAGTGTTATCCAAAGGGTTTTTTTTATGAGGAAAAAAAATGGGGAACCTATCCCGTCCTAGAAACAAGATTTATTGACAATGGTCACGAATTAATTTTAGCTTATGCAGGTTTCGATACTCCAGGTGTGGGAATTACTTTGACATTTCACCTTGTAAAACCAGAAAAGCAGAAAAAATACACCAAAGAGCAGCTAGCCCTTTGGAAAAATTTTATCGATAACACTAAACAGCTGGCTGGAATCGATCTCTTACGTTTTACTGGAAAAAATCTACAAGAAGGATATTCCATTGTAGACTGCTTTGGGGAAAAAATTAAAATCACTGGTGAAAAGAGAAAACGAGATGGAAAATTGCAAATCGTTGTCATTTCTACTATTCCAAATTTGCACTATTCTTTCATTAGTATGGAAGAAGGCAAGTTAGATCCTCAGTGGAAAGAAGAGCGCCCCATCATAAAAGCTCATGCAAACATTACATTTCCACCCTCAGTGTATATTCAAGAAGCAACTTCTATATTAATAGATCATGTTGAAGAATTTTCTGTGAATCCTAATGAAATTAATCCAACTTCTATCATCGGTATCTATCAAAATTGAGTGCAACCTCTGAGACTTTGCGTTTATAGTAGTTTAAAATTTATTTGATAGTCTGGTATATTGATCTCTTTAAACAA
>JBEPVL010000039.1:0-23041 GCA_041691035.1 Chlamydiota bacterium
TTCGCGTTTGCTAAAATAAAATCCTCAGGGCCGAAGGCCACCCGCGGAATGTGGGCTATTAGGTAAGCAGTCGGTTGATTTAGAGCTTTCTTCAACTGCACAAAAACAAAATATCAGCTCTTTGGACATCTCCGATGAAGTCTTTCATCTCTCATCAAACAATCACATCTCTTTAAAGCGGCAATCTCACTTATTTAGCCAAACTCTGCAAACAAATAAATTGAGTAACCCTTACCTAGTTTTAAATCATATCAGATACATGCTCAAACTTTGTGAGGAATTTTCTTTAATTGAAAATGAATTGCTACTTAGCCGTAAAGATAGACATTTTCATTCTCTAATAGGTATGGCGGATCACTTTGAATTAATGACACATCATTTTTCAAAACTTCCTATTCCAAAACGAAATAAATATGATATTTGGGATCAAATAAGTTCAACGGAGGCTTCTTTTATTATCGATGGCCTAACACGCCTTTCCTTTAATTATGAGTTCCTATTTAAAAAGATATCCAGTAGCAGGCGCTATTCAGAGGATGAAGGTAATATGGATTTTCGCTCCTTTACCTATCAATACTTCTTTCAGTATGCCCATGCTTATTTATACAGTAATTTAGCAATCATTGATAAGCTGTCTCGAAGATGCACCAAGACTGGTTTAGGTGATCAGGAAATTTTCTTTCATTTTTTGATTTTTCAAAATCATATTCCTGTCGACGACCCCAAGATCCAAATTCGTATTTCTGATCTCCAGACATATTTTTCTTCTTCCCAACCCATGCCTGTGGATGAAACGGAGTTTAAAACCTTAGCATACTCTACTCTTTTCTATCCGATTTTTGATAAAGAAAATAAGAGTTCTATCATTACATGCTCCACATCAAGAATTTCTTATCCTGAAATGGCTTTTTTGAAAAAATTCATCCCTTTAATTGCTAACGATCAAGCCTTCCTCTCAAGAGAAGGGATCGAAATAAATCAAAATCATGAATTCGTCTATAGCGAAAATCAAAAACACGTCAAAGAAGTCATCCTTTTATCTTATCTTTTAAAAGAATCATTTAAATTAAAAAGTAGCTGTCTTCCTCGAGCCTATTGTGGCCTTAATATTGTGTGTCGTTTATGCCAAACATTAATGATATCAGATAGTTCGACAGGCAATTCCTGTTTTTCCTTCAACTATTTTAATGAAACTGAACAAGCATCCACTATTAATTTTAATTTTTCAAATCTTATGACCTTAGAAAATTTTTTTTGGAATTTAATTAGTCCATTAGTCTGTCTCATCAATACTGAATCAAGAATCGAAGAATATTTAGAAAAATCGCTCTATTCAAAGGACTATATCAATAACTACTTTAATGGTTTGAAAGGGGATAAACGAGAAGGAAAAAAAAGTTTATTCAGTCTTCGTGATCAACATCTGATCTATGAAAACCCGAATAACCTGCTTTTTATTAGGAATGATGAAGGTGAAAAATACATTCATAGCAAATTCCATGAACAGCAAAATCAACAATTTGAATTGATTCACACGAAGCCGATTGATACCCCCATTCGAGTCATGGGATATTTGAAAATGTATTTTTTAAATCACCATATCTTTATGACTCAAAATCAAAAATCAAAAATCAAAACGGATTATCTAAGAGACTTTACCGATCATCTTAGACATTGCCAACATCAGTTATTTACCGGAACCTCGTTAAAAAATCAGCTGCAATCTACTCCTGCAATTGCATACCAATTTGGAAAAATTGTATCTTTGTTGGCTTCTCATGCACTACGCTATTCAAAAAAGGACATCTTTTTTTTCTTGGCAGATTTTTCCCTAACCCTAGAAAAAGTCTGTAAAGAATATGCCCCAGACCATTGTTCATCTTTTCCAAATATTAAAGAACTGATTGAGAGTGAAGAGGAACCTAGAGATTCAAAATGCAAAGCCCTATTTCCAATTCTAAAAGCACTAAGTATAGGTTTTCCTGAGGATGTGGAAGATCTAAAAAAAAATGCAGCAGCTAAGTTAATAGCTCAAGCGTATTTCTTGTGTTCTAAAGGTTTCGAGTACCGATTTATTGGTTCAAACATACTATCCTCCGAGTCTCAACCAAATTATCATTGTGGGGAAATAGCTCTCGATCGTAAGTGGGCGCACCAACTGCGTATTCTCTATTGGCATTGGCTTCCTTTGATAAGAGAAATTGCAGCGACACCCTCGCAACAAGACCAATTTTTCTTTGATTTAGTGGGTTACATTCCAAAGAGTATTGAAAAGGAACAGTGGAAACAAGAGTATAGGGATAGATATCGTTATGGTAATTATAAAGTCGATCTCAATCTCGGCATAATTTATGGATCTTCTTCGCCATCTGAATACGATCCCTCAGCTTTTGAATTTCCAGATGAATCTCAAATCATTCATTTTGTCAATGCCTTTAAAGACGGACTTTTGAAGACTGATGGTCTTCAAAAGATTGCTCCAGACTTATTGAATGCTGCAAAATGGAACGATAAGTTTAGAGAGAATATTTGTTCTAGAATTGCTACAGCATTTAAGTTTAAGGTGAACCAGACAAAATGGATTCCTTACCCCAGCGATACCTATAGCTTTACTAATGGAGACATTAGTATCAATTTTCTCTTGCAAAATGTTTCTAGATTGGGTCCCGAATATGATCTCTGCCATAAAATAAGTGACCCAAAGGAAACATTTAATCAACTTATTTATGCATTAACAAATGAAGCTCGTCCTATTCATAGCAAAATAAATGGAGTTTTTGCAGATGTCACTGGAGAATTTTGCTTCACTATGATCTCCACTCATTCTTTTGAAGTCATACGAAACTGCAAAAATAAGTCCTTTAAATTAATAAGGCAACCCCAGGAGACGCTATCTTACTGGTTAGAAGCGACGCCTAAAACCCAAAAAGAGCTGTTGGTCTATAAAGTGAATCACCCTGTGGCCTCTTATTTGGTGGAACAATTAAAGATAACTGCAATCTTAAAAGATGGGCTAGAGTATATCCCCATTAATGATCATAAAATCACCTCTATATTTAGCGGATTCTGCCCTCCGGATCAAATTGTTTGTTGGAAACTTTCAAACAGTAACCGACTCCATCAAATCGATTTGCTGCCATTCAACCTCAGCTTTCAAATCGCTTATGTCGGCTATCAACTTAGAGCTTATATTCCCCAACTTCTTCCCGGTTATTACCTCGCATCAAATCAATTTCATCCCAGCCTGAAGCTATTTTCGAATTATATTTTATTGGAAAATGATCAAAAACAGAAGAAAGTGATTTTCTCCCATGAAGAGTGGAAGCAATCAATTCTTTCACCTATTCTCTCGCAATTAGGACCCCTTAAAAGCTTTTTTTCTCCCCTCCTTACCCAGTATTTTTTCAATGAAAAAACAAAAGAAGCATTTCCCTTTGAATATTTTTTCCGGGATCAAAAGGAGAATCCTAAAGTTTCCTATTCGATTATATCGCTTGAAGATAATGGTGAGTTGACAAGCGACGCTCCTGACACTCTCGCTTATTTAATCCTGATTGGAATCCTTCATTGGGATCAAAAGCAGGTTGATCGAATCGTTTGCCAATTGGAAAGTATTCTTAAACGTCAATATATCCCCATTAAAACGTTTACGAATTTGATACAGTTTCTCTCACTGATCCCATCTAATTTTTTAAATATATCGGTATTTCGAAGAAAATTATTTGCAGCAATAGAAGAAAATCAATCTTTGTATTCTCAAGGGAATGAAAAGGAAACTAACGAATTTCTCGCACTCAAGATTTTTTGTCTCTATATCGATCTTCCCGCAGTGGATCAAAATAAGGATCCTCGTTATCAACTTACAGCTGATGAAGAATGGAGACTATTTCAAGCACTATCCATCTCCATATTTAAGGTTTTAATCACTTTTCCAAACTTTTATCATTTCTTTTCCACTATACAAGACACCTATATTTGGGAATTCTTCTTCACAAAAGTAGTTTTACAAGGTCCCTTGCAAGATAGATATCAAGTTTTAAAATTAAAGTTAGATCAAAAAAACTCCCTTACACAACACATGGCTAACTTGATTTTAACAATGAGCACACAGGCTAATAAGTCTATAGATATTTCTTTATTTATTCCAGAATCGCTTTTAAAATCCCTTCAAAATCTTCAACCCACCATAGATACTGAAAAGGATTGGATCGATCTTTTTAAAGTTCTCATTGATTCCTTCTCTACACCCTCAATATCTCAAAAACAAGATTTAGAGCTGCATTACCACCCCATGCATAATCTTCAGATTAAAAATAGATGGAGCTCCTCCAAAGAGTTTTATGATGACTTTGTTTATGCCTATTTGATTGCGAAAGGCCGAGGTTCTTCCGAGCAGTTTTCCAAGCTTAAAGGATCGCTTCAACTTCATCGTGGGGGGTGGGATGAGCATTCCAACCTCATGATTGAATGTTTACTTTCCGTTATGAAACTCCCATTTTATTTTCCTGAGGTCCCCCATCAAAAGAAACTCTTAATATGGCTGAACACTATTAATCTCTGTCATCATAAAATAAAAATAGGTGAAGTGATCGCACAATTAACTGTCAAACTAGGGGCTATATGTGCTATATCATCTTGTAAGAATCTGGTATTACCGATTCTTTCGACAACAACAGTTAATCTCCCTCTCATAGGATCTTTTATTCAGAAGGGGATCGAATTAGCGCCTAATCTCAAAAAACCGTTAGCTCTAGCTCCCGCTGGATCTTCTTTACTGACGTCTATTTATAAAAATCAGATTGTTCATCGTGCATTTGTAAGGGCATCTAAATCTGAAAAAAAAATGATTAAAGATAATCCTGTTGAAATGGCTTTAAATCGTTCCATCATCAACGAAGATAAAGTTATAGATGCATTCCTGAGCAAAGTTTACAACGAAACGTTTAATGAAATCACATACCAAGACGTCAAAATTGATCCCTATCCTGAATCCCAAAAATCCTTTAATGCTTCTCTTAATGACTATTATGAGAAGGTTGGGATGGATAAGTTTGTTGTTACACTAAAAAACGATGAATGCCTTAAAAATATGTATCAACAGATTTCACATCATTCTAATGAACTGAATAATCAAATAGAATACGAACTCAAGACATTGCTTGAAGTTGTGAATACTCAAACTAATGGGCTCATCCGCCCAGTTAACTTCAAAGATCTTGTCAAATATTTACTAGAAGGATCCTTTGATGAACTATCTTCAAATCTATTCATCAAACCAGAACATCTGCCCCTGATTGAAAAAACAATGATGCACTACATCATCAAAAAGACACGCTTACAACAGATGCAAAGAATACTAGATGGTTTTGAGATGTTGAGCCGTTATCACCCAGATAGCGAAGAGTATGCGCGTCAGATGGAGCTGATCATCACTGAAATTAATGCAAGACGTACCTATACCGATAAGGACTTATCACCTAGAATTTTGAAACGAGTACTCATCGTAGAGCTACTGACAAATAAGATGGTGTGGTCTAGGCAAGCTCATCGTATTAAGGATCGCTTTTTACAAGGAGACCAGCTTCTTGAATTCATTATGGGAATGGGTAAAACGGAGCTTCTATCCTTACTGGAGAATCTTGTCGATGCCGATGGATCCAAAATTATCTTTAGCATCTGGCCTGGTGCACTCATCCATACTAATATGCGTTTCTTATCAAAGCAGAGCGAAGTTTTATTTGATCAGACAGTCAATCACATAGAGCTGAATAAAATCAGTACAAAGAAATCTTATATTACCATCCAACATCTCCTTAAACGTATCCAAATGAAGGGTGAGACAATTAATCAAACAAAGGAAGAGATCCAAGGATTGGAACTCATGTTTATTGATTACTTAGATCAAGCCCGAACTAAAAAAAATGATAAAGCTTATGAAATAGCCAAGGACATTGGGAAGATATTATTAACGATGCGCAAGAAAGGAAAAGCGATTGGCGATGAGGCGCATCTTATTTTTGATGAACTCGAAGAGCTTTTGCGTGCTTCTGGAATGGGGGAACCAATCGATTTAAGTGATTTTAAAACCATTGTACAGTGTGTTCAATTCCTTGTGGAAAGTTCAGAGGTCCATGCGATCATCAAAGAAAATCGATTTAATGACTTGTCCCCAGACCAGCGTAAAGAAATTGTTTTATCCCTTGCTGAGAGATTAAGTTTAAACTTTAATGATTGTATTGAATCCCCTAAAAAGCAAAAAGAATTCATTGCATACATAACCAATGAATCTAAAATGGTCCCAAAATGGATTGAGTCTTCAAAACATGCCCGCAAAATTGCGATGTTGAAGGGCGTATTGACTACTCACCTTCCATCAATCCTTGAGCAGACTATCAATGTTGACTTTGGGCCTTCGCGGCAAAATCCAGATAAAGAATTTGCATTTCCTTATGAAGCGAATGAATGCGCTAAAGAGAAGTCTTCTATACGACATCCTCATGAAGCAGTGCTTAAAACAACATTCTCACTTTTTTATCATGGGTTATCCTTATTTCAGATTAGCAAGCTAACCAAACATCTGATGCAAAAAGCAACTGTAGAGGCATCCAAAACCAACCTTGAACTAGACCAAACTCCAAGCGGAAAGTTGTTTTTAGAGTTGACCAAAACGATTCCGCTCAGTCAGGCCTTCAATAGGCAGAAGGAAGTTGAGGAACTCCTTGAGCACAAAAGTGATGCGATATTTTGGTATTTAGAAAATCAAGTCCACCCCCAAATGCTATTTTGGAAAGTCAACTATAGGTCTAACTGTCATAATTTCCATAATATCTTTTCGACCCACGATTATAAAACAGGCACTCCTTATAATGAAAAAAACCTCCCAGATGATATTACGATTAAATCAGATCCAGGAACACTTGGGGAAGCTCTACATATTTTAGAAAACAAGAGTTCAGATAAACCCATTCATCATCTGAAAAATACAGAACCTAAAGCTCTCCTGAAGGAAATTCTCCAAGACTTCTTCCAAAAGGGGTCCCGATTCACTGCCCTAATTGATGGAGGTGCTAAGCTTACAGGGATTGACTCCTATACCGTTGCCAAGGAGATGAGAGAGTTTGCAAAAAAATATCGTCCAGATATCGTCACAATCGACTTTTTTTTCAGAGATGAATCCGGTATGGATAAGCTCATGAGTTGGCCTATAGAAGCTGACGCCCCCATCCCATACGATCAATGTCACACCCCTCTTCATCAACGCCTCGCTTACTTTGATCAGTTACATGGTCTTGGAGCAAATCTTACGCAAAAACCTGATGGAAAAGCATTAGCTTTGATTGGTCTAAAGCATCCTATTTATCGCCTTCTCCAAGAAATCTTCCGAATGCGTGGACTTAAGGAGTTCCGATTCTATGTTAGAAAGATTCATGATAATCTTCGAGCAATGTTATCCATCCTAAATAAGACCACGACACAACAAGTTGAGTTTGGTCTGACAGGTCCAGTTGCGGAAGCAATAGGAAAATCTCTTTCTAAGGATCCTAAGGATATTACTTTAAGGGACATTGAAGCTTTTGCGGATGCTAACCAGAAGAACAGCCTCAAAATGAGTCACTTTATCTCTTACAAACAAAAAGTTTCAAATATTGCACGCAGATGTACTCTAGACAAGCTTCTGGAATCTATTATCAACGATTCGAAAGATGCTACGCTTGACATTTTTAATTCTGCAGAAGATCTCCTTGTTTCCAAGGTTGAAACCGATCCAATCAAACTTTATCAGCGTATTGTGAAGCCCGTTCCGATTAAGAAAGTCGTCGAAGGAATACAAACTGCATCTATAGCGCAAGCTGAGCAGACAAAGATTTTTAATTACGCAGAAATGAAAGAAATCAAAAGAAAAATTGAAACTCTCTCCATTCACCCCATGCCTGACTTCATTCAGCTCCCTGTCGACGATCATGATAATGTAGATTATCTTGCCTCCGATGATTTAAATCTAAATGTGGAAGTTGATACGGATATATCCCTTGAACAGAATAATAATGTAGATCAGGAACAAGAACAACAAACAGAGGTTCAACAGGAAACAGAGGTCGAACAAAAAACAGCTGTGGCCGCTAATCCTTCTTGGCATTTCCAATCAGGAGAAGACATATGGCCAGATCTTAATCCCTATACACTTAAATGGCTTCAGTTCAGCAATCCCAATCAAAAGAGCGCAGCAGAGATAGTCAACAGTTTTATGGGTCATAAGACCCCTCCTTTATTTTTAGTGCGAGATTTATTGAATGAGTCACCCTTAAAATCTATTTCCAAAGCATTTTCAGATAAAATTTGGTTCAGCAATCATTTCCTCCCTACCTATACTTTACTGAATATAAACTCGGTTTCGATTTGCTCTAAGAAACAATGTGACCTCTTGCAAGTCATTGTTCATAGAGATAAAAATACCGGAGGGATTCTTTCAGTTGGATGTCTTTCTCAAAATGAGATGGCTTGGTGGAGAAATCAGCTTAAAAAAATGGAGTCGCACCCTGATAATAAAGTTGAAGCCTTTCTATATGATATGCAAATCAGAGATAGCGTTGCAGGAACTCTAGTCCCATTAGAAACTTTGCATACAAATAGACTGTTTTTGGAAATCGAGGCTCAGTTAAAATACCTCAATGCAGATGTTTTCTTCGACCCTCAGCAAAACTACTCCTATAGTCGATGGTTTCAAAAATATAACCCTGAACTTTTATTGAAGTCTTTTATCACCATTCATAATCAAAGAGGAAAGCATCCTTTTGAGGGAAGCATTGTAGAAATTACCATGAAGAGTTTGATTGAAGAAAGTTAAAGATTATGATGAAGGACAAGATACTATAAATATAGTGGGCATAACTAAAAAAATAATTGATAATAAATTATAAAAAGCGATACAATCACGTATTATTTTAATATTAGAGGAATAATGGAAACTCACTTTTTAATTAGTCATCAACCTGTTTATTACAACCTAAACGTAGTTAATAACCAAATAACTGAAAATGCTTCCACCCAAGAACTAAATGATCCAGTCATGAAATTTTCGTTAGAGGATCTCATCAACACTTATCAAAATGAAGCCAACTGTGCGATTGCAAGTTTAATTGAAAAAAAAAATTCACCTACAGCCTCCTTGGAGGATTGGTTAACGACAACTATTGATGCTTCAGAGGAGACCTACATGATTGGAGACTCACCCAATGCAACGTTTTCCTGGAGTCAAGCCAGCATTCTGTCACTTGGAAAAGAGAATATGTCGGGATTATCTTCAGAACAAGCCAGTCTAATGAAGGATCATGGATATGACGATCATTACCGCTTTCTTTCCAATTTTTATGAATCCCCGATGCTCATTGAAAATCGCGTATATGCCACTGTTGAGCATTATTACCAAGCGGCGAAATTTACTATCGATAGTGAACCTTACCTTAAGATTGTGGATGCTAAAACACCAAAGGAAGCTCGCGATCTTGCTCAGGATTATGCTAACCAAGCTGATCTACAAGGGGACCAACATATGGTGAATAAAATGAAAAAAGGCCTTTGGTATAAGTTTATTCAGGAAGATGGGACTCCTACAGAATTAGGTTTGCGTTTACTTGCTACAGAAGATGCACTTATCGTAGAGGGAAATAGACGCAAAAATGGCTCTGCAGACACTCGATGGGGTTCGGGATTTGATTTTACCCTTGCACCTTCACAAATTACAGTCCAAGGAAAGAATCTTTTAGGTAAGCTCCTTATGGAAATGAGAGAGATTTTAAAGAATCCATAAAAGGGTTTTCTAAATTCGTCTCTTTATGGTAAAAGAGGAGAAGTTTTTGTAGACGCAATACATCTTAACCTCTTTTTCTATTGGTTTCTTATGAAAGTTTCACGCACTCTCTTTCGATTATTCACACGAGTTTCTTTACTATGCAGTTTTTCTGTCTTGAGCGCAGAATCCTTTTCAATGGACTGCCTCAAGTCAACCGGCGCCTATGCTTCCTCCTCAAATATTAATCTGAGTTATCATTTAGGTAAGGGTATCGGTTATCACACTAATTACTCAACACTAAACGCCTTTTTTTTAACGCCTGAAAGTTATTGTAATTATTACTCGTTTATAGATTGTCGTTTGCATTACCTCGAAAATGGTAAAAATGCTGTTAACATCGGTGTTGGATCACGAATTCCCATGATCGGATCCAATGATATTGTTGGGGTGAGTTTTTATTACGACTACAGACAGACGCACCATCAAAATTTCAATCAATTTGGAATCAGCGCAGAATATCTATCCGACTCCTTTGACGTCCGATTCAATGGTTATATTCCAGAAGGAAAAAGGAAAAGCAAAACATTCGACCATGTCCGAAATGTCACCGACAATACTCAATTTGTTCGATTTTCTAACCATTCGATTCTGATAAAAGGTTTAGGCATTGATCAATATGAGAAAGCTGAGTATTCATTTTACGGAGGGGATATCGAAATAGGAAAGCAGCTCATCCAGCGCCAAGAAATCACTGTTTATGGAGCTGCTGGAGCTTATTTATACACTGCAAAGTATGGTAAAACCTTCTTGGGTGGGTCAGCAAGAATTCTTGGGTCAATCACCGAGTATCTTTCCCTTGAGGCTAATGCGAATTACGACTCTGTTTTTAAAACCACAGCCAGTGGAATTGTTACCCTTACTTATCCATTTGGCCCCTCTCCTAAGCTGACAAGATGCCGTCGAAATGCACGCGTTAGAACCATAGAAAGACTTGTCACTCCTGTTAGACGACAAGAAATTATCCCAACTAAAACGCATTCCCATCATCGTTTCATTCAAGAAGAAGACGTCCAAGCCATAAACCCAGCTACAGGTGTTCCATATAACGTTGTTTTCGTCAACAACACTACATCCGGTGCAGGAGCCGGCTCATTTGAAGATCCTTTTAGCAGTCTATCAGGCGCACAAGGAGGTTCCAAGACCGATGATATCCTCTATATTTACCCTGGAGATCATACCTTTAACGGAATGGATACTGGAATATCTTTGAAAGATAACCAACAGCTTTACGGATCAGGTCGTGACATCACTTTGGAATCCCAATTTGGATTGCTTACAATTCCTGCACAAACCGATAGAAATCCTGCGATTACAAACAAAACGGGGAGCGCTATCACTTTAGCAAATAACACTATTGTAGAAGGATTCCTCATCTTAGAGCCTGCTGAATATGGTATTCACGGCACTGAAATTGATAGAGCACAGATCAGACATAATTCAATCAATAACCCCGAATTTTCAGGCATTTTTCTTGAGAATTGCACAGGGAAATTATCTATTGAACACAATGTCATCAATTATCCCAATATCAACAACTTTGGGTCTAATATCAATGTCCTGAATTCCGGAACCACGTCTTGTAATGTGTCGATCCATAAAAACACTCTGAATACGGATTTTATAGGAATTCAACTCTTTAGCTTAGATCAAAGTGCGATTGTTTCCTCAATTTGTGAAAATATCATTACCGGTACAGATACAGCAGCTTTAGGGATCGTGTCTACAGCTTTTAATGACAGTTATCAGAAAACTTCCATACATCGAAATGAAGTCAGAGAAATTGAAGGTTTTGGTGGTGTGGGAATTGCAGTCATTTCAACTCGATTTGCTTTTACACCACCCACTACGTTTTCTCTTATTGAGTCTACAATCATAGATAATACCGTTTCCAGAACTACACAAGAGGGAATCTCAATAGGTGCTTTCAACGGAGGACATCAAGCTTCTACTGTAATAGGGAATAAATTGACTGAGACCGGTGCATCAGGAGTTTTTGCCAGAACTTCCATCATTCCAGGAGGCGATTTTCTCTGTCTAGAATTAAAAGACAATCAGAGCGATACCGGTTACCTTCTTACTAATTTTACAGGTGCCGTTTATACAAACACCTTTGACTTAGAACCTTTGGTAAATAACATCGGAAATGTCACTCTGAATGGAGATATCACCGAAGTACCCTCAGGTACATGTAATCAGTAAAACAAGCGATTTTAAACTGGAGAGTGTTCTATGAAACGTTTTCATCAGCTCACAAACCAAGAAGAAAAGATTATTGTACAAAAAGGAACCGAATCCCCAAACAGTGGTGAATATGACCATTTCAATCGGGAAGGTATCTACATTTGTCGGAGATGCACTTCTCCTCTTTTTCTTTCGAGTCAAAAGTTTTCCTCCGGATGTGGGTGGCCAAGCTTTGACGATGAATTTTCAGGCGCTGTATTACAGAAAATCGATGCCGATGGTCGACGCACAGAAATTCTTTGTCGCCATTGCAATGGTCATTTAGGACATGTATTCAAAAATGAAGGTTTCACTCCTAAAGAAACACGTCATTGTGTCAACTCCATCTCCCTAAAATTTATCCCTGCACAAACAGAAGAAGGCTATGGAAGAGCTGTGGTCGGGGGCGGCTGTTTTTGGGGTGTCGAGTCCCTCTTTAAAAAGTTACCCGGAATAAAAAAAATCACTTCTGGATATATGGGAGGCACCGTTGTCAACCCTACGTACCAAGAAGTCTGCTCGGGTCTTTCGCATCATGCTGAAGTCATTGAAATTGTATTCGACAAACAACAGCTTAGCTATGAGAATCTATTACGCTATTTTTTTGAGATTCACGACCCTACACAACATGACCGACAAGGACCCGATGTTGGAGAACAATACCGCTCTGTTATTTTTTATTTTACGGAAAAGCAGAAGGAAATTGCTGAAAATCTAATTCATCGTCTTCAAATGACAGGAATGAATGTCATCACTAAAGTAGATCCGGCAAGTGAATTTTATCCCGCCGAAGACTATCATCAAAATTATTATGAAAAAACAGGGAAGCAGCCCTATTGCCATGTGCATGTTAAGCGCAACTTTACTATATAGTAAAGTGTAATGGGGCGTTGCTGCCGCAACGCCTTATTTTTATTCATGGTTCTACCAGGGTTGTCACTACCGTGACAACTACAATAATTAGCGAAAATTGTTGATTTTGTTCCAAGATAAAGATCGAGCTACGATTGAGGAGTTTCATTCTATTGTCGCGGCAGCAATACCCAAAACAACTAATAGGTCCATTTCCAATTCTTAACTAGCGGCAAATCTTCGCCAAAAGTCGTGATATACTCTTGGTGTTCAATCAACCGATCTCGCATCTCTTGCTTGGTGTATGCCGCTAGATAGCCCAAGCGCGGAACACGATCAATCACATCTCCAACTAAATGAAAACGGTCCATATCGTTTTTGACAACCATATCAAATGGTGTTGTAGTGGTCCCCTCTTCCTTGTAGCCCCTTACGTGAATGTTTTCGTGATTTTTTCTTCGATAAGTTAGACGATGAATTAGCCAGGGATATCCATGATAAGCAAAAATAACAGGTTTATTCGTGGTAAAGAGTTCATCGAAGTCCTTATCAGATAATCCGTGAGGATGTTCACTTTCAGGTTGTAGGGTCATGAGATCAACTACATTGATGACACGAATTTTTAAATCAGGGAGTTTCTGTCTTAAGATGTCAACTGCAGCTAATGTCTCCAGAGTGGGAACATCGCCAGCGCAAGCCATGACTATATCGGGTTCGAAGCCTTTATCATTACTTGCCCATTCCCAGATCCCTATTCCAGCTTGACAATGTTTAATGGCTTCTTCCATAGTTAAAAATTGCAGCTGAGACTGCTTTCCAGCAACAATGACGTTAATGTAATTCAGACTTCTCAAACAGTGATCGACAACAGAAAGAAGTGTGTTTGCATCGGGAGGTAAATAAACTCTCACAATTTCAGCCTTCTTATTGAGAACAAGATCGATAAAACCCGGATCTTGATGAGAAAATCCATTATGGTCTTGCCTCCACACATGTGAACTCAACAGGATATTAATGGAGGCAATGGATGCTCTCCATGGAATACGAATAGTTGTTTGAAGCCATTTTGCATGTTGATTAAACATTGAGTCGATAATATGCGCAAAAGCCTCATATGTCGAAAAAAAGCCATGTCGACCCGTCAACACATAACCCTCGAGCCAACCTAAACAGGTGTGTTCACTCAATATTTCTAAAACTCTTCCATTTAATGATAGAAAGCCTCCGTCTGCATCTTCAGGAAGATACTCTGCTTCCCACCGACGATTTGTTGTTTCAAACAAGGCACTTAAACGATTAGATGCAGTTTCATCTGGTCCAACAACAATGAAATTCTGCCTGTTAGCAGACATAATATCTCTCAAAAAACACCCTAGCACACGTGTAGACTCTGCTTCAGATTGTCCTGGGTGGGTGACCGGGACCGCATAATCTCGGAAGTTAGGCATTTTTAAGTTTCTTCTTAAGAGCCCTCCATTAGCATGAGGATTATCCCCCATTCTTTTTTTACCCTTTGGAGCCAGATGGGCGATTTCAGGGTAAAGTGTTCCATTCTCATCAAAGAGATCATTGGGACCATAGCTTTTCAGCCATTCCTCGAGCAATTTAACATTTTCTGGGTGTTTCATTGTCTCAAAAGGAACCTGATGTGAACGCCAAGACCCTTCGACTTTTTTCCCATTGATTTCTTTAGGACCAGTCCACCCTTTAGGTGTTTTCAAGACAATCATCGGCCATCTAGGTCTTTCATTTTTTCCTTCTTCCCGAGCCTGATATTGGATCTCCTTAATTTGCGAAATGCATGCATCTAACACTGTCGCCATCATGTAGTGCATCTCTTCCGGATCAGAACCTTCCACATAGTAGGGAAGATACCCGTAGCCTCTTAATAGATCATCTAACTCTTCCTCGCTGATACGTGCAAGTACTGTTGGATTCGCAATTTTATATCCATTCAGGTGGAGAATAGGAAGAACGGCACCATCAATAGCTGGATTGAGAAATTTATTAGAGTGCCAAGCGGTCGCTAGAGGGCCTGTCTCCGCTTCCCCATCTCCAATAATGCAAGCAACAATGAGATCTGGATTATCGAAAGCTGCTCCAAATGCATGAGACAGCGAATACCCTAGCTCCCCACCCTCGTGGATGGAGCCAGGTATTTCAGGAGCGACATGACTCGGGATGCCCCCAGGAAATGAAAATTGTTTAAACAGCTTCTGCATTCCGTCAATATCTTGGGAAATATTGGGATAATACTCGCTGTAGGTTCCCTCTAAATAAACATTTGCTACGATTCCTGGTCCCCCATGACCTGGACCGATGATGAAGATGATATCTTGATCGAATTCTTTGATTGCACGATTGAGATGAACATAAATAAAATTTAATCCCGGTGTTGTCCCCCAGTGGCCTAAAAGTCGTGGTTTAATATCTTCGATAGAAAGGGATGTTCTTAGGAGAGGATTAGCCAAAAGATAGATTTGACCCACTGATAAATAATTTGCTGCCCTCCAGTAGGCATTCATTCTTTCCATGTATGCTGATGATAGAGTATGTCTTTTTGCTTGGGGAATGGGGTCTTTTGTGATCATATACGTTTCTCTTTTCAATATATCGAGTCAGAAAGATTAACCACTGAGTTTTTGAGATCAGTGAGGAGGTAAGGAAAGGTTCGCCTCAGTTAATTTTTCTTGTAGCAAATTGGCGTTATTTACGCAAATTATTCTAAATTAGTTTTGGAATAAATATTATTTATTTTTTAAATCAGAAAGTTTATTATTAAATTAGATTTAATTGTTATTTTTAACAAGGAGTTTTTTTTATGGACCCAATAAATAATCCACCTCCATATTCAGAAGTGGCTCCTCCTCCCGAATATACAAACAATAACCAAGAACTTATAATTAAAATTATGAATAATATGGAGAGACAATATCCAGGAGTTACACAATTAAGTCAGCAGGATATAGTTGACCTATTACTCTCCTTCAAAAAAGTGGATAATAAATTATCTCTATTAAAAAAGAATCCTAATGGACAACCACCTACCAGTGAACAATCCCAACTACACACTAAAATCAATAATGAGGTTGTATGTATTAAAAAGAAAATGATTGAAAAAAAAATTTTTGAAACTCAGGAATCAGGACCAGGGGATAATGTGATGATGATAAACCATGCCTCATTAAGACCCGCGTGGAAACTTACTGAATACACCACCGCAATTGAAGCAATAGACAGAACAATTGGTGGTTATATCTCGTCCTACAATACTTTGGCTAAGCCTGATGCAAGCGGGAAGGGTAGTGTGCTCAAGAACCTTTTTAACAGATCTTAGTCCTCTAAACAAAAGATATGTTCATGGTGTATAGGGAGGAGTGATTCATTCCCTCGGTAAATCATCTTACTGAAAACGATAGAGGCAGGGACCCGTATTTTTTGAATCCAGCGCTCAAAAAATGGACTTTTTTCTGCCCGATCCGCTTTGACAATTTCTACAGGGACGATGGGATACTCGGCTAGTTTAATAATTTGATTGAAAGGGGCCGAATGGTGTAACCTATCGACTTCTGAATAGATGTCCCAGCTTTTAATAAATATACAGACAGAGAACCCTTTTTTAAGCATTTTTTGGATATCGAAAATGAAATTTTCATTATCTTCCAAATTCTCTACCTGAGGGATAAAGATAACTCTTAACAGATGATAGAGATGACGTATCCATGGATGGTGGTTTTGTTCTTGCTCGATAAAAAACCGCATCCGTCTGCGTTGTGAACCTAAAAGCAGCAGGGTATCATTCCAATCGCGGTGGCAGCAAACGTAAATAGCAGGGCACTCTGGGATATTATCTGCGCCTTTTAAAGTCGTTTTAAAGTGAACTTTAGAGAGGATCGAGCCAATAAAACGGGTCAGGTAGTCAAAAAACTGAAACGTATAGATAATAAGAATAATACCGGTAAGCCCACTGATCATTAAAAAGCCTTTATCTGCTTCTAGACCAAATAATTCAGAGTTTATATAAACAAGTGCAGAAGCAAGCAGAACACCAAAGAATCCCATAAAATTGGAAGTCCCCACCATCTGCCCCCTCACCTCTTTAGGGCTTGCTACCTGGATATAAGAATCCAAAGGAATTTGAAAAATACCTCCAAAAAGGCCCAATGCAAATACAAGTCCAATAATTGGATATAGATTTCCTGAGAAAACATCTAAAAAAAGTGACGTGATTGTGATTCCAAGGGCGCCAAAAGGTACCAAACCTAGTTCAACAATTTTTCCAGAGAGTTTACCAGCAACTAGAGCACCCACTCCAATCCCGATGGCGGTAAGAAAGAAAAGATATCCACCTTGAAGATCTGACAGTTTAAGTGATTTAACAGCAAAAGGAATCATATTTTGTTGGGTAAAAGAGCCGATAAACATAAAGAAAGCGGATCCCAAAATCGCTGGAAATAACGAGACTTCTTGCATTGCTCTTCGGAGCGTTTGGTAGATCTGTCTTAGGAAGAAAATTTGAATTTTCTTCGAAGATCCTGATGGAGGGGTATGTTCAATACAAAAACTTGTGAGGAGTCCTGCAAGGGCAATGAACGTACAAAAGACTGAAGAGAGGAGATAATTGCGATTACTCACCTGGAGGAGGAAGGAAGCACAAAAAGTACCTAGGATGATAGCAAAAAAAGTAAGGGAAGTCATTAATCCGTTTGCCCGAGAGATTCTATCCGTGGAAACAAGTTCGGGTACGATTCCATACTTGGATGGACCAAATAAAGCGCATTGTGTTGCAAGACAAAAAAGAACTGAATAGGCCCCCCATTTGCTCTGGAATGCCAGAGCTAAGAGTCCTAAACCCATCACCACTAGCTCAAGGATCTTTGTTGTAACAATGATATCGCGTTTGCTAAATCGATCTGCTAATGTGCCAGAAAGAGCAGAAAAAAGGAGAAAGGGAATCACAAAAGTTGCCCCTGTGGTGGCCAAGATTTCATGACTATGTCCTATTCCCTCTGCTTGAATGAAGAAAAAAATAATTAATAGTTTGTAGATGTTAACATTCAGAGCGCCCAAAAATTGAGTCACATTCAAATAGGTAAACGATGAAAAACGATTAAAATAAGAGGATAGCATACAGTAAGCTCCTTATCACTTAACGATGAGTATGAAGAGTAAGATGTTAAGCCACAAGAGAATTTTTTATTGTAAGGATTCAAGGCTTATTCAATTAAATAAATGGGAAATCTTGAGTTTTTGGGATTTCAACAAATTGAATCGTAGCAGATGTCTCATAGATGAACGATAAATAGCTTTGAGGGTTTTTTTTCCAAGAATTTAATTTTTCGATCAAGGACTTCTATTTTTTGTTTTAAATCCGTGAGAGCACTTCCCTGGCTTGCTTTGCAAGCTTCTATCTTCCCATCTAAGCTTACGCGACAGGCATTAAATTGGCGTGCTGTAATGTTAAATTTTTTTAGAAAATGACATTAAAAGGTTTTAACTATGTGGAGACCATCGTCGTCAATTTAGATCATACCATCTTGGCTGGCCACATGAGGCTACCTCCAATAGAAAAATTTCGGAATGACTATCAAGATAATGACCGATCTATTAAGGATTGCGGGCTCTCGAGTCGCGAGTTATTAAAACGTGTGTTATCAAATAAGGATATTTGGTTGCTGGGCTTTGCCTATTTCTTCTTGTATGTGTTAAGAATGGGCATTAGTGATTGGACTGGTCTATTTTTGTATGAGATAAAGGGATACAGCGCTCTTGGCTCTAGTGGAACATCATCTCTTTTTGAGGTAGGCGGATTTTTCGGTTGTCTGGCGGCTGGTTGGTCTTCAGATCGCTTCTTTGATGCAAAGCGAGGACCCGTTAAAGTGATGGAAGATAGCAGTTGACATACCAACAATAGGTCGATAAGGTAAATTCAAAAAAAGTCTTTGCTATTTTGAATGACATGCAGAATTTTTTTATTAAGAATAAACCTGAAAGATTAGCATTCATTGATGAGTATAATATTGATTTAAATTCTGCGAGATATTTTGGTTAAACCATGAAAAAATTTATTTTAATAGGCATGCTCGCAGTAATAATCGGAGTGATTGGTATCGTTTTTGTGTTAGCAAGTGAGAATGCTTTGGTGGTCCATCCTAAAGGGATCATTGCACAGAGTGAATTGGAACTCATTATAACGAATATCATTCTTATGTTGATCATCATCGTTCCAACCTATCTCCTTTTATTTACGGTTGTATGGAAATATTGCATTAAAAATGAAAATGCAAAATATGATCCAGACCACTCCTTCGGCCCTATCGGCGAACTGATAATGTGGGGTCTCCCTTCTATCATCGTTGTTGTGATGGCTATAGTAATGTGGGATGCTACGCATGAATTGAATCCATATAAACCTATTGAAAGTGAAATTAAGCCTCTCACTATACAGGTGGTGGCTTTGGATTGGAAATGGTTATTTATTTATCCTGAGCAAGGAATTGCAACATTGAACTATTTTCATATTCCAGAACAGACTCCAATTCATTTAAAGTTATCAGCAGATGGTACGCCGATGAACTCGTTTTGGATTCCGCAATTGAGCGGACAAATATATTCTATGACTGGAATGACAACCCAACTTTATCTGATGGCTGACGGGCCAGGAGAATATATGGGTAGGGCTGTTGAAATCAATGGAGAAGGATATGCAGATATGGCGTTTCCTGCAAAATCGTCTTCTCAAAAGGATTTTGACGCTTGGGTTGCTCAGGTCAAAAAATCACCTCTTCATTTAACCGAAGCTACTTATAACGAACTTATTAAGCCTTCTGTGAATAAATCCATTACCTCCTTTTCGGAAGTGGAAAAAGACCTATATCATAAAATAATTCATAAATATATGTATCCAACCAAACCGGTATTATGAAAGAATTTTTGTTTGGAAAACTGACTTTAGATGCGATACCCCACGTCTGGTACACGATAGGGGGGACTGTTTCTATTATCATGTTGATCATCGCGACCGCAGTTTATCTCACTAAAACCAAGCGCTGGAGTTGGCTTTGGCATGAGTGGCTTACCTCCACAGATCCCAAAAAAATCGGAACTATGTACATGATCTTTGCATCCATAATGTTCTTTCGCGGAATGTTAGATGCGGGAATGGTATGGCTTCAACAGTCAATTGCGGCGGATTCACAAGGATATCTTACTGCAGATCACTTTCAACAGGTTTTTACATCGCATGGCGACATCATGGTTTTTTTCGTAACGATGAGTTTTTTCTTCGGACTCATGAACTGGATTGTTCCACTTCAAATTGGCGCTCGCGATCTTGCTTTCCCTTTCTTGAATTCTTTAGGATTTTGGCTCACCGCCGCCGGAGGGTTACTTATTAATTTCTTTTTTATCATCGGAGGAGATTTTGCTAACACAGGATGGCTTGCCATTGCACCCTTCTCTGAGCTTGAATTTAACCCGAGTGTTGGAGTCGATTATCTTATTTGGAGTTTGCAACTTTCAGGGCTTGGCAGTCTGCTTGCTGGAATTAACTTTCTTGTCACGATCATAAAAAAGCGAGCGCCAGGAATGACTTTGATGAAAATGCCCTTATTCACCTGGAATTCTTTATGTGCGATGGTTCTTATTATATCTGCATTCCCTGTCCTCACTGCAACAACACTGCTTCTTTGGTTTGACCGTGCCTTTGGAATGCATTTCTTTACGATAGGGTATTCTGGAAATCAAATGATGTATTGGAATCTCATTTGGATGTGGGGTCATCCGGAAGTTTATATTTTGGTTATACCTGCATTTGGCATGTTCTCGGAAATTGTCTCTACATTTTCGCAAAAAAAGATTTCTGGATATGTGTCTATGGTGTGTGCTGCACTTACTATTACTTCACTATCCTATTTGGTCTGGCTACACCACTTTTATGTCATGGGTGCTGGTCCTTCAGTGAACTCTTTTTTTGGCATTGTGACATTGCTGATTGCGATACCTTCAGGTGTTCAGGTCTTTAATTGGATTCTTACTATGTATAAAGGAAAAGTGATCTTAGCCTCTCCCATGTATTGGTTTATCGGTTTTTTAATCCTATTTATGATAGGAGGGATGGGTGGAATATTTATGGCATCCCCCCCCGCCGATTTTCAAGTGCATAATAGTTTATTCTTGGTTGCCCATTTCCATACAATGATTATCGGAGTGGCTCTTTTTGGAATTTTTGCAGGCATCACATTTTGGTTCCCTAAAATTTTCGGATTTAAACTCAACGAACGGCTAGACAAACAGGCATTTTGGTTTTGGTTTATCGGATTTTTTGTTGCTTTTACTCCTCTTTATTTATTGGGATTCATGGGCGCGCCACGGCGTATTGATCACTATGATTCCTCAACTGGTTGGCAGCCATTATATATTACAGCAGCAATTGGATTTTTCATTATTTCATGCGGAATTATCACTCAAATTTATCTACTTATCGAAAGCATACAGCAAAGAAAACAAAATTTGGATACCACAGGAGATCCTTGGAATGGTAGAACGCTTGAATGGGCGACCCACTCTCCACCTCCATTTTATAATTTTGCTGTGGTTCCTTCAATTACGAGTCATGAAGTTTTTTGGGATATGAAAAAAAGGGGCTGGCAACCCGAAAAAAAATATCAGGATATCGAATGTTTTAAAAACACAGGTATGGGAATCTATATATCTTGTTTTGCTTTCTTAGCAGGGTTCGCGCTTGTTTGGCAAATTATTTGGCTCATCGTTGTCGGTCTTGTTGGAATCATTGCTTGTATTATTGCTATTTCCTTTGATGATGAGATGGAATATGTGCTACCAGCCGCAGAAGTTGCTAAAATTGAACAATCTTACCTTAGAAAGTGAGCGATACAATGATAAAAAGTGACACGATGAAAATAAACGAATCAATGGAAGTGAGCGATACAAAAGTTTTTGGCTTCTGGGTTTATTTGATGACTGATCTTATCATTTTTGCTGTACTTTTTGCCTGTTTCATTGTTTTGCGAGGAAATACTTTCGGTGGTCCCACCGCAAAAGAGTTGTTTCATTTACCATCTGTGCTTGCTGAAACGCTCATCCTACTCACCAGCAGTTTTACCTGTTCTCTTGCTATGCTTGCCGTTCATCGTCGAGTAAAAAACTGGGCTATTATCTGGTTTATTGTCACTTTTCTTTTGGGAGTGTCCTTCCTTTACATCGAAATTTCAGAATTTGCTGATTTAGTGGGGCGAGAAGCCAGTTGGCAACGCAGCGCCTTTCTCTCCTCGTTTTTCACATTGGTTGGTACACATGGATTCCATATCTCTGTAGGTCTATTGTGGATGGTCGTGATGATGTTTCGCATCGCATTGCGTCCTCTTGGAGAACACAGTATCTCTAGGATTTTTCGAATGGCTCTTTTTTGGCACTTCCTTGACTTCGTTTGGATCTTTATTTTTACTGTTGTCTATGGAATCGGATATTTAGTATAGGATTTATTATGTATCATGAACTGTCTTTACGTGTCACAGGCTTTATTGCTTCATTGCTATTAACTCTTGCGACCTACTTTATTATTTTACATCCAGAATTTTTCAATTTTGATATTAAGACGGCCATCATCTTCATTTTTACTCTTGCTCTCATTCAGTCTCTTGTTCAGCTCATCTTTTTCATCAATGTATGGAAAGAAGAAGGAACTCTTTGGAATTTAGTTATTTTTATTTCTACTGTTTCCATCATCTTCATCATTGTCTATTTCTCTATCTGGATCATGAACCATCTTAATTATAATATGCAATGACTCAAAATTGCTTCGCTTTTAATTTTTTTCAGCTTCCAACACGTTTTCTATATCCGGGCAGTTCTAAGGCTATTCCAGGAAAAATTTTCCTGTTATATTAAAATTATTTTTAATATAACACATTATAGACACAAATTACCCAGTTAACCTCTCGTAAAACATTTTCGGCTGCCTCTAAATTCATCAAGGGAACTCTTATAATTTATTAGATGAAAAACCACGTGAAAAAAATGTGATTAAAATCGCTGCTACAATGGGAATTACTCCAACTACAATAAATATTGTATCCCCAATAATGCGAAGCTGCTCCA
>JBEPVL010000040.1:0-22458 GCA_041691035.1 Chlamydiota bacterium
TGCTCTAGAAATTGGGCTGTATTATGAATTTATTTTTTGGAAATGGTATAAGATTCCTAAAGCTAAAAAACAAACGAATAGATCAAGTCCCAACCCAAAGTGACTCACCTGGCCTGCAATCATCAAAGAACGCAGAGCGTCTACTTGATATGTTAATGGATTCACCAAAGAAAATGTCTGCAGCCAACTGGGCATCATACTGATTGGATACAAGCCATTACTCGCAAAGAACAATGGCATCGCTAAAACCTGTCCAATTCCCATAAAACGCTCTCTCTTCTTTACTAACGCAGCCACAATTAAAGAAAGTGTTGCAAATATCGCTCCACCCAAAATGACAATCAGAACGAGCAGTAGGAAATCAAATAAATTCCAATTTAAATTGACATCTAAAAAAAAGCAGAGTAAGTAGACAATCAGAATTTGAGAAAGACTTCGTATTCCGGCTGAAAGAGCCCGCGCTAACACCAATATCAGTCGTGGAGTTGGCGTAACTAGTAATTTATGCAATATCCCCATATCTCGCTCCCAGATCACTGCAATGCCAAAAAATATCGCAACAAATAGAACGCTTTGCGCAAGAATACCTGGAGCTAGATAATCTAGATATGTTCCTTGAACAGCTGGAATGATATTTGCCTTAGACATAGCCTGACCAAAAATCAATAACCAGATTGTCGGTTGTATCATCCTTGTAAACAATTCATAAGGATCGTGACGCAATTTTTTCATGTCGGCTTCTAATAGAGCTAGAAGCTGTTGAAAACCTAAAGTGAACTTAGTCCAAATGGGAAATCGTCCGTCTTGTCTCTTTAGCATCAGCATAGTTACCCCCGGCATTAATTGAAGTTCCTGTATATTTCACGAAAACATCGCCTAAAGTTGCCTCTTCTCCCAATTCGGCTTTTAGTTGATCAGGGGACCCAATTCTGACAATTTTACCCATGTACATGAAGGCAATTGTATCACAGAGACGATCAGCCTCATCCATATCATGTGTTGTGATTAAGATCGTAGTTCCAAAACGCTTCCTCCATTTTTCGATATGCTCCCAAAGCATTTTTCTTGCTGCAGGATCTAAACCCACTGTAGGCTCATCTAAAAATAAAACTTTTGGTTCATGTAACAGTGCTTGCGCAATTTCTACTCGCCTAATCATTCCACCAGAATATTGACTCACAAGCTGGTGTGCATATGGATTTAGACCCATAAAATCTAAAACTTCAGAGATTCTTTCGCGACGAGCCTTTACAGGTATTCCATGAAGTTTTGCTGAAAGGGTAAGATTTTCATAGGCGGACAAATCACCATCAGCTGAAATTAGTTGAGGAACATACCCAATACATTGACGAACAAGGGAAGGTTGGGTATTAATATTATATCCTGAAATCGTAGCTGAACCTGAAGATGAAGGAAGAAGGGTTGTTAGCATTTTAATTGTGGTGCTTTTCCCTGCTCCATTTGGGCCTAAAAGCCCTAAGACTTTTCCAGTATTAACATGGAAACTAATCGCATCAACAGCAGCACGAGAATTGAAATAACGAGATAGTTCAATAACGTCGATTGCTTTTGAATGTGTAGACCGGCTAATTGCTTCCTTTTCTTTTGGGGGCGAATGATCTGCTGACATGAAACCTCATCTGAGAAACTTAAGTCATCCATACATCATTTTCGATTAACATACAACATTTCAACATTGACAAAATGAAATAAGATGCTATACAATAATCACCTTATGCGTTTAACATCCAATGTACTATGAATAAATTACCACTCACTAGGCGATTAGAAAGCACCTTTCGAAAAGCCCTTTACGACTATAAAATGCTTGAGCAAGTCTCTGAAATTGGTGTTGCATTGAGTGGAGGTAAAGATAGCATTACGTTACTGCATTTACTAAAAGCGATTTCTGGAAGAGGTTTCTCTCCTCTTAAAATCAAAGCTTTTCACGTTGCAGGAGAATTCTCTTGTGGGGCTGGAATTGGACAATCGTTTTTAAAACAGATCTGCTCTGATTTAGACGTCCCTTTATTTCAACTAGAATCGACGCAAAAGCTTGAATCTCTCGAATGCTATAGCTGTTCTAGAGAACGTAGACGACTTTTATTTAACGCAGCCAAATCTGAAGGCATCAACACACTAGCCTTTGGTCATCATCGAGACGACCATGCACAAACCGTTTTAATGAATCTTTTGCACAAGGGAGAATTTGCAGGCAATCTTCCTAAAATTCATATGAAAGAATACGGAGTGACAATTATTCGACCAATGATTTATATTCGAGAGCAGGATATTCGCACTTATGCAAAACAGCAAGGTTTTTCTCGTATTGTTTGTCAATGCCCAGTGGGTCAACATTCTCTACGACGAAAAACAGATGATTTACTTATAGAGCTAGAGAAAATTTTCCCAAATGCGCGCGAGAATATCGCTCAAGCAGGCTTAATTTATGGTTCTCAAAAAGCCGCACAACCTTAGATAATTTCTTATCTACTTCTAACTAGAGGTTTTATGACTTGCCCACTTCCTAGCGAGCATGAAAGTCGTATTTTAATCCAAGGGATTGAAATCGCCTTAGGTTTTCCCGACGTATTTAAATTTGAATGGATTGGACAGAAAGATGTTTTAGAACAACTGCTTGCTGCTTGGCTTGTGATTGATGCTAACGACATCCCTCTGAATCCTCGCCTTATTGGAAAACCTGGAGTGGGAAAAACCACTTTAGCTTATGCTGCAGCAAAAAAAATCAATAAGCCCGTCTATATTTATCAATGCACAATGGACACGCGACCTGAGGACCTGCTGATCACTCCTGTAATTGATCAAAAGGGCGGAATTCGTTACGTAGCCTCTTCTCTAGTGACAGCAATGATTCGAGGAGCTGTCTGCATCCTAGATGAGGCAAATCGGATGAGCGAGAAGTCATGGGCCTCATTGGCCTCTTTACTTGATACACGACGTTACATTGAGTCTATTGTTGCAGGATTAAAAATTAGTGCTCATCCTGAGTTTCGTATATGCGTTACCATGAACGATGATGCTTCTACTTTTGAGATTCCTGAATATATTCACAGTAGGCTTCAACCTCAAATCTATTTGGATTTTCCAGAAGCCGAAGAAGAAAAGAGGATCTTACGGGAAAATCTTCCCTTTGTTGATGAATCGATTATGAACTATGTTGTGGACTTTCTTCAACGCGCTCATTCGCATAACGAAAGCTATACCATTCGTGATGGCATAAATATTGCTCGTTATGCCGCTAAGCGCATTAAAAGTCTGGGACAGCCATCGACGCACCAAGAGGGATTACTCCGTGAAGCCATTCTAATGACTTTAGGTGACGAAGCTCTTGTACACTTGTTATAATAACCTAGAGTGAGCAAGAGAGTTTTATGTCTTCTGAAGAACCATTTTATATTCAAAAGGGAAATCTTTATCTTGTTCCCATTCTTCACTATAATTTAGAATTTACTTCCCAGGCTAAAATTGCTTTAGAAGCAATCCAACCAGATTGTATTGCTGTAGAACTTCCTGAAACAATGCAACTCCAGATGTTGCATGCTGCTTCTCGACTCCCCGATATTAGCGTCATAAAGACATACTCTGCAGCTGGCTCAGCCATCTGTTTCATGTCCGAACCTTGTGATGCTTTATTTGAAGGGCTTCGCACTTCATTAGAAAAGGGAATACCAGGTTATTGCATAGATTTAGATGTAGATGGTTATCCAGAGCATCAAGAAGCACTGCCTGATTCTTATGCCGTTCAAAAGATAGGTTTAAAGCCTTATTATGAACTTTACGCCCAATCACAGTCCGAGCATCATCCAAGATCGATTATGGATATGCAACGCGAGGCTCATATGGCTAAACGCCTTAAAGAGCTTTCTTTTCGCTTTGACAAGGTTATATTTTTGTGTGGTATGGCACACTTATCTCATATCTTTCGAATGCTAGATCTTCCTACATTTACAAATCATATCCATGCCTCAAGGGATTCCATAGAGCTCGTCACTATAACCCCCAATTCTTCTAGAGAAATTTTAGCAGAATGGGGATATCTTTCTGAGAAGTATGAGATCTGGCGTAAAGATCCATCCGAACCTCCTTTAGATCGGCAAAAAATCATATATCAGCTTTACAAGCAGGCTGCGGCACGCTACAAGGAATCCACTGGAAATTCATTTCCAGGATATCACTACCGCAATATAATGAAGTTTTTGCGCAACTATGCGCTTATACGAGCACAATTGATGCCGAATTTATTCCAGTTGCTTACAACAGCAAAATGTTGTGTTGACCACAACTATGCCTATGAAGTGTGGGAGCTAGCCACTTCTTACCCTCACCTAAGAAATATAGACAACCTACCTGCTTTTCCTTTTACTGTAGAAGAGATTTGGGGTGCTTCTAAGCAAATTAAATTTCATTTAAGAGAAAAAGGTCGGAAGGATCTTGGTCTCCCCTCCTTAAGAAAAGATAGAGCGGCATTTAAATTTAACCCTCCAGGGCCCTTTACAATATGTTCTTATCAACCAGAAGATGTTGCAATTGAACGTTTTGGCGAATTCTTAAAGAAAAAAGGTAAACAGATTTTAACCGATGAGGTGACTAGAACAATCCCCTTTTCCACATCAATTGAAGAAGGAATTGATACTAAGGAAACCATTAGGCATTGGCATGAGCACAAACTCTATGTCAAAGCTAAAGGAAAACCCCCACAAAACATTGGTTCTGTTTGTATTATTTTTGATGAAGATAAGGCTAAAGAAGGGAAGGATTTTTTAGAAAAGTATCTCTGGAAAACTACATGGATTGGGGAACATAATCAAGAATCCGATATGTCCTTTTATGCCACACCTATTACACGACAGGTTGTGGGACCTGGAATCAGCCGATGCGAATATGGTGGTTTTCTTCTTTCCTACCCGCCTCAACGTTTAAGAGATGTCTGGCGGGACCCAGACTATCAAACTCTTCAATCCAAACCAGAAGTCCTCCTTGTAGCAGGCATTGACTATGCGATACATCCTGTTATTGTATACGTAGCGGCTTCTCCACCTAGATCTCAGATCAAGAGCTATGCACGACGATTTGGAAAAAAAATTGTGTTTATTCCTATTGGGCAACTTTCGCCCGTTACACTCAACCAATTGCGCGTATTTCATGTTTTAGATGGAAAAGACAAACGAAAAATTGCTGATGAATACATCTACTAACTTCTAACCTGAGTTTTGGGTCAAGTGATGAGCCACTTATCAATATTAATGGTTTCCAACAATAATTTGAGTTGGGCGTGTTTCATTTTTAAGTCGTCGGGCAAGTCGTTAGACTCATATTTTTCTAGTATTTCTTTAAGAGATTCTATTTGATTTGCTAGTAGAACCTGATCCTCATGCTCGAAAGAGTCCATATTATTAAAAATATCTAAGATGTGGTTTAATTCCTGCTCTAAAAAAATAAATTCCCCGTGGATATCATTGAGAAAGTCCAAATTATGGATTTCATTGCTGACACCGATCATTTCTCTAATCACTTCATCAATGTATGTAAGAGATTCATTAAAATACCCCTCACGTCGTTCTCGAAAGTTTGCAAGCCACTTGGCAGCTTCTAACAATGAGCTTGGCCCTTCAGTATTTTTTTTCATTTCCAGAAGGCTATTCAAAGGAATTTTTATTGCATCAAAAATCCGATCTTTCACTTTACCTAAGTCGTTTGGTTGTTTAGAGCAATTCTCAATTCCCTGATTCTTATATTCCTCAATGATTTTTATATCGTGATCAATAAGACGCCGCGCCTTATGTGAAAGAAGGTCGAGAACGCTCTCCATTAATTTCCTTCTATCTTGCCAACGTGAATACAGTTGAGCCCACTGGGTAGCGTGTTCAATCCAATTGCTTGGCGTCGAATGATTTGCGTTATTTAATCGATTTAATAAATCCTCATTAAGTGCATGTGCTTCTTCATAAAATTGTTCTAATATTTCTTTTGCAAAGGGGATCAGCCATGGTTCAAAATGACAGAGTATTTCGCTTTCTTCATGATTAAACTGACGGATGACTTCCTTGGCTGTGGATTCAATGAGACGAATTCGATCATGCAAAATTTCAGTGTTCTCTTTTATTAATAAAAGGGAGATGGATTGGATAAGAGAACAAAGGAGACCAATTGGTTCATGCGGATTTTCACTGAATTTTGATTGAGAATCAGACTTTGGCATATTCTAATGATCTCCGAGAAAATGGCTGCTTGCTCTCATTATAAAATATAATTTTTAATTAATCCATTTTATTAATTTAAAATTATATTTAAAATTATAGAGTAGTAAAAAAAATAATTATCTAATTAAAAATCAGTGGATTACAAATAATTCAATTTTACAAAGTCTTCGTATTTGATAGTGTATATATAAGGTAAGGTTAGAAAAGTGGATTTAAATAAAAAAGCTGGCTTATAGTGTCAATCACTGATAGAATTTGGCCTTGCAACTTCTTTAATATGAAAATAACAATGGATTCGCACATTAAACTTTCACCTTTAATTTTGATTACCAATGATGATGGGATCCATGCTCCTGGAATAAAATGTCTTTGGGAAGCAGTGAGTCCCAACCACGAAGTTATTGTAGCGGCTCCGTCATTGGAACAATCTGCTGTTGGTCTCTCCATCACTACCCGTCAGCCTTTAAGAATTGATCCTGTGATTTGGCAAGGAGTTGCTCATAATGGAATTTGGTCAATTAGTGGAACTCCTGCAGATACAGTCAAATTAGCTTGTCATGCTCTCTTACCAAGACCTGCAGACCTTGTTATTTCGGGAGTTAATCGTGGCAGCAATGCTGGAAGGAATCTACTCTACAGTGGGACAGTTGCTGCTGTCATTGAAGCGTCATTACAAGGGATACCCGGTATAGCATTTTCAATGACTGAGTATAACACTCCTGCTTACCATGAAGCTAAAGAATATATTTCTTCTATTATCGATTATGTTTTAAAGTACCCCCTTCCTTCAGGAACCTTTTTAAATGTCAATTTCCCTCAAAAATCTAATGGCGGCATTAAAGGAATCAAACTCACAAGACAAGGCATGGGACTTCTCAAAGAAAATCCAGAGAAAAGAAACCAACCTGGAGAAAATATTCCCTACTATTGGCTAGGGTGGCAAACTGCGGAATTTGAGGAACATGAAGACAGTGACATTTATTGGCTTAAACAGGGATATGCAACTGCTGTCCCCATTCATATCAATGAGCTGACTCATCACCACCATCTTCAAGGACAAAAAAGCCACTTTGAGAATTACATCAATCCATCAACATAAACTTATTTTCCACTTTTTTAAGACTTTCTAAAGCGAGCCGTTGATAACCTTCCATGAGGGCTCTTCCCCCTTCTATGCGGTAGATGAGAACTAGCTCTTCCTTAAGCTGATCATTTAACTTTTGATTAGTAGAATTTAAAGGCGGAAAAGAAAGTTCGGGATGCAGCGAAGAAAACTCTTTTGCTGATATCATTACTCTTGCTAGTTTTTGAAAGAGAGAGGATAGCTTATGGTCTGATAAAATCAACTCTTCTTTTGTGCGAATTTTCTGTAACTCATAAAGAAGCGAGCGGGTAATCCCCTCCCCCTCCTCACGATACCCTTCCAACGATTCAGAAGAACAGCTTGTCAGAATTAAGCTAAAAAATAATAAATAGAGAATCTGATACATAAGACCAAAACAATAGTATTTTTTAAAAGTTATAGAAAAAAATTGACAAAACAGACACTATAACGTTTCATTCTTTGCCTACAAATCTATCAACTAATAGACTTTTTTTAAAGAGGACTCCCATGAACAAGAGAATTTTTTCCTTTTTTAGCGTATCACTCTCTCTCTTGCTATCCCTAGATTGTATGGCCCAAAGCATATTTAATCAAACTCCCTATACAACTCCCGTTCTCCCTAATGAAGACTCTCTCCCTTTCCGAATTTCGATTGAATTGGAAGACTTCTCCCTCCCTCAAGGACTGCATTCATACGTATTTGGAAGCTATCACGGTAAGTGGTTGTTATTGGCTGGCAGAACGAATGGCCTTCATGGTTTCGATCCAACTGGAGATTTCCCTTCAAGTCAACAAAATACCACTGTCTTTGTTGTCGATCCTATAGCAAAACGAGTGAGTGCTCGATCCTTATTAGATCCTGGCTCTGGGCTTACCCAAGAACAAATTGACACTCTATCTGTCGTAAGTT
Organism: Chlamydiota bacterium; assembly: GCA_041691035.1. GTDB lineage: Bacteria > Chlamydiota > Chlamydiia > Chlamydiales > Parachlamydiaceae > JBEPVL01. The sequence continues at coordinate 8,237 of JBEPVL010000040.1, forward strand.
CGCAATATTATCAACAAGGTAAAATCTTATACATGACAGGAGGGTATGGTATTGATACTGCAACGAATACCTTCTCGACAAAACCTGTTCTAACAGAGATAAATATCCCACGGTTAATTAAATGGGTTGAAAACCCCTTTTATCGCCATACAGCCTCCTTAGCAATTCGACAACTGACTGATCCATTATTTCAGGTGACAGGAGGCTATATGGATTGTTTGGATGGAAAAACAACGCTGTTAGTCTTCGGTCAAAATTTTGAAGGAGAATACAATCCTGGATCCAATGGGAACTACACAATGCAGGTGCGAAGATTTAAAATACATAATGGTCAAAATCTTTCCATAAAGCCTCTTTCACCAGACCCTTTGATCCCAGACCCAAATTATCGAAGAAGGGATCTCAATGTCCTTCGCGTCGTAAAGACTTTACAAAATAGACTAAAACCTGCCCTTGTTGCATTTTCAGGAGTATTTACTGAAGCTGGAGGAATTTGGACCGTTCCTGTTGAAATTACAGATAAAGGATCCCCCTCCATGGCAGATCCCACCAATGCAAATACATTTAAACAAGGGATGAATAATTATGTTTCTGCAGCTGCAGGGCTCTACTCTAAATCACTTGAATCGATGTATAATATCATTTTAGGGGGGCTTAGTTATGGTTATTTTGTCAATGGAGTGTTTCAAACTGATGATGAAATCCCTTTTATCAATCAAGTCACAACCATTCAAATAGATCGTAACGGAAATTATCTTCAGTATATTATGAGTGCACTTTACCCCACAATCTACTCAGACCTCTATAATCCACCTCGTCAAATGCTATTTGGAACTGCCGCTCTTTTTATCCCCCGCATCGGAATTCCGCAAATTATCAATAAAGTCATTGATTTTGACTCCATTCACCACAGTCCAGTAACGATTGGACATATTGTAGGCGGGATCATGAGTAGTCTTCCTAATACCACTACTCGGTTTGACTCCTTGGCCTCCCCATACATATTTAAAGTAAGGTTAGAACGAATTGAAAGCTCCTCGAGTCATTAAATTTAATATTCAAGCCATTTGAAAATTTGGTTGCTGACTTCAGGCTTATTTTGGAGGGTGTGATCACCCCCCTTAACTTCCCAATACGTGGGATGGCCACCTTCCTCAGTCATTTTCTCTAAAAAATGATAGCCCTGATTTAAACTTATGCGGTTATCCTGCGTTCCCTGAATAACCAGAACAGGTAGTGATTTTCTAATATAAGCTAACGATTCAATGGGATTTCTTATCTTAACCCAACTTTGATCATTCTTTCTAGGCTTATACCCAAAGTCTTCTATAAACATAGTCCGCATTCCCTCACGCTCCTGAACCATTAATGGCATATCGAGCAGCCCAGAAAGTGAAACAACCTTATCTACTTGATTTTGTATGCGCGGGTAACGAGCCAATGTTAAGAACATTTCCATTCCCCCTCGACTTGGACCAATCATATAGGTCTTGTGGGGGCAAGTGGTCAAATGAAACGTTTTTTCTAAGACGGGAAGGTAGTTGAAAAGGTTCTTATTATCGTCTACATCTGCCCCTCCAAATTCGTCAACCCCCTCACTAATTCCACCTCTTAGTGTTGTAGCAACAACCGTGTAATCTCCATGATTTGCCAATTTATCTCCAGGATTTAAAAGGGCAAAATTCCGATTTCCTCCTCGGAATAAAAAAAGAAGGGGGTGGCATTTAGGGCCGGACTGTGAGAAGCTAATAAATCCTTTTACCTTTATTCCATCGCTTGGATATAAAAAAGAAAATATCCTTCTATGGTTTTCAATAATTTCATTCTTAACATTCTGTGAAGTATAACCACTATTCAACACCTTCTGTGTGATATCTTTAAAAGATTGTTTATCTGTATCATACAACTCTTTCATTTTCGCATCGTAAATATCCCCTGAATCCCCATAAAGTGAAAGAGATAGTTTAAAGAAAATGACTGATATCAATAGGTAGCTGAACTTTTTCATTCGTATGCCTCCAGAAAACAATTTTATTACGTTTTACCATTCTCTATTAATTCATTCCAATACTCTAGCATTTCTGGACTAAGGAATTTCTTAATGCTTTTAAAATCAGGTCCATTAGAAGGATATTCAGTATCAATAAAGGCAAATACTCCACTTTTTGTGTAGTGGATATTATCAGGGCGATAACTGCCGCCTTTTGCTACTTTTAAAATCCCATACAGTTCTCGTAAATGGTCTTTTGTTATTTCATCATGCCAGGCCCTGAGATTTTCTTTCATAGAGGTTAATTCCATATCGGTAGCCACTAATAACGCTAGCTGTTGCACATGCTCTCCATCATCTGGAGTCACTGGCACTGGAGGAAGGGGGTAAATCCACTTTTGAGCCACTCTAAAATATCTATATCTCCTCTTAGCAATCACATATTCAATTTTTCGAGCTCCTAAACACCTTTGCACCAACCATTTCCAACCAGGAATTCCCCCTTTTTCCCGGAGCTCAGAGTCCATATAGGCCTTAATCACAAAGTTCTTTAACAATGGATGTCTCGCTACATACACAAATGACCGTGGTCTCTTACTGATGATAGAAAAACCTGCATCTTGAAAAGCTTCTATATCCCTTGTTACGCGACTTGATTTAAAAATGCGATCCAATTTTTCTTTGAGAGGATGGTCTTCGGGAATGATATATCTACGCATCTCTTTTTTTATATCGTTATCAATAAAATTGTATTTTTCAAAATCTTTATTATAAATTGCCACTACATCACAAGTTGGTAACCAATAGTCACTCTGAATGGTTTGAGAGTTCCCACGTGCATGGAAAATAAATAAATTTAAAGCAAGAAAAAAGGAGATAGTAATACAGCTTTGACTCTTCATAGGCACCTTAAAGATGTTTAGATGGAATTTTTTTGATGTTTTTTTGAGGAAGGGATTTTTGGAGAATCCGAAATCACAACTTGACTCATCAAGCTATCATGAATTTTTTGGTTTGCAGCAATAATATTGATAGGGAGATTTTCAAAAGGTTTTGTATAATTATATAGAGTCACAAGACCACCAGCTTCTTCAATTAATAGTTTACCTGCAGCAATATCCCAAGGATAAAGATTAATCATCCAAAATCCATCAAGACGCCCTGCTGCAACATATGCAAGAGCCAGTGCCGCAGACCCGAAATTTCTCAAGGTAATTCCAAGACGACTTAGAACGACCAGTTGATTCATGGTTTGATCAAATTGGGGCAGTTCTGTATAGGGAAATCCGGACCCAATAATGGCTGCATCCAAAGAGGAAGTCTGACTGATCTTCAACTTTTCGCCATTTAAATAGGCTCCTTTTCCTTTCTGAGCGACAAAAAGTTCATGTGTGATAGGCTGGTAAATCACGCCCACTAACTCCTTCCCTTGAAGCGTCGCACAGATGCTAATCGTAAAAAGAGGAAGATGTCGTACAAAATTAGTTGTTCCATCCAGAGGATCAATCAGCCAATGAATTTTGTTGTGATTGAATTCATCTGATAGCCCACTTTCCTCAGCTAGAATTGTATGGTCTGGAAAGTGTTGTCTAATGAAAGAAATAATTCTATCTTCAGATTGATTATCATATTCAGTAACAAGATTCTGTCGTCCTGGTTTTGAGGTTATCGTGTAGGAAGTCCCAAACCCTTTTCTTAAAATCTCTCCTGCAAAAAGAGCAGCTTGTATCGCCACAAATGTAAGATAGGAGATATCTGGACTTTCTGTCATGTTCCACTTTGGGTTCTAAAAATTTTTTATGATGCGATGCTTTTGATAATGTCTTTCAATCCCATTTGCAACCTCTTCAGGATCATCTGTAATTTGAAATAAATTAAAATCATCTTCCGAGATACACCCATGCCGCAGCATCGTTCCACCGATCCAACTCAACATTTCAATCCAATATTCTTTTCCCATCAAATAAATAGGGAAGGGCTGCATCTTTTTAGTTTGCATCAATGTTAGGGCTTCAAATAACTCATCTAAGGTTCCGAAACCTCCAGGTAAGAAGACATATCCTTGAGCATAACGAATAAACATCACTTTTCTAACAAAAAAATAACGAAAATTGAGTCTATATTTTGGATCTATATATTTGTTGGGTTCGGTCTCAAAAGGCAAATCAACTGCTAATCCACAAGAATGTCCATTAGCTTCTTGAGCGCCTCTATTTGCTGCTTCCATGATTCCGGGTCCGCCTCCGGTGATGACTGCAAACCCTTTTTTCGAAATTTGTTTTGCGACTGTAACAGTTAAATCATAGTAAGGGGTCCCTTCCTTCAAACGAGCGGAACCAAAAATAGAAACAGAGGGACCGATATTGGTCATCGTTTCAAATCCGTCAACAAATTCGGAGATAATCCGAAAAACACGCCATGAATCATGTGTGAAAAGTTGCTTTTCCTCTTCTTCTTGAGGAGTTCGTTTGTCCATTTATTCACCGAAGAGTTCGCTGTTGAATCGAAATACACTCTAAAAACCTGAAAATAAACTTTAAGAGATATACGTTATGTAGAAAAGCTTCAAGTCTTTTTTAATGTTAGCAGATTTTCTTTTAATCCAGCCACTCCTTTCCTTTGCAAAGGTGTGCCAAAAAGATCTTGAGGTTGCTTCTCTAGATGATCGATATCTGTAATTGTGAGGGTGATTCCCATTCCTTTGGAGGGAGCAAATGCATCATTTTCTGAAGGCGGCTTTCTAGAATTATGGGGACAGATATCTTGGCAAATATCGCAACCAAAGACATACCCGGGATTTTTTTTTTGAATGGATTCAGGAATAGGGCTTTTTGATTCAATAAGATGGTAGGAAAGACATCGTTTTGCATCTAGGGTATAAGGACTTACTAAAGCTTGCGTCGGACATGCATCCAAACAACGTGTGCAGCTACCGCATTTAGGAAGGCGCAGTGGAATCGCAGCCGATTCAATGGATAGAGTTGTTAGAATGCCGGAAAGGAGCGTGAATGTTCCAAATCGTCGATGAATTAAAAGGGTATTTTTTCCAAACCAACCTAATCCGGCTTGTACAGCTAAGGCTTTTTCTAAAACTGGCGTTGAATCACTAAAGCCTTTTGCAATTGAAGTTTGCTTTGTCTCTTCTTCAAGCCATCGTATAAAAGCTTTTAGCCTTTTTCGATGTACATGATGATAATCTCGACCCCTTGCATATGAGGCAATCAAACCCCCTTCTTCTGGAAATGGAATCTTCTCCTGCTTATAGTATGTAATAAAAATAATTGCTGTCTTGGCGCCGGGTAATAAAACCTCTGGATCCGTTCTGAGCTTGTTCTCCATATAACCCAGAGATCCATGCAATCCACGACCTAGCCACTCTAAATAAAATTGAATGTCTTCTTCAGGAATTTTTGCCTGTGTGATTCCCACATCATCCCAACCCAATTCTAAAGCTCTTGCTTGTATGGATTCAAATGTAGGAATAGGCATTTTGATCACTTTTGAAAAATTTTAGAAAATATACGCTCCATACGCGTCATCTTTTCAAATTGTCGATTTGGTCTTCCGTTGGCCACTTCATGCAAGTTTTCAATCGCAATGAAAGCATCCGAATCTTCACGAAGAATGAGTTCTTTTAGTTCAGCTAGTTGAAGTCTTTCAGAAATGACGTAGAGAATTTCTCGCTCATCACCCGAATACCCCCCTCTTCCATACATGACTGTTAAGCCTAAACCTAACTCATGCACAATGGCGTCTGCAATTGCTTTAGACTTTGAAGAAATGATCAACACGGATTTTGTTTCATCCAGACCTACAATAACCGAGTCCATAATTTTCATCACAACGATATAGGTGATGAGGGAAAGTAGTGGAGGATGCCAATCTTTGAATACAAAACCGGCTATACCAAAAACAAAAATATTGCAGAATAATACAACCTGACCCACCGTAAAGCCAAGACGACGATTTAAAATTATCCCTAAAATTTCAGTCCCATCTGTACATCCTCCCTCACGTATAATCAATCCTAAACCTATACCTAATATAGCGCCCCCAATTACAACATACTCTAGGCTATCTCCTCTGAATTGTAACGGAATGAAAAGAGAGATAAAAAGAATAGAGGTAGCAAAGAAGACAAGAGCCATTACCATATGCACGACAAATGCTTTTCCAATTGTGCGATAGGCTAGGGCTATGAATGGTAAATTCAAGATGACTAGAAGATAAGGAATGACCCCTTTCCCAAATACTTTACCAAAGATCATTGCCACACCTACAATGCCACCGTCGATGATATTGTTTGGAATAAAAAACACTTCTAAAGCAAAAGCAGCTAAAAAAGCCCCTAGAGCCATTAAGAAATAGGAAAATATTACTGCAACCTTGGATTTTTTCTGAGCATATGATAATTGCATAGGACTTGTGTTCCTTATTAGATTAGAGGCTTTTTTAGAAATTATTTATTATTGTTAAGGGACAATCCGGCACGGCATTGTAACATGATTCCACGGTTGATGCTATTAAAATTTATCATTTTGACAACAAAAATTGGAATCGCCTTTGAAGTCAAATCCACATGTCATCTTCTAGCTTAGTTGAAAGTAATCTTCTTACGATCAAAGAATTAAGAACTAAATCTAAATAGACAATCAGGAATTGATTGCTGTAAATTCATTGGGCTGCTACAATCGTGCTTTCGTTTTCGAGGGCGTATAGCTCAGTTGGTAGAGCTCCTGTCTTACACACAGGTGGTCATAGGTTCGAGTCCTGTTGCGCCCATAGCCTCAATGCGGGAGTAGTTCAATTGGTTAGAGCACCGGCTTGTCACGCCGGAAGTTGCGGGTTCGAGCCCCGTCTCCCGCGTTTTCCATTTCCAATGGATAAACGTCTTAAGCTCACCTAAAATTCGCATCCTTGTTTTTTACTAAATCACCAAAATTTTTAGTAGACTTCTTTCAAAATTCGCTTAGCTTGCTAAAATGGAATTGCGAAAAAACTTTATTAAATGCACTTGCAAATAATCACTGATTACATAAACTGAGAGTGATCTTGCTTTCTCTTGTTTTGCGACCCATCATGAAAGCTGATAAGCTTAAAACTCAATCTACTTACAAGAAATGTACAAGCTAAAAAACATCCAAACTCACAGCAGGAACTGAATAAATGCAACTGTTATTTTTAGGGAGCGGCTCTGCTTTTACGGTCGGGGGGGATAACTTTCAATCCAATATGATCCTTATTTCCCCAGGAGGAAAAAAGATGCTTATTGATTGCGGAAGTGATGCCCGTTTTGCTATTCATGAGCTTGGATATACTCATAAGGATATTTCTGATATCTATATCAGTCATCTTCATGCTGACCATGTGGGAGGATTGGAATGGATTGCCTTTACTAGTATTTTTGACCAACCAAAGCATCGCATAAAATTATACGGCGCAGAAGAACTCTACAAACCTCTTTGGGATAATGTCTTATCCGGCGGTCTCTCATCTTTACAAGGTGTGGAGCCCTCACTTGAAATTTATTTTGAGCTTTGCCCCATTGGAGAAAGTGGAACCTTTGAATGGGAAGGCACTAAGTTTCATATCGTGCAGACAATACACGCTCTTTGTGGCTATAAAATACTCCCCAGCTATGGCGTGATCTTTCCTGCAGGAAAGGAAAAAGTCTTCATCACAACCGATACTCAGTTTGCACCCCATCAGATCGTTGATTTTTATGAAGAAGCGACAATTATATTTCAAGATTGTGAAACAGCCAAATTCCCTAGTGGTGTCCATGCACATTACGATGAGTTAGTCACACTCCCTGAAAAAATCAAAAACAAAATGTGGCTCTATCACTATCAACCTGGAAAACTTCCAGACGCCAAAAAAGATGGATTTATTGGTTTTGTTGCTAAAGGTCAAAAGTTTAATTTTTAATCCGATGTCAGGCAGTCAAATCATCATCGTCCTTTTAATCGCAGTCAGCTTCGAATTTGCCCTAATCTGTACCTTCTTGGAAAAAGAAGATCCCTAAAAAAAGAACTGAACAATTTCTTCCTAAGAAATAACACTGAAACCAGCTTGTTTCCAAGCTTGGACCCCTCCTTTTATATTTGCAACATTTGTAAACCCATACCTTTTTAAAAGAGATGCAGCTGTTGATCCTCGATACCCACTGCGGCAGGTTGTCGCTATCATTGCATCAGAGGGAATCTCATGCATTTTCTCAAGAAGCAAATTGAGCACAATAGGGTGTGAATCAGGAATATGACCTTTTTCCCACTCTGATAAAGTTCTAACATCTAACACGAAAATATTCTCGAGATTTTCTTTTTGCCTTCCCACTAATTCTTCCACGCTCATTATTTCAAACGAATCATAGGGCATCCCAATTAGATTTTTTTCCTCCCAGATGTAAGTCGAAATCGGTTCATCAAAACCAATGAGTCGCAATTGATCAACGATGCGCGAAATATTCTTATCATCTGGTAAAATGAGCGTAATAGGAGTTTTAACAGGCAAAAACCATCCACACCAATATGTAAAAGAAGAGATAAAAGGAATATTGATCGATCCAGGAAAATGAAAGGGAGCATATTGTTCAGGATGCCGCACATCAATTAAAATTCCTTTAGTTATATCTTGAAAATTCTTCTCGCTCATTGATTCAACCTTAAGCGTATTGAGAAGAGGCGGACCTTGGATATTAATCTCCTTCATGGTCTTAAAATAGGGTGGTGAAACACCCAATCCCTCAAGGATTTCATTTTTCCATTCTTTTTTTGGCAAGGTGGCGAAAGCAGGACTAAACCTCCTCTCAAATCCTAAAGTAGAAGTGGAATATCCACTTAATGCTTTTCCACATGCAGAACCTGCAGAATGGGCTGGGAGCAACTCTAAAAAATCTGGAAAGGGAGCAAGCGTAGAAAAAAGCGAATGATGGAGCTGGTCTAAAAGTGAATTTGTTTCAGCCTCACCAAGGAGATCAGGACGACCCACACTACCAGAAAAAACACAATCGCCTGATAAAACGAACCAGGGAGTAGTTTTACTTCTAGACTCATCGAAACATAGCCACATGATATGTTCGGGGGTATGCCCAGGTGTTGACAGAGCAACTAGCCTTATCGAGCCAATTTTTATCTCATCTCCATCCTTAATAATGCAATCTGCGTAAGATGGAGTCCATTTCTTTCCCCCCAAACCAGAACAATGGATCAAAGGTTTCCCTCCAAGAGATGCCTTCAATTCTTTCGATCCAGACACAAAATCTGCGTGAACGTGCGTTTCAAGGATATGTACAATAGACACATCAAAATTCTCAGCAATCACCTGAAACTGGGAAACAAGTCGAACCGGATCTATGACAACGCATTGTTTAGTTTCTTCATCCCCTATCATATAGGAGTTAACTGATAGACCTGGAGTATACACTTTTTGAAAAAACATCAAATAGCCTGCTTAATTGAAGTCTCTCATTGTAATAATCAGCACGATAAACACCACTGAGCCACGAAAATGTAATCTCCGTGACTCAGTGGTAACCTTTGTAATGCGTTATGACGATTAAAGCAAAAGAAAAAATCTAACATCCTTCTTCTATTTTATGCTTTTCGACCAGAAATTTTCATTTCTAAAGTTTATCTGAATGGGTAGATTCCTCTGTCTTTTTTTGACTATTTAATTTAGAAATCATATCCAAATCCTCTTTTTTTATTTCAGGAGCATAATCTTCTTCATTTTTAATTGTTATTGGATCTGTAATGACTGGATTAAGTGGTGAAGAATTTTCCATAAAAGACTCCTTGTTATCCCTACCTATGATTATATCAGAATCATAATTTACAAGAATAAAGATGTCTAAATAGTTAACTATTTTTTTGAATAAGATTTTGTAGAGCTTTTATCCAGAGAGGATGTGAATTGAGTCCTTCAACCAGATCAAGAACTTCTCCCCCCATCTGTCTAAATTCTTCTGCATATTCATGAGAGATCTCAGATATTGTTTCCAGGCAATCGGCAACAAATGAGGGACTAAATACAAGAAGCCTTTTTTGTCCTCTTCCAGCACATTCTTTTAAAATATCAGTTGTATAGGGTTTAATCCATGGATCACTCCCCAATCTAGATTGAAAACAAACAGAATACTGATTAGGCTGCAAAGAGAGCGCTTCCGAAAGAGCTTTTGAGGTTCTGTGACATTGCGCTTTATAACAAAACTGGTTACAAGCACTCAAAGCTTCACAGCATCCTTGAGTTAAGCAGAAATGATCCGGCGAAGTCTTTTTAATCTGGCTTTCAGGCAGGCCATGAAAACTGAAAAGAATATGATCGTAATCTGCAAAATTAAAGTCCCGTCCTCTTTCAGCTAGTGCCTGTATAAAATTAGGATCATCAGCAAAACTATTAATAAAACGAAGCTTAGGGATGGCTTCCCATGTTTCGATTTCATTCATCACCCTCTGATGGATTGAACCCGTTGTTGCCGAGGCATACTGAGGAAAAAGAGGGAGGATGATGATCTCACTCACTTTGCTTTTTTTCAGTAGATGAAGCCCTTCGCGAATGGACGGCTTTTGATAACGCATAGCCATGACTATCTCATAGGAATCGCCTAGTATAGCCTTTAGTTGATCACAAACCTTTTGAGTATGGACAATTAAAGGAGCCCCCTCATCGGTCCATATTTTTTTGTAAAGCTCAGCAGATTGGCGATATCTTTTGGGAACGATCACTCCTCTTACAAGCAACAGTCTTTTCCACCAGGGAAAATCAATTACGCGCGCATCCATCAAAAATTCAATCAAATACCGATACACATCTTTAGGTTCAGGGGAGATGGGGCTGCCCAAATTAACAAGCAAAACGCCAATTTTTTTATCCACGACCTAGTCCTTCTTTGATTTAATTGCTGCTATATTAGCTAAATATTCATTGTAAGTTAAAATCACTAAGCCTTCATCTACTTGGATAGGGCCAAGAAGATCCGTCTGCAAATCTTTTAGCAGATTCTCTACAGTTGTTTTAAAGACACTAGTTCTAAACGAATCTAAAAGAAGAAACATCTTCTGGTCTTTTAAAGAAATATGTTTTTTTATCCCATCTAAGGAATCAAGTTTAGTTATTCTATTCCCAAGATTAGAAAACATTTTTCTATATATTTTTCGTAAGCTCAACACCTGAGAAATTTTCTTTGTCTTCTTTTTCCAGTCGATTAATTGAGTCTCTATTTTGTTTCGCTCTTGTGTTAGCTTCAAGTATATCTTGGTCTCTTGTTCTAGCAGACTCCTATCCCCTTTTCCAACCAATAGAGCTATCTCTTGATCCACTTTCCTCAGGGATTCAGGATAAAATTTAGGATCATAGCTATATAGGCATTTTCCAATTACTTTTTTAAAGAGGTTAACTGCTTTTCGGTTTTTGCCTATTTTTTCCAAAGGGCCTGTTTCCTGAGCAAAATCGATGACTTTTTTAATTCCGCTCTCGGCTATAGGAATCTTATCATTAAAGGCAGCATCAATAGGATTTAGAAGGAGATCTGAAGCTTCATCTTGAATAAATATAGGCTCTAGTCTATCCTCAAAAGATTGATCTGTGTCAATTTTAAACATTTCATGATATCTTTCAATAGTCGTGATCGCAATAAAACGGGCTGCAGGGAGCTCATCCAAAATCTCATTTTTAAAATACCGGAAAGCAGCCGAATTTTCACAAAGCAAGTCGTATTCATCAAGGATGAATAAAATCATCCCTCCAAATCCTTCAGCATCTTTCTTCAACCGATTAATCTGCTCCATGTATCCAAATGAAGGATGGTGAACGAGGTTACCGCATTTGATATACTGGACAGTGCGTTTAGCTAGTTCTTGGGGAAGCTGATTTTCTTGACCCATTTGAGTTAAGTTCTGAATAAGTGTGGTTTTTCCACTGCCTGATAAGCCTACTAAAACAATATTTCTTCCCGCTAGTAAATTTGAAACAATTTGATTAAGCTCTTTGATAGTGCCTAACATAGGAGGAAATTCTTCATATTCAGCCTTAAGGCTTAGATTACTGCAAAAAAGAATCGATGCAGGCACAGGTTCGAAAAATTTCTTATAAAAGACCAAGGAAGATCCCATAGCTGCAATTATAAGCCCTGTGGTCAAATAAACTTTCTTTGCAACGCCTATCATAGGGTGTATTTGATTTGCCAATAATAAAGGAATTTCAAAGAATTTTGCCAAAATTGAGATAGCAAGATACTTTTCCCATAAGGTAGTGAAGTTCTTTTGATTATTAATAAAGCTAAAAGGACTCAGGAATGTATTAATGAGATTTGGAATAAAGTTAACCACCTCAGTACGTATTTTTCGACCCTCCCGATAAAACTGCTGTTTCCAGGTTGGCTCACGAATAGCCTCCTCAACGTAAATATTCCTCGAAGCCAATGCTATGATATCCTCAAACTCCAGATCGTCTATTTTTGCTCTCTTTTTTGCAAATTCTAGAAGAATATCCAGCCCTAAACATTCTGTCGTTAATTCAAAAAGTTCTTCAATAAAAATTTTTTCTGGATTGTTTTGGATAGCACGTGTAATCAAAGTCGCAAACGCTTCGCTTAAATTGCCATGCTCTTTATGAAGCTTGGAGATGCATTCCTTAATTTCATTTCGATGGGTGCGCCAAAAAATTAAGGAATGATTTGCAGGATCAATCAGGTTTAAGAGTACTTCAACGTCATTAATTTCGTTAAAATTGACTTTTGCTTCTTCCTTTAAAAAAAAATGGGAAAGCAAATTCCTTCCAACTATTTGGCAAATCATCAGTGAGACCTAGGTTTAAGTGATACTAATTAAATATTTTTCAGAAAAAAAGGCACCCTACCCTACTTCTTAGACAGCAGTAAGGTAGGATGAGAGAATAGGTAATTATTTTTTTTGATTGGAAGGTGGTTTTGGAAGAGAAAATACTTCTCTTTTGTCATCACGGTTAATCTCAACTTCATCTTCAACTTCACTGTCATCAAAAGGAATCGCTAAGGCATCTGTGCCTGAGTGCTCATCTCTGAGCATGATATTATATTTCTCATCTACTTTTGTATTTTGATTCGCATTGGGAGAGGTGGGTTTCACTTGCTCAGCGTTTAAACCTACTCCTATCATAGTGATAAGACTCAAAAAAATGACTGTAACTGACAAACTTAATTTATTCATGATTCTCTCCATATAGATTTGAAAAGGAGATATATATCAAAGGAAATTCAATATTGTCAATAATAGACTTCCTGAAGTTTATTGAAAAAGAAAGTTGACAGATGAGGTCTTTTATGCAAAGCTCCAGCACAAGAACAGACTATTTTAGGAGTCGCCGATGTCTACATTGCTTTATATCGAATCCTCACCCAGAAAAATGCGTTCATCTTCTATAAAAATTGCAAAAGATTTTTTAGCGGAATATGCAAAAAAACATCCCAATGATGATATCGTTACAATTGACTTGTGGCAAAAAAATCTCTCTCCTTTTGATGGGGATATTATAGATGCCAAATACGCAATTCTGCATGGACAATCCCATACAGAAGCTCAGCGCAAAAGCTGGCGAAATGTAGAACAGATCATCAATGAATTTAAGCAAGCCGATAAATATCTTTTCTCTATTCCTATGTGGAATTTCGGAATTCCCTACGTCCTTAAACACTACATCGATCTTCTCGTGCAACCTAGCTATACTTTTCAAGTAACTCCTGAGGGTCAGTACAAAGGCTTGGTTTTAAATAAACCCGCGCTACTCATCTATTCCAGAGGCGGTTCTTATGGAGCAGAATCTAATGATCTCGACTTTCAGAAAAAATACATGGAAACCATTCTTGGATTTATTGGCATTACTGATATCCAATCCATTATCATAGAGCCTACTCTCTCCGGAGACGATCTTAAAGAAAAATCTCTTAAAGAAGCAAAACAAAAAGCTGATACAATAGCTAATCATTTTTGAAAACCCACCTCTATATTTCCTAAAATAGCCGGAAATGACTATAAATATTTTAATTTTTGTTTAATTTAATATTACAAAAAAGTAAGATAGCTGTTATAAAGACTTAAAATAAATCATATATTTTTTTCACGACTATTTATGGTTCCACTATCACAAGGTTTTTATAATCAACCACGGATAAGAAAATTTTTAATAAAGTCTATTGAGATAAATAATACCATTTCCAAAAAATAAATTCATAATACAGCCCAATTTCTAGAGCACA
>JBEPVL010000041.1:0-21306 GCA_041691035.1 Chlamydiota bacterium
TTGTATAGATAGTATCAGATATGTATAGATTTATGCAAGCTGTTTCTAACCCTTGATATTGGACAGCATCAACTATTCTTTGAATCATTTTAACAACCTTTATATAAAATAAAAATCAAATAAACTATTTAATAAATCAGTACTTTATATATTTTTATTATTATAAGTCAACAAAAAATAAGTTTCTTCCTTAAAGAAAGTATTTAAATGCTCATGCTGTGTAAATACCATAAAAACAAGCGCAGAATAAAATCCTACGCAATTTCTCTTAGTAGCACAGTGTGAACTGTGCTACTAAGTTAAAGCCTGGGACTTACTATTAAATAAATTATCCAACCCTTTCTATAGAGATGATAAGAGCATTTCTTGGATGGTCGCTCATTTCAATGGGAAGGATATTTTCTCGAAAGTCTATGCGTGGATTGGCAATCACTTTCTCAAAAAATTGTGCATCTTCATACTTCGAGGCTTGTTGTGCAAGGAATGCAGAGAATTTACTTCCAACTTTCATGTGCTTTTCAAAGCAAGCTTCAAAACATCTAAGTAGCTCATCTGGCTTCAACGTCGCCTCGACTTGTTGCTTCCCATCTCGTTTCTGCTTTCCAAAATGAAATTGCTTAATTGCTCTTTCATATTGAGCTTTTGTGATATTTTTATTGTCGTACAACCTCTTGAAAAATGCTGGCATAGCCTCCAGATTGTTACGTCCGATCGTACTAATGAAGTTATCGATTTCATGATCGGAAAAAGGTTGATTGAGATGGGACATTGCGGCTTCCAATTGCTGAAGCAATTGCTTAGCTTCATCGGCTATTTTTTTTGTCTCTTCTATAAAAAGGAAAGCAGAAATATCGATATCACCATTTGCGGGATACTCATTATAAAATATCGTATCGAACTTCCCTAATTTTGAAATAGCCGTAGACCACTTATCTTCAATGATATTGATATTTTTATTTTTCAAAGATAACGCGATCGCCTTTTGAATCTTTTCAGGATCGCTTTCGAGAATTGTGATGGATTTAGGATGTCTCATTTCGATTGCATTATAAGCAGCTTGATCCAAATCAAAACCTACCAACAATACATCTCCATGAGGCTTTATCGCATCAATAATTGTCTCAATATATTTCTTTTTCCATTCACCCACCAATTCTAATTTTTCATCCGGTGATACAATTGCTTTCTGTTTCATGGCCACCTCATTTAATGATTTGTAAAATTTTCATTATCCACCAAAAGAAGTAATCGTCAAATGAATTCTTGCAAAAAAAAATCCGTATTTGGTTTAGGCCAAATACGGATTAACAGAATAACTAAAAAATAACACTACCCAACGTTTGAAACGAAATCGAACACTAGGGGTTCTTCATGAACGCTATCAACAAAACGTTTTACACGTTTATGTCTTTCAAATCCTGTTCCTCCAGGAATGATATGTCCCATGATCACGTTTTCTTTAAATCCAACGAGATAATCAGTTTTTCCAGCACAAGCTGCTTCTGTCAATACACGTGTCGTATCTTGGAAAGAAGCGGCGGAGATAAAGGACTCCGTACTTAGAGATGCTTTAGTGATCCCTAGAAGAACTGGCGTTGCTTGCGCAGGCTTGCCTCCTTCCTGACTGACTTTATAGTTTTCGATTTCGAATTCCTTCTTATCGATCTCCTCTCCATATAACAAGCTTGTGTCACCTGGATCAATCACGCGGACTTTCTTCAACATTTGACGAACAATGATCTCAATGTGCTTATCATTGATATCGACACCCTGAAGACGGTATACCTCTTGAACCTGATTCACTAAATATTTCTGGAGTTCGCGTACACCGCAAATATCTAAAATTTCATGCGGAATCACGAGTCCATCCGTCAGCTGCTGTCCCTTAACAACATGGTCGCCTTTTTGGACGATTAAGTGTTTTGTATGGGGAATAAGATGCTCTTCTTCCATACCTGTCATTTCATCACGCACAACGACAATACGATTCCGCTTTTGAACACCTCTGAAGTCTACGACACCATCGATGATCGCAATTTCCGCTGAATCTTTTGGTTTGCGTGCTTCAAAAAGTTCAGCGACGCGAGGAAGACCTCCCGTGATGTCCTTTGTTTTGATGGCACTACGTGGAAGACGTGCAAGCATCCGTCCCGCTGTTGCATAATCCCCTTCTTCTACAGAGATGATCGCTCCTGCAGGTAAAGGATAAGTCCCAACAAGCTCTTCGCATGCTTGGTCAGCATAAATAGCAATTTGAGGATGCAATTCACCGCGATGCTGTTTAACGAGCAGCTCAGCTTGGCCTGTTTGTTTGTTGACGTCTCTCTCTGTAGAAAGGCCTTCGACCAGATCTTCATAACGAACATACCCCGGTCTATCGCAAATAATAGGGATACTATGTTGTTCCCATTCTGCAACCCTTTTTCCAGGAGTTACATGAGATCCATCTTCGATAAGAATCTTAGTGCCCAATTCAATTGTAAAAGACTGGAGAGGTTCTATCGAACGCGTTGACAGTAGCTTTTTGTACTCGTCAAGTGTACGCCCTTCGTCCTTAACAATATTCAGACGTCCGTTTTTATTTAAAACAATCCAACATCCTTCTTCAGTCTTTACCGTTCTCAATTCGGTGTAGATTAACAATCCGTTATCTTCAGTGATAATTTCTGGTGTGATTGCAGCAGAAGCAACGCCCCCAAGGTGAAATGTACGCATCGTTAACTGCGTTCCAGGTTCACCGATTGACTGAGCGGCTATGATACCAACAGCTTCGCCTTGACTTACATGACGGCTATTTGCAAGATTAATTCCATAACATTTTGCGCAAACACCTCTAAGAGTCTCACATGTTAAAACAGAACGAATGCGGATGCTTTCAATACCTGAGTCATCAATTGCTTCCGACTGTGCTACAGTTAACGTATCTCCACTTTTTGCTAGCATCTTCGTGCTATCACCAGGCTGGAAGATATCTTCGCAAACTGTTCTTCCATAAATACGGTCTCTTAATGGCAAGAGCTCCTCTTGGCCTTGTTTGATAGCAGAGACATCAATTCCATTCATTGTCCCGCAATCATCTTCAGTGACGATCACATCTTGAGCAACGTCGACAAGGCGGCGAGTCAGATAACCAGAGTCCGCTGTTTTCAACGCTGTATCGGCTAAGCCCTTACGCGCACCGTGGGAAGAAATGGAAAATTCAATCACCGACAGACCTTGTCTGAAGTTTGAGGTAATTGGGTACTCAATAATGTCCCCAGAAGGTTTAGCCATCAAACCACGCATCGCACATAACTGTCGGATCTGCGATTTATTTCCCCGTGCACCTGAGTCCATCATTAAATATAATGGATTCATTGAGCTATCATCAATAGCGCTAATTAATTTGAAAAGCTCTTCAGAAAGGACATCAGTCACTTCCGTCCAGATACTAATAGTTTTAGAGCGACGCTCCCCTTCCGTGATAATACCATCCTCATATTGCTTTCTGACCAATGCAACACGATTATGAGCATCTTGTAGGATTTTCTGTTTATTTGGAGGTACCTTCACATCGCAGACACCCATAGAGAGTGCAGATTTAGTCGCTTCTGAGAAGCCTAGTGATTTAAGATTATCCAAGAAACGAACAGTCGTCTCCAAGCCAGCTTTTTTGTAGCAAAGCATAATCAGCTCGCCCATTTTCTTTTTAGGCAGGCTGTAATTTTGAAATCCTAACTCTTTAGGTACAATCGTGTTGAAAACAACGCGTCCAGGTGTTGTTTCAATGATCCCATTCTCAGTCCGTAATTTAATTTTCTCATGGATTCTCAATCCTCGTGTATAATCTGCACGCTCTGTTTTTCCAATATCAGTCGGATTTTCAAACCAGTTAAAGCTTCCACTAGCATGAAGAGCCAACAACACCTCTTCTGCATCGCGGAAAACACGTGATTTTAATCCATGGTCTTCGCGAATATAGAGAGGATCCAACATCAGATAGTAGAGTCCTAAAGTCATATCTTGCGAGGGTGATGCGGCAGGTTTTCCTGAAGATGGAAGGAAGATATTATCCGGTGCCATCATCAATAACTTAGCTTCCAATTGTGCTTCAATGGAAAGCGGAATATACACAGCCATCTGGTCACCGTCGAAGTCAGCGTTAAATGCTGAGCAAACGAGAGGATGGATTCTAATCGCCTTACCTTCAATTAAGACAGGTTCAAAAGCTTGAATACCTAAGCGGTGAAGTGTAGGCGCACGGTTAAGAAGAACAGGGTGCCCTTTAATAATCTCTTCGAGAACATCCCAGACTTCAGGGGCATGACGCTGAATCATTTTCTTCGCAGAACGAATCGTATAAACGTAGCCAAGATCCTTTAAACGCTTTACAATAAAAGGTTCAAAGAGTTCCAACGCCATTAGTTTAGGTAGACCACATTGATTAAATTTTAACTCTGGTCCTACAACAATAACAGAACGACCTGAGTAGTCGACACGTTTTCCTAGCAAGTTTTGACGGAAGCGCCCTTGTTTTCCTTTGAGCATTTCTGAAAGCGATTTTAAAGGACGGTTGGCTGCTCCCATGACTGGGTGACCATGTCTTCCGTTATCAAATAGCGCGTCGACAGCCTCTTGAAGCATACGCTTTTCGTTACGAACAATAACTTCAGGTGTTTTCAGTTTTAAAATAGCTTTAAGACGATTATTGCGATTAATCACGCGACGATATAAATCGTTTAAATCAGATGTCGCAAATCGACCTCCATCAAGAGGAACAAGAGGACGTAACTCTGGTGGTATCACTGGAATTGCGGACATCACCATCCATTCAGGCTTATTAGGCGATGAAACAAAACTTTCAATGATTTTGAGACGTTTTGCCAACTTCATCCGAGCTTGCTGTGACTTTGTTTTGCGCAATTTGTCTTTTAATTCAACCAATTGAGAAGGAAGATCTTCGCTAGAAAGAAGGTCTCGGATCGCATCGCCACCCATACGTGCATCAAAAGCATCTTTACCCCACTTTTCCTGAGCTTCACGGTATTCGCTGTCATTCAAAAGTTGCTTTTTCTCTAGATCTGTATGGCCTGGGTCAATAACGACATATTCTTCGTAGTAAATAATTCTTTCGAGATCAGCTGAAGTCATGCCTAGGACATTACCGATACGTGATGGCATTGTCTTAAAAAACCAGATATGCACAATAGGAACAGCTAAATCGATATGAGCCATGCGTTCACGACGAACTTTTGACAAGGTTACCTCGACGCCGCAGCGATCACAAACAATCCCTTTATGCTTAATTTTCTTATACTTACCGCAAGCACATTCCCAATCCCTTGTAGGACCGAAGATTTTCTCACAAAAAAGACCACCCTTTTCTGGTTTGAATGTGCGATAATTAATCGTTTCAGGTTTTTTAATTTCGCCTCTAGACCATTTATCACGAATCACTTCATCGGAAGCAATTTGAATACGCAATTTATCGAATTGGCCTTCGCGTGAATTTCTCTCAGACATGTCTGTCTCCTAACAATTAAATAATGTAAAAGTACCGTCAATCATGCAAACAAAACAGGATAACTTTCCAAGGGTGACAGTTATCCTGTTCTTACTTAACCTGAGTTATTAGTGTGTTAAAGTCACGGGAGGTTGAACCTACCCTCCTTCAATCGTTTCGGTATAAACATTTAACCCAAGACTTTGCATTTCCTTGATTAAGACGTTAAAAGATTCTGGCGTTCTAGAATCCAATAGATTTTTCCCTTGAACAATCGATTCGTAGATACGAGTACGACCGCCCACATCATCGGATTTAACCGTAAGTAGCTCTTGCAACAAGTAAGCGGCTCCGTAGGCTTCTGCTGCCCACACCTCCATCTCACCGAAGCGTTGTCCCCCCATCTGAGCTTTACCACCCAAAGGTTGTTGGGTAACTAAAGAATACGGTCCTACAGCACGTGCATGGATTTTATCGGCGACAAGGTGGCTCAGCTTCAGAATATAGATATAGCCAACGACAACGGTATTATCGAAACGTTCGCCTGTACATCCATCATAAAGGTAGAACTTACCTGTGGAGGGCAAACCAGCTTCGGTCATCATCTCCCAAATTTTTTCTTCGGGGAATCCTTCGAAAACTGGACTCTTGACAAGGATACCTGTGCGTTTAGCAGCAATCCCCAAATGTGTCTCAAAGAGCTGACCCATATTCATACGTGATGGCACCCCTAACGGATTAAGGATGATCTCGATAGGCTGACCGTCTGGTAAATAGGGCATATCGCCCTCAGGAACAATCTTGGAGACAACCCCTTTATTCCCATGTCGTCCTGCCATTTTATCCCCTACCTGAAGCTTTCTTTTTGAAGCTACGTAGACTTTCACTTGGCGAATGATTCCTGGATCTAAATCGGAATCGCCTTTACGCATGAATTCCAATTGTGTTTTATACTGAGTCTCAACGGTCTGAACAGCAATTTCATAATCATGTAAAGTTTTGCGTAAAACATCATAGATTTCATTTTCTGCCATCAGGAGATCTTCTACATTTTCCTTTTCGAGAAGCTCGATAAGCTCTTGAGTGATGACTTCCCCTTCTTCGATAATAAGTTCAGCATTACGTCGATGAACAATGTTGCCTGGTGCAATCTCATTGAGCAGTAGAGCGCCCACTTTTTCATGCTTTTCAGTACGTAATTGTGCGAGATTACCTTTGTATTCTTTCTGGATCTCTTTAAGCTTTGAAGCATCCTCTACCAACTCATCATCCGTTCTAGAAAGGCGATCACGTCTGCTGAAAACCTTCACATCCATGATCACCCCTTCAGTTCCTGGAGGAGCAACGAGTGAAGCATCTTTTACATCTGAAGCTTTATCGCCAAAAATCGCACGTAAAAGGCGTTCTTCAGGCGCTAGTTCCGTCTCAGATTTGGGTGTAATTTTACCAACAAGAATATCTCCAGGTTTTACCTCTGCACCGATACGTATAATGCCATCGTCGCCTAGATTGCGTAAGCTTTCCTCAGAGACATTGGGGATGTCACGAGTAATTTCTTCCTTACCCAGTTTGGTATCTAAAGCTTTGAGTTCGAATTCCTGAATGTCAATGGATGTGTAATAATCTTCTTTCAGCAACTTTTCAGATATGATAATCGCATCTTCGTAGTTGTATCCAAACCATGGCATGAACGCAACGAGGACGTTACGTCCCAACGCAACCTCACCCCGATCCGTTGCTGGACCGTCGGCAATCACATCTCCTGCTTTAATTTTATCTCCGACATGACACAGCGGTTGCTGGTTAATGCATGTTCCTGCATTCGAACGAATAAATTTTTTCAGCTGATAGGTCTTTTTTTCCAATCGGTTATCATTTGGAGAGATGACAATCTTTAATCCATCAACATAATCTACAACACCGTCTTCCAGGGCAACCACGACAGCACCTGAGTCGCGAGCTGCTCGAGCCTCGAGACCAGTTCCTACGATAGGAGCTTCTGGTTTTAAAAGAGGCACTCCTTGTCTTTGCATGTTTGAACCCATCAAAGCTCGGTTAGCATCATCGTGCTCCAAGAAGGGGATCAGACCTGTTACAATAGAAACGAGTTGTTTCGGAGAAACATCCATGTGGGTGACACGCTTGGTATCAGTCTCAAATTGCTCACCACGGTATCTAACCCAACAAATGGGGTCTCTAAACATGCTGTATTCGTCGAGAGCAGCCGAAGCCTGTGCGATAACGCACTGCTCTTCTTGATCAGCCGTCATGTATTCAATCTCTTCAGTCACGATACCATCTCTAACAATACGATACGGCGTTTCGATAAATCCGAACTCATTAATTTTTGCAAAAGAAGAGAGTGAAGAAATCAAACCGATGTTAGGTCCTTCTGGAGTTTCAATCGGACAAATTCTTCCATAATGACTTGTATGCACATCTCGCACTTCGAAGCCAGCGCGATCCCGGTTTAAGCCTCCAGGCCCAAGAGAAGAAAGCCTTCTCTTATGCGTAAGCTCTGCCACTGGATTCGTTTGATCCATGAATTGTGAAAGCTGAGAACGTCCAAAAAAATCCTTTAAAACACCCGATAGACCTTTTGCGGAGACAATTTTTCCTGGAGTTAGTGTATCGGAAGAGAAATCAAAAAGATTCATTCTCTCTCTAATAATCTTCTCCATACGAGATAGGCCGATACGGCACTGGTTTTGAATTAATTCTCCAACAGACCTTACACGGCGATTCCCTAAATGGTCGATATCGTCAATTGTGATCTCTTCGCTACCCGCTTTAAGTTGAATGAGGTACTTTAAGGCACCAATGACATCTTCTTTTTTTAGGGTGACTACTTTTAAAGTCTCATCATTGATTTCAAAATGGAGCTTATTGTTTAGTTTATAGCGACCCACGCGACCAAGATTATACCGTTTTGGATCAAAAAAGAGCCTCATGATAGCAGAACGGGCATTGGACAACGTTGGAGGCTCGCCTGGACGAATCTTTCTGTAGAAGTCTTTAAGAGCAGATTCGTAGGAATCTGTCGGATCCTTAGCCAGCATTCGGATGATTGGGCTTGTTTCATCAGCCCCTTCAGCAATGCGAATTGTGTCAATACCAGCATCCACAATACGTTTTAGCATCGCTGTAGTTAATTTTTCAGATGCTTTTCCAAAAATAAGTCCAGAAGATTCATCAATGACATCTGCAGCTAGAATTTTCCCAACCAGTTTTGAAAATTCTTTTTCACTTTTAATTTTACACTTGCGTGTCACAAAAAATTCTTCAATGATATCACTATTCGATGAATAACCTAGCGCACGAATAAACGTTGTGGCTAGAATTTTTCGGCGACGTTTTTTTCGATCGATGTAGATGTAAATCAAATCATTTGAGTCAAAGGCCCCCTCCAACCAGCTTCCACGATAAGGAATGATCCTAAACGAGTAGATGATATTTCCACGTGGATGGCGTTCTTGCTCAAAACAAATCCCAGGAGAGCGATGCAATTGAGAGACAACGACCCGTTCAGCTCCATTGATGATGAACGTTCCTTTATCAGTCATGACAGGGATTGTTCCCATGTAGACTTCTTCTTCTTTAATCCCCGTTTCATCAGTCAATCTAAACTTAACTTTCAAAGTGACATTATAGGTAATACCCCTACGAATGCTTTCTTCCGGACTATATTTTGGGACTCCTAAATTATAAGAAATAAACTCTAGAATGGTTTTCTCGTCGTAAGACTTTATAGGAAATATTTCTGCAAATACCTCCTGCAAACCCGCCATTTCTCGTTCCTCAGGAAACTTATCGGCTTGTAGAAATTGATTATACGATTTAATCTGAATTTCTATCAGATTGGGAAGGTCGATGATTTCTTCCTTATCAACAAAACTCACACGATGGGGTGGCCTTTTCAACATTATGAAGGACTCCTACTATGGCTTTACTTGGATTGAGTTATCACTAAAGTTGGAAGTTAGAAAAACCTAACTGATCCAATCATTTAGGACCTTGCAAATTTAAAGTGTTTCATTAGATCGCACATATCATGATGTAGTGCAAACGTTATCGAATTTGAACCTGATTTTGGGCATAGAGAGGTGGATAATAAAGCGAAACAAATGCTTACCTTAGTTATCTAGCTGCCAATACTCAAAAATTTATAACCTTTTAGCATCAAGCACTTCAAAATTTAAAATTTCAAATGAGCTTAAACTCTAGCTAATAGCTAAGTCCCTGCAAAGAGAAGCATAAACCATACACAAAATCTTGTCAATCAGTGCTAGTCTATTTCTTTGCAAGGACTTAGATCTTACCGCAGCTAACCAGGACGTATTATCCAGTTCGCTGCGATAAAAGACTATAGGCCTTTAAGAGAAACTTTTCCGCCGGCGGCTTCAATTTTCTTTTTAATATCTTCTGCTTCTGCTTTTGGTGCTGACGCTTTTAATTCTTTGGGCGCTGATTCAACAAGTTCTTTAGCTTCTTTCAAGCCAAGACCTGTGATCTCACGTACGACCTTAATGATACCGATTTTTTTGTCGGCTGGAGAGTCCGTTAGCGTAACGAGAAAGTCTGTTGACTCAGAAGCTTCAGCTGCTGCGGGTCCTGCTGCTGCAGGTGCTGCCGCCATCATAGCTGGCGCTGCTGCTTTAACGCCCCATTTCTCTTCTAACATTGTCTTTAATTCTGACATCTCTAATACGGTCAAAGCACTGAGAGCGTCGACTAATTCTTCTGGATTTCTTTTACTCACGATATTACCTCTTAATTTTCAAAAAACTTCTGTTAATAAATTGTAATGATTGAGCCAAGGTTAACTAGCTTCTTCGGTGCCTTCTTTTGCTTTATTTTCCAAACAGAATGGCACGCTAGTGAGCAGCGCTTCGATAACAGCCAAGGTCTGAGACATTGGTGCTTCGAGGGTGCTAAGGAACAGAGCTCGCATTTCATCTTTACCTGGCAGCTTCGATAACCGATCAACATCTTCTCCACTATAGAGAGCTCCATCAAAACGACCGCCCAAAATATTGATGATGTTGTCTTTTTCTTGGCTAAATTTGAACACAGCTTTTACTGACTCAATAGGGTCTTTTCCTAAAAAAATCAATCCTATATGTCCATCTAGTACCGCGCGCTCGATAGCAATACCAAGTTCATTGACCGATTTGAGAAACAAGCGTTTGCTTAAAACTTCAACGTCACCACCTGATTTTCTCACTTGGCGTCGAAGTAAGTTAGCTGTGTTTGCATTCATTTTGGCATACTGCATAATCACAAAAGATGGATGCTGATGAATTTTCTCTTGGATTGCTTGCTTAAGAAGTCCTTTTTCTTGTCTCATAATTTTACCCCTTCGCACTTACATCAGATTCACGGATATCAATCTTAAGCCCTGGACCCATTGTCGATGAAAGGCGCAAAGATCGCATATATTGTCCCTTAGCGGACGCTGGTTTCGCTTTTTGAACAGCGTTAAGATAAGTTTGGATGTTCTCTTCTAGTTGTGGGACAGAAAAAGAGACCTTGCCGACGCCATTATTAACGACACCGTGACGATCCAGTTTAAACTCAATCTTACCAGCCTTTAATTCCTGGATAGCTTTATTAATATCTGTGGTTACCGTACCTGCTTTTGGCGTGGGCATAAGTCCACGCGGACCTAATACTTTACCGAGTTTACCCACTTCTCTCATCATTTCCGGAGTTGCAATGACAGCATCAAAATCTGTCCATCCGCCGGCAACTTTTTCTAAAAGTTCGTCATGACCTGCATATTTGGCGCCTGCGTCGAGAGCTTCTTTGACCTTCTCTCCTTTAGCAAACACGAGGATACGAATTGTTCGACCTGTTCCATTCGGTAATGAAACGGTCCCTCGCACACCCTGATCTCTACGCGGATCGACTCCGAGCTTCAGAGAAACTTCTACCGTCTCATTAAACTTTGCAGACGGCCATTTCTTGAGTATTTCGATAGCTTCTTTCACATTATACGATTTTGTTAAATCGATTGTCTTTGCTATCTCCCGAATTCTTTTACTTGGACGACCCATAGTTATGTTCTCTACTCTGTTATATATTCAACACCCATCGAACGAGCGGTTCCCAATACAGTATTGGTTGCTTTTTCGATGTCTTCAGCATTCATATCAGGTTGCTTTTGTAGAGCAACTTCACGAGCCTGAGCGCGTGTAATTTTTGCTACTTTATCTCGGTTCGGCACGCCGGAACCTTTTGTAATACCTACCTTGGCCATGATCAATTGAGCCGCTGGGGGCTCAGTCATCACAAAAGTGATGGATTTATCGCTATACACTGTGATTATCGTTGGAAGGATAAGCCCTGCTTTCGCTTGTGTCTTAGCATTAAAATCCTTACAAAAGGCCATGATATTGACACCAGCAGCACCAAGCGCTGGTCCAATTGGGGGAGCCGGATTGGCTTTTCCTGCAGGAATCTGCAGCTTAATAATTTTTATAACTTTTTTTGCCATAATGCCCTCTTCGCACGTATCTCTTAAAAGTCTCGATCATTTCACGCACACAAGAGAGGCTAGCTTGTGCGCTTGAATAGGATCATTCGAATAAAAAATTCTTCATCATTTTCAATGAATGAAATCACTTATACTTCATACTCGATAATTAATCCAGCTTTTTTTATAAGAGCTGGATTTTTTATCTTCTTCTCACTAACCTTGGTCACTTTCTTCTAAAATTTCTTCAACCTGAGCAAACTCCAAGTCATCCACACGAGTATCTCGCCCAAAAATCGAAACCATCACACTCAACCTTCCCTTATCATGGAAGACTTCTGTGACTGTTCCAATAAAATTCACAAAAACCCCTTCAACAATTTTAACTCGATCGCCCATTTCAAACTTATGTTTATGTGTGATCGTTTGTTTTTTATCTTCAAGATCTTTTAGAATTTCATCAATCTCAGTGTCTGTAAGTGGAACTGGCTTTCCGCCTCCTAAAAAATCAATGACTCCATTCGTGTACTTCACATAGAGCCATGCGTCATCAGTCATTTCCATTTGAATAAGAATATACCCAGGCCATAAGCGCTTTTCTACAATATGCTGCTGTCCTGACTTCACTTCAGAGACATTCTCAGTGGGAAGCAAAATTTGTTTGATGTACTCACTCATGCCTTTTAGATCAAGATGTTCTTCAAGAGTTCTCTTCACCTTTTTTTCTTGTGAGGAAAACACCTGTACCACGTACCATTTTAGCATGACACACCCTATTTTATTGTCGATTTTAAAGTTCTTAAATTAATCCGAACACTCACATGATTTGAGCTTAAAGCAGAATAGTGCTGCCCAGCATCTGGATTATCCGCCTATGAAACGTAAAATCAAGTTTAATCCATGTAAAAGAGTCTGGATTGTAATATCCATGAAATAGATCGACATCCCAAACAAAAATGTCATTGCAACAACAATTTTTGTATATGTGATTAAATCTTCACGGCTTGTCCAACTAATGTGGCGCACTTCAGACTTTATATTTGTTATAAAATCACGTGCTTGCTCAGCCTTAGACGTTACATCCTCTTGTGAGGAATTTTGTGCTTTCTTCAGTTCCATCGATTTTACTTCACCAACCACGTTAATCCTCCGTATGCTAGTCGAATTACTCACTCACTAACTGATATTCATTCGAGTGCGGAGGGATTCGAACCCCCGACCGACGGCTTTGGAGACCGTTGCTCTACCAACTGAGCTACACACCCCTATGTCGGAAGTTGATAAAAGGGTAGCCAAAATTGACCACCCCTTTATTTAAAAACGCTCTATTTCAAAATTTTAGAGATCGTTCCGGCACCAATTGTTTTGCCCCCTTCTCGGATAGCAAAACGCATTCCTTCTTCCATCGCAATGCTTGTGATCAACTTGACAGTAATGCCAATGTTATCTCCAGGCATCACCATCTCAACACCAGCAGGCAATTCAATAACACCTGTCACGTCTGTTGTGCGGAAATAAAGTTGAGGACGATATCCAGAGAAGAATGGCTTATGACGGCCGCCTTCTTCTTTTGTCAAAACGTATACCATTGCTGTAAATTCAGTGTGAGGTGTGCAAGTTCCTGGAGCAACTAAGCACATTCCTCTTTCGATATCATCTTTGTTTAAACCTCTAAGAAGGAGACCAACGTTTTCACCAGCGCGCGCTTCTTCCATAATCTTGTTAAACATCTCGATACCAGTGACAACTGTATCACGTGTGTCGCCCAAACCGATTAGCTGAAGTTTATCGTTGATTTTTATAACGCCACGCTCTACACGTCCAGTAGCTACTGTTCCACGTCCAGAGATTGAGAACACGTCTTCGACTGGCATAAGGAATGGCTTATCAACTTCACGCTGAGGAGTTGGAATTTTCTCATCAACAGTATTCATAAGCTGGTCGATAGCTTCTAAATATTTTGCATCGCCTTCTAAAGCGCGAAGACCAGAACCTCGAATGATCGGACAGTTGTGGTAACCTTTAGATTCTAGCAATTCATGAAGTTCCATCTCGACTAAGTCGAGGAGTTCAGCATCGCTCTCATCAAGCATGTCGACTTTGTTTAGGAAGACGACTATTGCAGGAACTTGCATCTGACGAGCAAGAAGAACGTGCTCACGGGTTTGAGGCATCGCACCGTCTGTTGCAGCAACAACGAGAATTGCGCCGTCCATCTGAGCAGCACCAGTAATCATGTTTTTAACATAGTCAGCGTGTCCTGGGCAGTCTACGTGTGCGTAATGTCTGCTTCCTGTTTCGTATTCGACGTGTGTTGAGTTAATGGTGATTCCACGAGCTTTCTCTTCAGGAGTGTTATCGATTGAATCGTAAGCTCTGAATTTAGCGCCACCTTTTTCAGCAAGACGCTTTGTGATCGCTGCGGTTAAAGTTGTTTTACCATGGTCAACGTGACCGATAGTTCCGATATTGACATGAGGCTTATTCCTCTTAAATGCTTCTTTAGCCATTTTACTTCCTCCGTTATACTCCAGTAATATCTACCGTTTTACCTTATAAATTTAAGTCTGCCCAGAATAGGAATTGAACCTACGACCTTTTGCTTACCATGCAAATGCTCTACCACTGAGCTATCTGGGCTTATCGCCATTGCTTTATGACAGAATTCTCAGGGTAACCTGAGAGATTTAGTGAATATAAAGCTCTGGTGAAATAAAATCAAGAATTTTTCAACGTTTAATTCATTTATCGTTGTCTAAATATAATTCTTGCTTTTGAAAGATCGTATGGTGACATTTCAACTGTGACGATATCCCCTACAAGAACTCTAATATTTTTCATTCGCATTTTTCCGCACAAATGCGCAATAACCTTTAGGCCATTTTCTAGAGTAACCCTAAAGTTCATGTTAGGGAGGAGCTCTTCCACAGTTCCGTCAATTTTTATTGTATCTTCTTTTGTCATCTGTCTTTTGTTTATCCTGGATCGAAAATCTCAGCCCGCCAACAATCCTTCAAGATAAAAGTTGGCCTCAAGTTGAAAATTCACTATTATTGCTGGTGGTAGCTTGAGAGTTTGCTTTCTCAAAACAATACATAATACCTTATCACTTTCCCAATAAAAGTCAAGATAAAAATTCAGAGATTGCGGAAGTGCCCTTCATTTTATTTTTTTATTGCATACGCTTAAGATTATTGCTAAACTGTGTTGAAAATCAAGAACAACAAACTACCATGAAATTATTTGATCCACTCATGCGTTTGATGGTCAGGATTCGCTACCCCGTATCCTTACCTGAAGATATTGCATCTGAC
Organism: Chlamydiota bacterium; assembly: GCA_041691035.1. GTDB lineage: Bacteria > Chlamydiota > Chlamydiia > Chlamydiales > Parachlamydiaceae > JBEPVL01. Next base: position 15,272 of record JBEPVL010000041.1, read on the forward strand.
TTAGGAATCACGATTTCGAATCATGTTTCCTTTAGTCAATTTATTGACTGCATTACGAATTCGAGCACTCCCCTGACGAAGTTATATCGATTTATGCCGAAAAGTGATGCAGAAAGCAACTTCAAAGCTGCTTTAAGAAAAGAGTGCTTTTCTAAAAACACTCTTATTTCCTATTACTTTAGCGAAGGATGGGTAGAATTTCTTTTGCAATATGACGATCATCTTCGACTTCGACGTTTATACATAAGACATAAAAGCCTGAAATGTAATCATGAAATCTTAATTTCTCAATTCAATAACCTCCAGTAAGTACAGATGACACTCCCAAAACAAAAATTTCGAGAACTTGTTTTTCAAATTCTTTATAGCAAACAAGTTGGCCATACTGACGACGCCTCAATCGTTACCATGATGATGACAGAGTTAAGTGTGACTAAAAAAAATGTCCGAGAAGCAATGGAAAAAGTGATTGAAATCACAAAGTTACTTCCTCAAATTGATGCTATGATTACCTCAGCATCCCCTTCTTATGATTTTGATCGCATTCAGACTGTGACTAAAAACATTTTAAGACTTTCATTGTACGAGATTTTTTTTGAAAAATTGATTCCTCCTAAAGTCGCTATCGCAGAGTCGATTCGTCTTTCAAAGAAGTTTTGCACGTTAGAGTCTTCTAAATTCGTTAATGCATTGCTTGACTATTTATACCAAGTAAGTATTGGTGAACCTACATCTGAACAAGAGGTTAAAGAGCACGTCGAGGAGTTGCTGAATAGTGAACTAGCCGCCTCCAAAGCCTCTGAAGATCTTCCTCAATTCCCGACCATTCAGATTGAGCTTGAAGTTGAGACTGAGGATGATAATCAGCATGAGCATTGATGAATGGCACACTGATGTCTTACTGAGTAAGTACTGTACATTCGGTATAGGTGGACCTGCAAAATTTTTTTGTACTGTCCGCACGATCAAAGAAATGCAGGCTATTTTTATAGAAATGAAGTGTGTCAAGATTCCTTTCTTTATTTTGGGTAAAGGCTCCAACACTCTTTTTGATGATCGTGGTTACAATGGGTTAGTGATTGCTAATCGGATTGACCTTCTAGAGAAACTTTCTGAAGAGGAATGGTATGTGGGTGCGGGATATAGTTTTTCATTATTGGGCACCCAAACTGCAAGACAAGGATGGACTGGACTTGAATTTGCTTCAGGGATACCTGGAAGTGTAGGTGGAGCTGTCTATATGAATGCTGGAGCAAATGGAATAGACACAGCAGCCGTTTTGGTTAGTGTTGATTATGTCAATGAATCTGGGGAACTCATTCGCTATAACCGCGAGGAACTTAATTTTGGAAATCGATATTCCTCATTTCAAGACTTGCAAGGAGCAATAGTTGCGGCCACATTTCGTTTGAAGCCCTTTGAAAGCGCAAGAGAGAAGCAGCTTCAACTCTTCAATGCCCGGAAACAAACACAACCCTATGATGCAAAATCTGCTGGATGTGTTTTTAAAAATCCATTTCCCTCACATGCAGGGGCATTGATCGATCGACTAGAGATGAAAGGGCTCCGAGTGGGAGGGGCTGAAGTCTCTACTCTTCATGCCAATTTTATTATCAATTTTGCTTCCGCTAAAGCTGAAGATGTCAAGCAGCTGATTCAACTCATCAAAGCTAAAGTCAAAGAAAACACAGGGATTGAACTTGAAACGGAAGTGCGTTATATCCCATTTGAAGAGATTTAGAAATGACGCAAACATTTTTTAGAGCAGATTTGCATTGCCATACAACTTGTTCTGATGGAACTTTAACACCGACAGAGATCATCGATCATGCCATTAAAAGCAATTTAAATGGACTTTCGATTACGGATCATGACACTATTCAAGCGTATAAGGAAGCAATGCCTTATGCTGCTGAAATGAATTTCCTCCTTTTACCTGGTATAGAATTTTCTACTTGTTATAAAGACACGAGCATTCATGTCCTAGCTTACGCTTTTTCATTGGATGCAAAACCCATTCAAAATTTATGCAGCAAGCATAAAATCCGACGAGAAAACCGAAATCTTGCTATCCTACAGTTGCTTGCAAAAAAGTCACTGCCCATTTCTGTTGATGAGCTTGAAAGACAACGCGGATTTTTTTCTGATAGTGTCACTAGACCTCATATTGCTTTAGCTATGATCGAAAAAGGATATGTAACGACGATGCAACAAGCCTTCAACGAATATCTTTCTGAAGGAAAACCTTGTTTTGTTCCAGGCACTCCAATTTCCCTTGAAGAAACCCTTGAAACGATCCATCAAGCAGGAGGATTAGCTATTATTGCGCATCCTCATTTAATTAATGATGTACGAATTATTCGCAACTTGATAGATTTACCTTTTGATGGGATTGAGGGGTATTATGCCCGCTTTGCTCCTAAGGACAATGAAAGATGGATTAAAATTGCACAGCGTAAAAGTTGGGTCGTCACTGGCGGTTCTGACTTTCATGGGACGATTAAGCCTGGGACTACTTTTGGGAGCTCGTGGGTCAATGAAGAAACATTCTATCAACTCTATCGCCATTTTCAAAATTCGAAATAATATACCGTAAACTGAGTAAAATATCATGATCTATTTGGAACAGCTTTTTCATTCCATCCACATTGTGGCGTTATTAGTGGGATTTGTTGTCTTTCTCTTTACTGTTTTTCTTGCTGCTAAGGGATGGATCACTATTTCTCAAACGTTTCTTTTGCTTCTTTTCTCTCTAGCTGCTGGAACACTGATTAATAACCAAGCCTATTTCCATCATAAAACCACACTTAATGACCCCATTTTTGCGTCGGAAAACACGGACAATCATTTTCAAGATCAGATGGTCCAAGCTCTGGAAAACATTAGAACAGAGCTTAATTATGACAGGGAAAGTCTCCAGCATATTGTGAGTCAACTTGATGAACTCTTCAATCAGGTCGATTTGCAAAGAAGGAAATTTGAACATTTTATTGATGATACCCGTGACCGTTTCAAAGCCGAAGCGGAAAAAAAGCCAGAATCCCTTCTAAAATAACTAAAGTCCACATCTCTGTCTCTGTGTAGAACGTAGCGTAGACTTTAGAGGGAATTGCAAAAATAAGAAGAATTGCTTAGAAGGACTAATCAACTCAAAACTTGAAGCGATTAAAGATTCTAACCGCTTCTATGAGTGATGAGAAAGTTGTCTTTTAAATAATTATCAATAAAAAAAGAGACTTCACAACGCCTATTATGTTTAGAGATTTATTTTATTTATTAGAGAAATAAAATTTTACATACTTAATCTGATTTGTATATAATGAGGAAGTAAATATGAAGAAAAAAGGAGTTAATATGGAAACGCCTTCGCTTACTCCTGTTAATTACAACAATAAGATTGTAATAGAGGGAAATATTGGAGAGGAAACTAAAGATATTTCGAATTATATTAAAAGCGCTGTAGATTTTTTTAAAAATAACCTCAAAGAAGATAAAACAGTAAATTTTGAATTTGAAATTAAGCATCTGGACAATTCAATTAAAACTTTAGACGTCGAAGTGCGTAGAAAAGATGGGGGTCTTTTTTTTAAAATAATAAAAAATCTCGATGTCCATGTAGCTGGTTCTGGTCCCAGAGGACCAGTAGGATCCGGAATTGAGAATTATGAATTTATAAGATTAATTTTACCTTTTATAAAAAATATCTTAAATCCCAACATATCTAAAGATGAATTGAGAGATATAAAAAATTTGAGCTTAGTTTCACGTACTTTTCATACGATTGTAAAACAGGAATTAGCCGAGTCTATATTTTCAATAGGGGCTTTAGAGGAAGTTGGATTTGCTTACTCGCATAATGCCCTTGGAAGTGCCCAACATCTTAAATATATTATTACGGGTTATCTTAAACCTATATCTCAAGATGAGAAGGGTAATTTTGAATATAGATTAATTAAACCTGAAGGCCTTGAAGAATACAATGAATATAAAAAACTGATCGTGGAGCCCATCCTTCATGCGGCGAAAAATAAAAAATATGATGATTTAAAGCTCCTATTAGGGGATCCAAATTTAAAATTAACCCCAGAAAACATTCAAAAAATTTTAGCACCAATGCTTGTTCTTAATAACACCGCCTTTGATCAAGAATTTATTGATAAAGTTTTACCGACTCTTAGCAATCCAAATTTTTCAAATTTTATTTTTGAAATGATGACCTTGAGGGCTTTCTCTATGTTTGTGGAACTATATGAGGATGAGGTTATTGATCAATTAAAACCTTATTTATCTATTAAAAATTTGGTATTAGATAAAGAACAGCAAACTATTCTTGTTAGCGGTCTTTATCGGAATTCAGACATACAGAATATAAATTTTTTGCTTGAATCCGGAAAAATAACAAATTGGGAAGAGATTAGAATAAAAAGTAGAGAAGAACTAATAAATGAAATTTGCAATGATATTCCTGTATTGAAAAATGAAATTGCCTTAGACAAGATTAATTTACTTTTTAAAGAAGGTGAAACCTGTTCCATTAGATTTTGGAACTTTAAAAATATGGTTGTACGCTTAGGTGTTAAAGAAGAAATTGTTAAAGTTATATTAAGGAAGATAGGCTCGCAGGATAATTTTAATCACATTTTTAATCAAATGATATTAGGAAAGGAGCTAAAGCCTGATGATCTCGTGCTCTTTGTTAAATTAGCACTAGAAAACACCCCTTTCTTTCCGAATGATGACGGTTTTTTTATGAATCAAGTAGCCCATAACGAAGTCAAAATCGTGAAGCTATTGATGGAGGATTCCAGATTTAAAAAAAGCTTTACAAAAGAACAGATCAATAAACTTTTTATCATTGCATGTGAAAGGGGACATACAGATATGGTAAAATTATTTGTTAATAAAGACTTCATCGATTCTATCGATATTCAAGAAGGTTTAGAATATGCAAAAGAACAATACAAAATAGCCATAGAGAATGAAAAAAATGTCAGTAGCTATTATTTCTTGATTGACATGTTAGAGAAGCTTTAACCTAGAGTCATTCCGGCATGGTTCTAAGTTTAATACGGGTATCAGATGAATCCGATAAAAACAAGCGCACACTAAAGAGGTGCACTGTTTTTTTAAACCTGGAATGAATAATCATAGTCATAGACCATCTCGTTAATGCGATGGATGATTCCTTTTTCGTGGAATTTGTCGATGATTTGACAAATCCACCTTTTTTTCCTTAATAAAGCCACTCCCTCTAGAGTATGACAATTTATGAAATCTTCTTTGGTAACACCTAAATGACCATATTTTTTAAATAAAGTTGCATCTTCCCGAAATCTCACCGTTCTGTTTTCCTTAAGGCTTTGGTTGGGATCATTTTTGCGTCTTAACTCTTCATTAATGAGTTTAACAAGCTCATGAACCACATCTTCAAAAGTAAAGGTCTGAGTACCCTTTGACAGACTCTCTTCCAGATTTGTAAATCCAAGGGATTGAACATCCACTGTAATAGATTCATTACCAATAGAAATATTATTTTTCATATAGAACTCTCTAGCTTTACGATCTTCCTCAAGCTCTTTTAAACGTTCATCAACCCGTCTTTTTAGACTTTTCCCACCTATAGCAACCCCATTTAAGCGTGCTTCATTTGTAACAACGTTGAGATGTTTTTTAGAAACACAGCCGATTAGCCCCCTATTTCCTCCACGATTTCCGAAAAATCCGCCAATTGCCCCATCCATATGTTCAGTATCAATAAGAGCAACGGCATCATCACTATAGCCTCTTCTTATCATTATGGGGTAATTTCGATAGTCAAAATCTGAAACATCGCCTCTTGCCACAAGTATCGCTGTTTCTTGCAATACTCTATCTATTTTTTTAGAAGTAAGGTACAGCTCTTCTTGTTTGCTTTCATTTGAATAGAAGTCTAATGCCTCCTCAACAATTAAAGGATAGACACCATCGCTGCCTTTGATATCTAATACCATTTCCAAAAAATAAATTCATAATACAGCCCAATTTCTAGAGCACAA